>JBFXGM010000025.1:0-78617 GCA_050178015.1 Mangrovibacterium sp.
ACGCGAGCCGCAAACCCACCATATTCTTCCACATGTTCCACAAAGTTCTCGTCCATGTATCTGATCTTTACGAACTCCGGTCGGGACACATCTTCCCGGATTTCGGGCAGACTCAGACAGCCTTCGTTCATCACCCATTCGTCGCCACGCCGCTCTAAAATTTCGGGGTTGATAAAGGCTTTTTTGAAACCTTCCAGCTCGGGCTCATCATCAGCGGCAGAGGAGGCATCAATGACAAAAATACGCAGGGATTTACCAATCTGTGGCGCAGCCAGGCCAACCCCGTCCGAATGGTACATGGTTTCAAACATGTCGTCAATCAGTTGTTGCAGTCCATCCATGTTTTTTGCAATGGGTTCGGCTACTTTGCGCAGCAATGGTTCACCGTAAACGGTTATCGGGTAAATCATGATTTAAATTTTTGTTGTTCCATGTATGATTGCAGGATAATCGTAGCACTGACTGTATCAATCATACCTTTATTCTGCCTGTTTTTTTTCTTCAGCCCGGCATCGATCATGGTTTGAAAGGCCATTTTCGATGTAAAACGTTCATCCACCTGCTCAATGGGTACTTCCGGAAAAAGTTTTTGAAACCGCTTTAAAAAAGGATTGATGTATAAAACGGCTTCCGAGGCTTCATTGTTCATTTGCAGCGGGTAGCCAATGATTACTTTTTCCACTTCTTCTTTCTGAAAATAATCTTTCAGGAAATCGAAGATCTGATGACTGGGCACTGTGGTCAGTTTATTGGCGATAATTTTCAGCGGATCAGTAACGGCCAGCCCAACCCGTTTTTTACCGTAATCAATGGCTAATATTCGTCCCACAGTTTTTAAATTTTGTGCAAAAATAATATTCTCTTTCCAAAAAAAAGGATAAGCTGATTTTATTGTTGATAATTTGTGTGTAATTTATTGTGGATTAGCTTGATGTGTTTTTGGCATGGCCTTTGTTTTATGAGGTGTAACTGATTACCGGTAAGTGCAGGCACCAGACAGATTGATTTTTAAACTTTTTAAAACTGGAAGCCATGAAAACAAAATTCAACTTCAGACTGATTGCAGCAGTAATAGTATTTGCAGCAGTAATGACAAGCTTCAACGCCGAAGCTCAAAAGCGGGAATACCGTAAAGATGATCATAAAAAGCAAGAAAAGTACGGTCGCATGGAAGATCGAAGGACTTACAATGATTCGCGCGACTGCGATCGTGACCGCCATGTTTATGATGTAAAAAACCACAAAAAAGATTATACCTATCGGTACGACCGACCGAACCGTTACGAGTACCATCACCCAAAATACGGGCATGTTTACCGGAAATTCCATTCCACCCCAATTCGAATGCGGCATGCTCACGGCGATTTTTACTTTTACGGGGGCAATTATTACCGCCACTATCAAGGAGTTGGCTATGTGCGGGTTGAACTTCCCCGAAATGTAATTTTTGTTGACCTGCCTTTCCGGGTTGAACGGGTCCGTCACGGGAATCTCGTATATTACCGGCACGGCGACATGTACTTCGAACGTTGTGAACATGGCTACCGCCCGGCGCCGCGGATCGGAATTCAACTTTCAGCTCACTTTTAAGAGATTTATTGGTGTAAAACCAGAATAAAAATAAGACTGCATAGCGATTAAGTTACCCTGTTTCTTTCCTGTGGACGGGGTAACTGCTTTTAAGTCAGTATGTTGTTTTGTTGTTGTTGCAAGTGGAGGTGTCCGCAAAATTATTCGTCGTTTTGATCCTGATGCTGATGATCCGGAGCTGCTGAAAGCTTTTGTTCGATCAGTTCGGCTCGTTTGTAGAAGTAATCAAATTTTAGAATAGTTGAAAGGCTTTTCATTTCTTCAACAAGTTTCCTCAGCTTCTTCGTCTTCTTGCGATAGAATAGAAAGTCTGCCCGGATAAGGTCAGCATTCAGTTGAAGGTAATTTTTCATGTGAAAGGGAAACCGGATCGGGTCCATGTTCTTGTAAATATGCAAGGCCTTTTCTTCCTCTCCGGTGTGTAGCAAGGCCCTGGCGTGGCAAAATTGGTACAATTGAGTGAAGCAGTTAACATTTGCCGGATTCAGATCATAATGGTCTTCAATGAACCGCACCAGTTGCAGCACTTCATCAAATTTGTCGCACAGGTTGTAGCGGTAAACTACAGAAATTTCAAATTGAGGAAACGATGATAAGTTGGAAACTTCCTGATTGAGCAGTCGGTTGGAATAGGAGAGTATCTCGTTCAAAACAGCCGCATCTGTCTTATGTTCGAAAATGGACTGGTACAAAATTCTGACAGCAAAATAATAACCGGCGAACAGCGGAACTTCAAAATCGGAACAATCCAGTTGTTGTGTGTTTTTGTATTCTGTGAGGCATTTGTTCTCATCCAGTGCGAATAGTCCCTGCATAAACCTGAGATAATAAACAAATGCCCTGGCCGAACTGGTGCCGGTGTGTTTCAAGTACACCTCCAGATTTTCATCGGAATAATCCATCAGATCATCCATGTCGAATGTTTCCTGAAAATATAGTAATTGCCCAAGTTTTGATTGGGCGAACCAGGGGATGAGCGTTTTTTGTGCCTGTTTGTTGTTGCGCACCAGTCTTCTGATTTCGGCCTCCATCGATGTGATGCAGGCAGGCAATTGTCTCGATGATTGGTAGGGGAAATCAATTGAAGTTTCCATGCGCGTGTGCAGTTGTTTGATTAACTCGTAATTTTTTTCATGAAAAAGAAATTTAACGAAAAGTTGCATCAAACGACATTGCAACTGCGTGTTGCTGCTGTAAAATTCATTTATTTCCTGAAGTAATGTCAAGTCTGGCTTGCGGTTCTTCATCCATTTGTTTATCAGGATAAATTCGAGAACCATGTTTTGGCTGAACCGCACATAAATGTGTTGGTCCCAAAATCCTTCCGGAATGATATATTCGTAAAAGATTCCTTGTGAGATCAATTCGCGGTAAGCTCCTATCAACTCTTTGTTGTCGAGCAAATCGTCCTTCCGCACCGAAACACTATTTAAGCCAGAGTTGCACAGGGTGATGAAGTTTTCAACGAGCTGCAGCTTCTCTTCGCGGAGTGGGTATGTAAACAATTTTTTCGAGACAAATCTGTTCAGCAATTCTATTTCAGACAGGTTTCCGGAATTATTGAACTTGCCAATAAATGAGGTCAATAGTGTGGGGTAATGCATCATGTCCATCAGCCCGTTGTTATGAAAGTTCAGGAAATCATAGGAAGGCTGAATATGGCTACTTTTTAGCAGGCTCTTAATTTCTTTTTTCCGGTAAAGAGGGATGTTGATGGATTCAATCATCTTATCGCCACCAAAGTTAACCCCGAACCAGCATGATTTAAATAACGGGTGTTTTTGAATTAAGTGATTGAAGATGTCCAGATTCTCCGGGCGACAGGTTAAGATCAGTTTATACCAGTTATTTTCTCGATTGTAAAGTATCAATCGCATCAGGTTTTCAGCAAACTGGTGATACTTTTCTTTTTCGAAGAAAATCTCATCCACGTCATCAATAATTATCCAAATGCGTCCTTTGAGTTGTTGTGGATTTTGCAAAAAGTAATGGCCCAAGCTGGTTTGAACGTTAAATTCCAGTAATTGGTGGAGCAATTCAATTTGCGAATTGTTTGAATACAGGCTGAAAAATATGCCACCGTCGATGAGGCAAACAATATCATTTTTATAAGGGGAGTCGGGGGCACAGAAATAGTTCTCAACTAATTTTATCAGACAACTGCTTTTCCCATAGCCGTCCGGTGCCACCAGCATCGTTGCTGTTTCCGGAGCTTCTACAAATGAATCAATCCGTTTTTTCAAGAAATCGCGGAACAAGAAATTGTCCGGATGATGGTACCCTGTTTTAAGTTTTAATGATCGAAGACTATTATCTGTAACCAACTGGACCCTTTTCTTTAGTAATTCCCAGGTAGTTGGTTGGTGAGAGTGATGTTTCGTTTCGTCAAAACAGTTCAAGTACGCATGCCAATCATTAAAGCCAAGAAAAATGGCCAACGTGTCCAATGTGTATCTCGATGGCTTAAACGGCGAATCAATAATTCCAAAAAATCGTTTTAGGGTTGAAGTACTAACCTGTCGTTTAGTGTTATCTAAAATTACTTCGGATAATTCGTTGCAGTCTTTCCCATACCTGATTTCCTTCCCAAATTTGTTCTGAATGTCCTCTTTCAGAATCTCAATAATCTCTTCTCCCATTATCGCTATGGTAATATAAAAGTGCCTTATACATTTAAAATTGCGCGAAAGACAAAGATAGTATTTGCCAGATAAAAAGGAAAATTATCCAAATAAAATGCATGACAGCTGTTATTTGGCTAATTGGCGCATTAACAATTTGTAAAAGTTTTAAATGCATAACTTTATGTGCATGATACAGTATGTTTGATTTAACTGCCATTTGCACGTATGTTATAAAAATGAACAAAATGAACAATTAAATGGAAGGTAAAAAAGTGGGTTAAAATGAATATGTATTCATAAATTGCAAGAACTAAAAAACCAAAAAGCGTGTAATATGACGAATTCGAGAAACAAAAAAATGGAACTTCCCAGAGCGCCACACTCCAAAGGACACACTTCGCAAATTGATTTACTTCCGTCACGAACAGTCCGAAATTTAACCAGAATTCCTCATGCCTTTGTTGTTGCCTGGCAAATGCATAGTGAGGATTATACCTGCACTGCTCAAGAACCCAAAATTGGTTATTCATTCTTTTAAGTCAGTAGTAAAAGTATTTGTCTCCGAAATATCATTCACTTTTTTCAGATTGAATGGGAAGGTTTTACACCTTATTTAGGGTGTAACAGGGGTTGATAATGTTTTATAAAAAAGATAAAAGGAACGTATTTATGAGAGTGCTTATGTTTGGTTGGGAGTTTCCGCCCAACATTTCCGGAGGTTTGGGAACAGCTTGTTTGGGGATTACCAAGGCGTTGACCGCTTATGCTGATATTGATCTTACGTTTGTTGTACCCAGGGCGTATGGTAACGAGGAAACCTCACGGATGGAATTTATCGGGGCGAATGAAATTGACCTGATCAAAAGTAAAATTAATCAGGAGCGCCTTTGCGATCCTTATACCTATATCAGTGTGCGATCGGGGATGTTGCCGTATGTCGATCCTGTAAAATATGCTGAAGTCATCCAGGCTAAATCTAATCAGGCCGGCAAGGACAATGAAGTAAAGTCCAGGAAAGTAACATTTACCGGGAAATATGGGGCTGATCTGTTGACCGAAATTCACAATTACTCGATAATTGGGGAGTATATTGCCAAAAGCGGAGAGTTCGACCTCATTCATGCCCACGACTGGTTGACTTATCCGGCAGGGGTGTTGGCTAAAAAAGTAACTGGCAAGCCATTGGTCATCCATGTTCATGCAACCGATTTTGACCGTAGCGGGGGGCACGTCAATCCAGATGTTTTTCAGATTGAGAAACAGGGCATGGAGGCCGCTGATGCCATCATTTCTGTAAGTAATCATACAAAAAGGATAATTGTTGAGAAGTATGGTATCTCTCCGGAAAAGATTTATACCGTTCACAATGGGGTTGAACCCGTTGCGGCAATTGCTAACCCGCAAAAAAAAGAAGTGAAAACAGTCACCTTTTTGGGACGCATTACCCTGCAAAAAGGACCGCAATATTTTATTGAGGTTGCCCGGAAAGTACTGCAGAAAATGGCGTCGGTTGAATTCGTCATGGCTGGGAGCGGTGATATGACGGCTCAAATGGTCGCCTTGGTGAACAAATATGGTTTGACGGATAAATTTCAATTTCCAGGCTTTTTATGCGGCGAACAGGTGCAGGAGATGTACACCCGCTCAGATGTATATATAATGCCTTCAGTGTCCGAGCCGTTCGGAATTGCCCCGCTCGAGGCCATGCACTGTCGCGTACCGGTCATTATTTCAAAGCAGTCGGGAGTGTCTGAGGTGGTCAAGCATGCCATTGCCGTCGATTTTTGGGACACGGATGCCATGGCCGATGCCGTTTACAGCATTTTGAAATATTCAAAATTGAAAAAAATGATGGTAAAAAACGGCACCCGTGAGGTGGGTAACATCAATTGGGACCAGTCTGCGAAACAATTGGTACGTGTTTATGATAAAATGACAAAATGCGCATAAAATCTGTGGAAATGAATAAGGTATGTTTGTGTATTCAACTTCATTTGCCGGCAATCCTCCGGCAGTACCGTTTTTTTGAGGTGAATAAGAATGATTATTATTACGACGATTGTGTAACCGATAGTCAGGTTGATCAGTTTTACAGGGATATTTTTGTGCCTTTTTTCGATTTGGTGTCCAAATTGAACACTCAGACCAAGAGTAAAATAAAACTGGGCATTGCCGTTTCGGGTATCACCCTGAAGTTGTTTAAGAAATATCGTCCTGAAGCTTTGGTGACATTGGATACGTTGCATCAGCACGGACTGATTGAGTTCTTGTCTGTTTCCTGGTCTAACAGCTTGGTGGCGTTTAATGATAGCAGTTTGCTGAAGGAGCAGCTCTTGTTGCACGACCAGTTCCTCCAGCATTTTTTTGGAACAACTCCGAAGGTTTTTATGGCTGGCCGAAACGAGTTATCGGCACAGAGCCTTTCCGTGATTCGCAAAGTTGGGAAAAAGGCGGTTGTAGGGGGTGGTGCAGAACCTGATAATGATATGAATTGTAATATAATTCAGGGCTGTCTTGAGATGTGGTTTGCAGATCAGAAATTAAGCCGTTCGGTGCAGAAGCACGAATTGGCCCTGTTGCGTGAAAATAACTACTCCCGTCCGGAGAAACTGTTAAAGCAAATCCGGGAGCATGCGCAGTCAACTCCTGTATTTATTGAGTACAACCTGGCTCAACTGGATGAGCCATTTTTGTTGAACCGGTCGTTTTTTTGGCAAACGTTACTCACAGAGTTGGGGGCCGATTCGCAAGCCGGATTTGTATTGCCGAGCGAATTTGTGGGTTTATCAAGGACTTCATCCGGCAATGGTAACACCGAAAGAAGAGTGTCAGGAAAAAAAGGCAAGAACCTTTGGCTGAAAAACGACCTGCAAAAAGAGGCGTATAGTAAACTCGTACTTTTAAATGAAATGGTAAAAGCATGCGATTGTGAAACGCTTGCCCGGGATTGGGAGTACCTTCAGGACAAAAATTATTTGTTTTACATGAACGACCGTTTCTTCGAAGACGAATTTGCCGCACAGCATTTCAACCCGTACCAGAATCCCTATCTGGCGTTCATCAATTACATGAACATTTTGAGCGATTTGGAAAACCGGCTTTTAAACAGGATTCGGAAAAATGAATTTGAGCAGCATCAATTAAATAGCATCAATTTCCCTTCTAATTAGCACACCACTTTTCCTACTCCCTTTCGGTGAACCGAAAGGGAGTTTTTTTACTTTAAATGGGCTCTGTCTTTTCCGTTATCGGCTGGTTTGTTGTGCGTTGATTGCGCATATGTACAAATCTGCGTAAAGTTCTTAGACTCTTGTCATGGCAGCAGCCGTAGTCAGTTTTGCCCCGGCTTTTTGCATGTCGTCCCAAGCGGCTTTTTCATCTCCCGAATGGGCGTTTACTCCGGCTGTTGCGTCTTGCACCACGAAGGTTTCGTAACCTGCTTTAAGTGCATCCAGAACAGTGTTTTTTACACAATATTCGGTGGTCAATCCGCAAATGTACAGCGAGTTTACCGCGTGCATTTTGAGGTGTTGGTCCAAGGAGATGTTCGTGGCCTCGAATGCGGAATAACCATCATCCAGATCGTTCGTCCCTTTATACAAAACCAGGTCAATTTTTGGGCGGTTGAGGCTGAACGGGAATTCGGCCCCTTTTGAGCCGGCAATACAGTGAACCGGCCATTTTTTGAAATGAACCGAGTTGGCCGGGTGCCAGTCCTTGGAGGCAATAATCAGGCTAAAATGCTCCATCAGCTTGTTGATTACCGGGACCACTTTGTCACCGTTGGATGCTGGCAGCGCTCCTTCGGGTAAAAAATCATTTTGAAGATCGACAATCAGTAAGGCTTTCATGGTCTTTTGTTTTTATTGAATGATTCAAAATTCATTTTTTGGGTAAACATGATCAGCCACCGCATTTCTGCTGGCCAGTAATTTTTCACTTATACCGATTTTGTAAACGTGAGGGTTCAAAAAACGTTTGTGTTCTTCGGGCATTTGTTGCAGCCGTTTTAGGGTAAATGCAGCATTTTCGGCGGGTGAAGCCCAGGGCAGGATCGTTTTCCCGTTTCTCATCACCGGTGTCATTAACTCTTCCTTTTGAAGGTTTACCACTTGTTTTCGCTTTTCGGGCTCTGCCGGATGGTGGATGTATTCGTACGGGCCTTCTCCAATGTTGGAAATACCATCGGCATAAAATTGGTTTTCTTTGTCTAAAAAGCGGTGAATGGTCTTCTTTCCGGGCAGGGTCATTTTCGTTTTGTTTTCCGAAACTTTCAACGATGGTTTTCCATCGAACCACGAAAGTTTGTAAACGCCATCCAGCGCGGGGTCGTCCTTCCCGGTAACGAGTGATGTGCCTACCCCAAAAACATCAATTGGCGCGCCCTGTGCCAGCAAGCTCTGGATAATGTGCTCATCGAGCTGGTTGGATGCAACAATTTTTACCTCGGTCAAACCGGCTGCATCCAGCATTTTACGGGTTTGTTTGCTCAGGTAGGTCAGGTCGCCGCTGTCCAGCCGCACTCCGATAAGCCGGTGCCCTTTTTCTTGCAGCTCACGGGCCACGATTATCGCGTTTGGAATGCCGCTTTTCAGCGTGTTGTAAGTATCCACCAGCAGGATGCAATTATCGGGGAAATGGTCTGCATACACCCGGAAGGCCGTCAATTCATCTTCAAAACTTTGAATCCAGGAATGAGCCATCGTTCCGCTGCTTTCCACGCCAAATTTCCAGGCGCCGTAAACATTCGAGGTTTTGTCGAATCCACCACTTATGGCTGCTTTGGTGGCATTTATCCCTCCTAGCCCCTGTGCCCGGCGAAGGCCAAATTCCAGTAATAGCCGGCTTCCCGCAGCCAGGCGCATCCGGCAGGCTTTGGTAGCAATCAGCGATTCAAAATTCAGGATATTCAACAGAACGGTTTCAATGAGTTGGGTTTCCAGGATATTCCCTTCAACGCGCAATACGGGTTCATTCGGGAAAATCACCTCGCCTTCGCGCACCGAAATGATATCTCCCTGAAATGAAAAACGACTTAGGTAGTCAACGAAACGTTCATCAAAACCAATCGATGTCAGGTATTCGCACGCATCCTGATCGAACCGGAATTTTTCAAGCAACTCAAGCAAGGATGATAGTCCGGAGAATACTACGAAGCCTCCCTGGTAAGGTATTTTTCGGAAGAAATAATCGAAGCAAGCCGGCTTGTTGTGACGCCCACTCAGGAAATAGCCTTGCGCCATGGTTAACTCATAATGATCGGTGTAGAGTCCACTGCCTTTTTCAATCAGGTTCATAATGGTCGTTTTTTGTAAACAGATACAAATTACGGATAAAATAGCGGCTACGGGGATGGTTCCTTTGAAAAATGTTGACGGACAAGAAATCCGGCTTAGTGAGTAGCAAAAAAGCCGCTCGGGAATGGAGCGGCTTTTTACAATCGTATGATAATATTATTTTGCCTGGCTATGCTTTATGTTGGCTTGAGCAGCAGCCACTCTGGCGATTGGTACGCGGTAAGGAGAGCAACTCACATAATCGAGTCCAACGCTGTCGCAGAATTCCACAGAGCTGGGTTCACCGCCGTGCTCGCCGCAAATGCCCACTTTCAGTTTGGGTTTTACCGAACGGCCTCTTTCAACGCCCATTTTTACCAGCTGCCCAACCCCGTTTTGATCAAGCACCTGGAACGGGTCTTGTTTCAGGATACCGTTGTCCAGATAAACGGGCAGGAATTTGCCTGCATCATCGCGCGAGTAGCCCAAGGTCATCTGGGTCAGGTCGTTGGTGCCGAACGAGAAGAAGTCGGCTTCTTCGGCAATATGATCAGCCGTAAGTGCGGCGCGTGGAATCTCAATCATGGTTCCAAGCAGATAATCAATCCGGTCGCCTTTTTCTTCGAAAACTTTTTCGGCAGTATCTCGAATGATGTTTGCCTGGTGTTTCAGCTCGGCCACAGTGCCTACCAGCGGGACCATAATTTCAGGCAGGGTAGCAATACCTCTGGCTTTCAGGTTTAGGGCCGCTTCTATAATTGCACGTGCCTGCATGGCAGTAATTTCAGGATAGGTAATTCCCAACCGGCAACCGCGGTGACCCAACATCGGGTTGAACTCCTCAAGTTCTGATATTTTCGTTCTGACGGCATCGATGGATATGCCCATTTCCTGTGCCAGTTCTTTCTGTGTGGCTTGCTGGTGGGGCACAAACTCGTGCAAGGGTGGGTCAAGCAGGCGCACGGTAACTCCGTAGCCTTCCATTGCTTCAAAGATGCCTTCAAAGTCGCCGCGTTGGTAGGGCAGAAGTTTTGCGAGTGCTTTTTCGCGTCCTTCTTTTGTTGAAGAAAGGATCATCTCGCGCATGGCTTTGATGCGTTCTCCTTCAAAAAACATATGTTCGGTACGGCAAAGTCCGATCCCTTTTGCTCCATAGTTGCGTGCAACTTGTGCATCATTTGGGGTATCGGCATTGGTCCGGACTGACATGCGTGTAAATTTGTCCGCCAGGTCCATCACTTTACCAAAGTCACCGCCCATATCAGGGGTTTTTGTTTTTACTTTGCCTTCGTAAACTTCTCCGGTTGAGCCATTCAGCGAAATCCAGTCTCCTTCAACGAATTTGTTTTCGCCAATGGTCATCACGCGGGTTTTGTAATCAATTTTTACAGCGCCGGCACCGGATACGCAACATTTTCCCATGCCGCGGGCTACTACGGCAGCGTGCGAGGTCATCCCGCCACGGGCGGTCAAAATGCCGCGTGCAATGTTCATTCCCTCCAGATCTTCGGGGGATGTTTCGATGCGGACCAAGATGGTGTTTTCGTAATTTGATGCTTCATCTGCAAAGAAAACCACTTGACCGGTAGCTGCTCCCGGTGAGGCGGGAAGTCCTTTTGCCAGGACATGTGCTTTAGCCATTGCTTCTGTGTCGAAAACCGGATGGAGCAATTCGTCGAGTTTATTTGGCTCGATGCGCAACAATGCTGTTTTTTCGTCGATCATGCCTTGCTCCAGCATATCAATCGCAATTTTCACCATCGCCGCTCCGGTCCGTTTCCCGTTGCGCGTTTGCAGCAGCCAAAGTTTACCTTCCTGGATGGTAAATTCCAGGTCCTGCATGTCTTTATAATGATTTTCCAGTTTTTCCTGAACACTCATGAGTTCTGCATACAAAGCCGGCATGGTTTCTTCCAGCGACGGGAAACTGGCTTTTCTTTTCTCTTCTGATACGCCTGCCAGTTCTGCCCAGCGCTTACTGCCTTCCAGTGTAATTTGCTGCGGGGTGCGGATTCCGGCCACCACATCTTCACCCTGGGCATTAATCAAGTATTCGCCGTTGAAGATGTCTTCGCCGGTGGCTGCGTCGCGCGTAAAAGCAACCCCTGTGGCGGAGGTGTCGCCCATGTTCCCAAATACCATGGCCTGAACGTTAACGGCTGTTCCCCATTCTGCCGGAAAACCGTGCATTTTTCGGTAATACACGGCTCGGTCGTTCATCCAACTGTCGAAAACAGCATACACGGCGCCCCAAAGTTGTTCCCAAGGATCGTCCGGAAAGCTTCTGCCGGTAACTTTCAGTACAGCTTCTTTGAAGCGAATGACCAATAGTTTAAGGTCTTCTGTTGTAAATTGGGTATCCAGCTCAATGCCTTTTTCTTCTTTCAGGTTGTCCATGATGGCCTCAAACGGGTCGATATCCTCCTTGCTTTCAGGTTTCATGCCCAGTACCACATCGCCGTACATTTGTACAAAACGACGGTACGAGTCCCAGGCAAAACGTTCATTACCTGATTTTTTTGCGATCCCTTGCACCGCCAGGTCGTTCAGCCCCAGGTTCAAAACCGTGTCCATCATTCCGGGCATCGATACCCGGGCGCCAGAACGAACCGAAACGAGACAGGGATTATCTTTGTCCCCAAATTTAGTGCCGGTCAATTCCTCTATCTGCGACACTGCTCTTTCTACTTCGCCGTTGATGACAGTTAAAGCTGCATCTTTCCCTTGTTGGTTATAAATGGTACATACCTCGGTCGTAATTGTGAAACCTGGAGGAACTGGTACGCCAATCAGGTTCATTTCAGCCAGGTTAGCCCCTTTCCCGCCGAGAAGGTTTTTCATATCTGCTTTTCCCTCGGCTTTTCCATTGCCGAATGTATAAACATACTTTGCCATAAAAACATCGTTTTGGATTAGTTTAAAAATTTGCTAAGTCTAAGTTTTCATTCGCTAATGTAAACGTAATTTTTTGAAAACTGAAAAGAAATGACTTTGCAAATAGCTGTTATATAGCTATTAAGATTTTAGAAAGTGGTGTTTTTGACCAAGTTGCGATTTTGTACTTTGATTTGATAACCTGCAAGTAGGTATTCTGGACGAATTTTTAGAATTGGATGGACTGAAATTGCCGAAAGTCAAACTCTTAACATTTGTTAACGTAGCTTGAGCCTTCTTAACGTTTCTATGCCGTATTTTTGTATGTATAAGAACGTAGGATTTTAAGCATAATTTTTTCATAGAGATAGGTTTGGTTAAGTTAGAAAATAGGATGGCGCCCACCATCCTTTTTCTTTTTTTGAGATTGACCATTTCCATGTCAAACCATCTTTAACGTTCCTTAACGTTGCTTGCAGCTTCTTAACGGTTAGATCCCGTATCTTTGTTTCGACAAGACAGAGAGATTCAAGAGTACAATTTTTTTTCATAGAGATAAGTTTGGTTAAAGTTTGAAGAAAGGATGGCGCCCACCATCCTTTTTTTTTGTGTAAAATCCTGTCAGATTTTCTTCTCTCATAATTTTTATCTGACTAAAATTCAGTCTGTTCGTTCACTTGGCGACATTTTGTCCTTTTTGTTGCTCACGTTTTCGGTTGGTTGCTTTTTTGAAAATATACATTGTCGTTAAACTTATAACGGCGTAACGATTGGAAACCTTAAATTGGACAGAAAAAAGTGAGCACAATGAACTTTAATAATTTCACCATCAAATCGCAGGAAGCACTGCAACATGCTTTCGAAATTGCCCAGGGAAAGCAACACCAGGCCATCGAAAACGGGCACATTCTGAAAGGTTTGCTCCATACAGCCGAAAATGTAAGTGGATTTTTGCTGAAAAAACTTGGAGTTAATGTTCCCATCTTTCAACAAGCGGTTGATCGAATTGTGGATTCTTATCCCAAGGTTTCCGGTGGGGAGCAATATCTTTCCGGAAATGCCAACAAAACGCTTCAAAAATCGATGGACATTTCCCAAAAAATGGGGGACCAGTTTGTTTCGGTCGAACACATTTTGCTGGCCTTGATTGAAACCGGTGACACAATTTCAACTTTAATGAAGGACAGCGGCATCAGCCGGAAAGACTTGGAAGCTGCCGTGGCCGATTTGCGGAAAGGGGCCAAAGTGGAGAGCCAAACCGCTGAAGATCAGTTTAACTCGTTGAGCCGTTTTGCCATCAATCTGAATGAACGGGCGAGAAGCGGTAAACTGGATCCGGTAATCGGACGTGACGAAGAAATCCGGCGTTTGCTGCAAATCTTGTCGCGCCGTACCAAGAACAACCCTGTGTTGATTGGCGAACCGGGAACCGGTAAAACAGCTATTGCCGAGGGACTTGCCCATCGGATTGTGCGGGGCGATGTTCCCGAAAACCTCAAATCGAAGCAATTGTTTTCGCTCGATATGGGTGCGCTGATTGCCGGTGCAAAATATAAGGGCGAGTTTGAGGAACGCTTAAAAGCCGTGGTGAACGAGGTGATCAAAGCAGAGGGTGAAGTAATTTTGTTTATCGATGAAATTCACACGCTGGTTGGTGCCGGAAAAAGCGAGGGTGCTATGGATGCGGCCAATATTCTAAAACCTGCACTGGCCCGTGGTGAATTGCGGGCTATTGGCGCTACCACGCTTGATGAGTATCAAAAATATTTTGAAAAAGACAAGGCGCTTGAGCGCCGTTTCCAGATTGTGATGGTGAACGAACCCGATACGCTGAGCGCTATCTCCATCTTAAGAGGATTGAAGGAACGTTATGAAAACCATCACCGGGTGCGGATCAAAGACAATGCAATTATTTCGGCGGTTGAACTGTCGCAGCGGTATATTTCTGACCGGTTTTTGCCTGACAAGGCCATCGACCTGATGGACGAAGCGGCAGCCAAATTACGGTTGGAGATGGATTCGGTGCCCGAAGAATTGGACGAAATTGAACGTAAAATCAAACAACTTGAAATTGAGCGCGAGGCCATTAAACGCGAGAAGGACGAAAGCAAACTGGCCGGGCTGAACGAAGAGATTGCCAACTTGAAAGAAGACCAGAACCGTTACCGTGCCCAGTGGGAAATGGAAAAGTCGCTGATCGATGGCATTCAGCAGCATAAAACGGAAATCGAAAACCTGAAGTTTGAAGCCGAACAGGCTGAACGTTCGGGCGATTACGGGCGGGTTGCCGAAATCCGGTACGGGAAAATCAAGGATGCCGAAGTAGAAATCGTTCGGCTGCAAAAAGAATTGCAGCAAATGCAGGGCGATTCGCTCATTAAAGAAGAAGTGGACTCGGAAGATATTGCCGAAGTGGTGGCCCGATGGACCGGGATCCCGGTAAGCAAAATGATGCAAAGCGAACGCGACAAACTGCTTCATCTGGAAGAAGAATTGCATAAACGGGTGATTGGGCAGGACGAGGCTATCCACGCGGTGGCCGACGCCGTTAGGCGGAGCCGTGCCGGCCTGCAGGATGAAAAACGCCCGATTGGTTCATTCATTTTCCTGGGCACTACGGGAGTGGGGAAGACGGAGCTGGCAAAGGCACTCGCCGAATACCTGTTTGATGACGAAAATATGATCACCCGGATTGATATGTCGGAATACCAGGAGAAATTTTCGGTTACCCGGCTGATTGGTTCTCCGCCGGGATACGTGGGATACGATGAAGGAGGCCAACTGACCGAATCAGTGCGCCGGAAACCGTATTCGGTAGTTTTGTTTGACGAAATTGAAAAAGCGCATCCGGATGTGTTCAATGTCTTACTGCAAGTCTTGGACGATGGCCGCTTGACCGATAACAAAGGGAGGGTCGTCAATTTTAAAAATACGATCATTATTATGACTTCCAACCTTGGTTCTCAACTGATTCAGGAAGGTTTTGAGCGGATGACTGACAGCAACCGCACCGAAGTGTTTGAGCAAACACGTGCAGCTATTTTTTCACTGTTGCGAAAAACCATCCGTCCCGAGTTTTTGAACCGTATTGATGAAACCATCATGTTCCCGCCCTTGTCGCGTGACGACATGAAAGGCATTGTTCAAATTCAGTTCAACCGGATTGTGAAACGCATGGGCAATCAGAACCTGCGCATCGAAATGTCGCCCGACGCGATCAACTGGCTGGCAACGGTCGGTTATGATCCGCATTACGGAGCCCGACCGGTTAACCGGTTGTTGCAGAAACATGTTCTGAACGAGCTGTCGAAAATGATTCTTGCGGGACGTGTTTCCGTTGACCGCACTATCCGGATTGAAATCGAAAATGATGAACTTAAATTTGTGTCAGTATAGGATTTAACTGTTTCAAAAATCAATGCCGGGTTCAATGCGAACACGGCATTGATTTTTGGGGAGTTCTTTTATTCAAGTTTTTTTAAGTCATCTTTAAGTTCCTGTTCAGCCAAGGAAATAACCTTTTCGAAATCTTCTATGTGGGCTTCATAGGTTTCAATTTCAGCAAGTTGTTGGGTTTTAAGTTGAAGTTGTTTCAGTCGCATTCCCAAGTCATTCAACCCGAAAGTCATCACCGACGATTTGGCTTTATGCGCCAGCTCTCCCAATTCTTTCCATTGTTGGTTGTTCAGATGGTTTCTTAATCCATCGCGGAACTCGGGGATTTGTTCAAAAAACATCTCAATGAATTCCTTCATGATCTCGGCTTCTCCACCAGTAACTTCTTCCAGGTAGCTCAGGTTGGTTAATCGTTGCGTTTCCATTTGATTTTTTTGTAATAGTTGCACCGACAATAATAACAAAAAAATGTTTATAGGCAGCACTGCAAATTAACTACTGAGATAAAATACCCAAAACAATTGCTGATTTTTTTCATGATTTTGTGATCTTTGAAGCTCTATTTTTACAAATCCAAAATTTATTAAATGAAGACAACCGCATTTAATCAGCTACATAAAAACGCCGGAGGAAAAATGGTTGAATTTGCAGGTTATGAAATGCCTGTAGAATTCAGTGGAATTAGAGATGAGCACATGACCGTTCGAAACGGGGTTGGTGTGTTTGACGTTTCGCACATGGGGGAGTTTTGGGTGAAAGGGCCAAACGCTGCCGATTTGGTTCAGTATGTCACCAGTAACGACGTTTCGGTGTTAACCCCCGGACAAGCGCAATATTCGTGTTTCCCAAACGGGCATGGTGGCATTGTTGACGATTTGCTGGTTTACTGCTTCTCGCCCGAAAAGTATTTGTTGGTGGTGAATGCTGCCAATATCGAAAAAGACTGGAACTGGGTTGTTTCCCAAAATAAATTTGGCGCCGGGCTGGAAAATGTTTCCGATCAAATCAGTCAGTTGGCTATCCAGGGGCCCAAAGCTTTTCCGGTACTCCAGAAACTGACGGATGTTGAATTAACCAAAATCAGATATTACACCTTTGTTACCGGGAAATTTGCCGGTTTTGATGATGTCATCATTTCAGCTACCGGTTACACCGGTTCGGGTGGCTTCGAGTTGTATTTCCCGAATGAACTGGCAGATCAAATCTATCAGGCTATTTTTGAAGCGGGCGCCGAATTCGATATCAAACCGATTGGCTTGGGAGCGCGCGATACACTCCGTCTGGAAATGGGATTCTGCCTGTACGGGAACGATATTGACGACACCACTTCGCCCCTGGAAGCCGGGTTAGGCTGGATCACGAAGTTTAATGATAACAATAACTTCATCGACAAGGCTTTATTGCACATGCAGAAGAACGAAGGCGTCAGTCGTAAATTACGTGGTTTTGAGATGATTGACCGCGGAATTCCCCGTCATGGCTACGAACTGGCCGACGAAGCCGGAAACTCCATTGGTGTGGTTACTTCGGGAACTCAGTCGCCCATGCTGAACAAAGGCATCGGCATGGGTTATGTTGCTACTGCCTGGTCGGCCATTGGTACCGAAGTGTATGTGAAAGTGCGGAATAAATTGCTGAAAGCTAAAATTGTCAAGATACCTTTTGTAAGTCCGCAGTAATGGGGAAACTTACAACTTACTAATCCGTGGACCCGTCAACTATTTTGACGGGTTTTTTTATTGTATTTGTTCGATTATCTTTGCGGCAAAAATTCAGACTAACTGAGCATGAAGAACGCAAAATTCCGTTTGGAAACCTGCTTGTCCCCTGCCATTTACCCCAAACATGCCGATGATGGCAACATCGTTGTTGTGGTTGATATTCTTCGCGCTACATCCGCTATTTGTACTGCCTTCCACAATGGCGTAAAACGCATCATTCCGGTTTCTACGGTAGAAGAAGCCCGTCAGAAAAAGAAAGACGGCTACATCGTAGCCTCAGAACGCGATGGCTATGTGCTTGATTTTGCTGACTTTGGTAATTCGCCTTTTAATTTTACGGCTGAAAAAGTGCAGGGAAAGGAGATTGTTTATTCCACCACCAATGGGACTCGGTGCATCCACATGGCCAGTCATTCCAAAGAAGTGGTCATTGGTTCATTTCTCAACCTGACAGCCCTGAGTGATTGGTTGATCCGGCAGGATGCCCCAGTGCTTATTTTTTGTGCTTCGTGGAAAGACCGGTTTAGTTTGGAGGATACCGTTTTTGCAGGCGCCCTGGCCGAAAAGTTACTGGCTTCCGGAAAATTCGAAACCATTTGCGATGCAGTCACCGCTTCGCTTGATTTGTGGACTTTAGCCAAGCCAAACCTGAACGAGTATGTGCTGAAGGCAGCTCAAAAAGGGCGTCTGGCGGAAAAAGGACTGGATGATTGTATCGAATTTTGTCACCGGGCCGACTTTACTTCGGTTATCCCGATTTACAGAGATGGAGAATTGATTCCTGTTTCCTAACTTTGAAAAAGTTTGAAATCGATGTTTATGATATCTATTCGGTTGAAATACTGCTGTATAACGATGTTTTTAAACGTTGCACAAACCCTATGTAGCTGATATATCTCAGCGGATAGTACCAAGGGTTTGTTTTATTTTAATAGTTGAATAAAAAGATAATAAGAATAATTTTTTAACCCTAAAATTACATACCATGAAGAAGCATAATTTTTATGCGGGACCCTCAGTTTTACCGGAATACACCAAACAAAAAGTAGCTGAAGCCGCCCTTGATTTTGCCGGTACCGGCTTATCTGTGATGGAAGTATCCCATCGCGGAAAAGAGTTTGTTGCTGTTATGGACGAGGCAATTGCACTGGTGAAAGAATTGCTGAATGTTCCGGAAGGCTATTCAGTTTTATTTTTGCAAGGAGGCGCCAGCCTGCAGTTTTTGATGGTTCCTTACAACCTGATGAAGGCCAAAGCTGCTTACCTGAATACCGGCGCCTGGGCCTCAAAAGCCATGAAAGAAGCTCAGTTCTTTGGTGAGGTTGTTGAAGTTGCTTCTTCAAAAGATAAAAATTTCAATTATATCCCTAAATCGTACGAGGTGCCTTCCGATGTTGATTATCTGCATATTACTACTAATAACACCATCTTTGGTACCGAATTGAAATCGGATCCGGATGTTCCGGTGCGTTTGGTGGCGGATATGTCGTCCGATATTTTCAGCCGTCCGATTGATGTGGCAAAATATGATCTCATTTATGCAGGCGCACAGAAAAACCTGGGCCCCTCAGGTGCCACGCTGGTGATTGTAAAAGACGATGTGCTGGGCAAGGCTGGTCGGAAAATTCCAACTATGTTGGATTACGAAATTCATATTAAAAATGAATCCATGTTCAACACTCCGTCAACCGTGGCTGTATTTGCTTGCCTGCAAACGCTGAAATGGTTGAAGGAAAACGGAGGTGTTGCCGAAATGGAAAAAGTGAATATTGCCAAAGCCGACTTGCTGTACGGCGAACTGGATCGCAATAAGTTGTTTGTTCCTACGGTTCCTGCTGCCGAAGACCGTTCGCGCATGAACGTAACGTTCGTGATGGCGCCGGGTTACGAGGCGCTTGAAAAAGAATTCCTGGATCTGGCCACAGCTAAAGGAATGGTTGGGCTGAAAGGCCACCGTTCGGTTGGTGGTTTCAGGGCATCAACTTACAACGCCTTACCATTGGAAAGCGTTCAGGCTTTGGTGGATGCGATGAAAGAATTTGAAGCTATTCATTAATAAACCATAAAAGAAAGCGGGATGGGGGTCCTGCTTTCTTTTTATAAAATGTAGGGGTATGAAAAGGGTATTAATTGCAACCGACAAACCATTTGCTCCGGTTGCGCTCGAAAAAATTTCAGCCGTCATTAAACAGGCTGGTTACCAGTTGAACTTGTTAGAAAAATATCAGGCAAAAGTTGATTTTGCGGAAGCGGTAAAAACGGCTGATGCGGTTATTGTACGCAGCGACATTGTTGACCGCGAAATACTGGATGCCGCGAAAAGCTTGAAGATTGTGGTTCGCGCCGGGGCGGGTTATGATAATGTGGATACCGGTTACGCCAAAGAAAAAGGCGTGGTGGTGATGAACACGCCCGGACAAAATTCGAACGCTGTAGCCGAGTTGGCCATTGGGCTGGCTATTTACGGAATCCGGGAGTTTTTTAGTGGGAAGTCGGGTGGCGAACTTCGCGGACGTACACTGGGACTTCATGGTTATGGCTACGTGGCCCGGAATGTTCACCGTATTGCCCGGGCTTTTGGCATGAATGTGAAAGTTTTTACACGCTACAGCAAAGCACAGGCCACTTCCGAAGGCATTGAAGTGACCAATTCGCTGGAAGAGTTGTACGCCGTGTCCGATGTGGTTTCTGTTCATGTTCCGGCGCGCGGCGAGCATATTGGTTCGGTAAGCATGGAAGTGCTGAAACACTTGAAAACCGGTGCGATCCTGATCAATACTGCCCGAAAAGAAGTAGTTAATGAGACTGATTTGTGCCGCTTCATGGAAGAGCGGCCTGATGTGAAGTACCTATCTGACCTCGAACCTGACTGTTCAGCTGAATTTAAAGCGAAGTTTACGGGGCGTTATTACTTCACCCCCAAAAAAATAGGCGCCCAAACCGAAGAAGCCAACACCAACGCTGGGGTTGCCGCAGCCGAGCAAATTGTAGCCTTCTTCGAAAAAGGGGACGATACCTTCCGGGTAAACAGATAGAACGCTTGTGCCATTATTAATTATCAATTAAATCCGGTGGCGGCGATTTTGGTTTTTATAGGTTTCCCGAAAGAAAAGAAAGATAATTGCAGACTAAAATTTGAAAGTTGATTTTATGGCGAACGTTAAGGCATTTAAAGGACTTCGTCCACCGAGGGAAATAGCTAAGGAGTTGGCTTGCCTGCCCTACGATGTGATGAATACGGAAGAAGCTGCCCAGATGGCAGCAGGTAAAGAAAACTCGTTATTGCACATTACCCGTGCAGAAATTGATTGCCCGGAGGGGACAGATATTCATTCGGAAACTGTTTACAGCAAGTCTGTTGAGAATTTCAAGGCGTTTCAGCAAAAAGGCTGGCTGGTGGAAGATACCGAAGCCCGCTTTTACATCTACGCGCAGACCATGAATGGCCGCACCCAATATGGGATTGTAGGTGCAGCAGCCTGTGAGGATTACCACCAGGGGATCATCAAAAAACACGAGCTTACCCGTCCGGACAAAGAGGAAGACCGTATGATCCTGACACGCTACCTGAACGCGAACATCGAGCCGGTTTTCTTTTCCTACAAAGCTGTGCCCGAAATTGATGCCATTGTTGCCAACATCGTGAAAAACCAGGAACCGGATTATGATTTTGTTGCCGAGGATGGCTTCGGCCACCATTTCTGGACGATTGCGGATGGCGCTGTCAATAAAGAGATTGAAAAGCTGTTTGCTTCGAAGGTACCTGCAACATATGTGGCCGACGGGCATCACCGCACAGCTGCTGCTGCACGTATCGGCCTGGAAAAGAAAGCACAAAATCCAAATCATACCGGACACGAATCCTACAACTACTTTATGGCTGTTCATTTCCCGGACAACCAACTGCAAATTATCGACTACAACCGCGTGGTAAAAGACCTGAACGGATTGAGCGAGGCTGACCTGTTGGCCAAACTGGCGCTGGGTTTTACGGTTGAAAAAATGGGCCCGGAAATTTTTAAGCCATCAGCATTGCACGAATTCGGCATGTACCTGAATGGTAATTGGTACCGCTTGAACGCGAACGAGGCTACATACGACGATGCCGATCCTATCAGTGTGCTTGATGTGACCATCCTCTCTAAGCAAGTATTGGAGCCTATTTTCGACATTCAGGATTTGCGTACCTCCAAACGGATTGATTTCGTTGGCGGTATCCGCGGATTGGGTGAATTGAAAAAACGGGTGGATAGCGGCGAGATGAAAGTGGCTTTCGCGCTTTTCCCGGTATCGATGCAGCAGTTGATTGCCATTGCCGACACGGGCAACATCATGCCGCCCAAAACAACCTGGTTCGAACCCAAACTGCGTTCTGGCCTGGTGATCCATAAACTGGATTAATGTTACTGCAAAATTGAAATAAAAAACCCCGGGGCTGTCTTGCTCCGGGGTTTTTTATATCGTGTAGATTCATTAATCTTCATCTTCTTCCATGTCCTCGTCGTCCATGTCCTCATCGTCATCCAGGTCGTCATCGCCGTACGAGTCGTCTTCCTCCTCGTCTTCAATGTTGTCCGGGATATCGATATCGTCCGAATACTTATCTTCATAAGCTTCCCGCGATTCTTCTTTCAATACGCCTTCATCATCGTAATCCTCGTCTTCGCTGATAATGTCGATCGCCTCCTGGGTGGTCATGCGCACCAGGTAGTATTTATCTTCCGTTTCAAATGGCAGTGCGCTCACCAGCAGTCCGTCTTTATTGGTGAAGGTGATCAGGTGTTGGCTAAAACCATTTGGATATACCAGTTTTATTTGCTCTTTAATCGCTTCGTCTAACTTCTCGTAATCTTTAATAACTCTGGGTTTACTGCTGAGTGTCATTTTGTTATCCTCCATTTCGTCAACGCTGAAAGGGCGTTGGTCAATCGTTTTTATAGTTTTTAATTCGGTCGAAAAATACAAAAATGAAGTAATATAAAAATAGGTTGAAAAGCATTCGCCCTAAAAATATTGCAATCAGATTAACCTGAACGTGATTCAGTAGTTTTATCGTATTGATTAACAGTTGATAGGATAGATAAGCCGATGTCAAAAAATATTCTCCTTTTTAATGATGGGCATGTTGTCCAAGTCGAAAAAGGCATTGATCAGCCCGACCTTTTCATATTGATGAAGATTGGTTGCCGTAATTCGTGTCTCAAAAATTAAACCCAGATCGAGCAGGCGTTGGCGTTGCGTACCTTGCAGCAACGGCGTGTCGGGTGTCAGCCAGTGGCGGCCGTCGTAAAAAACAAGGTTGGCTATCGTGCAGTCGGTAACCAAGCCATGTTGCAGGATAATCACCTCATCGGCGTTTCCGCATTGATCGAGCAGCTTATTCAGTTCGTTGCGGTCGGCAAATTTCAGGTGATAATCCAGGTTGTTTTGTTCCACCACTTTCAACGCGTGGAACTCGCGTGGATGCTGGGGAATATACTCCACCGAGTCGATTTCACGGCTGTACAATACCCGG
Organism: Mangrovibacterium sp.; assembly: GCA_050178015.1. Lineage (GTDB taxonomy): Bacteria > Bacteroidota > Bacteroidia > Bacteroidales > Prolixibacteraceae > Gaoshiqia. The sequence goes on from JBFXGM010000025.1 coordinate 22,997, forward strand.
CAACGGTACAAACCGGTGTGGCAATTGGCCGGAACCAGCAGGCTGTTGGCCAGATCAATCGGTTCGAACAAGTCGAAAAGCTCTGCCCGTGCGGCGTTCAACCGGCGCGAGTGATAGTCCAGGTTCCAAAACCGGCCATGTTCGAGTTTAATCGTTTCGAGCAATTGGCACATACACTTTTTTGATAAGTTCGTGGTATTCATCGTCGCACTGGCTGAGATGGGTAATCCCGCCTCCGCTTTTAAAAACAAGCTGGCTGTCTTGTTGTTCCAGGTAGCGGATTAGCACGCAACTATCCGCATTTGTTCCGTCGAAGACACCGAAAACGCCTGTGTAATAGCCACGTTCGTAGCCTTCCGCGGCTTTAATTATTTCGACTGTCTTTTTTTTGGGCGCTCCGCTGATGGAGCCAGCCGGCAACAAACGGGCGAAGATGTCACCCAGGTGTTCGTGGTAATCTTCGGGCAATTGGCCTGAAATTTCTGAGCTCATTTGCAACAGGTCGGCTTGGTTCGACCGTATTTTGTCGATGTAGCAAAAGCGCTTTACTTCCACTTGTTCGGCCACGCGGCTTAAATCATTCCGGATCAGATCGACGATCGTATGGTGTTCGGCCAGTTCTTTCGGGTCGGTTTTCAACCGGTTTTCGGCATCCGGCAGGTTGGCGTCAATCGTTCCTTTCATCGGGTTCGACGAAATCCGGCCTTGTTCGATCCGGACAAATATTTCGGGTGAGAAACAAACAAACCGGTCTTTCAGATAAACCAGGTACGGAGCCTGGCTGTGCCGGAAAATAGTTTCCAGGTCCAGGTTGGTTTCTACCTGGCTGGGCATGGTCAGGTTAAGCAGGTAGCTGTCGCCATTGTGGATGTGGCTTTGAACCAACTCAAAGGCTTGCTGGTAGCGCGCATGAGAAACGGGGTTCACCTGCCAGTGGAAATCGGGGCAAGGGCCGTTTGGGGCCTCGCAATTACTGTAGTGGGGGGTTTTCCAAAGCAACTGGCTTTGGGATTCTTCCCAGCCGAAAAGCAGTGGTTGCCGGAAGTCAAAATCTATTAAAAAAACAAACGGACGGCGGGCTTTGCCCAATTCGTTCATTTTTAAAATTATATGGTCCCATTCGTTTGTCATGAGGTCGGCAAAGATAGAAAATGGGCGGCAAAACCTGCTGGTTTGGATGTTTTACAGCTTGAAAAAATTTTAAAAATGGCCAGCCATTTTCTCCTGCTTTTGTAGATTTGTATTTCAATCCTGAATAAACATGGGAATTGCAGAGAACATACAGAAAATTAAAGACGCATTGAAGGAGGGGGTGTGCTTGGTTGCTGTATCGAAAACCAAACCCGATGCCGATTTGCTGGAAGCTTACGAGGCAGGGCAGCGGGCTTTCGGTGAAAATAAGGTACAGGAACTGGTTCAAAAATACGAAAGCCTGCCCAAAGATATTGAATGGCATTTTATCGGGCATTTGCAAACCAATAAAGTGAAGTATATTGCCCCGTTTGTTGGTTTGATACATGGCGTGGATTCACTGAAGTTATTGAAGACTATTGATAAAGAAGCCCGAAAAGCCGAACGAAAAATAGCTTGCCTGCTCCAGTTTCATATTGCTGAAGAAGAAACCAAGTTTGGTCTGGATCTGGCCGAAGCCCGGGAAATATTGACCTCGGATGAATTTACCCAACTTGAATTTGTTGATATCCGAGGGGTGATGGGCATGGCGACTTACACCGATGATACGGAACAAATCCGCAGGGAATTCAGACAATTAAAAAATATTTTTAACCAGCTGAAGCAAGATTTTTTTGTCGGGAAGGATGTTTTCTCTGAAATTTCGATGGGCATGTCAGGCGATTTCCCCATTGCTGTAGAGGAAGGCAGTACCATGGTGCGGGTGGGCAGTTCTATTTTCGGAGAACGCCAGTATGCTTGAACCAGCAGGACTGAACAAGTGTTTGTATGAAAAATGATCAAGTGATAACTAACTTTTAAAATTATGACAAAACTTGAAACGACATATTTGGGTTTGAAATTGAAGAACCCAATCGTGGTTGCCAGTTCGGGCCTTACCGGCAGCGTAGAAAAGATTAAGGCGTTGGAAGAAGCCGGTGCAGGCGCCGTGGTGCTGAAATCGCTTTTCGAAGAGCAGATCAACAGCGAGGTCAGCCACCTGATCAACAAAGATCCGCAAAACCTCTATCCCGAAGCCGAAGATTACATTTGGAACTATACCCGTCAACATTCGGTTGATGCACACCTCGAACTGGTGAAACAGGCAAAAAAGGAAATCAGCATCCCTATCATTGCGAGCATCAATTGTGTATCATCGAAAGAATGGACCAGCTTTGCCAAAGAATTTGAGGCCGCGGGCGCCGATGCGCTGGAGCTGAACCTCTTTTTTGTGCCCACCGGCAGAATCGAAACTTCCGAGTCGGTCGAAAAACTGTACATCGATGTATTGAGCAAGGTCAAGAAGGAAGTGAAAATTCCCGTGTCGGTGAAAGTGGGTTTTTACTTTACCAACATGATTTCGATGGCTGAAAAGCTGATGGCCAACGGTGCCCGGGGCATTACCATGTTCAACCGGTTTTACGAACCCGACATCAATATCGATAAACTGGAATTGACGGCTTCCGAAGTGTTTAGTACGCCTTCTGATATCCACCGTTCGTTGCGTTGGGTAGGACTCGTGAGCGCCGCGTTGCCCAAGCTGGAAATTGCTGCTTCAACCGGTATTCACGATGGCGAAGCGGTAATTAAGCAATTGCTGGCCGGGGCACAGGTAACCCAGATTTGTTCAACTGTTTACATCAACGGGGCGCAGGTGATCGACGGCATGATCAAAGACCTGGAGAAATTTATGCGCAAATGGAACTTCAAGCATATTGAAGACTTCAGGGGACGGCTGTCGTATGCAAAAATTGAAAATCCGATGCTTTACGAGCGTTCACAATTCATGAAATACTTTTCTGCAAAAAGCTGATAAAAAATGGTCCGGATGAAAAAACTGTTGCTCACCTTCGTTTCAATTGTTTTGGTTATGGTTTTTTCATTTGGACAAAACGATGTCCTTAAAATTGAGAGTACCTACACCGCGCCAATCGACTATTGCAGTTCTCCGGTTACCTTTGGCGAAGGGGTAAGTATTACAGGGGATAAGATTACCGGAGGTTTGAAAATATCCATCACCAATTACATTCAAGGCGAGGATGAGTTACAATTTAGTTCCGCTGGCCGCATATCCGCACGTTGGATTGCTACCAGCGGAACGTTGTTTTTAGAGGGGGAAGCCAGCGCCGCCGAATACCAGCAGGCCGTTCAGCAAATAAAGTATGTAAACCGGTTGGCTGTCCCAACCCGCACCGACCGGCATATCGCCGTGTCGCTCACCGATGTTGATTATTTGCCTTCCACTGGCCATTTTTATCAGTTTGTTGAAAAACTCGACATTACCTGGACCGACGCCCGTGCCGAGGCCGAAACCAAGAGTTATTACGGCTTGCAAGGCTATTTGGCCACCATTCTTTCAAAAGAAGAAAATGATTTTATCTGGACAAAAGTTGATGGCGTTGGCTGGATCGGTGCAACCGATGAGGCCGTAGAAGGGGAGTGGCGCTGGGCAACCGGCCCAGAGGCAGGCACGTTGTTCTGGAAAGGAAACTATCCCAACGGGCAACGGGTAAACAATCTGTTTTCGTTCTGGAGCAATGGCGAGCCGAATAATTCTTATACAGACATAACTGGTGGTTTGGGAGAGGATTACGGGCACATCAACCAGAATCCGGATCAACCTGACAAATCGTGGAATGATCTGAGAAATAGTGGCGATGGCCAAACTTCACAATATTACCGGCCACAGGGCTACATCATTGAGTACGGCGGAATGAAAGAAGACGACCCGGATGTCAGCCTTTCCGCCGCCTTTGACATTGCCATTCGTACCATTCATTTCGATGGGCTTGCCGATAAAACAATCTGCCAGTACGATTCGGTTGTCCTGAATCATCAATTTGAAGGCGATTATGAATGGTCCCCGGCCGATGGATTGGATGATGCTTTTTCGCCCAACCCAAAAGCCTCTCCGATGGTGACTACAACTTACAAGGTTACCGGCACAAACGGGACTTGTGTCGAATCAGCATTTTTTACGGTAACCGTAAAGCCGGCGCCAGTCGTCGATTTGGGGGCAGACCGGAATATTTGTGCCGGTACATCGGTTTGGCTCGATGCGGGTAATCAGCTTGCCTATGAGTGGAATACGGGTTATGACGGGCAAATGCTTGAAGTGGACGGACCTGGCATTTACCGGGTTCGGGTGATGAATGCCCACCAGTGTTATGCTTCGGATGAGGTGGAAGTGGCTGGTCATCAATATCCAAAAATTGATTTGACGGCGACCGATACGTTGTATTGTGATTCGATGAATGGCCGCTTGCAGGTGGAAACCGACAAAGGAACGATAAAATGGGAAGCGAAAAGTTTTGACCTCGATATTATTTCTCCGGAGGCGGCCGTCTCGGATGTTTCCACCGACGCTTACGGATCGTACAAAACTCATGTGACAGTTACAGATGCCTATGGTTGCAGTACAGCCGATTCGCTGATGCTCCACTTCTATAAAACGCCCGATGCAACCTTCAGTATTGATTCTGCCGCGTGCTATGGCTACAACCTCAATGTGCATTACCTGGGCGATGCAACCGGGGCTGCCACGTTTCAATGGTATTTTTCAGATTCAATTTATGCCGAAGGAGTGGGATTGACTGAATTGACGGTCAACCTGGGCTTTGAAACCCAGCAAAACCGCTTGCTGGGGTTGCGGGTGAGCGAACATGGTTGCGCCAGCGAAATAACCAGCGAGCACATAAAAGTGGTTCCCAACCTGAAAATTGTTGCCGATCAGACGGAAGGTTGTGAACCGTTTCGGGTGAAGTTCAGTGCGGAAACCAGTGAGCCGATCGACCATTTTACCTGGGATTTTGGAGATGATATGCAAGATGAAACGCCAAGCCCGGAGCATATTTATGAAGACGATGGTTTGTATGATGTGGGTTTGCATGTTGTTTCAACCGAAGGTTGCGAAAATTTCGGACTAATCGAAGAACTGATTTCCGTGAGGCCGGTTCCTTCCGTAGAAACAAACATCGACCCTGCTCGCTGTTATCCGCACGAGCTGGAAATACAATATACCGGCGATGGACTGATGGATGATCGTTATTTTTGGGATTTGTCGGCACTTGATGCTGATGAAATTATTCAGGACCCCGGCAGTACTTCCGGTCCGCTGGTTGTCAGTTTGCAAAACAAGCCGCAAGCCACGGTGGGGCTTCGGGTAGTTTCATCGTTTGGATGTGAGAGCAAAGCCGAAACGTTTTCATTTAAACGAAAACCTTGGGTGATGCTGGCTGCGGACGAAACAGCCGGATGTGCCCCGCTGGCGGTCCATTTCTCAGCGGCACAGATGGATGAGGTTGATGAATTGGCCTATCGGTGGAATTTTGGGGAGGGCGATGAGCTTGCCGGTGCCAATGAGGCGATTTATACGTATGAGTTACCGAACCGGCAGAACCCGGTTTTTGCAACGGTTACATCCGCAACAACAGGTTGTGAAGACACCGTTTGGCTTGCGAATTCAATCCGGGTTCATCCGGAACCGGTGGCCGCATTTCAACCCGACCTGACTGAAAGGGTCATCACCGACCCGCTTTTTCGTTTTGCTAATTTAAGTGAAGGAGCAACGGATTACTTCTGGGATTTTGGCGATGTTACCGGTTATTCAGAAGAATTTGAGCCCGAATACCGTTATGGTTCGATTGGCTGGTTTACCGTGCAGTTGGTTGCCCAAAATGAATATTTATGTACTGATACGGTCGCGCACAACCTGCTGGTTGCCCCGGACAGGCTTTTTGCGCCAACCGGTATTAGCCCAAACAGTGCAAATCCCGAAAACCAGGTTTTCCGCTTAAGCTCAGAGGCGGTGCATGAAAATGGCTATCACATGCAGGTTTTCGACCGTTGGGGCGGGCTGGTTTTCGAGTCAACCAGCAAGGAAACAGGCTGGGACGGCAAAATGAAAAACGGCGTATTTGCGCCTGCGGGTACTTATGTGTGGGTGCTTTCATACCTGGATGTTATCGAAAAACCGCATAAACAAACAGGGACCGTTACACTGGTCTTTTAAAGTGACGGGATTAGCAAGGCATCCCGGGAGGCGTGTTTTTCACCCATGAAAAATATCAGCGAAATCTCGTGGGCGCTGTTGGCAAAATTAGATATGCGCGATAGAGATGTATCGTAACTATACCCCAGCTTGAAATTTTCGCGCGTAACCGCTGCCATGAAAATGAGGGCATCGGGTTGAAAGCCGGAATTCTGCCGGTACCAAATGCCGGCGGCCAGCGATTTTTCGAGCAGGTACATGCCCAGGTTGAGTTGTTTGAAGGTTCCTTGTTGCTGATAAATAACGTTTGGCGAAACGGTAAATTCGCGCGACAACAATCCCCGGTGCAGCTGTCGGCTGCGTGCCCCGGCATGAATAGTCAGTTTCAACGGCAGCCGGCCACGCTGGTCGCCCACAAAAACAGATTCGTGCGGCTGTGTCAGGTGGTCGAGACTGATGCCTCCAAAAAAGCTGTCGTATTGTCCTAATATCCCAATGCCAAAATCGGGGTACAGTAAGGTCGAATTTTCGGGTTGGTCGCCCGTTCCCAAATATCTTTCCCCGGTTAGTTGATTGATCATATCCGGAAAAATTAGCTTTCGATAATCGAGCTTTTTGTAGGCCAAGCCGGCCTTTATCCCCAGATCCATGAAGAAGCGTTCGTTGACTTTCAGGTGGTGCGAGTAAAAAGCAGTCGTCGTTGTATTTTCCACAATCCCATTCAATTCGCGGCTGTTGTGTACCTGAAATCCCAAACCACCGTTCAGCTTTTTCATGTACCGGTCGAATGAAACACTGTAATTTACAAACGTGTTACCTTGTTGTGGCCATTGATTCCGGTAATTGACCACGATTCTCGATCGGTCGGCAGTACCCGTAAATCCCGGGTTTAGGTAAATGGGATTGGCAAAAAACTGAGAATATTCGGCATCCTGGCCTGTGACCATTTTGCAGACGAGCAGGAGCAGCAGGACGAGAAAACGATTTTTCACACAGTCAGGTTTAATTTAGTTTAGGCGGCTATTTTCGGATAAAATTAATTGATCCTCACTGAACTCCTAATTTTGACCGGTAAATTTTTTCAAAAGACCTTCCTGTACCAACAACTGGAAGCGCCAGGGGACAATTCATGGACGGTTTTTCTTTTTGATTTTAACTTTGCCGCTTGATTTTTCGGTTGTCAAGTAAAACTTCTGATTTATTTATATCTTGCCAACTTGTTTGGCGATCAGGAGATTTTCCCATTTTGGGAACTTTGTCAGTTGTTTAATTTGCCATAATAAAAATTTTATGGATCGTGAAGTTGATTTATTGAGGACTGAGAATGCGAAGTTAAAAGCCCAATTAAAAAATGACCAGCAAAAATACTGCCGGTTACACGGTGGGCCTGCTCACGACTTGTGTGGAGTTTTGGATAGCCTTAGCCTGTGCTCGATCAGTTTAAATATGGGATTACATATTTTAGACATGAACGATCATGCGAAATCAAATTTTGGACACTACGCTGCTTTATTAATCGGTGAATGCTTAGATAATGGTTACTGGCATTTTTATGATGACGAAATGCAGGACTTACGCTGGTCTCATATTCTGTTATGGATCAGGCAAGGTGGAATTACTTCAATCAATCAAAATGTCTTTGTTCAAAACCAAAAACTGGGTTTCGGGCGTTGGATAAAGTTACGTTTGGTGCATGTTGTCGGTGAAAGTCGGAATAAGCAGTTGCAGGTTGTTTGGGAGGATATCCATGAGCAAAAGAAGAATGAAATCAGAATAAAGCAACGTCTTGAACTGGAGCAAACGGTTACCAATATTTCCACTCGTTTTGTTCATCTGGAAGATGGCGATCAGGAACAAGCCATTAATGAAGCTTTAAGGACTATCGGAGAGCTTACCCAAGTTGATCGGACCTATGTATTTCTCTATCATCAGGAGAACAACAAGGAAATGTCGTGTACTCACGAATGGTGTGCTCCCGGAATTTCTGAAGAAATTGATAATCTGAAAGATTTGCCAGTCAGCATATTTCCTTGGTGGATTCGCCAGATGGACCAAGACGAGGTTATTTACCTCTATTCGCTTGACGATTTACCCGCAGAAGCCATTTCGGAACGCGAGATCCTTGAAGCACAATCCATTTTGTCCTTGTTGGTTGTTCCGATTATTGTGTCGGGTGAAACCGTTGGTTTTATGGGCTTCGATTCGGTTCAAAAACAAAAGAAATGGACAGATTCGGATATTCGTTTGTTGCGGATGGTTGCTGAAATCTTTGGCAATTCCTTTAAGAATATTCAGTCAACAAAAGCGCTGGTTGCAAGCGAAGAAAAATATCGTTCGCTGATTGAAAGCACGAGTGCGGTTGTCATGGTCGTGGACACCGATGGCACTTTTCAGTATGTTAATGCCGTTGCCGCCGACAATATGTCGGACAAGTCAATGACGGTAATCGGGAAAAAGATCACAGATTTTTTTCCAAAGAAAGATGCCGGTCGATTTTTGAATAATATTCAGCAGGTTGTAAAAACAGGTCAGCAGTATATAGAAGAGTCTGTGTTTAATTTCACCGGAACCCCCTATTGGTATCGTACGAAAGTTCAACCCATCTTTCAAAACGGGAAAAAATTGGATCGTGTGTTGATTTATGCGGAAGATATTGATCAGGAAAAAAAGCAAACGCTTGAGCTCGAACGGCTCAATAAGCGACTCCATAGCCTTCACCGGATTGACCGGCTGCTATTGGAACATCTGGATTCTGGTAAAAACATTTCCGATGTGGCACTGAGAGAGTTGCATGAATTGGTTCCGTCAAATATCGTTGCCTATGTTGTTTTTGATGATGATAAAAGCAGAGCAGACATCCTTTCATCGATATCGGAAGGAATTACGTTCAGCGTAGATGAGCTTCCCTTGTCATTTAGTGATTTTGATTTAACGAAACTGTCGAAGCCAGTCGTACGAAATCACCTGACGGAAAAAAAAGCCGACAACCGGTACTTCAGGTTTATTTATGAACTGGGAATTCGGAGCTCTTTGGTTATACCAGTAAAAGTTAATGGTGAGCTAAAAGGAGTCTTATTATTGCTGTCTTCCATACCCGGTTTTTTCAACTCTGGATATGTCAGCACCTCCGAGGATATCGCCCGACAGCTTGAGATTGCGTTCAAACAAATTTATATGAACGAACAAATTCAGGAATACAATCAAAACCTGGAAAAACTGGTGGAAAGCAGGACCAGAGAGCGAAACGAACTGTCTGTTTTAAATGAGGCGATTGTTGAAACCACCGGAGTGGCAATTATTTCAACGAGTCCTGATGGAATCATTCAGTCTTTTAACCAAACGGCGGAGGTCTTGCTAGGTTACCGATCTGAGGAAGTTGTAGGTCAGATGCCGGTCAGTGAACTGCACCTGTCGCATGAGATTGATCAAAAGCGAAAAGAATTGGTTACTGGATATGAAGGAGATTCCCTATCCGAGCTTGAGGTTTTGGTGCGTTATGCGGAAGAACGATATCCGAAGCCGTTAGAGTACACTTATGTCGATCGACGGAAAAAGAAAATCCCGGTGCTTTTGTCGATTAGCAAAATTACAGACAGGGAGGGGCAAATCCTGCGTTATGTGGGTGTTGCCACTGATATCAGCCAGCTCAAATTGGCCGAGCAAGCGCTGGAGCTACAAGTTTCGGCATTTGAAAACTTTGCCTATTCTCTGGTTATTACTGATGTGGATGGGATGGTAATTTGGGCGAACAAAAGTTACGAAAAGATGTCAGGCTTTTCATTTACAGAGTTAGTCGGGCAGAAAATCGGAAAAATGCAGCGGTCGGGAGTTCATGATCCGGAATTCTACCGGCAGATGTGGGCTACTATTCTAGCCGGGAAAGTTTGGCGGGGCGAGCTGTATAATAGACGAAAAGATGGCAGCCTGTATCCCGAAGACCTGACCATCACCCCGATCCGGAATTCCAGTGGGGAAATCATCAACTTTGTAGCCATTAAGATTGATATTACCGAGCGAAAGCGGGAGGAAGCCAAGAAACTGGAAAATGAAAGAATTCAACTGGCCCTGTTGAACAATGTCCCTGATTTGCTTTTTCGTTTGGATACAAGCGGAACTTTTTTGGATGTGTTCACCAACGAAGTGAAATCTCTTTATGTTTCAAAAGAAGATTTTTTGAAAAAAACGGTTTTCGAGACCATGCCGGAAGCCCTGGCCAGAAAAAGTATGACGGCCATTGAGCAGGCTGTCTCCACGAAGCAGGTGGTTACCTATGAATACTCGTTGCCTGTTTTGGGAAAACCAAGCTTTTTTGAGAACCGGATTGTGGCCATTTCTGATCGCGAAGTGCTTTCTATTATCCGCGACATTACCGCAAGAAAAGAAGCAGAAGAACAACTTCAAACGACTACCCTCCATTTAAATGCTTTGATTGATAACATGCAGGTTGGAACACTGTTCGAGGATGTGAACAGACAGGTAGCTTCTGTGAATCAATTTTTTTGCCAGCTGTTTGGTATCCCGGCGGCACCTTCTGAATTGGTTGGAAGTAATTGCATTATAGCAGCTAAGGAAGCCAGCCGGCTGATGGTTAACGCAGAGCACTTTTTAAGCCGGATCGATGAAACCATGGCTGCCGGAGAGATTGTGGTAAACGATGAACTGGCCTTGCTGGATGGGCGATATTTTGAGCGGGATTTTGTGCCGATCCGCCTGCGCGATCAATTGATTGGCTATTTGTGGCAATACCGAGACATCACCGCGCGAAAACTCAACGAACGCTATGGAATCCTGCAACGGGATTTAGGCTTTCAACTGGCCATGACTTTAACCCTGGATGATGCCCTTTCGATTGTGCTGGATTCGATATTGGAGATTGAAAGCATTGATTCAGTGGGCATTTACCTGATCGATCGTGAAACCGGGAATCTTGCGTTAAGGGCATCCAAAGGACTATCAAATGATTTTGCCGGAGAGCTGGCAGAATTTTCTGCCGACCATCCGAATTACCAAATTGTTATGGCGGGTCAACCGGTGTATGGGTTTTATACGGATTTTGATCCAGACACGGATTTATACCAACAAGAAGGACTGCTACAACTGGGGATTATTCCTATTCTGTATAACAATCAGGTCATCGGATCATTGAATATCGGATCACGCTGCCGGGATGAACTAAGGTTGGGAGCCCAGCTTACCCTGGAGACAATTGTTGCCCAGATCGGCAGTACTTTGTCTCGGATGCGTATCCAACAAGCTCTCCACCAAAGTCAAAAGAACTTCCAACAGATGTTTGACACTTTGGATGACTTCATGTTTATCTTCGACATGCAGGGCCGAATTATTAAAACCAATCCGGTTGTGGAGCATCGCCTTGGTTACTCGGCCCAAGAGCTTTTAGGCACTTCGGTATTGGCTTTGCATCCTCCTGATCGACGGGAGGAAGCAGCCCAAATTGTTTCGGAGATGTTGGAAGGTCGGGTTGACATTTGCCCGGTGCCTTTGTACACGAAAACAGGTGAGCATATTCCGGTAGAAACAAAAGTGGTACTCGGTAAATGGAATGAGCAGGATGCAATGTATGGCATCTCGCGTGATATCTCTGAACGTATTAAAGCCCAGGAGAAATTGCGTTACAGCGAAGCCCGGTGGCAGTTTGCCCTGGAAAGCTCCGGGGATGGGATCTGGGACTGGGATGCCGTTACCGATGAGGTGTTTTTTTCATCGCAATGGAAACGGATGTTAGGCTATCAGAAGGAAGATATCATCGGCAGGCTGGAGGAGTGGAAAAATCGTGTACACCCGGATGATTTGGAGCAGGTTTATGCCGATTTGGAGCGACACTTCACCGGTGAAACCGTGATCTACCAAAATGAGCACCGGATGCTATGCAAGGACGGGAGTTACAAATGGATACTCGACCGAGGGAAGGTAATTAGTCGCGATCAAGCCGGAAAGCCCTTGCGGATAATTGGAACACACACGGATATTTCGGCCAGGAAAGACTATGAGCTATCGCTTGCGGAGTCACTAGAGAAAGAAAAAGAACTAAATGAACTCAAGTCCAGATTTGTATCCATGACCTCGCACGAATTCCGTACGCCACTGGCTACCATCCTGGTGTCGGCCGAAACGCTGGAGGCATATTGGGACCACATGTCACGGGAAGATATCGGTAAAAAAATTAGTCGGATTAAAGGCAATGTGGAGTTTTTAAGGCAGGTGATGGAGAAAGTGTTGAACCTGTCACAGATTGAACGCGGCACAATGAAATTTGATCCGGTTTGGGTGGACTTGAAAGAATTGTTGTTGAACATCGTTGCTGATTTCTCAAATATGCCGGGGCAGAACCATCAAATTCATTGCCATGTGCCTGTCGATAACCTGAAACTATTTGCGGATGTACAGATGATCCGGCAGGTATTTAACAACCTGATCGGGAACAGTTTAAAATATTCATCTGCGGGATCTTCCATTCAGGTGGTAGCTAAAGAAACATCGGATTGTGTTATAGTCCATGTCGAAGATCAGGGGATTGGCATTTCAGGGGAAGATGCAGATCGTATTTTAATACCATTTAGCCGGGGTTCCAACGTTGGGAATGTGCATGGTACGGGTTTAGGGTTGTCGTTGGCGAATCAGTTTGTACAACATCACGGCGGAAAAATTACATTTCGTTCGCAGCCTTTTGTAAAAACTGTTTTTACGGTTACATTACCTAAAACCCAAAGAGAGTAAATGTTTTTTGCAGCGAATAGAGGCTAATGATTGACGGATAACGGGATGCTCAATTGGATGCAGGTTCCTGTTTGGGCAGTGCTGGTGATACTAAAACTACCATGATGCAGGCTAATGATCTTTTTTGCCAGGTAAAGTCCCAGTCCAATTCCTTGCTGTTCGTGAATATCACGTTCAAATTGTAGAAAAGCGTTGATTTGGTCAATGCTGTCGGCCGGAAAACCGCGACCCTGGTCTTCAATGGAAATAACCACCCAGTCGGGCATTGTGCTGGTTGCTATAACAACGGGTTGTCCGCTTTCTGAGAATTTAAATGCGTTGTCGATAAGTTCCTTGATGGCAAAGCAGAACCGATTTTGCAAAACATTCAGTTTGCCTGGGCTTAGATTGAGCTTCAAATCGTTTGTCCGATTATATTTTTCTGCTGTTTCCAACGCGATCGGTTCAATCAGCTTTTGAAGCTCCTGATCGAACGTATATTTCTGTTTGGGCTTATTTATCTCTATATCGATATAAAGCAAATACTTAGTGATGATTTCATACAGATATGTTCCGCTTTTGTGAATCAAATTCCCCATCTCAGCTAATTCCGGAGCACTTAGATTAGATGCATCTTCCAAAATGATTTTGCTGAAGCCCAGAATTGCGTTTAGCGCTGTTCTGAATTCGTGGGGAAGAGCCTTTACAATACTTTGACGAATCTGGTTGACCGAATTTTCCGCATGCTCTTTCAGGTTTTCCGACCGTCTAATTTTTATATTGATTGCATTGAGGAGCTCCTGCCGTGTAAACGGTTTAATCAAAAAATCGTCTGCCCCTAATTCAATTCCTTTGCGCTGGTAATTTCGTTCTGCCAGGGCTGTCAAAAAAACAAACGGGGTAAACGCAATTTGAGGTTCTTTTCTCAGGTGAGACAATACTTCAAATCCGTTCATGTCGGGCATCATCACGTCACACAAAATCAAATCGGGTTTCTGTTGTAACGCTATTTCTATTCCTTCTTCACCATTACTTGCTTCTAATACATAAAAGCCTTCAAATCCAAGAATTTCGGCCACTCCCTCCCGAAGGTCTTGTTCATCATCTATGATTAAAATTCGTTTCACGGTGCAAAGGTAGATTTTTTTTAAGGTAAAAAAACCGCAAGAATAGACGTTCTTTTCTTTCGGGTTCGGTAAAAAAGCTACTTACGTTTGCAATAATAGCCTAATGACTACATTACTTATTATTCTCTCAGCTCAAAGTAACGTGATGTTGTGCCAAATGAGAAGATGTTATTTGGACAAAACATGGACAAATTGGCATTTGCTAATTTTTTTTAATAGAAAACCCTGACCTCTGCCAGGGTTTTTGAAAAAGCAATTTTTATTGCTAGCAATAATAGTCTCATCAGACTGAATTATTACCAATTATTCTCTGACATCAAACAAAAACAAAGTTCCGGTACTTACAAGATATCTGGCTCGGACATACCATGGACACAGGGTGATAATCGTAGTCTCAAGGTCATGAAGGTGGTTCCGCTTCTGTGTAGTTACAGAACAGTCTGTCATTTATCCAAACATTTGGGTGCCCTATGTTCCGGCTCAAAAAAAGGAGCTTGAGCATTGGTTTGTTTGATGCGGACGATAAAGGCAGAAGCCTGTGAAAAACAATTTATTTTTGAAAACATGAGTAGAAGGACATGAGTAACGAGTAGCCAGAAGCTTCCATTCTTCAAGCGACAATCGTTATTCATCATTCAAGAACCTTATTTAGCTTATTTAAAAGGTGAACAGCATAGGTGAATATGGTAAGCTAAAAACCTAACTATTCGTAAGGAATTTTAAATACGTCTTCACCCCCGATTCCCCAGGTCAGTAAACTAAAGAACAGAGGGTTAGTGCAATTTTCGAATAAATTAACCGGTCCCTAATGACAAAATATCAAAAAAAAGGTAGGGTTAAGTTTAGTAAGTTCGGTATATCACCAATGACGCCCCAAAAATGCCAATAAAATGAAATATAAACCATGTATGGGGTTTTGATTAAATAAACGTAATAATATCCATAACAAAGAATACAGAAATATGATGAAGATTCCAAAAGAAGTAAAAATCAGTGACAATGGTTTTGTATTCAACTCTCAAACCGGAGATTCGTTCAATCTGAACCCAACAGGTCTTGAGTTGATAAAAATGATTTCGGAGGAAAAAAGTATAGAAGAGATTAAGGATGCAATTATAGCCAACTATGACGTAGATGATCTGACTTTTGAAAAAGACTTCTACGAGTTTTGTACGTTGCTAAAACATCATCAAATTACCATCCAGGGTGCACCGCTGGAATTTAATTAGACCGACATGGAGAAACACCCAATTACTATAGCCGTAACCGGACTGAACAATACCGACAATCCTGGTCCCGGAGTACCCGTAATTCGCGCAATAAAAGAATCAACAGATTTTGAGGTTCGTGTAATCGGATTAATTTATGAGAACCTGGAACCGGGCATTTACATGGAAGGATTATGCGATCGCATATATCAGGTGCCTTATCCTTCTACAGGCTCCGACGAGCTGATCGAGCGCATTGAGTACATTCACCAACAGGAAAAAATTGATGTACTCATTCCCAATTTTGATGCCGAGCTTTTTTCATTTATGAAGAATGAGAAACGGCTGAAAGAAAATGGCATTCATACTTTTCTACCCACAATAAAACAATTTCAGGAACGTGAAAAACACAGGCTGCCGGAGTTTGGAAAAAAATACGGTATCATGGTGCCTGAGAGTCTCAACTTGGGTAGCATAGGGCAAATAGCTGAGATGGAAGAAAAATTGGATTATCCGGTCATGGTGAAAGGTCAGTTCTACGATGCCCAACTGGCCGGCAACGAGGAACAGGTACGCCAGGCTTTCCAAAAAACATCGGCAAAATGGGGCCTTCCGGTTATAGTCCAGGAATATGTAACCGGTACGGAAGTGAACGTAGTGGCACTGGGAGACGGACATGGAAATACGGTAGCCGCCGTACCCATGCGTAAACAGTACATTACTGACAAAGGTAAAGCTTGGGGAGGAATCACCTTAGCAGATGACAAAATGATGGAACTTACCCGCTCGCTTATCCGGCAAACCAACTGGAGAGGTGGTTTGGAACTGGAACTTATAAAAACCAACGAAGGAAACTACCATTTGATTGAAATTAACCCCCGCATTCCTGCCTGGGTTTACCTGGCAGTGGGTGCCGGACAAAACATTCCGGAGGCTCTGGTGAAATTGGCGCTTGGGAGAAAAGTGGAGCCTATGCAGGATTATAAAATCGGGAAAATGTTTGTCCGCTATTCATATGACATGATTGTCGATTTAGAAAAATTTGCAGCGATATCAATAAACAAAGAAATATAGCACATGGAAAAGTTAAAATACGAAAAACCCATTATCAGTAAAATTACAGCCGGAGTGCCTAATAAATTCGGATTGCCGGCCAAACAAAAAGTAATTTCAGAAATCGACAGTATTCCGGTTCCCAAACTCATGGAAGAATACGGTTCTCCATTGTTTGTCTTTTCCGAGAAAACGATCAGGGACACTTATGCCGAAGCACGACGGGCTTTTGAGACACGGTATCCTAGGGTTCAATTTGCCTGGTCTTATAAAACCAATTATCTCGATTCTATATGTGAAATCTTTAAAGAAGAAGGCTCTTGGGCTGAAGTAGTTTCGGGTTTTGAATTCGAAAAAGCACTTTCGCTGGGGGTCAGTGGTTCACAAATTCTGTTTAATGGACCCGAAAAATCAGCTGATGATCTGGCACTGGCTGTCAACCACAAAGCCTGCATCCATATCGACCATTTTGATGAACTGTACCTGCTGATGGAAATCACCCGAAAATTAGATAAAACGGCCCGGGTTGCCATTCGGGTTAATATGGATGCCGGCATTTATCCAATGTGGGACAGGTTTGGGTTTAATTACGAAAACGGTGAAGCCTGGAACGCCATCAACCGCATTATGCTGGCTGAAAATCTGGAGCTAATCGGCCTGCATACCCATTTGGGAACTTATATTATGACTCCTTCGGCTTACGCTATAGCAGCATCTAAATTGGCGAATTTGTTTATGGCCACTCAGCGGAAGTTCAACCATTGGCTAAAGTATATCGATTTGGGGGGCGGGTTTGCATCCAAGAATACCTTAAAAGGTGCCTACATGCCCGGGGCTGAAACGTGTCCATCGTTTGATGATTATGCTGACGCGATAACCAATGCCCTGATATCATCAGAAATACCACATGGAAACCTACCCACGCTGTTTTTGGAAACCGGACGTGCATTAATTGACGATGCCGGCTTTCTGCTGACCACCGTGATCGCCAACAAACGCTCATCCAATGGTCGCCGTAACATGGTTATCGATGCCGGGGTGAACCTGCTGTTTACCTCGTTCTGGTATAACTTAAATATTTACACCAGTAAACCAGCATCTGAATATCTCGAAGAATCAACCATCTATGGGCCGCTATGTATGAACATCGACGTTATTCGCGAGGCAATCAATTTTCCGCATGTGAAAACCGGCGACCAACTGGTGATTGAACGGGTTGGCGCCTATAACATTACTCAGTGGATGCAATTCATCACGTACCGGCCCAACGTGATACTGATTGATTTGAATGGCAAACCCCATATCATCCGAAAGAAGGAAAATCTGGAAACCCTGAAGCATGCAGAAGTCAAGCCGAAAAATAAAAAGTTTGTATAAAATGATACCCCAAACACCAAACGGAAAAGATGTTTTATTTTCGGTGTTGAACAGTTATTCGCAGGTGTTTTTTTCTACCTCGAAAACCTTGGCAGCATTCCTGGTGGCCATTAGTTTTTTTGACTACGGCGCAGGTATTGGCGGACTGATGGCTGTACTCATTGCAAATGCGCTGGCCTGGGGTTTGGGGTACAACACCTATTTTATCCGGTCCGGCCTATACGGCTTCAATGCCTTGTTGGTAGGATTGGGGGTAGGTTTATATTATCAGCCTTCGCCCGAGGTTTATGTTTTGGTAGGGGTTACGGCACTAAGCTGTTTTTTTCTAACTGTCGTTTTTCAGGGAGTGTTGGGTAAATACGGTCTTCCTTTTCTGAGCATGCCTTTTTTATTGATGATATGGACTGTGGCCCTTTCAGCCAACAGCCTCACCGCTTTGAACCTGAGCGATCGGGGTATTTTTGTGTACAACGAGCTGTACTCCTTTGGGGGGAAAGTGTTTGTGGATTATTACGAATTACTTGAAAACAGTATTCGTTCGTCCTTTATCCGCATTTATTTTCATTCGTTGGGGGCTATCTTTTTTCAATCCCACCTGCTTGCAGGAATAATCATCGCCTTGGGTCTGCTAATTTACTCACGCATTACTTTTGTGCTGTCAGTACTGGGATATGCCGTGGCCTTTTTGTTTTATAAGATGGTAGGCATCGAATTCGACTCCTTGGGATATACATTTATCGGATTTAATTATATTCTCACGGCTATTGCATTGGGGGGATATTACTTAGTACCCGGAAGAGTAAGCTTTGGATGGATTACCGTGCTGTTACCAACAGTGGTTTTGATAACCATCAGCACCCAGCAGGTGTTTCTTCTGTTTCGGATTTCTCCCTACTCATTGCCTTTTAATGTAATTGTTTTGAGCTTTTTGTATGCTCTGAAACTACGGGAACAACGGCCTCTGCATTTAATTGAGACGCCGGTGCAGTTGGGCAAGCCCGAAAAAAACCTGTATCTCTACTCCGGAAATATGAAACGTTTTCCATCTGCCTACCCAGTCTCGGCAGTTATGCCATTCTATGGCGAGTGGATGGTAAGCCAGGCGCACAACGGCGAACATACTCATAAAGGAGCCTGGCGTCATGCGTGGGATTTTATCATCGTTAATCGCGAGGGGCAACAGTTTAAAAACTCAGGCGATTATGCTGAAGATTATTATTGTTTTGGGAAAGCCGTGCTGGCCCCTGCTGCCGGCACAGTGGCCGAAGTAATCAACCATGTTCCCGACAATATCATTGGCGATGTAAACATCAGGGAGAACTGGGGTAACACTGTAGTCATAAAACATAGCGATTCATTATACTCAAAAATGAGTCACTTACAATATCAGTCAGTGGAAATAAAAGTAGGAGATTCGGTCAAAGCAGGCCAACTCATCGGAAGGTGTGGCAACTCCGGCCGCTCACCATACCCGCATCTGCATGTCCAGTTCCAGGCTAACCCATATGTAGGATCTACCACCATCGACTATCCTTTTGGTCACTACTTGCTGAAAGGAGAAACAGGTTATTCTTTGAAATCATTTGAATTTCCGCAAAAAGGCCAGTTGCTGGCCAATCCTACAAAAAATGAAGTGCTCCAAAATGCATTTCATTTTATCCCCGGCCAGCGAATGATTGTTTCGGTGGAAGTGGAATCGAAGGATTCAACTTGGGAAAAATCGGAAGATGTTTACACCTGGACTATTGGAACTGATGTTTACAACAATACCTTTATTCGTTGCGAGGAAAATGGTGAAACTGCTTACCTCTATAATTCAGGTGATATGCACTTTTTTACCAACTTCAACGGTAAAAACCATTCTCCGCTGTTTTGGTTTTACGCTATGCTCTTTAAGATTCCGTTTGGATTTCAGGCCAACAGCCAGGTTAGTGACTCGCTGCCGGTTCATCTTCTTTTCAGCGGTATCCTGAAGTACCTGCAGGATTTCGTAGCTCCACTTCATTTGTTTTTGAAAGCAGAATTTCACCTCATAATGAAAGATCAAAGCGATATCCTGGCTTCAGATCATGTAAAAATGGAAGCAACGATTGTTCGAAAAATAGCCGGCAAAAAAATAGACGAATATAGAAGTCTGATTGAGGTGAGGCGTCAGGGTGATTTTGAACTGTACATAGAAAACAAGAATACTAAGCTGAAAATATTATGCAAAAACGAACTGGATTGACAATTGTTTTGAGCCTGCTTTTGCTGAGTGTCCAGGCACAGCAGGAGCTCAATTATACGGAGGTAAACCATCATTCTTACGAATTACTTTCACAGGGAAAATGGAAGGAGTTGATCAACTATTCAGAAGAAGCTCGCCAACAAGGGATTGACTTTTTCTATTTGCAAGCTCGTACAGGAATTGCGTACTATAATCTGGAAAAATATCGTTTGGCATCCGGTTGGTTCCTGAAAGCGTGGAAAAGAGACCAATCATTTGATTGGCTCCAGGAATATCTCTACTATAGTTTACTATTTGGAGGACGGGCTACCGAAGCCTCCCAAACAGCCGGAAGCTTCTTCCCGGAAATGAAAGAAAAGATAGGATATGTCAGCAACCAGCTTACCCGTGTAGGCATAGAGGCAGGTTATAGTTTTAATCCCCGCTTCGATGCATCGACTGCTTCACCTCACGGACAGCAGGTAGGTGTTGGGGAAAATTATGGAGAGGCTTTTTACCTGAAAGATTATCATTTTGAATCTTTCGACCTTAGTCACCGTATTTCTCCTGGCTTTTATATGAATCATAACTTGCAATACATCAGCCAAAGCCAGGAGCAACACGCCGATTGGGGCGTTGGATATAATTATCCGATAAAAATCAGCCAACTGCAATATTTTTTAAATCCACATTTTATTTTAGGCAAAAAGCTATATGTTTCACCATCATTCACCTTGATATGGGGAAACTATGATCTGATTATGGGGGATTACGAACCCATGTCGTTCTATCTTTCAACGAATAAATATGCAGATTTTGTTTTCTCGACGGCAACTTGGTTCCATTGGGGGAATTTCTCTCCCGGTGCTGAAATTAATCTGGCCGGGATAAACGATGAAAATTTCACTCAACTATCTGCATGGCTAACCGTTTACCCGCTGTCGAACTTAAATTTCTATTTTACACCACGCATCTACTTAAAAGGCAATACCAACAACGAGTTGACTTATAATACATTTGGGATATCAGGAGGATTGCAGCTTGGACCTGTCCATTTTTACGGTTCATACCAGAATGGAAGAATGGAAAATTTTATCGAATATGCAGGATATCTGGTGTACAATTTTCCGGGATCGACAAAACAAAAATTTTCAGGAAGCATTTTCTTTCCTGCTGGTAAAAAATACCAGTTCGCGTTGCGCTATGTCCTACAGGACATGACCGAAACATACTGGGTTTATACCGATATGATTCGGACTAATTCAGTTAATTACACCTATACAAAACATACTTTAACAGCTGGAATAGCATGGAATTTTTAAAAAAAACAATTACCTTGATGATCTTATTGTTCGTCGTTTCGACATCCAAGGCTCAGGTAAATCAGGAAAAACTGGAACAGGCATTTGCCCAGAGTTATCAGTTGGAGGGTGCAAAAAGTTATCTGGCTTCGATTGATGTGATGAAACAGGTATATGATCGGTCATCTTATGAAATCAACTTGCGGTTGGGCTGGTTATATTATCTTTCAGGAAGGTTTGATGAATCTGTAACATATTATTCGCGTGCACTGCAATTAAAGCCCTATTCAGAGGAAGCCCGAAATGGTCTGATTCTACCCAAAACAGCACAGGGATATTGGAACGAAGTAGTTGAAATTTATGCATACATTCTGGAAAATAACCCAAATAACACTGTCGCGATGTTTCGGTTGGGCATGGTGTATTACGAACGACGAAGCTACGATAAAGCATTACCTCTTTTCAAAAAAGTTGTCGATTTGTATCCGTTCGACTATGACGGGTTGCTTATGCTTGGGTGGACTTGTTATTTTACCGGAAATTATAATCACGCAAAAGTACTGTTCAATAAAGTTAAGCTACATAATCCTGACGATGAATCAGCAAACCAAGGACTGCAACTGATAAAATAAACATGGTACTTCGCCCTGAAAGTAAATCTGGCTTTTTAACATTCCGAAGGAGTGTGAATATTTTCCGGCCAATAATTGTTTGGATTTGAACCAGTGGTAGAGATATATGGTTGGCTCTGCCAGGTATAACCCGATCGTCAGTTTACAGAAGGATATTGAATTCATACAAAAAATTAAAACCCTGGACTCTGCCAGGGTTTTTTCAACTGTGAATCTTCCGAGAGAAAGACAATCAACACCCTATCGAATAAACTTTCTCTATTGTACGATAACACCAGTCTATGAAAAAAAGTTATCCACGTTCAAAGAAACTATTTTAATTTGTATTTTTTGAAAAGATCTTGTGGACAAATTGTGGATATATTTTGTAGCCATATCTTTCGGAAGTTTTTTATTCCATGTGCGAGAGAGTTTTCCAATCAAGGGATGAGTAACACATGATTATTTCTCCCGGTGTGGCAAAAAATTCGATAAAATTCTTGTGTTTGTCAAGAATAACATCGGTCAGAATGTTGAAATACGGCAGATCAAATTTTTGATAGATATAACTGTTTATTTCCGCGTGTTTGAAAGTATGACTGTGTAATTGAACCAAGCAAAATACGAGCCGGTCATCGTGAAAATAAAGTTGAAATTTTGCTTTGGGGTCTCCGGATTTTAATCCGTAAGTGAAAATGGTAACAAGATCGGATGAACTTTTTTTTCGATAAACATAGAATGGACTACCAAGTTCTCTCTCAACGTTTTTGCTATTCTCCTGAAAGGAAAGATTGTCCAGGATGAGAATGTCTTTTTTAACCCGTAGGAATACTTTGGGTATTTTGCTCATCTCTTTTACTTTTAGTACATAATCCAATTGTTGTCGGTATGAGAGATGAAGGTGACTGTATGGGCTCGAAAGATATTTTTCATGTGCCTTAGTTACATATTGGAATGTAGTCATATATTAAAATTAATATCGTTATTAATTTGTGCAATAAACTTATTGAGTGACGAATTCTAGTTTAAATATTACTGAAAAAATTATTGGTTACTTTAAAAGTAAAAATACTGATATCCATTAGTTTGGACAATAGACTAATTATGGACACGCACAGCCGGGACCATGATTTTTTTGATCGTGCTGATATATTGATGAAGCTGGCTGTCTATATAATGTCTCTTTCTCAAATTGATTGAATAGAGTACTTTTGAAGTAATGTAGATGTTTTTGTCGGCATTTACAGGTGAATTAATAATGCATTAATGCAATTAGTTTAAGTGTTTTTTTGGACACTGACCTCGAGGAGGTTAGTGTCCTTTAATTTATAGCGTATGGTAAACTGCCGAGAATTGGGTTTTATACCACCTCATTATGGTGAGAGTGGGTTATTGGATAAATCGTCTAGTTTAACAAAAGATCATGTTGCCTGAAAAGTTTTATAGGCAGGTGGTATCAATATACCACCGAGCCCCACATTCAGGATAACCGGACCAAAGAAATTTTTACGTATAGGGCTCCAAAAAAGGATATTATCAAAAGCCAATAGGCACCCATCATCCCAAAATGGAATTTGTTCCCGCACTAACCGTCAGAAGTCAGGAAAAAAGTTTACCAATTTGGTAAACCATAAACCTGGTAGTAAAATCATAACAAACAGAATGTCTGTCTATTGCAATTACGCAATTCCCCTGCAGGTCCAAATTAAAGAACAAGAGGCAAAATACAGAATATTAAAAAATACAGCGCATTATAGTTAACATGGCAATTATGAAGCAGCCAAATCCGGATCCGCTAAAAGTCAATAAGCTCGGGACATCCAGCGCACCGATCGATTTAATCGATGATATTAAAAATATGGCGGCTATACGGAGCCTATACTGTTTCTATACGGAAGCTATACGGGCGCTATACGGAGCCTATACGGAAAGTTTACGGAACCTATATCGAAGCTATACGGAAATCGGTCCTTGGAATGGAAGCTGCAGAATGTTTATCAGTATTAAAAGAGGGGGCATTGACCTATACAAAGATGCTGATGTGATTTTCAAAATTTCAGCATTATCGATCTTGCTTTAATTTTCCGGCTGTTCTTGATTTTAAATCATAAACCCCGACCTCTGCCGGGGTTTGGTGTTGTTTTGTTTTTAATGGTCGCGATCTTGGGAAGATCATTTCAAAATAACAAAACAGGACTAATTGCGATTTTAAGCTACCTCAAATGTAAAAGAAAAAGAGGTAGGTTTTATTTTTGAGGCGTGTACAAAATGTTGACAGTTTCCGGGATTAAGATTCTTGAAACGTGTGGCTAATTTGTAATTATGTACTCGGATTGTAAGCGTTCCCCGGACATAGCGTGTTGGTATTGCGAGGTAGGCCCTCAGCTTATGGGTTCCAGTTGTGGCGGCAAATTATAAGTGTGGATAAAGGTAAGAAGATCATCCTTTTTCGCTAGTCCGAGTTTCTTCTTCAGCCTGAACCGGC
The DNA here is from genome assembly GCA_050178015.1 of Mangrovibacterium sp. Classification (GTDB taxonomy): domain Bacteria; phylum Bacteroidota; class Bacteroidia; order Bacteroidales; family Prolixibacteraceae; genus Gaoshiqia. Next base: position 47,239 of record JBFXGM010000025.1, read on the forward strand.
TTTTTCTGACACTGTCAGCGGATATATTTAGCAAATCAGCTAATTGGTTGGTGTTCAATCCGGTTATCATAGCAGATACAATTACCAGATCATATTGGGTGAGATTGGTGTAATGACTTGTGAACCGGGAAATAAAATGAGGATAAGTTTGGTTAAACTTGAGCTGAAAGATGGCCCAGTTATCCGTAAGCAATGTTTTTGTTTTAATTTGGCTTTTTAGTTTTAGCAAAATATTACGGTCGGTTTCAGACAAGTTGTTGTGTGAAAGTTCATGCCGAATGGTATCGTTAATGGAATGGATCGTATTACTGATCTCTATCGTGTTGAGGGATTCTAGTATCAGCTCTTCCTCATGTTTTTCCAGCCGTTCCTTTAGTGTATTGTTTTGTTCAAATGCCTGTTTGATTTCATTTTCCCGGGTGAGAAGCAGATTTTCCAGTTCCTGTATTTTTATGGCAAGATCGGCTTCTATTTCTCTGACTGATTTTTCAGTCAAAGCCTGCTGTGTAGCCTTTTTTTTCAGTTGGGAGGAAATGGCTGCCAACAGTTCTATTCGGGTAAAGGGTTTGGTGAGGTAATCATCTGCGCCTTGCTCCATTCCCCTTCGGAAATGCTGTCTTTCTCCCAATGCGGTTATCAGTATGAATTGGGTGTGGTTATCTGTGTTTCGGTTTTTCCAGTTTTCCAGCACTTCCCAGCCATTCATGTCCGGCATCAGGATATCGCATAAAATCAGGTCTGGTTTTTCACGGCAGGCAATTTCCAGTCCGGTTTGTCCATTTTCTGCAGATTTTACCCGGAAACCTTCCAGTTCGAGCATTTCGGTGATCCCTAAACGTAGTTCGGTTTCATCTTCTATAATCAAAATAAGTACTTTTTGATTCATCATTTTGTGGTTTAAAACTGCTGCGGGGCAATCCCTTCTTCCAATACAGGCAGAAAATCGAGTAAGTCGAGCAATAGATTTTTCTTCTCTTCCCCGGCCGTAGGGATGGCTTCTTTTATTTTGCGGCTTTCCTGTTCGCAAGTGGCTTTCGAGATTCTGCCGGTCATGTTGGTGATGACGGTGTGGGCCTCAAAAGCCACCATAAAGTCATTTTCGATGACCAGATCGATAAACAAAGGCAGGTGAGCGCTGAAATCCATTCCGTTTTCCCAACAAGCCGAAACCAGGTATGGCAGTTCGTTGACATAGTGCTTGTTCTGAATGGCATCGATGATAAGCGGGATGGCATCAGTGTGCTTCAGTTCGGCCAGCAGGCGGGTAATCTGTTTCTTGATTTCCTGGTTGCCGGTACTGTGAAGTAATTCAATCAATAACGGAATATAGGCTGAATTCCCTGTTTCGCTTAACTGGTTGATCGTTTTAGAAACCAGCTCGGAATCATTCGATTGTAAATTGCTAATGATTTCTTTATTGAGTTTTTTGGATGCTTCGTTTGTCATGTTCGGTTTGCTTTGGACGGTAAAAGTAATATTTTCAGAACTATTTAAAAGCTGTTTAGGTTGGGGTTTTGTTGAATGTTTACTTTTGTGCAAACAATTTTCATGGACAGAACAAAAGAGTTGGGCGAGTCGGCGGTGGCCCGCCTGATGCTAAAATATTTCATCCCGGCTTTTATCGGGGTTTTAGTCAACGCACTTTACAATATTGTTGATCGTATTTTTATCGGTCAGGGGGTCGGAGCGCTTGCGTTGAGCGGAATCTCGGTCATTTTTCCGGTGATGTTGATCATGATGGCTTTCGGCATGTTGATCGGGATTGGCGCCAGTGTGCTGGTTTCTATCAATATGGGCCGACGCGACATGGCCAAGGCTGAACATGTTTTGGGCAATAGTTTCATGTTGATGATTGCCGCTTCGGGCCTGATCACGCTGATCGGTTTTTTGATTAAAGGCCCCATGCTGGCCATGTTTGGAGCAACGCCCGAAACAGTAGGATTTGCGAACGATTATCTCGATATTATCCTGGTTGGCGTTATTTTCCAGGTCGTTGGCTTTTCGCTGAACAATGTCATCCGTTCCGAAGGGAATGCCCGCATCGCCATGTATTCCATGCTGATTAGCGCGGGTACCAACATAGTGCTGGATCCGATTTTTATTTTCTGGTTGGATATGGGGGTGAAGGGGGCGGCTTATGCCACGGTAATTTCCATGATGGTATTGTCTGTTTGGGTGTTGTTGCATTTTCGCAGTAACCGGTCGGTCGTTAAAATACGGACGCAGTATTTCAAGCTCGATCTTCAAATCATCAAAGAGATCCTCGCAATCGGGATGGCCCCGTTTTTTATGCAGATTGCCAATTCAGTGGTCCAGGGACTGATCAATACCAAGCTGATCCGGTTTGGTGGTGACTTGGCGGTGGGCGCTATGGGAATTGTCAACTCGGTGCTTACCCTCATCGTTATGACCATTGTGGCCATCAACATGGCTTCGCAGCCCATCATCGGGTTTAATTACGGGGCAAACCAATATGCCCGGGTGAAAGAAGTGCTTCGCATTTCCATGGTTGCGGCCACCCTGATTTCGATTGCTTTTTTTGCAGGAGTGCAAGCAGCGCCCAGCCTGATTGTCCGTTCCTTCAATGCAGAAGATCCGGAATTGCTTGCTATTGGCAGCCAGGGACTACGTTTGGGTTTGCTGGCCCTTCCGTTAGTCGGGTTCCAGGTGGTGGCCGGAAACTTTTTCCAGTCGGTGGGGAAAGCAAAAATCGCCACCTTGTTAACGCTGTTGCGGCAGGTTATCGTGCTAATCCCACTGTTATATGTTCTTCCAAATTTCTTCGAATTGAACGGGATTTGGATGGCGATGCCCATTTCGGATGCTTGCTCGGCCATGATTGTCACGTATTTTATGTCGCGCGAATGGCGAAAGTTGTCTGCCAAAGGAACTTTGGGGTAAAAAAAAATCATCCTGTCATTCAGGATGATTTTTTGATCAGTAACTATTCGTCTGTTTTTTAGATTTTTAAGCTTTCCAGTTTTTTGTTGAAGTTTTCCAGTTCAACCAGTGCATCTTTCTTCATTTCCTGCAATTTGTTGTCATATTTGTTAAACAGCTGCTTGTAATAGGAAATGCCATCCTGCATGTTTTTTCGGAAAGCGCGGTAATACGAAAACTGTTTTTCATCCTGGCTTTGGCCCAGATCGGCCAGTTTATTCTCCAGGTAATCCACATACATTTTCAGTTCTTTCAGGAACAGGTTCGGGCGTTTCACCCCTTTCAGCAAATTTACTTTGCCGTAAATGTGGTTAATCATCTCCTTCAGCGTAACCACTTGGTTGAAGTAGGCAATGTTGGGCCCGGGGCAAATGCTCACTCCGGTGCGCTTGCTGTCGGGTGTGATACCGTTGGCCAGGTAAGTCGAGTTGGTCAACCCTTCACACAAGCATTCTTTTTGGGTGAGCAGGTCGATTTGTTTTTGCTGTTCTTCAGCCGAAAGTCCGCTTCCTTCCACTTCACTGATCTTTTTCTTCAGGTATTGCCGTGATGCCGTACAAATAGGCTGTTCGGTATATTCGGTGTTAAAAACCAGGTAACGTTTGGTGCACGGGAAACCCGGCTTGCCATCGTTGAGATATTTCTGAATCTGCACTTGCTGACTGGTGCCGCGTACATTATTGAAATGAACGCCCAGTGGCGATGCATCGCTCAGGTAAACATCGTCCTCGCCCGCATTTCGGAGCAATTCCAGGCTTTCCGAGTCAATGTTGCAGGCTTCGGGTACCAGCATGAACGGGCTTCCCCAGCCAATGCTGTCCAGTTGATATTCATCGAGCAGGAAGTTGTGCTCTTCGTTTGTCCCGACTCCACCTTGTGCCGTAATTTTCATTTCGGGGGCTTGTTGCACAACCGTTTTGCCTTTCTTCTCGAGGGCTTTTTGGTAAACCGCAAAGGTCGAGTCCAGCAATTCCTGCCGTTTTTCGCGGAATTCATCCAAAATCGGCCCCAGCAAATAGCCTTGGGTAGCAAACGCGTGGCCGCCGCAATTCAATCCCGATTCAACACGGTATTCGGAAACCCAAATCCCTTTTTGCCCCAAAAAGCGGCCTTGCACCATAGCCGAACGGAAATCACTCACTTTCAGGGTGATTTTCTTTTTCAGCTGACCATTTTCATCCGGATAGAAATCTTCGAAGTTTTCGATGTAACTGTACAGGCGCGGGTTCATGCCGGCCGAAAGAACCAGTGACGACGATAAGGTGCTGTTCGCAAATCCACGCAGGGCTGCATGAGCATCGTTAAATTCAGATGGCAGGGCCTCTTTGTCTTTGTAATTTACCTTGTCCAACTTCGTCATGATGTTTACATCAATGCTACCCTTTGTCAGGTTCGAACGCAGCCAGTTTTTTGCATCAGTCAGGTTTTTGCTTTCCAGGGCTTGGTTGAACTTCTCGCGGATACTTTTGGCGTCGGGCAGCAAGTCGAAATATTTCTCCAGTTCGTTTCCTTTTTGGTGGAAATTATTGATGAGCTCTTCATATTTATCATGAACAAGCTTGTCCACCATATTCAGGTAGGCCGTGATCCGTTTGGCCCGGAAATCCTCAACTTTGTTGGGTATTTCCTTGAACGGAAGGTCGAATTTTTGGCTGTAGAACTCGCGCATTTTTTCGATCAGGAAATCATCCACAATAGAGATTACCGATGATATGCCCAGATGGGCCACTTTCACGGGAGTGTCAACAGTATATCCCAGTCCCATAACCGGGATGTGAAAGGTGTGTTTGTTAAAATTCATGTATGTCGATTTAAAATAACAAGACGGGTTAAAGGAGTAGATTCAAGTTGTTTCAGCTCAATCAACACGATCTTTTTTCTCATTTTCGGGTAAAGATACAGGTTTTTAGGGCATCCGCACGAATAACCGTTCAAAATAGTTGCATGGCTTGCGTTATAGTTTGCTTGCCAGTGCGTTGCCCGTAAATGATTCTGCCGATTTGGCCAAGTCTTCCGGCTTGCCTTCAAAGATGACCTGCCCGCCGTTTTTCCCGCCATCAGGCCCCAGGTCGATCACCCAGTCGGCCGATTTGATCACGTCCAGGTTGTGCTCGATGATAATGATGCTGTGCCCGCGGGAAATCAGCGCATTGAAGGACACCAGTAATTTGTTGATGTCGTGAAAGTGCAAACCAGTTGTTGGTTCGTCAAAAATGAAAAGGGTGGGAGAGTCTTTCTCTTTGGCCAGGAAGGCTGCCAACTTTACGCGTTGACTCTCGCCGCCCGATAAAGTGGAAGAACTCTGTCCAAGTTTTACGTAGCCCAAGCCAACATCCTGCAAGGGTTGCAGCTTTTTGGCCACTTTCTTTTCGGTTGAGCTTTTCCCGTGTCCGAAGAATTCGATCGCTTGGTTCACGGTCATTTCCAGCACATCGTAAATGCTTTTTCCGCGGTATTCTACCTCCAGAATTTCCTCTTTGAACCGTTTGCCCTGGCAGCCTTCGCAAACCAGGTGTACATCCGCCATAAATTGCATTTCGACATTGATTTCGCCTTCGCCCTGGCATTCTTCGCAACGTCCGCCATCCACGTTGAAGGAAAAATGTGACGGTTTGAAGCCCTGGTATTTTGATGCCGGCAAATCGGCATACAATTTCCGGATTTCGTCGTAGGCTTTCAGGTAAGTCACCGGGTTGGAACGGGATGATTTTCCAATCGGGTTCTGGTCAACAAATTCAACGGCAGTCAACCGGTTAATATCGCCCTTGATGGCATCGTGCTGGCCGGTTTTTTCACTGAACCCGCCAAAAAGCTTGGCTACCCCGGGGTATAATATTTTGCTGACCAAGGTGGATTTTCCGGAGCCACTGACCCCGGTTACCGCAGTAATGGTGTTTAGCGGAAATTTAACCGTAATATTTCTCAGGTTGTTTTCGCGTGCTCCGATCACTTCAATGAAATCGGTCCATTTACGGCGGACAGGCGGCGTTTCAATTTTGCGGGTGCCGTTCAGGTAGTCAGCTGTCAGGCTATTTTTTGCAGTGAGCAACTGTTTGTGGTCGCCTTGAAAAACCAGTTCGCCACCGTGTACCCCTGCTTTGGGGCCAATGTCGATAATTTCGTCAGCCGCGCGGATAATTTCTTCATCGTGTTCGACTACCAAAACGGTGTTGCCTATTTTTTGAAGCTTTCGGAGTACCTCGATCAGCCGTTCGGTATCCTTCGGATGCAGCCCAATGCTGGGTTCATCTAAAATGTACAGCGATCCAACCAGGCTAGATCCCAGCGATGTGGCCAGGTTGATCCGCTGCGATTCGCCACCGGAGAGCGTTGACGACAACCGGTTTAGGGTCAGGTAACCTAATCCGACATCGCATAGAAAATTCAGCCGGCTGGTGATTTCAATCAAAATACGGCGCGCGATTTTCAGTTCATGTTCGCTTAGTTTCATGTGGCTGAAAAATTCACGTAACTCGTTTACGGGCATTAGCACCAAATCCTGAAGCGTTGTATTGGCCACCTGCACATAACCGGCTTCTTTTTTTAAGCGCGTTCCCCGGCAATCGGGGCAAGTGGTTTTTCCCCGGTACCGGGCCAGCATTACCCGGTACTGAATTTTGTAGCTTTTTTCTTCCAGCATTTTGAAAAAGGCATCAATCCCTTTGAAATGGGCATTCCCCTTCCAAAGCAGGCGTTGCTGTTCGGGACCAAGTTCATAGTAAGGCTTGTGGATCGGGAACCCGAAGCGGGACGCGTTTTGAATCAGATGGTCTTTCCAGAGTTTCATGCTTTCGCCTTTCCAACAGGCCACGGCATCCTGATAAACCGACAGGGCTTTGTTTGGGATGACGAGGTCCTCGTCGATACCGATTACTTTTCCGTATCCCTCGCAGGTAGGGCATGCCCCAACCGGGTTGTTGAAGCTGAACATGTGCTCCGTCGGCTCTTCAAATGCCATTCCGTCGGCTTCAAAAAGATTCGAAAATTTCTCTTCCAACACCTGTTCTCCCTGGTAAATTTTGATCAGACATTCGCCGTGTCCTTCAAAAAATGCGGTCTGCACCGAATCGGCCATACGGCTGACGTTATCTTCGTCGCGACTGGCCTGTAAGCGGTCAACAACCAGGTTGCAGCTGCCGGAGCAAAAATCGTCGGGATTTTCGGTTAGCAGTTCGTCGATTCGTTGAATGCCGTTGGGTGTTTCGATACGCGAAAATCCTTGTTGCAGCAGCAGCTCCGCTTCTTCAAGAATTGACCGGCCGTTTTTCGCACGAAGCGGTGAACTGATCAGCAATCGGGTTTCTTCCGGGAACGAGCAGATGAAATCTACCACATCGCCAACCTGGTGGCGCCTCACTTCTTTTCCTGAAATAGGCGAGATCGTCTTGCCAATGCGGGCATAAAGCAATTTCAGGTAATCGTAAATTTCGGTTGATGTGCCCACGGTGGAGCGCGGGTTGCGGGTGTTCACCTTTTGCTCGATGGCAATGGCTGGCGGAATCCCTTTGATAAAATCGACCTCTGGTTTATTGATCCGGCCCAGGAACTGCCGGGCATAAGAGGAAAGGCTTTCCACGTAACGACGTTGTCCTTCGGCATACAGGGTATCGAAGGCCAGCGACGATTTTCCCGAGCCTGAAAGTCCGGTGACAACAATTAGTTTGTTGCGCGGGATTTTCAGCTCGATGTTCTTCAGATTGTGTACGCGGGCTCCTTTTATATGGATGTTGTTAGCCGCAGAGCTGTCTTTTGTCATGAAAATGTGAATTTTTTAATCAGGCAAATTTGCATTTCAACCAAAAATCAGTGAAATTTACCTCGTGCAAAATTAAGAAATACTTTTACTCATTCTAAAAACCGGTTGCCTATAGACGAATTTTACTTTTTTGTTTTAAAAAACTAAATAGAAAGTAATGTTCAGCACAATCACTTCTGATGATAATTTGCTCGTTCAGCAATTTATCAATGGCGACCAGTCAGCAATCGAAACGCTTGTCGGTCGTCATCAAAACCGGGTTTTTACCTACATCGTTTTAATTGTCAAGAATCAGCAGTTGGCCGAGGATATTTTTCAGGACACTTTTATTAAGGTGATTCGTTCACTGAAAACCGGAAAATACACCGAGAACGGAAAGTTCGTTTCCTGGGTACTCCGGATTGCTCACAACTTGATTATTGACCATTTTCGCAAGGAAAAGTTACAGAATACTACTTCCAACGAAGATTCGGAATACGATCTGTTCAATTCGCCCCGCTTTTCGGATGACAATATTGAGGACCAGTTGGTTTTTGAGCAAATTCGGTCCGATATTCGTCGGTTGATCGATGAGCTGCCCGATGACCAGCGGCAGGTAATCATTATGCGCCATTACCTGGGCCTTAGTTTCAAAGAAATTGCGGAACGTACCGATGTAAGCATCAATACAGCTTTGGGACGTATGCGGTATGCGCTGATCAACCTGCGCAAGATTATCGAGAAGAACAACCTGATACTCACAAAAATTTAGGCTTCTTGAGGGGCAATATAATTTTCGTACCGGCGTTTGAATGTTGATGTTTAACGTTAATATTCAGTGCCTATGAACGAAAATTATACCTTGAGTTATTTTTTACGTGCATTACAACAGGAAGCCGCAGGATGGGAATTGAATTCGGAACAAATTATGGAGGGAACAGGGATGAAGAAGGTACCGGATAAGAATGAAAATATACCATCGAAGAAGGTACTTGCTGAAATCATAAATTTTGCGAAATCCTACGATGCAGTAAAGACCAGCACTGTTGGATATGTTGAAATGAATTTCAACTAAAACACACCTGTTTTTATATTGCAGAGCATCTTGACAAAGATGCTTTTTTTTCGTTATTTAGTGATATCAATTTGATATTAATATGAATTAAAATCGGATGTTATGGAAAGGTCTTATGCTGCAAAATCGGGTTACTTGTTTTTGGTACTTGAATTTATCTTTTTGGTGCTTTCATTTTTGGGTTTCATGCGCGGACTGGTACTGCCTTCGGCTATTCTAATCCTGGTTTTTGTTTTTTGTGCGCTTGGCTTTGTGATTGTCAATCCGAACGAGAGCTTGGTGCTTGTGCTATTTGGTGAATACAAAGGAACGATCAAGAAGAATGGATTTTTTTGGGCCAATCCGCTGCTCAGCAAGAAGAAAATCTCGCTGCGGGCGCGTAACCTGGACAGTGAACCAATTAAGGTAAATGATAAAATCGGCAATCCTGTCATGATTGGTGTTGTGTTGGTTTGGCGGGTGAGCAATACTTTTAAGGCTGCTTTTGATGTAAATGACTATGAACACTTTGTCGATATTCAGACTGAAGCAGCGATCCGAAAATTGGCCGGGCTTTACCCTTACGATAATTTTGAAGATGAAGCGGCCGAGATTACCCTGCGTAGTGGTGGCGAGGAGGTTAACGAGGAGCTTGAGCGTGAAGTGACCGAACGCCTGGCTATCGCCGGAATTGAAGTAATGGAGGCACGTATAAACTATCTGGCCTATGCACAGGAAATTGCCCAGGCCATGCTAAAACGACAGCAGGCAACTGCCATTGTTGCTGCCCGTTTCAAAATTGTAGAAGGTGCGGTCAGTATGGTCGAAATGGCCTTGGACGAATTGAGCAAGAAAGAAATTGTTGTGCTGGATGAGGATAAAAAAGCTACGATGGTAAGCAACCTGATGGTTGTTTTATGCGGTGATAAAGAGGTAAGTCCGGTAGTGAACACGGGCAGTATCTATTAACTTTTAAGGAAGTTGCCATGAAAAGATTGGAAAATGATCGCGAGCTCGACAACATGCGAAACGATCCGGATAATTACATCTGGGGCATCTTTTATTTCAACCCGAAAGATTACCGGGTGATACTTCCCAAACGAAACCGGTTTTTGGGCTGGACCCTGAATTTTGCCAAAGCAGAATCATACCTGATCCTTTTGGTTCTTGTTGCAGCCGGTTATCTTTTGGGGCGCATGTTTGGATAAGGGCAACAAGTAAAAATGAAAACTGCAATAATAAAATAAGGTAGGTGCTATTGAAAGCAACTGGTGAAAAGCAATACGCCGAAAGCCTTGGTGAGGATTGAAAGATGGCAGGGAAAAAATCATTTGTTTTACGATTGGATCCGAAGGATTATGAGGCGCTGGAGCGTTGGGCTGCCGATGAATTCCGGAGCATCAACGGACAGCTGGAGTGGATCATCCACCAGGCGTTGAAAGATGCCGGGAGAAAACCCGGTTCCTCAAAAAATGAAGAAAATTCAACAACCGATTAAGTAAATTTATCATGAAACAGACGTATCAATGCCCCAAGTGTGGCGGGCGAAAAGTTGAAGTGGACCGAATCCGTTCTACCGGTGACGGTTTTACCCGGTTCTTCAACATTCAAAACAGGCGTTTTACAGCGGTGTCGTGTTCAGCCTGTGGTTATACCGAGTTTTACAAAGGCAGTCCGTCGGGTAAAATGAGCGATGTCTTTGATTTCCTCACAAACTGACGGAAAAAACCGGGAGCTATTTCTCGTCCGGGTTTATGGCCGGAAATAATAATGATTTAAAACATCTTTTCTTTTTGTTTGTTTTAATTGTTTGGCTTTCAGTTTAATATTCGTGATTGTGGTTTCATATGCAATCCTATCGATTTGATAAGCCGGAAATATCTGTATGTTTACAAGGATATTAATATCTACTCATGCAGAAATGTAATTTTTTACATAAATGAAAGAAGAAGATGTTTGACGATTCTATCAATAGAGAATGTGCCAATTGTAAAAGGGCTTGTTGTTTAAAATGTTTTCCGGAGGAGGAAGCTTCTATTTTCAAGACCTTGACTGCTGATGAGCTTGAGTATCTGACGGCTTGCAAGCAGAGCATCATTTTTAATTCCGGAGAAACGATCATCAAGCAAAATACATCATCTACTTACTTTGTCTGTATAAAAGAAGGTATGGCCAAGGTGGTTGCCGAAAGCATGAAAGGGAAAAATGTAATCCTCAGGCTGGTGTCTTCACATAGCTTGGTGACAGCCGGAGGCGTTGTAAGCGATGATATCCGTCATTTTACGGTTACGGCCATCACACGGGTGGAATGTTGTTTCATCGATTCGTCAAAACTTCAGCAGTTGATTGAACGAAACAGTCGTTTTTCATACGAATTGCTAAAATATAACAACAAGCAGAACATCCAGATGCTCAATACACTGGTTGGCCTGACGCAGAAATATATGCCTGGCCGGGTTGCAGATACCTTACTCTACCTGAAAAACAACATCTACCAAGCCAATCCTTTCAACTGCAACCTAAACAAGCAGGAGCTAGCCGAAATGTCGGGAATGACCAAAGAAAGTTTTATCCGTAGTTTAAAGGAACTTGAATTGTCAGGCATTGTCCGTCAAAATAAACGCCAAATTGAAATTGTGAAGGAAGACGACTTGATGTTGATCAGCAAAAACGGTTGATTGATATATATCAACTTTCTTCTCGTCATATGTCATACCGCTCATTCCGGGTTTAATACGATCCAATTCTATTTTTAGGGTAATAAAAAACAACTGAATTGTTTTTCCTGAATTATTGACCGTATTAAATCTAAAGCTTATGAAAATCAGAGAAATACTCCGATTGTTGGCCGTTATAGCCCTGGTGCTATTTATGCTGCCATCTTGTGTAAAAGAAGGACCTCCGGGACTTGATGGTGCCAACGGAAAAGATGGGGTGGATGGAGTTGACGGGCAGGATGGTCAGGATGGAATCGTATCCTGCGTAGCTTGCCACAACCTAACCACACGCGACGCCATTACCTCTGCCTGGGCTGTTTCCAAGCACGGAATCGGAGCAACTGCAGCCCGTAGCTCTACCGCAAGCTGTGCCCCTTGTCATTCACACGAAGGTTTTGTAAACTCAATCAATAACCCGGGAGTTGCTCCGGTGGCTATCTCTGACGCGAGCTCCATCAGCTGTGCAACCTGCCACACCAATCACAACAGCTTCGACTTTGAAAATGACGGCCCCGACTATGCTTTGCGGACAAACGCTGCCGTAAAGATGATCATGTATGATGATCCAACAAAAGTTCTCGACTTTCAGAATTCATCAAATATGTGTGTAAATTGTCACCAGTCGCGCCCGGTAAGTCCGGCGTTGGCGCCTGATGCCGATCGGAATTACAGTATTGCCAATTATCGTTTTGGTCCGCATCATGGTCCGCAAGGTAATCTTCTGGAAGGGGTTGGCGGATATGAGCTGGCCGGAGGGGTGCAATATCCAGGAACCAAGTCGCACCCTCACCGCAAAAGCACAAATGCTTGTGTCACCTGTCATATGCATGAGGGGGACCATACTTTTAAAGCAAGCCTCGCTTCGTGCACCGATTGTCATGGTACGATAGACAACTTCAATGTAAACAGTGTTCAAACCGAAGTTCATGACCTGATGGAAGAACTGGCTGAATTACTTATCGAAAAAGGAGCTCTGACTGATGCAAAGGCAATCGTTGCCGGTACCTACCCGATAGAAGTTGCCGGTGCAGTTTACAACTGGAAAACTGTCGAGGAAGATCGCAGTATGGGGGTACATAATCCGGCATATATCAAGGCTCTTTTGACAAATTCTATCGAAGCGCTGCAGTAGTAGCTCGTTTATGTCCGGGAAGCTCCTGCCAACAGGGGGTCTTAAATTCATAATTTTTGCCTGAAATGAAAAAAATGAAAATATTCTGTCTGATTTTCGTCATTGGATTTCTATTTGGCGCTTGCGAGTATAATTTTATTGTGCCCGAAGAGGTTCCTCCCGTAGATAATGGTGGTGGAAATGGCGAAGAAACGGTTAGCTTCTCGACTCAGGTACTGCCCATTTTTAGCACCAATTGCGCCTCGTGCCACAAAACCGGCGGCACCAAGCCCGATCTAACGACAGCCAATGCCTACCAAAGCATATATACAAGCAAGTATATCGATGTTTCGAGCCCGGAGCAAAGCAAAATCTATTCATTTGTGAAAAACGGGGCTTCGACACACAAGCACAAACAATATACAGTAGCCGAAGGCCAGTTGATGTTGACCTGGATCACCGAAGGGGCAAAAAACAATTAGTGATTATCTATAGAACCTAAAAGCATGAAGAAAGCGTTAATATATGTTGTATTAGGTCTGCTGGTTAGCTTGAACTTGTGGGCGCAGGACGAAACGGCCCCTCAGCCCAAAGTAAAGGATAAACCGGTTCGATTTGCCTGGGAGAGCGGTATGTTGATCGACAACCAAACTTCATACATACCCACCGTCAAAACGCTGGAACTGGTCATTCAGCATAAGTTTGGCGATATATCAAATGGCCATTCCGATTTATGGGGGATTTATGCCCCATCCAACAATATCCGGTTAGGGGTGAATTACGTGGTGGCCAACAATGTGCAGGTTGGCTGGGGAATCTCCAAAAAGAACATGTGCAATGATTTTAACGCCAAGTGGACAATATTGGAGCAAACCCGAAACAACACGGTTCCGGTATTTGTGACGGTGTACGGTAACCTGGCACTGGATGGCAGGTCTGACGAAACATTTGGAACTGCCTACGAATTTTCCGACCGGATTTCTTATTTCAGTCAATTGATTGTTGGTCGCAAAGTTACTGATTGGTTGTCGGTTCAGGGAGCGGTCAGTTTTGCGCATGCCAACTCGGCGCCTGCAGAACATGATCACGACCGGATTGGCTTGCATGTAAACGGTCGGATTAAAGTTCGCCCGCAAGGATCGATCATCTGTACGTATGATGCTCCGTTGAAAATTGATAAAATATCGGAGCAACGGCCGGAATGGGACAATCATCCCAAACCGGGGCTTACGTTTGGTTATGAGGTTTCGACCAGCACTCACGCTTTCCAGATTTTCATGGGGAATTCAACAGGCCTTGTGCCACAGGATAACCTGATGAACAATTTCAATAAAATAGATAAAGATAATTTTGCTATCGGCTTTACAATTACCCGTTTGTGGAGCTTTTAGACCGGACATTTAAAATTGTTGATTATGAAAAAGTACACCAATTTATTCGCATTACTAATGGTTGTGATTACGACAGGTTTGTTATTGTCTTTCGCAACTGTACAGGACAAAAAGGATGGAGGTCCCTGGAACGTTCCTGAGAAGTATAAAACCATGCAAAATGCTCATAAAGGGGATGAGGGGCTGGTTAAAATCGGCAAAATGCACTACATCAAACATTGCAAGTCGTGCCATGGTGGCGACGGGCTGGGCGACGGGCCAAAAGCCGCCAGCATGAAAACCAAGATGAATTCGTTTAAAAGCGCGGAATTTCAATCTCAGACAGACGGCGTAATTTATTATCAATCGTTTATCGGTCGCGACGAAATGCCAAACTTTGAAAGTAAAATCCCGGACGATGAGGATCGCTGGGCGGTGGTAAATTACCTCAGAACGTTAAAATAGTAACTTGTTACATTTGTCCCCGGAGTTGAAAGTCATTGGTTTGGGTGGAATGGTTTTTAATACGGGGGCAATTGCTTAATTTTTTTGGTATGCGATACTTCATCAAACTTTTGCTGATCTTTTCATTTTTTGTTTTGTTTTCCGGGGAAGAAGCAATAGGATCAACTTTGCCGGAAGAGAGCAGACAATGTCTGAAATGTCATGCCAATCAAACGTATTCGTACTACAACGATTGGATTGAAGCCGAGCAGAAAAGGATGATGAACCCATTCTACATCATCGATACCACCTTGTTTGTTTCAGGTGTTCATGGGGGATTTAAGTGTTTCGATTGTCATTCGTCAGATTATGAAACCTATCCGCACGAAGCTGAACTAAAACTGGAACCCATGAGCACGTGTATCGATTGTCATGGCGGTGATGATACGTTTGCTGATTTTCAGTTTGAACGCATAGAAGAAGAGTTTCAAAAAAGTGTGCATTACGATATGGCCGGTGAGGCTTTTTCGTGTTCGAAGTGCCACAATCAGCATTATTACACTCCGGTTACCCGGACAAGCCATACGGTTGGTGCTATTGTCAGCTACAGTAATGACATGTGCCTTTCGTGTCATGACAATACCTTAAAATACCAAACCGTGTCGGCCGGACAAGGGCCTCAGTTGAAACAGGTCCATGATTGGCTTCCCAACCAGGATCGCCACTTTAAAAGTGTGCGGTGTATCGACTGTCATACCGTGGTGGTGGATTCGCTAATGGTTTCGCATAACATTATGAACAAATCAGAAGCGTTGCGCGATTGCAATGGTTGTCATTCATCCAATTCCCTCCTGAAAGCGTCGTTGTACAAATATGAAAATCTGCAATCAAGGGCAAGTGATGGTTTACTTGGTTCGGTTTTTACAAACGAAGCATACATCATTGGCGCTAATCAAAATCCGTTGATGAAGCTGCTTAGTCTTTTACTGATCGGTTTCACGGTGTTGGGTATTGCCGCTCATTGGGTCTTGCGAGTTCTAAAAAAGAAATGATCATGAATTCATCAAATCGAATCTATCTGTATCCGCTTTGGGTGCGAATTTGGCATGGTGCCAATGCCTTGGGGATTATTTTTCTAATCATCTCCGGTCTCCGGATGCAATTTGCTGATGTTGATTTGTTTGGTATCAGTTTTAAAACAGCGATTACGCTTCACAATGTTGCAGGAATTTCCATATCAGTAAACTACTTGCTTTTCCTAATCGGTAATTTTGTTACCCATAATAAATATCACTACCGGGTTGAGTTGGACCGGTTGGTAGAAAAGCTAAAGCTGCAATCCAATTATTACTTGTCCGGTATTTTCAGGAATGAACCAGCTCCATTCCCGGTCTCGCCTAAGCAGAAATTCAATCCGCTTCAGAAATACGTTTACATTGCTGTCATGTATGTGCTTGTTCCTATATTAATTGTTACAGGTATTGCTTTGTTATTTCCGGAGTTGATTGTTGAACGGATCTACTCCTTTAGCGGAATTTACCTTACTGCACTGCTACACGGGGCTATCGGCCTGTTTATTTTCATCTTCCTCATCATTCATTTGTATATTGCTTCGATGGGAAAAAATCCGTTGGTTGCTTTCCGGAGTATGATTGATGGGTTTCATGATGTTTCCCATTAAGGTTTCAGATTTATTTATTGCTCACTTGCATCTCAGGATACTGCAAGATTGCTGTGTGATCATAAATTGGCTCGTTGTTTCAATGGCTTTCTGGTTCAAGATTTTTGGTTAGTATAAACCGTTTATTTCTTTCATTTGCAGAAAAATAAGCGGTTTACTTCTAGTTTCTGCATTGCCTTTTAGTCTGATTTATTTCAGAGATGGCAAGATGTTGGTGACTTCTCATTTCAATTATCCTCATGGAATTTTCATTGTCATACGTTGAGTCATAGATCCCAAAAATTATTTTTGGAAGTGCAGACTACTTCAATTTACCTGTGAAAAGGTTTTTATTTCTTGTTTTATTGAAGTTTTATCAGTGTAGAGAACTTGATATTGAGTGTGTTATGGTGTATTATTGAAATGATTTTCAATTTGTTGATGTACTTTAATACAGAATCCTTATTTTTGTTTTTGTAAAATACTTTTGTTTTAGTATATTTTAAACGCCGTATTTGTTTCATTTCAATCGGCTAAGTTTGAACATGGTTGTGGATATTCCGGATGAATAGAAAACATAATAAGTAGAGAGTCGTTTTGTTTCTGCTGGACCTTGCAGATGCTGGATGGCCAACAAACAGGAATACAATAAGGAGTAGGGGAGCGAGGATGTAAAATTGGCGTTGATAATGTGTTAGTTAGAATGTATATTATTTTGGCTTGATTATTGATAGAGCGAAGTTTTTGTTTGCTGGCTATTTGGAAAAAAAATTAAGACCAATACAATTAGTTTAGCGTTTGAGATTTTGAAGTGAATAAATTTTCTAATTATTCGAATTATTAATTAATTATAGATCTATGAAAAAAGCAATTTTACTTTTTGTTGTTCTGGGCCTGGTGAGTGGATTGAGTTATGCTCAGGAAACTAAGTTTAATAAATGGTCCTTGGAAGGTGGTATTGGCTTAACAAAACCTTTTGAAAACTTCGAGCAAGGTTTTCGTTCTGCAACACCTGATTTTCTGGCGACCGAATTGGGTGTTCGGTATATGATCAGTGAGTATTTTGGCCTTAAATTGGGTTTGGGCTATAACCAGTTTTCCGAGGCTGATAACAGCCAGGATTTTACCTCCGATCAATATCGAATTGATCTGCAAGGAGTAGTTAACCTGGGACGGTTAATGAAATTTGAAAGTTGGACAAAAACTTTTAACCTGTTGGCCCATGGTGGTGTAGGTGTTGGTCGGTTGGAATACGATCTTAACCCGAATGCGAAAGACGATGTTGGTATTCTCCTTGCCGGCGCCACTGCTCAGGTTAGATTATCCCCACGGGTATCGTTGAACATTGATGGTACTGCCATGAGCAATATCCGTCATAACTTGTCTTTTGATGGTACAGGCCCTGGAAGCGAGCATAATTTAGGGATTGTCTTTAACGGAACAGTTGGTCTTTCAATTTCTTTGGGCAAAAACAAATCACATGCTGATTGGTACCTGAGAGATAATGAAGCCTTTAATCAAATTGATCTGAAAATTGCTGATCTTGACAAACGTGTTAAAGATTTGGAAGACAATACTGCCAGCAAACAAGATCTGAAAAAGACAGAAGAAGGTGTGGAAGATTTAAGTAAAGAAGTGGATGCACTGAAAGACAAATTGGATACCCCTCCCGCCACTTATGAGGACTTCCTGAAAAAAATGGTCAACGATGGCTATATCAACATCTACTTTGATTTTAACAGTGCTAAAGTAAATCAATCATCAGTTGTTTCTGTTGGTTTCCTGAAAACTTACTTGCAGAAAAATGCCGGTGCCAAAGTTGATGTGTTGGGTTATGCTGACGAGCTGGGAGCAGAAGGTTATAATCAGAAGCTTTCAGAGCAACGTGCCCAGACAGCTGCAAAATTGTTGGCTGAATCTGGTATTGAACAGTCACGATTGAACGCAGTAGGCAAAGGTGAAGACACAAGTGTTGACAAGAGTTCGGCTCAGGCCCGTCAAATGGCCAGAAGAGTAAGTTTTGTCGTGAAATAATTTGCTGACTATTGGTTGCACAATCGTGCAATAAAACGTATAAAAAATGCCTTGGTTCAGATGAGCCAAGGCATTTTGTTTTTGGGGTGGATTGGTTGTAAATTAATCTTTTCCGGCAGTCACGGTGTAAAATGAATCAGCGGCAAAATACGTCTTTGCTAATTGCATCAGGTGTGAAGGCGATACATGAAGCAAGGTCTGGTAGTAATCGTCGTAAAAACGGTAATTCAGCCCAAAATCGTGTACGTTTCGGAACGTTTGAGCCAGCGCAAACGGACCATCCAGATCGCGTATAAATTCACCCAGCAGATACTGACGGACTCGTTCCAGTTCCTCATCGCTTACCGGTTGCTGACACAGCAATTCAATTTCATGGAAGATCTCGTTTAGGGTAGCTTTTTCGTAGCTTTTGTCCACCTCCGTGGCAATGGTCAGGTAGCCGGCCTCGTTCAAACTGAAAAAGCTGGCCCCGATTCCGTATGTGTACCCTTTTTCTTCGCGAATATTTGCCATCAGCCTCGAGCTGAAATAACCGCCTAAAAGCGTCACCAGGACCTGCAACGGCAAATAATCGGGATGATCTTTTCCGACCAAAATTTTTCCTACCCTGATGGCCGACTGAATGGCATCGGGTTTTGAAACATGCAACAACTTGGTTGGTGAGTTCGATGGCTGAAATGAAGCTGGTCCGGCCAGCTCTTGATTCCAGTCAAAACCGCCAAAATGTTGGTTGATCAATTCGGTAAGCCCTTCATCGAAACGGCCTGCAACTAAGATTTCGCAATTGCCGGCATGGTAAAAATATCGGTGAAAATCAATTAATGATTGACGTTGCAGTGCATCAAAATCTTCTTTCTTAACAGTTTGGGCATATGGATGTCCGTCACCGAACAACAGTTCCGAAAACTTTTTCTGACACAGCACTTTCACTTTTTCATTTTCCAGTAGAAAACGTTGCTTGCGGCGTTGCACCAATGTTTCGAATTCTTTTTCCGGGAAAAGCGGGTTCTTCAGAAAATCTTCGATGACCGGTAACAATCGCGGTAAATGGCGGGTGAGGCTGATCAGGCTGACGGTGCCATAATGCTGATCGGCCATCAGTTGCAGGTATGCGCCATGAAAATCAATAATCTCGGCCGCTTGCGCAGCCGAATAGCGCTGGCTTCCTTCCTGTAGCATGGCATTGCACATGGCTGCCTGCAACTGAACTTCCTGTTGCCAGGTGCCGGCCTTAAAAATGAAATCGATTTTACACACTTCTTGTGTGCCGGCTTGCAATAAAAACAGGGGCACGCCATTGTCCAACGTCCTTTTTTCGGGTTGAAGGAATAATGGTTTGTCAATATTCTTGATGGTGGGTGCTATTTCTCTGTTGATCATTATTTTGCCAGGTAATTTAGTTGCGAACAATTTTCGGGGTGAAATAATTTTTGGGCCGTTTGCATCAAATCCGCCGTGGTAACAGACCGATAGATCTCCAGCTGTTCATTAATCAGTTCTGCCTTCCCGATATTCTCAAATGTGGCCAGTTCCTGGGCCATATTCAAGTAATTCATTTGTGAATAGACGTGGTTGGCCTCAATCTTGTTCTTTACTTTCTCCAGTTCAGCTGTCGGAACCAGTTCGTTTTGAAGTTTATGCAGTTCTTGCCAAACGGCTTTTTGTGCTTTTTCGATGCTTACCTGTTGGGCCAGTTTGCCCGACACCAAAAATAAGCCAGGATCATGATCGCCCGAAATGTAGGCATCTAACTCGATAAACAGTCGATCCTCCTTCACCAGTTTCTGGTAAAGGCGGGAAGAATTCCCGTTGGAAAGGACATCCGAAATGATATCGCAGATGTAATATTCCCGGCTTCTGCGGTCATCCATGTGGAAGGCCATGTAGAGGGCTGTATCGGGTACCGGCCGTTCCACCGTTTTTTCGCGGAAAGCGGTTTGGACGGGCTCGACCGGCAATACGGGTTTTTGCACATTTCGAGTTGGAATCGGGCCAAACCATTTTTCTGTCAACCGTAAGCTGTCATCGATATCCACATTTCCACTCAGTACCAGCACCGCATTGTCGGGGGCATAAAAGTGGTAGAAAAACGATTTTACATCGTCCAGGCTGGCATCAGCAATGTGGCTGATTTCTTTTCCGATGGTGGGCCAACTGTAGGGATGCACCTTGTACGCCAGTTCACGGACCAAAGCCCAAACATCGCCGTAAGGTTGGTTCAGGTTTCGTTGCTTAAATTCCTCGATCACCACGTTGCGCTGCACATTCAGGCTGTCTTCCGAAAAATCAAGTTCCAGCATGCGGTCCGATTCCAGCCAAAATCCTGTTTCCAGATTGGCTTTTGGAACGGTGAGGTAATAGTTTGTTAAATCGTTTGTTGTGTAGGCATTGTTTTCGCCACCGGCCTGCTGAAGGGGCAAATCGTAATCGGGAATATTTTTCGACCCTCCAAACATCAAATGTTCAAATAAATGAGCGAATCCGGTGCGGTTGGGGTCCTCGTGCTTGGCACCAACATGGTAGCACACATCGAGGGCGACCATCGGTGTCGAGTAATCCGGATACACGATCACTTGCAAGCCGTTATCCAGTTTATGTCTGTAAAATTGAATCATAGTTTAGAATGAAAAATTAGCTCCTTCAACAAGTTCGTGTCGGGCTTGTTCATATTCACGGATCAGGTTGTGCATGATTTCTTTCACGCTTGGAATATCGTTAAGTATGGCCGAAACCTGGCCGATTTCCAGTTCTCCTTCATTCAAATCGCCCTCGAACATGCCTTTTTTGGCGCGGCCCTTTCCCAATAACTGCCGTAATTCTTCTTCCTGCGCACCCCGCAGTTCGGCTTCGTTGACCCGTCTGAAAAACTCATTTTTAATCAGCCGGACCGGGGCCAGTTTTTTCAGGGCCAGTTTGGTGCCTCCCTCACCCAAACCTGCCACTAATTTCTTAAACTCGATGTGGGCCGACGATTCCTGGGAAATGGCGAAGCGCGATCCGATTTGTACGCCTTCGGCGCCGAGCGCCATGGCAGCCAGCATGGACCGTCCGCAGCCAATGCCACCAGCCGCCATCTCCGGTAAACTTGTTGCTTTCCTGACTGACGGGATGAGAGTAAGGGTTGTTGTTTCGTCGCGTCCGTTGTGACCGCCTGCTTCAAAGCCTTCTGCAACAATAGCATCCACATCAGCTTCTTCGCATTTTTGGGCAAAATAGGAGCTGGCAATTACATGGGCTACCTTGATGCCACGCTGATGGAGCCAGTTGGTCCAGGCTTTGGGGCTGCCTGCCGAGGTAAACACGATGGGCACTTTCTCGGCCGCAATGATTTCCATAATGGTTTCCAGCTCGGGGTAAAACAGGGGCACATTCACACCATAAGGTTTGTTTGTCGCTTTTTTTGTTTTTTGAATGTGTTCCTGCAAGGTTTCCGGGTGCATCGATCCGGCCCCCAACAGACCCAGACCCCCGTGATTGCTCACTGCGGAGGCCAGTTTCCAGCCGCTGCACCAAACCATACCGCCCTGAATAACCGGGTATTGAATATTGAATAGGGTTGTTATTCGGTTTTTTGTGTTCATCATATAAATGTTGTGTTTTTTGTAATCCACATCAAATCATATTTATGAGCATGTGGCTTGATTTGTAAAATTCCTTGCTTTTAATTTTCATCGAAAATTGATCAGCACCAAACGACACGAGTACATTCTACTAATTGAATGAACCGAAAATCGTTGATGAGAAAAAGCAGATTGATGGGCAAAGTTAGCAGAAAATGGGATACTGAAGGATAGATGATTGGTTTATGAATAAAGGGCAGCGATAGATTTTGGGAAACTGCAGCACCTGGAATTGCACCTATCTTTCAAAGTGCTTGGTTTTGAGGTGCAGGTCGCGTTGGGGGAATGGAATTTCCACCTTGTTTTTGCGGAATTCGTCGTCGACGACAAAACGCAGGTCGCTTTTGATGTTTTCAACCAAAAAGTCATTGACCGTCCAAAAATAGAGCTGGAAATCGAGGGATGACTCTCCGAAATCATTGAAACGGACAAATGGCTTGGGCGCACGGGCAATCTGCTTATGCCCATCGGCCGCAGCCAGCAAAATCCGTTCAACCAAACGGACATCGGAGCCGTAGGCAACCCCAACATTCACATGAAACCGTGTCGCATCATCATTGTGTGTCCAGTTGATGATTTTTTCGCCGGTGAAGCGTGAGTTTGGCACGATAATTACCACATTGTCGCGGGTGAGCACTTTCGAAACCCGCAACCCGATTTCAAGAACCCGGCCCACAACACCTTCCACTTCCACCACATCATCCACTTCGATAGAGCCATCAAACAAGATGATAATTCCAGAGAAAAAATCATTGAAAATATGCTGTAATCCAAAACCGACACCAACCAACAAGGCCGATACACTGGCAATCACCAGGGTCATCCGGAAACCCAACGAACTAATGATGATGGTGAGCCCAACCATCCATATCAGGTATTTAATGATTTGAATGAACGATTTTCCTCTTCCGCGGTCCATTTTTTTCCGCTCAATGCGCAGGTCCAGCATGTATTCGCTAACAAAGGCGAAAATGCGGATGAAGTAGATAATGACAAAAATGATGAACAGGTTTGCTACCTTGACCGTGAACTTCTCGGTAGAATAGAGGGGGTGCTGCAGGATGGTTTGGTAGTTAATTTGGAGTACTTCAAGCAGTAAAATCAAGGTAATAAACCAGGTAATGGCCCGGATTCCTTGTCTCAAAAAACGCGAAAACCGATCCGGTACCTGGTTTCTTTTACTGTATCGGTTAAGAAGGCGAATGCTTAATTGGTTGACGATAATTGCCACAGCAAGTATCACAAAGAAAAGTATGATTTGCCACAACGAGTAACTGGCATCTCCTAACCGAAATATTTCCAGATTTTTCATTTCAATCATCCGGATCATCTGATGGGTGAAGTACATTTTCCAACATTTTCGACAACTCGGCCAGTGAAATGTTCAGGTGCAATTCACCAGCTTGTGCTACCGAAATTTTTCCTTTTTCTTCGGAAACAATAATGGCCATGGCGTCGGTCACTTCCGAAATGCCGAGTGCGGCACGGTGACGCAGTCCCAGCGTTGGGTCCAGGTCGCGTTTGTCGGTGATTGGCATAATGCAGCGGGCCGCAGCAATTCGGTTGCCGAGAATAATTACGGCGCCGTCGTGCAGAGGTGTATTTTTAGAAAAAATAGTTTCGAGCAGGGCATCCGAGATGCGGGCATTGATTTTTTCGCCGGTACGGACAAACTCGCGCAGTTCCGATTTTTGAGCTACCACGATGAGCGCCCCCGTGTAAGTACGTGCCATATTCTCGCAGGCTTTTACCAGCATCTTCAATTGCTGGTTCGATGGGGTTTTGTATTTGTCCGACGAAAAAAGCTTGTCCATGCCAAGCAGCCGGTTAACTTGGTTATTGCTGCCAATCAATAATAAAAAACGACGTATCTCCTGCTGAAAAACTACGATCAGCGCCAATACGCCCACCCCGATAAATTGCCCCATCAGCGTGTCGATCAACTCCATGTTGAGTGCGCGAACCAGCAGCCAAAACAGATAAATAACAAATAGTCCGATGAAAATATTAAAGGCAACCGTCCCCCGGATGAGCATATACAATTGGTACAGCAGGAATGCGACCATCAGGATGTCGAGGATATCGAGAAAACGTATGGCGATAAACTGGTTCATTTATTTGGCCACCTCTTTTAACTTTTTAAATAACATCACCGAGTGAACGGCCTCTTTTACATCGTGCACCCGTAAAATATCGGCGCCGCCCAGTAGCGCCATTGTGTTTGCGGTGATTGTTCCCGGAAGGCTTTCCTCTGGGGTAACCTCCAGTAATTTATGGATCATCGATTTTCGGCTGACCCCAACCAGAAGAGGCAGTTGAAAAACCTTAAACGAGTCAAGCCGGTTTAGCAAATCGTAATTGTCTTCCACGCTTTTGCCAAATCCGAACCCTGGATCAAGGATAACATCTTTCACACCAGCCTTGGTTAGTTTGCGTACTTTTTCTGAAAAATATTTCGAAATATCTTTAATAATGTCATCGTAATGCGGGTTTTCCTGCATGGTTTTCGGGTTTCCTTGTATGTGCATCAGAATGTACGGAACTCCCAGTTTTGCTATGGTATCGAACATGTGCTCGTCAAAATCTCCACCCGAAATGTCGTTTACAATACATTCGCCAATTTCATCAATTACCCGTAAAGCGACCCACGAGCGAAATGTATCAATTGACATCGGGACATTGGGAAAATGCTTGCGGATGGCTGTAACTGCCGGCAATAATCGGGTCAGTTCTTCCTTGGTCGATACGCTGTCGGAACCCGGTCGGGTGGAAACGGCGCCCACATCAATCATATCAGCGCCGTCATTCAGCATTTGTTCGGTGCGCTTTAAGATGTCTTCTTCCGTGGCATATATGCCGCCATCGTAAAACGAATCGGGACTAACATTCAAAATCCCCATGACCACAGGGTTGGTTAAATCCATTAATTTGCCATTTAGCGTAATCGTACTTTTTCGTTTGAAAAATTTGCTGGCAGAACTGGTGATCAACATAAATCAGTCAGATTTTGAGAAGTTAAACATTGCTGCTTACAAATGTATAATAATGCCGTCAAAATACGCATTTAATTTCTATTTTTATGGCTCAATACATAATGAAATCAACATAAAGAAAAGCCTCATTCCCGGTCCTGAAACCTGCTTCAGCGATGGTTTCCCGGAACATCTGGCATTGACGGACAGGAGTTGGCAATGGCCAGTGAGGTGAACGAATAAGTAGAAAAACATGGAAAAAACAATTCAGGAATACGACCACGTAATTGGGATTTGTCAGGATATTTTTACGAAAAAAATGATGGACTATGGAACGGCGTGGCGCATTTTACGCCCGAGTTCGCTGACCGATCAGATTTTTATTAAAGCCCAGCGGATCCGGAGCATCGAAATGAAAGGCACCATGAAAGTGGATGAGGATAGCCGGTCAGAATATATTGGCATCATCAACTATTGCATCATGGCGCTGATCCAGTTGGAAAAAGGTATTTCGGAGAAGGACGACCTGAGCCCTGACGAGACCTTGCAACTTTACCTGGCTTATTTTAATAAGGCTAAAGATCTGATGCTGAATAAAAACCACGATTACGATGAAGCCTGGCGCAGTATGCGGATCAGCTCCATCACCGATTTAATTTTAATGAAGATTAAGCGCACCAAACAAATTGAGGACAATGCCGGGAAAACCATCATCTCGGAGGGAATTGATGCCAATTACCTGGACATGATCAATTACGCCGTTTTTGCGTTAATAAAGCTTGAGTTTTACGAATAAACGATTTTTTTACGATGAAAGTACTGTGGCATATTGTCCGGTTGTTGCTGGG
This sequence comes from Mangrovibacterium sp., assembly GCA_050178015.1. Lineage (GTDB taxonomy): Bacteria > Bacteroidota > Bacteroidia > Bacteroidales > Prolixibacteraceae > Gaoshiqia. The sequence goes on from JBFXGM010000025.1 coordinate 72,744, forward strand.
CCTGGTGTTTATTTTTTCCGGTTTTGTGAAAGGGATTGATCCTTGGGGTTCTGCGTATAAATTTACCGACTATTTTACGGCTTGGGGAATGGAGAGCCTGAGTCCGTTGGCTTTAGCTCTGGGGGTATTGCTCTCAGCCACCGAATTTATTACCGGCCTCGCGTTGGTGGCCAATGTGTTTGTCGCCTTTTTTTCGTGGGTTGCCTTATTGTTTATGGGGTTTTTTACAGCCATTACCTTGGTTGTGGCAGTAAGTAACCCGGTTACCGATTGCGGGTGTTTTGGCGATGCTCTCATCCTGACCAACTGGCAAACCTTCTGGAAAAATATTGTCTTCCTGGCCTTTGCTGCACATGTGTTTTTCTACAGAAAGACGTATATGCCTGCCAGGCAATCGTTGGTTGCCGTTATCGTGAGCGGTGCCACCGTGCTGGTTTTTGCTTATCTGGTGGACTACTCGTACAATCATTTGCCCATTATCGATTTTCGGCCATACAAAATCGGGGCAAACATTCCACAGGGAATGTTGATTCCTGAAAATGCGCCAAGGGAGGTTTATGAAAATACCTTCTACTACAAAAACAAGCTGACGGGAAAGCAAGAACGGTTCACGCAGGATAATTATCCCTGGCAGGACAGTTTGACTTGGGAATTTGTATCGATGGATTCGAAATTGATCCAAAAAGGATACGAACCGCCTATTCAAAATTTTACCATCGAAACACCCGATGGCGAAGATATCCGGGACTTTTTCCTGTATGACGAAAATTACACGTTTATTTTGGTGGCATATGAGTTGGCGAAGGCTGACAAATCGAAAACCGAACAAATTAAATTTCTTTCCCATTATGCTTTGGATACGGGTATGAATTTTATCGGGTTAAGTTCTACTTCATTTGATGAGGCCGAACAATTTGTGTTGGCCAATGAATTTCCATTCGAGTTTTTTAATTGCGATGAAATCACTCTGAAAACCATTATTCGTTCCAATCCAGGGCTGGTGTTGTTGAAAAATGGCACCATTGTCGATAAATGGCATTATAACGATATTCCAACCGTTGACGAATTTATCAAGCAGCGGGCCTATCTGGATAAATTGAGCCTTTCTGCCAGCGGGAACGATGAAGAAAAAGATACGGATCGGTAGGCGGTTTTTGACCAACGTGTTTTGTCCCTTTTAAGACTCCTCTTGGCAGGGAGTCTTTTCTTTTTTATACATTTGGGGCTTTGTTAAAAAGTCAAGTGAAAATGTTACGATTCAACCCAATATTTCTGTTATCCCTGATTCTTATTGCTGGTAATTTTGTCAGCGCCCAATCCTCGAAAATTGCTGCCGCAAATCCGCCCCGGCTGGTGGTGGTCATCAATGTAGAGCAGATGCGCACCGATTACCTGAGCCGGTATGCCGACAAGTTTCAGCAGGACGGTTTTCTGCGTTTGGTCAACCAGGGGGCGGTGTGCAGCAATGCCTCCATGAACCTGCACGTGAAAAAGTGCCTGACCGGAGTGCCCACCTTGTTCACTGGTGTTTATCCCGATCGGCATGGGATTATCAACGAAAGCTGGTACGACCGGCTGAAGGAAAAGGAAATCAGTGCGTTGGATGATAGCTATTTTATGACCGTGGGCAGCGATTCGCCGGAAGGGCAGCGATCGGCGGCTTTGTTGTTGAGCCCAACACTGGGAGATGTTTTGAAACTGAACACGAATGGAAAGTCCAGGGTGTTTTCGGTGGGCTTGAATGATTACAGCGCGGTTTTCTCGGCCGGGCATGCTGCCGATGGCGCTTATTGGCTCGATAATCAAACCGGGCATATGATTTCCAGTTCGTATTATGTAGGTCAGTTTCCGGCTTGGGCTTTTGATTTTAACAATAAGGGTATGGCCGAAATGTACATTGGGCGTGACTGGACAACCCTGCTGCCCATGAGCAGTTACACCGCCAGTCTGAATGATGATTATGTGCTTGAAAAAGGTTACTACGATAAGTGGAACACATTCCCCTATAACCTGAAAAAGTTGATGTCGAATGCCGGGAGTTACAAGGTGCTGAAAACTACTCCTTTCGGAAACCGTATGGTCAAGGACTTTGCCGTAAACCTGATTGAATCAGAACAACTGGGGCGTGATGAAGTGCCCGATTTGCTCACCATCAGTTTTTCGTCGATGGATTACGAAAACGGCTCGTTTGGACCGTCTTCGGTGGAGATGCAAGACGTTTATCTGCGGCTTGATCAAGATATTGCCAGCCTGCTCACTTATCTCGATAAAACGGTTGGAATGACCAATACCCTGGTGGTGCTTACATCGGCTTGTTCTGCATCGTACCCGGTAACTTACCTGAAGGAAGAATTCAACATGCCGGTTGGCTATGTGGCTCCCGAGAGTATGATTGCCCTTTTAAAATCGTTCCTGAATATTACGTATGGGCAAGGCGATTGGATTGAGTTTGTAAGCGATCAGCAAATCTATATGAACCGTCAGCTGATCGAAAAAAAGGGATTGGCGCTCGAAACCGTGCAGTCAAAGGCAGCTTCGTTTATCAACCAGTTTGAAGGGGTGAAACTGGCCCTTCCTGCTTCCGATTTCACGCGGGGCGATTATGTGAAAAGCCAGCTGATGGCCATTGCCAAATCCTACAACTTGAAACGCTCGGGCGATGTGTTGTATGTGCTCGAAGATGGCTGGAAGCCGCAATTTAAATACCAACGTACCATTTACACCGATAACTCGCGCATTCCGCTAATATGGTTGGGCAGTTCGGTGAAGAATACACGCATCCTCGACCAAGTGGATGCCATTGACATGGTGCCTACTATTTTTGAGATTCTTGGATTCGATGTGCCTGGCCATTGTGAAGGTCGCATTCTGGACGAAATTTTGCGGTAATTTGCGGCAGGGCAAAGCTTCATTTTTCAGATTCTGGTAGCCGGTATTGACCCTTGTCTTTAGTTGTCAATTCCGGTGGCTGCTTCCTGATCAAAATAAAATGCCAACTCTCCATGGATTGGCCGGATATGGGACGCCGGTAGCTCCTCTGCTTTTTCCAGCTGATTTATAATCTCCTTCACCCGTTCGGCCTTTGATTTTCCGGTCACTAAAAAGAAAACACGTTTGGCATTGTTCAGCACCTTGCCGGTCAGCGTCACCCGTTTTTGTCCGCTTTCCGGGTGAGTGGCCACAGCGCATATCTGATCCGATTCGAGCAAATCCATCTGGTGCGGGAAAATAGAAGCGGTATGCCCGTCGTTTCCCATGCCGAGTATAATCAGGTCGAAAACCGGCCAGCCATCCGTGTGTGGCAGAAGGTTGACGATTTCCTTCTGATAGGCGGCAGCTGCCTCTTCCGGTCGCCATTCGCCTTTTACCCGGTGGATATTTGTTTCGTCAACTTTAATTTTACTGAATAAATGATCTTGTGTCATCCGATAGTTACTTTCGCCATCGGTTGGCGGTACACAACGTTCGTCCCCCCACCAGAAATGAATCCGGTCCCAGGGCATGTTGGCAGCGTATTGCCGTGCCAGGATATCAAACAGCAGGGCAGGGGTGCTTCCGCCAGACAAAGCCAGGTGAAACGGTTTATCGCTGCTGCCCGCCAGTTGGTACAATTCCTTTGCAAAAGCGTTGGCCACTGCTACGGAATTGTCAAATATTTTAATTTCAGGTGGTTTGCTCATTGCTTTTCTTTTTCAGATAAATGGAACAGGTACGGTTGCTAGAGTTCGCAATAATTCCCGTCGTCCGATAGGTTTTTGCAGGGATAGCGCCAGCTCCCGCCCTCAATGAGGTTGTCGGTCACTTCGGGGCCCCAGGTTCCTGCGGGGTAACCGTAAACGGGAATGTCGGGATTGTTTTGCCAGGCATCCAGAATGGGCTGAACGTAGGCCCAGGCTTTTTCAACAGCATCCCCGCGCGAATAAAGGGTGGCATCGCCTTGCATACAATCGAGCAACAAGCGTTCGTATGCCGACGGCAAGCGTACATCGGCCAAATCGTCATAATGAAAATCCATGTTGACGGTCTGCACCCGAAAACCAGCCCCGGGAACTTTCATTCCAAATTTCAACAAGATACCTTCATCCGGTTGAATCCGGATGATAAGCTGGTTGCTGGTTTGCTGGCTTGCTTGGCTCGTGCCGAAGAGGTGGTGCGGCGTTTTTTTGAAGTGAATGACCACTTCGGTTACACGGGTGGGTAATTTTTTTCCGGTGCGAATGTAAAACGGAACCCCGCTCCAGCGCCAGTTGTCGATGAAAAATTTCATCGCGAAAAAGGTTTCCGTGCGGCTCTCCGGGTTTACCCCTTTTTCTTGCCGGTAGCCTTTTACCAGCTCTTTTTTAATGTGCGATTCAATGTATTGTCCGCGTATGACCTGGCTGGCAACGTCATCTTCTTTAATTGGCCGGAGCGACTGGAAAACTTTCAGCACTTCGTTGCGGATGGCATCGGCTTCAATCACAACCGGCGGTTCCATGGCCACCATGCCCACCAGTTGCATCAGGTGGTTTTGCACCATATCACGCATTGCCCCCGACTGATCGTAATAGCCGCCGCGTTCTTCCACTCCCAGGCTTTCAGCCGATGTAATTTCTACATGCTGAATGAAGTTGTGGTTCCAGATAGGCTCGAAAATGCCGTTGGCAAAACGGGTCACCAGCATGTTTTGAACCGATTCTTTGCCCAGGTAGTGGTCGATGCGATAAATCTGGTCCTCATCAAAATAATGAAGGAGTTTTTTGTTTAGCTTTTTGGCCGAGGTGAGGTCGGTGCCAAATGGTTTTTCCACAATCAGACGGCGAAATCCGTCGTCTGATTTATTCAGTTCCACGCTAGCCAGGTTGGCCGGGATCAACTCGTACAGTTTTGGTGGCGTTGAAAGGTAAAAGATATAGTTTTCGGCAATGTCGTTTTGTTTAGCGATGGTCGCCAGTCGATCCCTCAAAATAGGGTACTCATAGCCATCATCGGTGGCAAGCGGTTGGTAATAAAGTTTGGGGAGAAATTCCTCTATTACCGTTTGGTGCGTCTCTTCTCCGGGGAGAAATTCCGTCATTCTGTTTCTGAATTCCTCATCCGAAAGTTCGGTACGGCTTACTCCCAACACGGCAAAATGTGCGGGTAGCAACTTTTGTTTGTACAAATCGAACAGGGCCGGGATCAGTTTGCGTTTGGTCAGGTCGCCGGAAGCCCCGAAGATGACCAGTATGTGTGGTTTTGTATGGTTCATTTTTTTTTTTTTTAGTTTTTTCTGAGATAAACAAGTAAGCCGCGGTTATGTTTGGCTATTTTTCCGTTCCCGGATTATTCCTGTTGTCATCAATCAGACAAACAATAAGTTGCCTGTTGAGTTGAAAATGATGCACCTGGAAGTGTTGGGTTTTATCGGCCGTCAATGTAGCTGAGAGTTGTTTTTCATCACTAAATCCGACTTGAATTTGCCGGGCAAAATGGATGCCCTGAATCCCAGCGGCTTTGTAAGCAGCTTCCTTGATGCCCCAAAATAATCCATGTCCGTTCGGTATGGTGCGGGCCAGTTTCATTTCTTCCGGCGACAGATATTTTTTTTCAATCCGAACGAAATCCCGGTCTGCATTTTCAATATCCAACCCGATGGTTTTTGAGGGATGCAGTAAAATGCCGGCAAGCTTATCGGAGTGGCTGATGCTTATTTGATGAAAATGCCCATGATCGATCTGTGGCCTCCCGATTTCGGTATAAGAAATCTGAGCCGGACTACATTCAATTTCACGAAGAAGCAACCTGACGGCCAGCCATTCTTTTCGCCGGTTGGGGTTGGTCAGCAACGAAAACGTATTGTCGCTCAGCGCCTCCGGAATCATTATTCCCAATTCTTCCGGGGTTTCCGTAAGC
>JBFXGM010000026.1:0-77768 GCA_050178015.1 Mangrovibacterium sp.
GTAGAGAATCCAGGTGGCGTCCTTTTCGGGGATCGACAGTGTCTCGTCGATAAATCGTACCAGCAGGGCGCGAGCAGACCAGACAGGGAGAGAAAACCGCTAAGCCGATTACCGGCTAAGCGGTTCCTATCGATATACGTTCGTCCTTTCCGGCGTCAGGCAGGGAAACCATGCGCCCCTACCCCAACCTGATCCGGAAAACCTCCTGCGTGGCTTTGGTGATTTTGAAGCGGTCGTCAATGCGGCGGCCAACTACCCACACCACTTGTTTGCCGCTGTAGAGAATCCAGGTGGCTTCCTTTTCGGGGATCGACAGTTTCTCGTCGATAAAAAAGTCGCTGAGCTTTTTCAGGCCGGTCATACCCAGCGGGGAAAAATATTCGCCCTGCTCCCACTTTTTCAGGATGAGCGGAAATTGCAAACGGTCAAAATCGAGGTCGGCCACCTTGGGGTCGGTTGAGAACCGGAAGGCCGGGCTTTTAGCCATAATTTCGAAGGAGAGCCGAATGGGCTCGCTGATTTCCAGGCAATCCTCCTCGATATAATAGCGGGACTCAGCCGGGTCATTCAGCCCGGTCAGGATCAGGTCGTCACGGTCTTTCACCAGGCGGTGGGTTTTGCTGAAAAAGCTTTTCCCGGCCTCGCCATCCAGCGCCAGGGCCAGCTCCTGCACCTGTTCGACATTAAAACCGTAAGGATGAAACAGCTCGAACAGCAGGCTCAATTGGGGATGCAGCGCTTTCAGTTTCTCCACCGAAAAACGGACCAGCGCTTCTTCTTCACGGGCCACCACTTGCCGTATTTCATCCAGCTTTTGCTGAAAAACTTCACGGGTATCTTTCAGGATGGCAGCCGTTTTGGCGGCATTTCGCCTGAAGGCCGGGTTCAGCTGTTCAAATTGCGGGATCAGCTGGTGGCGGATGATGTTCCGCTGATACACCAGCTCGTCGTTGCTCGAATCGTTTTTATAATCAATTTTACGGGCAGCGGCATATTCGAGAATCTGCTGGCGGCTGGCAAACAGCAACGGGCGCACTACCCTGCCGTTTTTTGCATGGATGCCGGTAAGCCCGCGAATGCCGGTCCCCCGGCTCAGGTTGATCAGCATGGTCTCAATCAGATCGTCCTGGTGATGGGCCGTGGCCACATAATCGTACGAAAGCTCATCCAGCAACCGGTGAAACCACTCGTAGCGCAGCTGCCGGGCAGCCATTTCGATGGAAATCCCTTCCAGGTCGGCATATTCGCGCGTGTCGAAATGTTTCACGTACAGCTCCAACCCGTGTTCACCGCAGTAATCGCGGACGAAAACCTCCTCGCTGTCCGACTCTACGCCACGCAGTCGGAAATTGCAGTGCGCCACCACAAAATCGAAACCTGCCTGTTGGAACAAGGCCAGCATGACCATCGAATCCACCCCGCCACTGACGGCCAGCACCAACTTTTCGGTTGGCGCAAACAGGCTTTCATCGCGAATGTATGATTGAAAAGCTTCGAGCATTTAGTTGGCAACTACTTTTTGTGCAATGCGAATGATCACGTCAACGGCCTTTTTCATGGAGCTGACGGGTACATATTCGTACGGCCCGTGAAAATTGTGGCCACCGGCAAAAATATTGGGGCATGGCAGTCCCATAAACGACAGCCGTGCGCCGTCGGTACCTCCGCGAATGGCCCGGATGATCGGTTCCACGCCCACCTCGCGCATGGCTTCTTCGGCCAGGTCAATCACATGTTTCACCGGCTCCACCTTCTCGCGCATGTTGTAATACTGGTCTTCCATGTCGAGCTGAACGGTGCCGTCTCCAAACTCGTCATTCAGGAACAGGCAGGCCTGGGTCAGCATTTCTTTGCGCGAGTTGAAAAGTTTGCGGTCGTGGTCGCGGATGATGTAGGTCATCACCGTTTTTTCCACCCGCCCTTCAAACGAAAGCAGGTGAAAGAAACCTTCGTACTTTTCGGTATGCTCGGGGCGCTGCTCGGGCGGCAGCAGGCTGTCCAGCTTCTGCCCCACATGGATGGCATTGATCATCTTATTTTTTGCCGCGCCGGGGTGTACACTCCGCCCCTGGATGGTGATGGTGGCCATCGCCGCGTTGAAGTTTTCGTACTCCAGCTCGCCTACTTCCCCGCCATCCAACGTATAGGCGAACTCAGCACCGAATTTGGCCACATCGAAATGGTCGGCGCCCTTGCCAATCTCCTCGTCGGGCGTAAAGCCGATTCGGATTTTGCCGTGCTTGATCTCCGGGTGGGCAATCAGGTACTCCATGGCCGTGACTATTTCAGCCAAACCGGCTTTATCGTCTGCGCCCAGCAAGGTGTTCCCGTCTGTCGTGATGATTTCCTGACCGATATATTTTCCCAGCTCGGGGAATTGATCAGGCGAAAGGGCTACTTTCTCATTCAACTGAATGGCGCCTCCTTCATACAAACGAATGACCGGGTTGACATTTTCGCCCGAAAAATCGGGACTGGTATCCATGTGAGCAATAAACCCGATTACCGGCGCCGGACTGTCGGTATTGGCCGGCAAGGTGGCCGTAACATAGCCATTACTGTCTTTTTCAACTTCCTGCAAGCCAATTTGCTTGAGCTCTTCTACCAACTGATCGGCAAAAACCAGTTGCCGTCCGGTACTCGGAAAGGTCTTGCTTTTGGGGTCGGAAGTGGTATATTCTTTCGTGTACCGGATAAACCGTTCAACAATTTTTTCCATCATTTTATACATCGTCTGAATTAAATTTAAAGCCAACGCGTTTGCCTGTTTGCATTTTCGAATAACTGATTTCCTCCCGCATTTGTTCCACCGAAGCGATTTTCACCTGGTCGTACGGAGGCACCAGCAGGTCGAACTCAATGGCGTAGCGGATGGAGGTGTCGAGAATTTGCTTGATGACGTCTTTTGAAATGACATCCTTTTCAAAATCCTTCACCAACTCGCCCGACTGCCGTTTTCCTTCAACAAAAAAATGGTTCTCGCGATTGATGAACATCCGGGCAATCAGGTAGCCCAGGTCCTGCATCCGGTTGTATTTAAACGAATCGGACAGGAAATTATAAATATGAATGATCCCGCAATACGAATTCAGCGGTTCTTTTTTGATGTAGTCCACCTTCCAGACCGGATGCTCGCGGTTGAACACAAACACGTTGGAGTGCATACTGAACAGCAGCATGTCGGCGGCCAGCCGAAACTCCGCTTCAAAAGGGCCTTTCTCGTGAAAAGTAGGCAACCCGTCATCATGGATACGTCCTTTCAGTGCCGAGTGGTATTCGTCAACCAGCTCTTTCAGGGCCTCTTTCAACAGGTTAAAAGCCGACAACGTATTTTGATAAACGATTTGCTTGACATTGGACTTTTCCAAGATGGACTCCAGGTGCCGTGAATCTTCTTCGGGTAGCTTCATAAAACGTATTTTTTATAAAAATAAGAAAAGCAGCCAATATTGGCTGCTTTTCTTCGCTATGAATAATTGTGTTAATAAGCAAGTGCAAACAAAACCCGCCGGGCAGAAGGATTACCGGAATAAATACAGGTTCCTTCTTCCATTTCGCCGTCAAACGGAAGGCAGCGAATAGTAGCTTTGGTTTCTTCTTTGATTTTTTGCTCGGTTTCGGAAGTGCCGTCCCAGTGGGCCAATACAAAACCGCCTTTGTTTTGCAAAACGTCTTTAAATTCTTCGTACGAATCCACTTTCGTGGTATGCTCTGCGCGGTAATCGAAAGCCTTTTGGTAAATGTTTTTCTGAATCTCATCCAGCAAATCGCTCACATATTGGTCAATATTTTCAAGTTGGGCCACTTCTTTGGTGAGCGTGTCGCGACGGGCAACTTCCACAGTCCCATTTTCGAGGTCGCGGGGCCCCACTGCCAACCGTACCGGAACGCCTTTCAATTCGTATTCGGCAAATTTCCAGCCTGGCTTTTTGTTATCGGAATTATCGTATTTCACGCTGATGCCCCGGGCTTTCAGCTTGGCAACTACTTCGGCCACTTTAGTGTCAATCGTAGCTAACTGATCTTCGCTGCGGTAAATCGGGACGATCACCACCTGATAAGGCGCCAGCTTTGGCGGGAGTACCAATCCGTTATCGTCGGAGTGGGCCATAATCAGAGCCCCCACCAAGCGGGTAGAAACGCCCCAGCTGGTTGCCCAAACGTAATCTTCCTTGCCCTCTTTGGTGGCAAAACGAACATCAAAAGCTTTGGCAAAATTCTGGCCTAAAAAGTGAGAAGTGCCCGACTGCAGCGCTTTCCCGTCCTGCATCAAGGCTTCGATGGTATAAGTTTCGAGGGCGCCGGCAAAACGTTCATTGGCCGACTTGGCCCCTTTGATGACCGGAACAGCCATGAAATTCTCCGCGAAATCGGCATACACGTTAATCATGCGTTCGGTTTCTTCCATGGCCTCTTCCATGTTAGCATGGGCGGTGTGACCTTCCTGCCACAAAAACTCGGCTGTGCGCAAAAACAAACGGGTACGCATTTCCCAACGCACCACATTGGCCCATTGGTTACAAAGAATAGGCAGGTCGCGATAGGATTGAATCCAGTTTTTATAAGTATTCCAGATAATGGTTTCCGAAGTAGGCCGGACAATCAGTTCCTCCTCCAGTTTGGCATCGGGATCAACCACAACACCTTTCCCGTCCGGGCTGTTTTTTAAGCGGTAATGGGTAACAACGGCACACTCTTTGGCAAAGCCTTCCACGTGGTCGGCTTCCTTGCTCAAAAACGATTTGGGAATGAAAAGCGGGAAATAGGCATTTACATGGCCGGTTTCCTTGAACATACGGTCCAATTCAGCCTGCATTTTTTCCCAAATGGCATAGCCGTAAGGTTTAATCACCATACAGCCGCGAACAGCTGAATTCTCTGCCAAATCAGCCTTCACCACCAGGTCGTTGTACCATTGCGAGTAATTTTCACTTCTCGAAGTTAATTCTTTCGCCATCTCTTTTGTTTTGGTATGGTATTTGCTTCTTTTGTATTGATTTTTGAAGCTACAAAGTAAATAAATTTATTCATAAAAGACACAGGAGGTTTAGTCATGAAATCAAAAGTTACCATCATCTCGGCATTGGCACTTTTACTGGGTGCCTGCACAACCGGGACATACGTAACAGACAGGTACGATGATATCTACTTTACGCCCGGTGATGTTCCGCCTCCGGTTGTTGCCCCTCGTGCTGCAGTTGATCGTTCGGCACAAAGCCCGGGTTCAAACCAAATGATTATCAGCGAATACGACGAAAGTACGGAAGACACAAACACCCTGAAAAACTATGTTTTCGAGAGCGACGATCCTTCGGCTGACGCCCATTTGTATGATATGGAAGGGATGCAGCTGGTCGAATCAGATACACTCATGTATGAAAACGACGGTGACATCAACTATGTGATCAACAACTATTACGATGCGGACGATATCGACTTTGCTTACCGGATCAACCGGTTCCACCGCTTCGGTTATTACGATCCGTTCTACTGGGACAGCTGGTATTACGATCCGTTTTATTCGCCGTATTATTCATGGGGCTACTATGGCTATTACAGCCCTTGGCATTATAATTCCTGGTACAGCCCTTACTTCAGTTTCGGACTTAGCTGGCATTATCCGTACAGCTACTGGGGAAGTTCATACTACTGGGGAAGCCCGTATTACTATTCTAACTGGCCATACGACCACTATGGATATTACAACAGCGATGATTTTCACTACGGACATCGCCGCTCGTCATACGGTAATGTTGTGAACAGCAGCTATGGCAGCCGAAACAATGTCAACACCGCCGTTTCACGTTCGGCAACCACCACCAGGCAGCCTTCAACCGGCGTAGCACAAACATCGGGCAGCGCGCGCAGAACATCGGTGGGCACATCGACCAGTTCGGCAACCACCCGGAGTGCAACCGTTTTGGAAAAACGTCGTGAAACTTCGCCAACCGCTGTTAGTACTACCGGACGAAGAAGTGTTTCCACAACCGGGACCACCACGGGAAACCGATCGGCAACAGCAACGCAGGGACGCACGCAAACCCCGGTTGTCCGCTCCACCACAAGCAGCACTACTGAAAGAAGGGCCGTTTCAACATCAACAAACACGGGGGTTCGCTACCAAACCCAGCCGACCCAACGCAACGGATATACGCCAAGCTACAGCAAACCGCGCACGGTAACGCGTTCAACCTATAACAACAGTTACAATTCGTCAGGTTCTTCATACAGCAAACCTGCGACAACGACCAGTCCAAGCGGTACGACTAACCGTAGCACTTACCGTTCGGGATCATCTTACAACACAGGGTCGAGTAAAAGTGTACAAACCAGAACGTACACCGCTCCAACCCGAAGCAGCAGTAGCTACAGTGCACCCAGCAGCAGCGGAAGTTCACGAAGCTACAGCACGCCCAGCAGCAGCGGAAGCAGCTCGTCGGGAAGCTCATCCGGAAGCAGTTCTTCAAGAAGCAGTAGCAGCGGAAGCGGACGCAGATAACGAAATAAGCTTATTCACCAGCTATAGGAATGTTTAACTTAACAGATCAACAGCCATGAAAAAGATTCAATATATTATCGTTCTACTATTTATCAGCACAACGGTATTCGGACAGAATATGGTGGATGCGCTGCGCCTTTCCGACTACCGGCTGCAGGGAACTGCCCGCGCCACTGCCATGGGGAATGCCTTTGGCGCACTGGGAGGCGATTTCACCTCGGCCAGTATTAACCCGGCAGGCATTGGTCTGTACCGCAGCAGCGAGTTTGTGGTAACGCCCATGTTCGGTAAAACCGACGTGGATGGTTCCTACCTGGGCCGTACCATGACCGAATCAAAATACAACATCAGCATCCCAAACCTGGGTTATGTGGCCAACTTCAACTCAAACCCAAACAACACGAGCGGATTGGTTAGCGTCAGCTTCGGAATTGGCTACAACCGGTTGAATAACTATAACGTGGAAAAATTGGTAGAAGGACATAATGCCACTTCATCCCTATTGGATCTATTCACACTGAATGCCGATGGCTATGCGCCTTCGCAACTGGATGCCTTTTACGAACAGCTGGCCGCTTACGACAACGTCACCGGCATTGGCACCGACTTGATTTACAGCGACGAGAACAATGTGTATGCCCACGACATGCAACGGTATCCCTATACCGATGATTTTACCAACTACGAGCACAACCAGCGAAAAACCTTTTCGCAACGTGGAAGCATAGATGAATTTGTTCTTTCGCTGGCCGCCAACTTCAACCACAAGTTTTACCTGGGGGCAACCGTTGGCATCCATGATGTTTATTTCAAGGAGAACACCAGTTTGTATGAATACAATATTAACTATGCGGGGGCACAGTTGGATACCTATTTGAATGATTATTCTTTTAATACCTATTTGCGAACTACCGGGACCGGTTTTAATCTTAAACTCGGCGCCATCTTCAAACCAATTGATGCCCTTCGGTTAGGGGTTGCGTTCCACTCGCCTACCTTCTACGATTTGCACGATGCTTATGACAATTCGATGGAATCCTATATTACATATGCTGACGGCGCAGAATATTACCAAGCCTATTCACCTTACGGCGACTACGATTATAAACTGGAAACACCGATGAAAGCCATTTTCAGTGCAGCGTATGTGATTGGCAAAGCCGGATTGATCAGCGTGGACTATGAATACGTGGATTATTCGACCATGAAGCTGCGGGATGGCGGCGGCAGTTACAACTTCTTCGATGAAAACCAGGATATGGAAGAAGCTTACAAGGCTGTCGGTAATTTGCATGTGGGCGCCGAATACCGGGTTACCAACAACTTCAGTTTGCGCGGTGGCTATGAACATTACCCCAGTGTATTCAACAAAAATGCGTTCGGAAGCTATCAGCCCAACAGCGATGCCAGCACCTCAACTTATTCGGCCGGTTTTGGCTGGAAAATGAACGGCTTTTTCGTTGACATGGCCTACAAACACAGTAGCAACGACAATAATTTAAACTTGTACGATGTGCCGGCATCGGTAGCAAGTCCGTTGGCCAAATTCGAAACGATGAAAGATTACATCACCTTAACCTTTGGATTTAGGTTTTAACTATTCGAAGAAACAACCGGAACGCAACCACCCTTGCACATTTTAGCAAAAGACAGATACGGAAGCAATCTTAAAAAAGGTTGCTTTCTTTGTAAGCAACGGAATTTTTTTTCAACAATTGACAAATAATTGTTCATAAAATATTGCCCGTACCCGCTTTCTGAAAAACCGAATTGACGTAACTTGTTAAAGGATTCATATCAAACAGATGGATAACTTCAAACAGATAGATTATAAGAGGTCGCTGGAGATTTTCAAAAAGGCGGAACTGACCGGAAGACGGCTGAAACTGGGGGATTTTAAGACCTCGAAATGGCTGCAAAAGGAAAACATCAGCCTGGAGGCCGTCAAAGGAATTTCGCAACAGTATCCTGATCTTCGGATTTGTATTATTGGTGAAGGAGAGGCCGAAGGTTTCTACATTTATTCCCAAAAACAAGAAACTTGTCTTAAATTTGAGGCTGCATTAATAGAAATGAAATAGCCTTACCGTATGCTCACAGATCCGATAGCCCAAGGAATCCACGATTATCATTTCAAACGGCAAAACACTCCGGTGTTGATTCATGCTGAGGGCTTTGATACAGATGAAGTTTTGCCCTCGTATTTCTTTCGTTCGTATCACGACATGCCTGTTTTGGAAAGAAAAGCGCTGCAACTGGCCCGGGGTGCCGTATTGGATGTGGGCGCCTGCGCCGGATGCCATTCGGTTTATCTGCAAGAAAAAGGATTTGAGGTTTACTCGCTCGAACGTTCGCAAGTAAGTTGCCAGGTACTGAGCGAACGCCAGTTGAAGCATGTCATCCATTCCGATCTGTTCCATTACAACGAAAGGCAATTTGACACCCTCCTGCTGCTGATGAACGGAACCGGCATTGCCGGAACCCTCAGCAAACTGGATGCGTTTTTACAGCAACTGAAATCACTGCTTGCTCCGGGTGGCCAAATCCTGATCGATTCATCCGATCTGGTTTACCTTTACCTGGACGAAGATGGCTCGGCCCAACTCGATCTGAATGCAGACCATTACTATGGCGAATTGATCTACCAAACCGAATATAAAAAGAAAAAAGGCCAGCCATTTCCCTGGTTGTATGTTGACCCGGATACGCTGGCTGAAAAAGCGCTTCAAAATAAATTAAAAGTTGACCGGCTGATCAAAGGCGAACACTTTGACTACCTGGCCATCCTAAAACACCAATCATAAATGAAAGCAGTTACCTACAGAAAACTTACCGCAGAAGAAATACAGGCCCTGGTAGCCAATAACTGCAGTTCCGAAAATTGGGAAACCATTCTTGTTACCGACGAATTTAATCCTGCCCGTTTCATCAGCAGCCGTTTCAGCGGTCAGGTTAGCCTCGGCCCGCAAACCGGTCAAATCAGCTTATTTGGCGGCGTAAAAAAGGACTGCGGCGTTTACTATGCCCACATTCACAATTGCAGCATTGGCGCAGATGTGTATATCAACCACATCAAAAACTACATTGCCAACTATCGCATTGAAGATCACGTCATCATCGACAACACGGATATTTGTGCCGTAGAAGGCACTTGCTCCTTTGGCAACGGTTTTAAGGTTGAAGTACTGGACGAAACCGGTGGACGAAAAGTGGCGATTTACGACAAGCTATCGGCTCACTTGGCTTACATCATGGCTTTTTACAAACACCGGCATTCAACCATTCAAAAGCTGGAAGAGCTGATACAGGATTATACGGAAAAAGTCAAATCGTCGCAAGGAGTTATTGGCGAGCACACCCAAATTTTCAATTGCCGTGAAATCCGCAATGTGAAGATAGGCCCCTATTCAGAGATCAGCGGAGCAAGCACCCTGAAAAACGGATCATTAAACAGCACCCGGGAGGCCCCGGTAAAAATCGGGCCCGAAGCTATTTTGAAAAACTTCATCGTATCTTCCGGCTCGGAAGTGTCAGACGGGGCCATTGTATCCAACTGCTTTATCGGCCAAGGCTGTGTGCTCAGTTCGCAATATTCGGCACAAAACTCCCTGTTTTTTGCCAACTGCCAGGGCTTTCACGGTGAGGCCTGCGCCGTATTTGCAGGCCCCTACACGGTCACCCACCACAAATCGACCTTGCTGATTGCCGGGATGTTCTCGTTTTGCAACGCGGGCAGTGGCTCCAACCAAAGTAACCACATGTACAAACTGGGGCCGATTCACCACGGGATTGTCGAGCGCGGGTCAAAAACCACCAGCGACTCGTACCTGCTGTGGCCAGCCAAAATTGGCGCTTTCACCCTGGTGATGGGCCGTCACTACAAAAATTCGGATACCTCGAATATGCCGTTTTCTTATTTAATTGAAAATAAAGATGAAAGCTGGCTGGTTCCAGGGGTCAATCTGAAAAGCGTGGGTACGATCCGTGATGTGATGAAGTGGCCTCGCCGCGACAAGCGCACCGATCCCGTTAAAATGGATTATATAAACTTCAACCTGCTTAGCCCGTTTACCATCCGGAAAATGGCAAAAGCCATCGAAATCCTACACCAAATCAAGCAAATTTCGGGCGAAACCACCGAGGTGTTTTCTTACAACAACACCAAAATCAGGCAGGATGCCCTGAAACGCGGACTGACCTTGTACCACATGGCCATCATGAAATTCATCGGCAACTCCATCATTACCCGGCTGAACAAGTGCCAACTTCATTCGCCTGGAAATGTATCGGATTGCCTGAAAGCACAAAGCCAAACCGGCCAAGGTGACTGGATCGACCTGGCTGGCCTGATTGCGCCAAAAACCGAGATCATCCGGTTGCTTACGCTGGTTGAAGAGGGGAAAATTGACAAGCTCGAAGATATCGAGCGGTTTTTCAATGAATTACATGCCCATTATTACGAATATGAATGGAACTGGACGGCAGACTTTATCAATTCGTACCTGAAAAAACCAGTTGCCGAATTTACTATTGACGAACTGATTGCTATTATAAATGAATGGCGCGAAAGTGTTGTCCAGATTGACCGGATGCTGTACGAAGACGCCAAGAAGGAATTCCGTATGGATGCCATGACTGGTTTTGGCATCGACGGAGACCAACGGATCAAACAACTTGATTTTGAAAAGGTGAGAGGCCGCTTTGAGGACAACGATTTTGTAAAAGAAATCCTGAACCATATCGAACGGAAGACTGACTTGGGTAACAGGGTCATTCAACAATTACAAGAAGCGCAAAAAACAGAAGCAATATGAGACTGATCATTCAAAACAATTACCAGGAATTATCGAAATGGACGGCCAATTACATTGCCCGGAAAATTCAGCTCGCCAATCCTACCGAAGAAAAACCGTTCCTTATGGGTCTGCCCACCGGCTCGTCACCACTCGGTGTTTATCGCGAGCTGATCAATCTCAACAAAGAGGGGCATGTTAGTTTCAAGCACGTGATCACCTTCAACATGGATGAATACGTGGGAATCCCAAAAGATCACCCGCAGAGTTACCACACCTTTATGTGGGAAAACTTTTTCAGCCACATCGATATTCACCCGGAGAATGTCAATATCCTGAATGGCAACCCGGCAAATTTGAAAGAAGAATGTGCCCGTTACGAGCAAAAAATGAAAGACCTGGGCGGCATTGACCTGTTTTTGGGCGGCATTGGCCCCGACGGACATATTGCCTTCAACGAGCCGGGATCGTCGCTGGCCTCGCGCACCCGCGATAAAGAACTGAACTACGACACGATTGTGGCCAACTCCCGCTTTTTCAACAACGATGTGAACCAGGTGCCCAAACTGGCCCTAACGGTTGGCGTGGCAACCATCCTCGATGCCAAAGAAGTGGTCATCATCGTAAACGGACTGGGCAAAGCACGCGCCCTGAAACACGCCGTGGAAGAAGGTGTGAACCACATGTGGACCATCAGCGCCCTGCAACTGCACGCGCGCGGCATGATTGTGTGCGACGAACATGCCACCTATGAGTTGAAAGTAGGTACCTACAAACATTTCAAATCGATTGAAGAAAAAAACCTGGACGCACAAAAGCTCCTTACATCTGATTTAATTTGGTAAAGGTTTCCCGCAAGGCGGGTGTTGTTTTTTAAAATACGAAAAAAGCCACCATCCGAAAGGACAGTGGCTTTTGCTTTATGAGAAAATGGTTTTTTATTCTTCCGAACCGAAATTCATGGCTGCATGACGCTTGTACGAAGCATAACGCCATTTGGCATTTTCTTCGGACGCGGCGAACAGTTCGGCAGCTTGTTCCGGGAACGACTTCTTCAGGGAAGTATAACGTACTTCACCGTTCAGGAATTCCTGGAATTTGCTCCAATCGGGTTCTTTTGAATCCAGTTCAAACGGGTTTTTGCCTTCGGCTTCCAACAATGGGTTGTAGCGGAACAGAGACCAGTATCCGGATTCCACAGCACGTTTTTCTTCGTCCTGCGATTTACCCATGCTGGCGCGCAAACCGTGGTTGATACATGGCGAGTAGGCAATGATCAATGACGGGCCGGGATATGCTTCGGCTTCGCGCAGGGCTTTCAGGTATTGAGCTTGGTTTGCGCCCATAGCCACCTGGGCTACATACACATAACCATACGTCATGGCCATCATGCCCAAATCTTTCTTACGGATCTTTTTACCCGAAGAGGCAAATTTGGCTACCGCGCCCACCGGAGTCGATTTGGAAGCCTGACCACCCGTGTTCGAGTAAACCTCGGTATCCATAACCAGTACGTTTACATCTTCGCCCGACGCCAAAACGTGATCCAAACCACCGTAACCGATGTCGTAAGCCCAACCGTCACCACCAAAAATCCATACGGATTTTTTCACCATGTATTTTTTCAGGCTCAGGATGTCTTTGGCGTATTGGCCATCTTTTCCTTCCAATACGGCCAGTACGTTGGCAGAAGCAGCTTTCGAAGCTTCGGCATTGTCTTTTCCTTCAATCCAGGCGGTGAATGCTTCTTTCTCAGCATCACTGATTCCGTTTTGCAGTTCAGCTTTCATAATGGCTTCAATGCGATCACGTTGAGCATTCACACCTTCGGCCATACCGAAACCGTATTCAGCGTTGTCTTCGAACAATGAGTTGGCCCAAGCCGGTCCTTGTCCGCTTTCTTTATGCTTGCAGTAGGGAGTTGCAGGAGCCGAACCACCATAGATGGACGAACAACCGGTAGCGTTGGCCACCATCATGCGTTCACCGTACAATTGGGTGATCAGTTTCACATACGGAGTTTCACCGCAACCGGCACAAGCGCCCGAGAACTCAAACAAAGGCTGTGCAAACTGCGAGTTTTTCACCGACTTGAATTTGTCAACAACTGCTTCTTTGTAAGTCACATTTTTATCCATGTAATCCCAGCGGGCCACTTCAGCTTCCTGAGAACCCAGCGATTTCATTACCAGCGCCTTTTCTTTCGACGGACAAACATCGGCACAGTTACCGCAACCGGTACAGTCGAGTACCGAAACCTGGATACGGAATGACAGGTCGGGGAATTGTTTTGTCGGAGTAGCTACGCGGGTTTCAGTTCCTTCCGGAGCGTTTGCTTTTTCGGCTTCGGTCAACAGGAACGGACGAATAGCAGCGTGAGGACAAACGTAAGCACACTGGTTACACTGGATACAGTTGTCTGCTTGCCATTCGGGAACATTTACAGCGATACCGCGTTTTTCGAAGGCAGATGTTCCTTGCTCAAACGTACCGTCTTCGTAACCAACGAATGTTGATACCGGAAGATCGTTCCCTTTTTGGGCATTGATCACATCCACAAATTTGCTGATGTAATCCGGACGGTCAGTTGCAGCAACTTCCTCTTCCAGCTTGATATTTTTCCAATCGGCAGGAACTTCAACTTTCACCACATTCAAACCGCCAGCTTCAACAGCGGCAAAGTTCATGTTAACGATTTTCTCACCTTTGTTTCCATATGATTTTACGATGGCCTTTTTCATTTGCTCAACAGCCAGATCGTAAGGAATTACATTGGTAATTTTGAAGAAAGCCGATTGCATGATGGTATTGGTACGGGTTCCCAAACCAAGCTCTTCACCCAGTTTTGTACCATTGATGATGTAGAAGTTGATTTCGTTCTTCGCCAGGTAACGCTTCATGTTATCCGGTAAACGTTTTTTGGTTTCTTCTTCATCCCAGATAGAGTTCAACAGGAACGAACCACCTTTTTTCAGACCTTTCAATACATCATATAAGTTGACATATGCAGGAACGTGGCAAGCCACAAAGTCGGGAGTAGTTACAAAATAGGTTGAACGGATCTGGCTGTCGCCGAAACGCAAGTGCGAGCAAGTAAAACCACCCGATTTTTTCGAGTCGTACTCAAAATAACCCTGGCAGAATTTATCGGTTGTTTCGCCAATGATTTTGATCGAGTTTTTGTTGGCGCCAACGGTACCATCCGAACCCAAACCGTAGAATTTAGCTTCGTAAATGTTCTCGGCCGAAATTTTGATTTCTTCCTTCAGCGGCAGTGATTTGAAAGTCACGTCATCCACAATACCCAGGGTGAAACCGTTTTTCGGTTCGTTCATGGCCAGGTTTTCGTAAACGGCCAGAATCTGTGAAGGAGTAGTGTCTTTCGATCCCAAACCAAAACGTCCGCCAACAATTACAGGCGCATTTTCTTTACCGTAGAACAGGTCTTTCACATCCAGGTACAACGGTTCGCCGTTTGCTCCCGGCTCTTTGCTGCGGTCGAGCACACAAATGCGTTTTACCGATTTCGGCAGTACGTCCATAAAATATTTCGCGCTGAACGGACGGTACAGGTGAACAGCCAGCAAACCAACTTTTTTACCTTGAGAAGCCAGGTAATCGATGGTTTCCTTGATGGTTTCAGTTACCGAACCCATAGCCACGATAATATTCTCGGCATCCGGTGCACCATAGTAGTCGAACGGGTGATATTCACGGCCGGTCAGTTTGGTGATTTCCTGCATGTAAGCTTCCACGATGTCGGGAACGGCATCGTAGAATGGGTTGGCTGCTTCTTTGGCCTGGAAGAAAATATCCGGGTTTTGAGCAGTACCACGAGTCACCGGATTCTCCGGGTTCAGGGCACGATTGCGGAAATTGGCCAACGCTTCCTGGTCAATCAATGGCCAGAAATCTTCTTTATCCAAATATTCAATTTTCTGGATTTCGTGCGAAGTACGGAACCCGTCGAAGAACGACAGGAACGGAACGCGCGATTTCAGGGTAGCCAGGTGGGCAACACCGGCCAGGTCCATTTCTTCCTGTACCGAACCGGCAGCCAACATGGCAAATCCGGTTTGACGACAAGCGTAAACGTCGGAGTGATCGCCAAAAATGGAAAGTGCGTGGGCAGCCAGGGCGCGGGCACTTACGTGGAAAACAGTCGGCAACAATTCACCGGCAATTTTGTACATGTTGGGGATCATCAGCAACAAACCTTGCGATGCGGTGTACGTTGAAGTAAGCGCACCCGATTGCAAAGCACCGTGCACAGCACCGGCAGCACCGGCTTCACTCTGCATCTCGGCCAAACGTACCGGACGGCCAAACAAGTTGGTTTTTCCTTTTGCAGCCCATTCATCCACATATTCGGCCATCGTTGATGATGGCGTAATGGGATAAATACAGGCAACTTCGCTAAACATGTAACTCATGTACGCGGCAGCGTAGTTTCCGTCACATGTAATGAACTTTTTTTCTTTTGCCATGTCTATTCAAGTTAATTTTAGAATTATTTATAATGTATTTTAATTCAGCCTTCCCCCAACCCCTTCCAACGGAAGGGGAGTATGTCCCTCTCCGGCAATTGCCGGAAGGTTAGGTAGGGCTCCTAATATAAGAATCCAAACAACCATAAAGGAATGGTATTTCCCTTCCCTTCCTCGATCATATCGGCTGCGGCAAAGCTGGTTGCATTAAACGGTTCGGTATATTTACCGCCAATCGAAAAATGATAGCTGCCAGCCACTTTAAAATCGGCCAGGGACGAACTCTTTACTTCGTACTTATAACCTACCTGATTATAAAAGAACGTGGTACGCAAATTCCGGTTATTGATATTCTCCGGATCAACAGCGTACAGGATATTGGTATTGTGGGCATAAACCAGGTCGGGTTTTTTCTGCTGATCTTCACCCCCATTTGAAAAAAGCAAGTTAATCAGGCGCGCATTTTTCAGGTACCGCAGGTAATTCATAATGGTAGCGCGCGAGGTTTCCACGTCTGTGCTTATTTTACTCACATTCGGCGAAAAAGGTACCTGACTGCAAATGATCTGCAACAGTTTCCTGAGCTTTGGCAAATACTTCAACTCAATCTGGTTCAGATAAGTTACATCGATCTCAAGCGCCAGGTTAACGTGTTTCAGCAGGGTTTCGCTGTAAAAAGGCTTGTTGCTTAAAAAGTATGGATAGTAACCGGTTTGAAGATATTCATTGAAATACGCGAGGGGCTTCACTTTTTCGGTGATTTCGGCTGCTATGGCCACATGGTTGGCGATCAATTCTTCCAGCTGATATTTCCGGAACTGAAACGATCCTTTAAAATTCAGGTACTCGCGAAACGACAATCCTTCGAGGTGATATACCTGGGCAATTCCCTGCAGGTTCTCGTGCCCCTCAATGACACGCAGCACCGGCGACGCCGAAAAAATGACTTGTAATTCGGGAAAACTGTCGTAACAAATCCTCAACTCCTCAGCCCAGTCGGGGTATTTATGAATTTGGTCGAGAATCAGTACTTTGCCGCCCTTCTTGTAGAACTCGTCGGCAAAATTTACGATTTTACGTTTGGTGAAATAGAAGTTGTTCAGGTTGACATACAAACAGGATCTGTCGTCGGCGTATTTTTCCTTTACCAAATCCAGCAAAAAAGTGGTTTTGCCAACCCCGCGGAAACCTTTGATGCAAATCAGCCGCTGCGACCAATCAATCTCGTCGAGCAATTCCCGCCGGATAGATTCCCGTGGGTTCTCAACCAGCGTTTGATGTATTTGCACCAGATTTTCCATCGTTCACCTTTATTCTGCAAACAAAAGTAAACAGGAAAGTGGATTTTTTGCTATCCAGAGATAACAATTTGCACCTGAAATTGTAATTTATAATTAATAAAAATAAGGATTACCCCAATTTACGGGCATGCGATCCGAGAATAATCATAGAGGGCATAGGCGGATCATTCCGAGTGAGAAATCCCGCTACTTCACTTAAATTAGTTGTAAATATTTGTTGATCCGGATGCCCTACCCGACTCACGATTTGCAGCGGAATCTCCGGCGACACCCCCCGGCTGCGGAGTTCATCGGATAAATACGCCAGGTTTTTCAATCCCATATATACCATCACCGGAGCATGGGTGTTGAGCACCGAGGCGACAACTTCAATATCGTCGAACCCGCCATCGCGCTTGTGCCCGGTATAAAACAGCGCCATACTGTTTACGCCCCGTAAGGTAACCGGAATGTGGAAACAGGTAGCTGCCGCCAACCCAGCCGTGATACCGGGTACCACTTCCACTTGCAGGCCTTCGGAAAGGCAAAACTCCAGCTCTTCGGCGCCGCGGCCAAAAATGAACGGATCGCCGGCTTTCAGTCGGACTACCTTATTTCCGGCCAGGGCAGATTCCTTCAATTGGCGATGAATGTTGTTCTGCCGCTCGGTTTGGTGCTGACCATCCTGGTAATGTTTTCCGGCGTAAATTTTCCGGCAAGCTGGCGAGGCCAACTCCAAAATTTCATCGCCATGAAGAGCATCATACAAAATTACATCAGCCTCTTCAATACGGCGAAGCGCTCGAATGGTCAGCAACTCCGGGTCGCCCGGGCCTGCTCCTACTATAGATATGAGGTGATTATTTTGCATTTCTTTATTACAGATGCCTGATAGCACGGTCCTAACATCATGTTATACATTTATTAAAGGCCGAAACCCTTTCCTTAACGCTTTTCATACACTCCTTAACGCCGTTCTTGCACTCCTTAACACTTTTCGTGCATTCCTTAGCGCCGTTCATGCATTCCTTAAAGGCGAAAACCTGTTCCTTAACATCGATTGTACATTCCTTAGCGTTAATCTTCTGCTCCTTAAAACAAAACGACTGTTCCTTACCGACAAACTGGGCCCCTTTTACATTCCGGCAAGCTGTTTCAGGTAATCCATCGGACTGTGATACAAGAAACGGTAGTTCAGTTGCCGGACCAGCTTTGTGCTGTCCACCATTTTATACGGTTCCGGTTCATCGGTAAATTCCGGTGCGGGCAGGCCGGAAACAACCGCAGCTTTTTCGTAAAACGCATTGCGTGTGGGATGTTCCGGACAACAAGCATTGAACACTTCACCCCAAACTTCTTGCCTGATGATCTCACGGATGATACCGATACAATCGTCCCGATGGATGAGGTTCACGGGTTTGGAGCCACTCAAAGCTTCGCGCTTGCGGCTTAAAAAACGGGCCGGGTTCCGGTCGGCGCCAATCAAACCGCCAAAACGCAACACGGTTGTTTTGAAAGCCGGATTGGCCAGGAGCATATTCTCGGCAGCCACCAACGCCCTTCCCGAAGGTTTGTCGGGCAACAGTTCATCCGTCTCAGTGGCCGTTCCTTCCGTTTCGGCATAAACCGAAGTGGATGAAATAAACAACACCCTCCCTACCCCATGAGCCTCCAGCAAACCGGTCAGTTGACGGATTTGCGCCGGGAATACTTCCTCAATATCCGGGACCCGACGGGGAGGAATGGATACAATGACCAGATCGGTTTCAAAAAATGAAGGATCGTCCATTTCAACCGAACCGGGGTGAAGCACCAACCGATAGGGACTGATTCCGGTGTCGCGTAATTCGTTCAGCTTTGACGGAGTGGTTACCGAGCCTTTCAGCTCAAAACCTTCATTCATCAAAACCTGGCCCAGCGGCAAGCCCAGCCAGCCACAGCCCAATATGGAAATTGTTTCGGGTTTCATGTTTTGAGTCAATTAATAGATAACCCGCTTTTTCGGGATCGGTTCATTCATCTTTTTAATGATGCGGTCCACCGAATATTGGACGAACGACAGCTCCTCATCGTCGGGCGATACATTAACCGCGTTCGGAAAAACTTTCCAGGCAGTCATGGCCGTGTTCTCACCAATAGCCATAATCTGGGCCTTGGGCGGCGGAAAGTTGCCGGATGCCTTGTAGTTTTCAATCGCCGTGGGACTGAAGAACAGGTAAGCATCAAACGCTTCGTTGATCCACTTTTCGATAGGCGTATTTTTATATACTTCCAATTCGTGGGTTGTGATACCAAAAGAAAACAACCGCTCATACAAATCGTTCAGCGCTCTATCGCCGCGCAGGTAAATCACCCGTTGGCCGTGGTTCTGTTCGGCAATCAGGCTGGCCAATGCCGGGATAGTTGGCTCAGCGGCCAGGTGGATCTTCATGCGCGACTTCATCAAAATATCGCGCTGCTTCTCCGAAAGGCAGAAAATTTCGTGCTTCGTCCGCAGTCCAAAATGACGGCGGAAACGCACCAGCCAATAAGCCGCGTACGAACTGGTTACCACTAAACTGGCGTCCCTGTCTTTCACCGATTCCAGGAATTCCAAGTTGGGCTTGCGGAACTGAATGCGGATAAACGGGTGCTCAATAAACCGGATCGGCTGTTTTTTTAACCACCTGCGGGTGGCCGCCGATAAACTTCTTCCTATAAATACTGAAGGTAATTCCATTTTCCTCAATGTTTAAAATCTTTTCCTTGTACTGTTTCCTTCACATATCCCTTCCGGATGACGAAATCGCCAAAGCCTTCGTTGTTTTCCCGGTTTTGCGCAAAATCGGCAATGATCGGGCGAAGTTCGGCCAGGATTTCTTCTTCGGAAAGCGTTTCTTTGTAGAGGGTATTCAAGCGGGTACCGTTCAAATTTCCTCCCAAATAGAGATTATAGCGTCCAGGTGATTTGCCAATGAAACCGATTTCGGCCAGGTAAGGCCTGCCGCATCCATTCGGACAGCCGGTCATGCGAATCACAATTTCTTCTTTCAGCAACTGATACTCGTCCAAAATGGTTTCCAGTTTGGAGATGAGCGTAGGCAAATAACGTTCGGCCTCGGCAAACGCCAGCCCGCAGGTGTTCAAGGCCACGCAGGCAATGGAGTTTTGCCGCAAACCCGACAATTGCACCGGCCAAACGCCGTATTTATCAAGAATCTGGTTCACCTTGTCTTTTTCGGTCGTGTTGGCCAGAATCAGGTTTTGGTTGGCTGTCAGGATAAACTGCGCGTCCACCTGTTGAGCCACTTCGCGTAAGGCCGTCTTCAGTTTCAGGCTTTCGGTATCTTTTACCCGGCCACCTTCCACAAACAAGTTCAGGCTCCATTTTCCGTTCGTACCTTTCACCCAGCCGTATCGGTCGCCGTTACGCGTAAAATGAAAAGGTCGGGCAGCTTGCAGTTCGTAGCCCAGGTATTTGTTCACTTCGGCTTTGAACCAATCCAGCCCGTTACGATCGATGGTGTATTTCAACCGGGCCAGTTTGCGGTTTTGGCGGTTCCCGTTGTCTTTTTGCACCAGCAAGATTTTTTCGGCCACGTCAACGGCCTGTTCCGGGGTACAGAAACCAATCACATCGCCCAGGCGCGGGTAAGTTTCGGGCATGCCGAAGGTGGAACCAAAGCCGCCACCTGCCACCACGTTGTAACCTGCCAGCTTTCCGTTTTCCCGGATGACGATGAAGCCCAAATCCTGCGAGAAAATATCCACATCGTTGGACGGCGGAACAGCCACGCCAATCTTAAATTTCCGGGGAAGGTAGCGGTCGCCGTAAAGGGGCTCCACATCTTTTTTGCCGTCCACCAGTAACTTCTTGTCGAGCCAGATTTCGTGATAAGCCGTTGTTTGCGGCAGCAAATGAGCTGAAATGTCGCCTGCCAGTTGGTATGCCTGCGCATGAATTTCGGACTCCTCCGGATTGGCGTGCGACATCACATTCCGGTTCACATCGCCGCAAGCCGCAATGGTATCGAGCAACACCTCGTTGATACCCTGGATGGTCGGTTTCAACTTCTTTTTAATCACCCCGTGCAGCTGAAAAGCCTGCCGGGTGGTCAGCTTGAGCGTTCCGTTGGCATGTTCGTCGGCTAACCGGTCCATTTGCAGCCATTGTGCCGGTGTCACCACTCCTCCGGGCAACCGCACCCGTATGAGAAACGAAAAGGCTGGCTCCAGCTTTTGCTGTTTCCGCTCCTTTTCCAGGTCGCGGTCGTGTTGCTGGTAAATGCCGTGAAACTTCGACAATTGGGTGTCGCCATCAGCAATGGCCCCGGTTACCGGGTCGGCCAGGCTTTGTTCCAGGGTACCACGCAGATAGTTACTCTCGTACTTTAGCTTTTCAACTTCGGAAAGGATGCTCCAATCAATATTCGCACTCATGGTTTATGATTTTAAAACCGATCAATAAGCATTAATACTACCAAAAATAAGTATTTATACTTACCAATTCGATATTTTGTTGAATTTTTAAGAAATAATTAATACCCTGGTTAATACACATCAGCCTGGAAACGTTTTTCCTTTTTCAGCTTTTTGAAGTAGTCCCGGGCTTGGTCTTCGGTCATACCGCCCTGGTTTTGAATGATATCCAGCAAGGTTTTTTGCACATCTTTGGCCATGTACTTCATGTCGCCGCATAAATAGAAGCTGGCGCCGTTTTCGAGCCACTCAAAAATTTCGGCTTGCCGCTCGGCCAGGCGATGCTGGACATAGATTTTCTCGTCCTGATCGCGCGAAAAGGCCAGATCAATTCTTTCGAGCCATCCCTTTTTCAGGTATTTCTGCCATTCAATCTGGTACAAGAAGTCGGATTGGAAGCGGCGCTCGCCAAAGAACAGCCAGCTTTTGCCCTTCAGGTTGTTGGCTTCGCGGTGTTGCAGGAAAGCGCGGTAAGGGGCGATGCCGGTTCCGGCGCCCACCATGATGATCGGTGTTTCCTCGTTTTCCGGAAGCCGGAAGCCAGGGTTTCGCTCAATGTAAACCGGAATTTCCTGGTCCACTTCAATGCGGTCGGCCAGGTAAGTTGAAGCCGCCCCGTGGCGCTCGCGCCCTTTGTTGCTGTACCTTACTGTTGAAACGGTGATGTGTACTTCGTTGCCCACCAGTTCCTGGCTGGAAGAGATGGAATACAGGCGGGGAGGCAGCGGACGCAGCAGGTCGGCCAGTTCCTGAGCGCTTAACTCATGCGGAAAATCCTGCAACAGGTCCAGCACATCGTGTCCCCACAAGTATTCGTCCAGCAATTTTTCATCGCCGAGCAATTGTTGTACGCCGGGCAGGGACGTTTTTTCGGCATAACTCTGAATCACGCCCCGGTTCAGCACCGTAATTTCCAACTGGTGGCGCAAGGCATTTTCCAGGGTGAATTCTTTCTTTTTCAAAACAACCGAAGCTTGGCCGTCGAGTTTCAATGTTTGAATGATTTGCGCTGCCAGCGTCGGCGGGTTGTCGGCCAAAATACCCAGCGAATCGCCCGGCTGATAAGACACTCCGGAACCATCCAGCGACAGCTCCACATGATACACCTCTTTGTCCGAATCCCGGCCGGTAATCTTTACTTTTTCCAGCACCGTTGCCCGAAATGGATTCTTTTGATTGTACGCCACGGCCTCTTCACCTTTCACTTCGGACAGAGCAGGCTGCACTGCTGCAGGCAAATGTTCGGCCAGTTTTTCAAGGATGGCATCCATCCAGATGGTGGCATCCTCCTCGTAATCCACATCGCAGGTAACAATGGGAAACAGCTCGTGGGCCCCGGCCTTTTTCAGTGCATGGTCGATTTCGATACCGGTTTGGCAAAACAACTTGTAGCTTTTGTCGCCCAGGGCCAATACCGAAAAGTTCAGGTTAGGCAAGTTGGGCGCACGTTTTCCGGTAATGAAGCGGTGAAAATCTTCGGCCATTTGCGGCGGTTCGCCTTCGCCATGCGTACTGACAATCACCAGAAGGTTTTGCTCCTGCTCCAACTGCTTCGTGTTATAATCGTCCATCGAAAAAACATCAGCGGCAATTGTTTTACCGGCCAGCAAACTTTTCAATTTCTTGGCCAGGCCTTCGCTGCGCCCGGTATGCGAGCCATATAAAATGGTCAATTTTAAGGCGGCCGCCTGAACAGCCTGCGCCACAGACCGGGCGTGGGTAATCGCCTCCGTTTCGGGCTGATAAACCCCGGCCGACAGTCCCTGAAAATAGCCGCTCAGCCAGATCAACTGTTGCGGCCCTGCCCCGTTGAGCAGCTGCTCAAGCGCTTTTGCCTGCACTTCATTTAATGGATTCAACTTGATACTCATTGCTTTTTGTTTTTATTTTCCAGATAGTCTTTAATTTCATTTCGCAATCGGATGGATTCGAACACATCCTCGGCATTGGAGCTTACTGCCACCCGAATATTTCCCTGCTGATAAATGGCCGGCGAAACAAACTGGCAAAGCTCCGGCTGATCGTGGATGTTGACCAGAACACCCGCCTGACGCCCATCTTGTGCTATTTGACGGTCGAGGTCCGGATTATTGGTACAGGAGTAAAACATGAGGTAGCCATTCAGGTCCGACTTATCGTAGGCCTTCTGTTTGTACGGAACGCCACTGTTCCTGATCTCCTCGCACACCTCCAGCGCTATTATTTCCACATCGGCATCAAATCGTTTCAGGATTTGGATTTTCTTCCAGGCGCTTTGTCCGCCACCGATGATCAGTATTTTCTCACCGGCGATATTGAGAGCTATGGGCAAAAAGTTCTTCTTCATCACGTTCAGATTTGGTATTCGATATCGGAACTACTGACACGCCCGAATTTGATTTTGTTCCAGGTACGCTCATGCAGATAATAGAGGAACATTTTGGTGAACAACTCCACGCCGCCTATCGTCACGGCAAATTCCAACTGCCCGGTCACCAGCCAGGCAATCAACATCGTGTCCAGAGTTCCAACGGTACGCCACGAAACCGATTTTACAACACTGCGGTAAGCTTTTTCCTTCATACTGATTTTATCTTTCAAATTTTTACGCTGGTACAGTTCATCCGGGATGGGCTAAAACAAAAAGGCCCTACTGCGTTTGCAGAGGGCCTTTTTGTTATATCTCGATATATTTTATACCAATTCTAACTCCTTTCCTTCTGCAAAAAAGAACCACGACACATACACATCATCATGTTTGCGCTGATTATAAAAACTATTGCAGAAGTCATTTTTTTCATTTCAGATATTCAACTCTCTTATTCGTTGATTGTGCAAATGTAGCGGTTAATTCGACATTTCCAAATACTTCGATGTGTTTTTTTTATTAAATCTAAATAACAATGGCTAAAAACGGCGCAAACCAGTCAAATTTGTTTCATTTTAACATTAATATCTCCTCTGTATTTTCATTTTATTACTTTTGCGACAAATATCATAAAATAATGATAGACGCTAAATCCTGTACCAATATTAGCGAAGTGAGGGATGAAATTGACCGGGTTGACCGGATGATCATGGAACTACTGGCCAGACGGCAGGAATTTGTCTGCGAGATTGTCCGCTTTAAAACGGACGAAGAAAGTATCGTTGCCAAAAGCAGGCAGGAACAATTATATAAGCAACGGCGTGTCTGGGCCGAAGAGTTGCACCTTTCTCCCGACATGATCGACGAGGTTTATAAAACAATTGTCCGTCACAACATCAAAAAAGAACTGGAACTTCACCACAAATCAAAAAAACAATAAAACAGCCTACCATGTATAAAAAAGATATTAAAGTAGTGGATTGCACCGTGCGCGACGGTGGCCTGATGAACAAGTGGCAATTTGACGACAAATTTGTGAAAGGCGTATATGACGCCTGTGTGGAAGCTGGCGTCGATTACATGGAAATTGGTTACATCAGCAGCGAAAAAGCTTTCAACCGGAATGAAGTTGGCCCCTGGAAATTTTCTGCCGATGCGGATTTGCGCCGCATTGTTGGCGAAAACAACACCAAGTTGAAAATATCGGCCATGGCCGATATTGGCCGCATTGATTTGGACGACATCCCGCCAGCCGGTGAAAGCGCCATCGACATGATGCGGGTGGCCTGCTACGCCCACCAAATGGACAAAGCCATTGAGCTGGCCCACCACTGTATGGACAAAGGCTACGAAGCAACGATCAACCTGATGGCCGTTTCGAAAGTGAATGAACGCGATTTGGATGAAGCGCTGTCGGACGTGGCGCAATCGCGGGTACCGGTTTTTTACCTGGTTGACAGCTTTGGCAGCATGTATTGCGAAACGGTTGACCACTTGCTGAAAAAATACCGTTCGGCCCTGCCCGACAAGGAAATCGGCATTCACGCCCACAACAACATGCAATTGGCCATGTCGAATACCATCACGGCACTGATGGGCGGCGCCACCTTTCTGGATGCAACCCTCCTGGGCATGGGACGCGGGGCCGGCAACTGTCCCATCGAAATCCTCATCGCTTTTCTGAAGAACCCAAAATATCGCTTGTTGCCTTTGCTGAAAGCCATTCAGGAAGAAATCCTGCCCTGGCAGCAGAAAATCGACTGGGGCTACCACATCCCCTATTTAATTACCGGCGCACTGAACGAACATCCGCGAAGTGCCATGGCGTGGATGGATTCCGAGCGCAAAAACGATTTTGTGTCGTTCATGAAAGAAATGCACGACTACGAATTACTGGAGTAGAACCTTTTCTCACTGGCACATCCAATTGTGCTTTCCAATACCTGAATTCATGAGAGTCCCTTCGCTTCGCGAGGGGCTTTTTTGTAAAGCGCCATACACAATTTTGTGAATTATTCAGATCCTGCACCTTCTTTATTAAACCTGAAACGCTATTTTTGCGAAGCTCGTTTTCCGGGACACCGGAATTTGTATCCTTCAAAAAATCATGTTCATGAAACGAAACACGAAAGATTACCTGTTAATTGCCCTCAAAGGAATAGGCATGGGCGCGGCCGATGTTGTCCCCGGCGTATCAGGCGGCACCATCGCCTTCATCACCGGCATCTACCACGAACTGATCGACTCGATCAAATCCATCAATTTTGCGAACCTGAAGCTGCTTTTCAGCGGAAAAATCACTGCCTTTTGGAAGGCGGTCAACGCCAATTTCCTGCTCAGCCTGCTTATCGGCATCGGCATCAGCATCCTGTCGCTGGCCAAAGGGCTGAAATACCTGCTCGACCATCACCCGATCCTGGTTTGGTCATTTTTCTTCGGATTGATTGTGGCTTCGGCCATTTATGTGGCCAAAGACATTAAGCAATGGAAAGCCGGCACCTTCCTGTCGCTGCTGGCAGGTGTGGCCATAGCCTACGTCATCACGGTAATCACACCGGCCGAAGCCAATACCAGCTATGCCTTTATTTTCCTGTCAGGGTCCATCGCTATTTGCGCCATGATTTTGCCCGGCATCTCCGGCAGCTTCATCCTGGTGTTACTGGGCATGTACAAATTCATCCTGGGGGCGGTTTCCGCTTTTAACCTGCCCGTTATCTTTGTTTTTCTGGCAGGGGCAGCTATTGGGATCGTCCTTTTTTCGAATGTGCTGTCGTGGTTGCTGAAAAAATATTACACGCTTACCATTGCCCTGTTGGCCGGTTTTATGATCGGTTCGCTCAACAAAGTATGGCCCTGGAAGCAAGTGGTTGAAACCTTTGTTGACCGCCACGGCGAAGTGAAGCCGCTGATTGAGCAAAACATTTTACCCACCAATTACCTCGAACTTACCGGACACGCACCGCAAATGGCCTGGGCATTCGGACTGGCCGCATTGGGATTTGTGCTGATTTTCGTGATTGAAGGAGTTAGTAAGAAATTGATAAAAACTAAAAAATGAAAACATACGGACTGATCGGCCACCGCCTGGGCTATTCCTTTTCAAAAGGATTTTTCACCGAAAAATTTGAAAAAGAAGGCCTTAAAGAACATGAGTACGTGAACTTCGAATTGGATTCGATCAACGAATTTCCGGGTATTTTTGAGAAGAACGACCACATTGCCGGGCTCAACTGCACCATCCCCTACAAACAGCAAATCATGCCGTTTTTGGATGAAATTGACGAAGAAGCAGCCAAAGTGGGCGCCATCAACACGGTTAAGATCATCCGCCAGGCTGATGGCAACCTGAAACTGAAAGGTTTCAACACCGACATTTACGGGTTCGAGAATTCGCTGAAACCCATGCTGGGCGACAAACACAAAAAAGCACTGATCCTGGGGACCGGCGGCGCGTCGAAGGCCATCAAATACATCCTCGAAAAATTGGGCATCGCCTACGTGTCAGCCTCCATCGAAGCCGAACTTTTCGACAACGAAATCCGCTACGAACAGATCGACAGCCAACTATTGAAAGACCACCTGGTCATCATCAATGCAACGCCACTGGGCACCTTTCCCAAGGTTGACACCTGCGCAAACATTCCGTACGAACACCTCACTGCCGACCATGTGCTGTTCGACCTGGTGTACAATCCGGAAGAAACCCTCTTCATGAAAAAAGGAAAAGCACAGGGCGCAGCCGTGAAAAACGGACTGGAAATGCTGCACCTGCAAGCGATCAAAGCTTGGGAAATCTGGAACAGTTAAAAACTAGTTGGCCAACGGAAAAAATGAGATGTCGATTTCTTCCGAGCCATCCTTTTGTTTCAACGAAAATTTACCGGCTGGTGTGAGGGTCATGTGATGTTTCTCCACCAGCATTTTTAGTTTTTTGCCCAAACTGCGGGCATCCAACTCGTTCAAATCGATATTGAAATACAGTTTAAGGTTCTCCTTGTTCAGGTCGTCAAACTGAATGAGATAGGCGGTATGGTCAACAAAAACCAAATCATCGTATGCATACGAAATATCGGTCCCGGCTTCTTCCAGGATCATCTTGACTTCGGAAAGGGGTCTGAATGCAATGGTCATGATCGATCAATTTTAAGGTGAAAATTATTTCTATTTGCAGGTGACCGACGAACAGCTGCTGCAAGAAGAAGCCCCGCAGCCGGACGTTTCTTCCACACTGGCCAGGTCATGCTCATCGAGCCGGTTTTCCTTGAAAAGACGGATGTTCTCATCCACCAGTTTCCCCTGCGGCTTAAAAACCTTGATCGCATTATCAACCAAAATTTTATACGCCATGGGCCTGACATTCGGGCTGATGATGGCCTTCACCACATCCGCCTCGCTCCCCTGTCGCAAATCCAGGCCAAATCGGTCCATCAACTCCGTTTTTGAAAACACTTCATGCTGATTGGCATGGACATCGTGCACACAATAAAAATTTGCCTTGTAAAAGTCGTCGGCCAGCACATTCACCAAGGCTACATTTTTTCCAATCACGGGAATGCAAATCTTCATAGTCATTCAATTTTGGGGTTCAACACAACCGGCTGCCATCTTTCGGCAACTGCGGTGCCAAGCTCCCGGCAATTGCCGTACCCAAAAACAAAAGCTTCTGAACAACAAAACGGTAGCAAAAAACCACCCCTTAAAATCTTACATTTTTGTAGGACGATCTTACACGGATGTGGGATTTCACGGAAGCCAAAGTCCGGAAAGCACAAAAAAATAAACACAACTTCCTGCTACGAATTACACGGGCTTTGGTATAACCGGGTCTTTCAGTTTAAACTTGTAATGGTTGCGGATATAAAAAATCCCCTGCATGAGCAGGGTGAGCCCAACCATGATCATCGGACCGCGATTAAAGATATCGGTATAGCCGACGGAAACAGCCAGGGCGATCAGGTACCAGAGGATGAAAAAGATACCGGCCAGCACTTCGCTTTTCCACGACAATGCAAAGCCCATCAGGAAAATGGCCAGCAGAACCGGAAAGACAAGGCCGGGGAAAGCCCAAAGGTTTAAAGGAGCACTGAAAACCAGATCCTGGTACATGTAGATGAGATAATTGACGGCATAATTGATCAGCAAAACACGAAGGATGATATGCCACTCCTGCTGCTCGGTCATTTTTGTCCGCGCCTCTTCTTTACAACCTTCGAGATATAAAAATGCCCCGATAACCACCATCGGAAAACCCAAAACAATGGGCATTCCGTCACTTTTGTCCAGTATGGTGGAAAGGATAAAGACCCCTGCATACCAAACCATATATACCATTCCGGCAAGTTTTTTATACCAAAAAGAGCATAGATACCCGGCCCAAAAAAGCACAAACAGTAAAAAAACAAGCCTGTCGTTCGGAATGAAGAAGGAGAGTTCGCCGGTAAAAAACGGAACAATAAATCCCCAAAAGTACAATGCCCCATAAATACCGGTCAGCAGGGTGATGATTTTGAATGATTTTGAAAGCGTTTTCATATCGTACTAGTTAGAATGACCTTTTTGCCCGCTCCTGTAATGACCTCGCATACAAGACCAGGACACCCAGCTTCCGCTAACATATACCCGGACAGTTCGGTTCTAACAACCGCAGATCATTCCGGGAAAAAAGAGACCCCGGGAAAAATCGGACAGGCCTTTCATTAGGTCATTCTACCCCGCTCTTCCCTTTTATTCGGTCCGGCACAGGAGAAACACCCACGCCTGATTATACCGCTTATCCCGATTTTTTGTTTGCCACCCGGGCAATTAATTGGGAGATGAAAGTATCCGGGATACGGCACTGGAAATAATAGAAACGAAAAGACCAGAAGACTTGCAATATGCTAATAAAAAGCGGATCAAAACTTCCCGCCTGTCAACTCAACGCGAACTCTTTTGTTCGTTCGGGTGTACCAGATATATCCACTGACATTCGGGTATCCGCAGGCCTGCAATTCGCGCATGTATTGCCGTACCTGGTGCTCGTATTTATCCAGTTCCTTTTCGCCAGACTTGTAATCAACCACAATCACCTGGTCATCGGCCAACATGATGCGGTCCGGGCGTTTCAGCCCGCTTTTTCCGGTCAGGATATTGCGTTCGTTCATCACCCGGTACGAGCCGTCGAACCAGCTTTTTACTGCGGGATCGGTCAGCAGCCCTTCCAATTGCTGTTTTATCAGTCCTGCCCCCTCATTGGCAAGCATCCCCTTGAAGACCAAGTCGTTCAATGCCTTTTCCAAATCATTGGCTGTCGTGATCCTGGCCAGGATTTCATGGATCAAACGACCTTGGTTGATGTTTTTTTCAGACGCTCCGTCCGGTTCAAAAAAATGTTCGTGGTTTTTCCGCAATTGCAGGTAATTACTGAAATCGGCAAAGCGAAACTCCTGCAAGCGGATGGCACGGTCGGTATCCTTTTTCTTTGACTGCCCGGCTGTCAGTTCGCCAATTTCGAGCAACTGATTTTCTTCATCAATATTGGCCGACAAATTCAGTAGCAGATGCTGTTGGCCACCTGCCGAAAGATGATCATCCAAGCCGACAGCCGCTTTTAATAAATCGCCAACCGAACCCAGCTTTTTACCATAGCCAGACCAGGTAAACAGCGCCTGACGGGCACGGGTGAAAGCGACGTACAACAAGTTCAGGTTGTCGATATAGTTGCTCATCTTCTCCACAAAATATTCCTGGTAAAACAACGATTCGCCCATATTTTTGGCGTATTTCACCGGCACCAGTTCCAGCTGGTCAAAAGGGGCCGCATTGGGCCGGCACCACAAAATGGGAGCATGTTGGGCCGATATTTCGAGCGACCAATCACAAAAAGGCACAAACACATAATTGTACTCCAACCCCTTTGCCTTATGGATTGTTTGGATGCGAATGGCATCCAAGTCTTCCGCCACGGCAATGGTCTTCTTCTGCCCCTGATCGTCCCACCACTTCAGAAAAGTGGAAATATCGGCTGTCCGGTTTTTCATGAATGCCGACACCTGGTCGATGAAGGCCTGCATATAGGCCAATTCTTCTTTCAGATCGAACAAGTTGAAGATTTCGCAAAGTTTAAAGATGACTTCCTGCAGGTTACGCGATCCCAGGGTGTCGTTGAAATAATCACTTTTCAGAAACTGAAACAATTCATTTTGATCATCCTCAATGGCCTCAAACTGATTCGAAATATCCGGAGAATAGGGCGGCCGGAAATCCATGCTCAGTTGCTCCACGTCAGCTGCCGGTTTAAGTTGCGGTTGTTTGCCCAGAACTTTCAGCTGAGGTTCAATTTCCCGGTGGTACTGGTAGTTGGCAAAGGCAAGCGCCAGTTCATCATCCGGGTCGATCAGCAGCGTCAGCAGGGACAACACAAATGCCACCGATGCGGCACTCTTCACATACAGCGACTCGCTCGACAATACATTAAAATTGTATGCCTCATCGTTTTTTGCCTTTTCGGCAAGCAGGCAATCGGCAATCAATTTGGCTTCGTCCTTTTTCCTGACCAGGATAGCTATTTCATTGGCAGAAGCGCCTAAATCCTGTACCCGCTTGATTTGGGCAACCAGGTCGTCCAGCAGCGATTGCTTTACTTCGTCATCTTCGTCACGGACTTTCTCATAAAAATTCATGCGAATGTACCCGTCCTTGTCGCCTGACGCTTGACCAATTTCCTGCAAACTCTCGCGGTAAATCTGCACAATTTGGTCGTGTAACGGTAATTCGCCGTGGCCTGCATTTTCGAGATCTCCATTAAAATGCCGTTGCAGAGCATCCGGCACCAACTGGAAAATACGGTTGTTAAAACGAACGACGTTCCCCGAACTGCGCCAGTTTTTGTTCAGAGTTTCCTCGCTGGCCCCATTGGCCGGAAAAGCTTTCGACACTTTTGAGGCCAGCAGGTTCCAGTCGCCGCTGCGCCATCGGTAAATGGCTTGCTTGACGTCGCCCACCAACATGCCCAGGTTGTTTTCGGCAAGCGAATTCCCGATCAGCGGACAGAAGTTGTTCCATTGCAAGCCCGAAGTGTCCTGAAACTCGTCAATCATAAAATGGTGGTAGTACACACCTGTTTTTTCATAAACAAAAGGGGTTTCCGAGTCGGCAATAATTTGTTTCAGCAAGTTCCCCGACTCGGAAAGCTGAATGACGCCTTTTTCGCGGGTGACCTTGCGCACCATAGCCTGCAAATCGACCAAAATACCAAGCGTATAAAGCTGATTAACGATCAGTTTTGCGGTATTGTAGCGTTGAATTTCCTGCTTATAAAACGTAACCACCTCGGCCAACAGCAAGTGGAGCTGGTGGGCAACTTCCTGCACCGGGGCCGGATCGTTCTTCTTGAACAGGTTTGCGGCCTCTTCGGCGGCCTGCAACACGCGAACACCCGGTGAGAAATCGGCCTTCAGCATTTTTTGAAAACTGGCAGCCGCCCCCCCGGCCCCGTATTTAAAATCGGCGACAGTCAGTCCGGCGGCTTCCATCAGGCGAACCCCTTCTTTCCCAGTTTGTTTCAGTTTGTCTTCATACTGAACGATGATTTGCTGCAATTCGCGCCGGTAATTCCGGATGAAAGCCCGGTCGTTTAGCTTTTCGTGCAAGGCCTGGTTCAGCTCCTTAAATGTTTCGTTGTAGATCTGCTTTCCCAACTTCAGGATATCGCCTTTGAGGTTCCACCCGCCCCCTTCCTGGATTTTGTCGCGCGCAAACTGTTTGAGCCACTCCAGCAAATCGCGGTCGTTATCAATCGACAACAGCAGTTCGTCCACCGCTTCATCCAAAATCTGATCCTCATCCAAATCAACCTGATAGGCTGTATTGATGCCCAATTCGCGGTTAAAAGCCTTGATCACCCGCTGAAAAAAACTGTCGATCGTACTGATGGAAAAACGCGAATAATCATGCAGAATTCGCTTCAGGCATTTTTGGGCGCGGGAGGTGAGCTCTGTTTCGTTCAACCCGGTTTCGTCCTTCAACACCTGCAAATAGGCCGTTTGATTTCCCTGGGCCAATTGAAACAGTTCCTGAACAACCCGGTATTTCATCTCGGTGGTTGCCTTGTTGGTAAAAGTAACCGCCAAAATGTGCTTGTAATTCCACTCGCCGGCCAGGGCAATTTTCAGGTACTCCACGGC
Source organism: Mangrovibacterium sp. (assembly GCA_050178015.1). GTDB lineage: Bacteria > Bacteroidota > Bacteroidia > Bacteroidales > Prolixibacteraceae > Gaoshiqia. The sequence continues at coordinate 33,029 of JBFXGM010000026.1, forward strand.
CAGACGAAAGGTTTTCCCCGAACCGGCCGATGCTTTATAAATACGAAGTTGAGACATGCAACAGATTTTTGTTAAAAATACGAATTTGCTCCTTGCTGACAAGAGTATGAAATGCCCGATTACCTTTGTACATTTGCATCAAGTTAAAACTCAACTGAAATGGTCCTTCAAATTTTGCTTGTCATTTCCATCATTCTACAGTTTTTTGCGGTTGGCGTGGCCATAAAACTCACCAAGGTAACCAAATACAATTTTTCGTGGATTTTGCTCACTATTGGCTTCATCGTGATGGCTATCCGATTATTGGTTGAAATCCTGCCCTACGTCAGCAACTTTCAGCCACAGGAATTGGGCCAAATTATGGTTTGGTCGGGGGTAATCATGTCGCTTGCGTTTGCCATTGGTGTGTTTATGATCCAACGAATTTTTAAATACATGAAACGGGTGGAAGACTCGCGCCGGTTGACAGAAAAAATGTTCCTGAACGCCATCATCCAAACGGAAGAAAAAGAACGGAAGCGCTTTGCCAAAGATTTACACGATGGGCTGGGACCATTGCTTTCAACCGTAAAAATGTCGGTCTCGTCGCTGGCACAACTCGAACACGATAAAGTGTCGGAAGAAATTGTGAAAAACACCGAAATGGTAATTAACGAAGCCATCAAATCCCTCAAGGAAATATCAGACAATCTGAGTCCGCATGTACTTGATAATTTCGGCCTGCTCCGGGCACTTCGCAACTTCTCGAATAAAATAAATGCCACCAAAGCCATCCACATAAAGTTCGAATCGAACCTGGGTGACGAGCGCTTTGACACCAACGTCGAAGTGGTTTTGTATCGCGTGGTGTGCGAGCTGATCAACAACACCATCAAACACGCCAAAGCAAAAAAAATTGAGATCAGGTTGACCAAAGAGGAAAAAAATCTTACCATTGTATATAAAGACAACGGAAAAGGTTTCAACAAAACCAAATTGCTTGAACATCCCGGAAGCGGCATGGGTTTCTCAAACATCTTTTCGCGAATCAACTCGTTAAAAGGCGAAATTCATGTTGAAAGCGAACCCGGGAAGGGCACCATGGTCATTATTAAAGTAAAAACTGAAGATGAGTGATTACACCCGAAAAATTATAATCGTTGACGATCACACCTTGTTCCGAAACGGATTGCGTATCTTGCTCAACAACCTCCCCAATTTTCAGGTGGTAGGCGAAGCGGCCAACGGACAGGAGTTTATCGATCTGCTGGGCCATACCCAAACCGATTTGGTTTTACTCGATATTGACATGCCGGTGATGGATGGCATTGAAGCGGCAAAACTAGCCCTCCAAAAAGTCCCCGAGTTGAAAATCATCACCCTTTCAATGTATGGCGAAGAAGATTATTACTACAAAATGGTGGACGCCGGGGTAAAAGGTTTCGTGCTGAAAAATTCGGATATGAACGAGGTGAAAAATGCGTTGGAAACTGTGTATGAAGGGGGCAACTATTTTTCGTCGGAATTGCTCCGTACGTTGGTGAACAGCCTGCGCACCAACACCAAGAACAAAGAACCCCAAACCGGTTTATCGGAACGGGAAATCGAAATCCTGATTTTAATCTGCCAGGGCCTGTCCAATCAGGAAATTGCCGATCAGCTATTCATATCAAAACGGACCGTTGATAAGCACCGGGCCAATATCCTGGAAAAAAGCGAGTGTAAAAACACGGCCCAGTTGGTCATGTATGCCATCAAGAATCAACTGGTTGAAATCTAACTAGTTACCCGAGTAACTTTACCTCCCACCACAAATGGTTCTTTTATTTTCAGTTTACGGCGAAGCCAAGCTGCCATAAAAAAGAAAGGCATAATGGTGGCAAAAGGGCTCAGGTTTTCAGGCAGACCGGTTTCTTTCAACTCGATACAAAAGCCACTGGCAAATGCAATTTTTTCAATGAGCTTGGCAGTCCGTTCCCCTTGTTCTCCCACCGGGTTGATGACGAAAACGACCGAGCACCCGGCTGCTTCCTTCACCCCATGATCGTATTGCGCCAATGACATGCCGATAAACGGCAGTTTGGTTGCTTCGGTAAGCACCTGCGCAGCCTGCATGGCTGTGCCCAAATTCGGCCCGGCCCCCAGAATGTAAAATCCTTTGTATTTCCTCTTTTTCAGCAATCGGCAAGTCAATTGGCCCCATTCATCTCCGCGAGCTTTAAACGAAGGAAAATAAAGCTGGTTATACTCCAGCGCCGGCTGCGGATCGATTCCATGCCCTAAAAACAAGACCGTCAACGTATTGATATACGTTTTTGTTGATGAAAAACGTTCCCGTCCGGCACATAGGTCAACAGCAACATCGGCAGCCGGATGATTGGCCAAAGGACTGCGCAGCTCGTTAACAATAGGAACAAACTGCTCAAAACGATCGGCACACCAGAGGGTTTCACTGCTTTCACCCGACTGGGAAATCAACACGGCTTTCTCAAATTGCCTGACTTTTTCCAAATAATTGAAGTATTCAGAGGCAATCTCCGGATAAATCTTTATTCCCTGGTAACGCAATACCAGCGTCGCAAAATAGGACGAGCCCATACCGATATAGGGTACCTTCTCAGGCAAAATCAGCCCCTTATTATGCTCATAACAGACCCCAGCCTGGTATGGTATTTCAAAAAGTTCGGATTCCACAAGCATCAAATTTACAGAACAACAAGTTACGACTATTTAAAGTATCCGTTACTTTTTTAACTGAATTTTTTAGCGATCAATAGAGCCTGATGCCCGTAATGGCCGCCAAACAGGTAATAATGGTTCAGGATGTGGTAAAGCTGATATAATTGCACCCGCTCTTTCCAGCCGTTTTCAAGCGGGTAAGATTCCTGATAGGCTTGCCAGGTGCGGTTGGAAAAACCACCAAACAGGGTCATGATAGACAACTCCATCTCGCGGTCGGCATAGTACGAGGCCGGGTCGATCAGCGCTGGTCCCCGGCTGGTATACAAGTAGTTGCCGCTCCACAGGTCGCCATGGATCAGTGCCGGCACAGAACGTGCAGGAAGCAGCTGCGGAAGCTTGCCAATCAACATTTCATACACCTTTTGATCAGCTGAGCTTATCCCACGGTTATCTCGTATCAGACGCACCAGGTACGCCAAACGGTTTTCAGCGAAAAAAGCCGGCCAACTATCTGACCAGTCGTTTTGCTGAGGCGTTAAACCGCAATAGTTATTGTGCGAAAAACCAAATTTATCCCCCGACTCCCTGTGTAAATGAGCCAATCCGTAACCTAACTTCTCATCCTGCTTCGGAACACTACCGGGTTCGAGATAATCCATCAGGATAAAACCGGGCAGACTGCCATTTTCCGTAGCCAACAAAACTTCAGGGACCAGCAGGCCATCACCGGCGTTCTTTCTCAATGCGTTCAGGCATTCTGCCTCCCGCACAAATAAATCATCGGGACAGGAAGCATTCCATTTCAAAAAGAAAGTACCGTGGCTCGTTTTCAATTTCCGGGCATGACTGATGCAGCCACCGCCAACCGGGAGTGAATGTTTTATCCGAAAACCGGCGCCAAACCGGTTGTGCAGGATTTTGGTCAAAAAGCTCAGTATGTTCTTTTCCATAAACAACAAATTTCAGTGATTACGCAGGATTATGCAAGTATTGAAATGTTTAAATAATTCTTCAGCAATTGGTTTTTGATTGCCGGAACGTTTCACTCGATAATCAGGGTGAGCACTTCAATAAGTTCCTCTTTATACCCATTGAAAAGAATCGATTATCGTCTTAAATTGTATTACTATTTCAACGATATGACTTCAGCTGAGAGTTTCATCAGGTATTATTCGCTTTCCAACAAAGCAAAATTTTCGGGACAAGCCTGCTCCTCCAATGAATTCTTGTCAGATTTTCTGGTCTTTGTCCCTAAAATTCTGGCTGACCTTCAATATCATATTGACCACTGGCAATTAGATGAATTCTATGAGAGTTTACCGCAACTTAAGTTCCTGGTGGAATATTCCGATGATCTGAACCGTTATTGGTTCCTGCTCAGGGCCTATTCGGGCGGGTTGAAACGATTGTTGGAAAAGGAAACCGTGCAACATGCCATGGAAGTTTACCTGTATTACCACCAACGTTATGGCGCGCGCCGGATTTTCAAGCAGGATAACTGGTTTGAAAAAAAGCGCTGGCAATTCCTTGATCGTTTAATAGATGTGGAAGACGCCAAAGACCTGGCCATTTTTATGGAGCAAGTCATGGAGGAACTCATCGAAAACTTTCAGTATTACAAAAATAGCCTGCTACGCTTTCACCGTGAAGTGAAAGAAATTGTGGATGCCAATTAATGGGTTCCACCCTCATCTTTCAATGCATCTCCATCCTAAAATAACCGAGGAATTCGCCACACGCATTTCATTTATAACCATCCTTTAAAATATTCTCCCTCATCTTTTTGTTATTTTTACAATAATTGTATTTTTGAAGACGTTTCGATGCCCCGGTATTTTCGGCATACCCCGTTTCCGGCATTGAAAAGCAGCCTATAAACCCAACAACTTTTTTATGAAATTCGGTTATTTCAATGATGATATGCGGGAATATGTGATCACAAACCCGCAAACCCCCTGGCCCTGGATCAACTACCTGGGCAACGACGAATTCTTCAGTATCATTTCGAACACGGCCGGTGGCTACAGTTTTTACAAAGACGCCCGGCTACGGCGCCTTACCCGCTATCGTTACAACAATGTGCCTATTGACGACAATGGTAAGTACTTCTACATCAAAGAAAACGACACCGTATGGTCGCCAGGCTGGAAACCGGTAAAAACCGATGTTGAAAATTATAGTTGCAGACATGGTTTGGGCTACACCGCCATTCAAGCCTGCAAAAACGAACTGGAAGCCGAGGTGTTATATTTTGTCCCGCTGAACAGCAACCTTGAGGTACAAAAATTACGCTTAAAAAATCATTCAGCCGAAACGAAAAATTTCCAGGTTTTCTCCTTTGTGGAATGGTGCCTGTGGAACGCACTGGACGACATGACCAATTTCCAGCGAAATTATTCTACCGGCGAAGTGGAAGTGCAGGGCTCCACCATTTACCACAAAACAGAATACCGCGAACGGCGCAACCACTTTGCCTTTTACCATGTAAATACGCCTATTGCCGGTTTCGATACCGACCGCGAGACCTTTGTGGGCCTGTACAACTCGTACCAATTACCACAGGTGGTCGCCAACGGAAAACCGACCAACACGATTGCCCATGGCTGGTCGCCCATCGCTTCGCATTGTTTGGAAGTAGAGCTAAACCCGGGTGAAGAAAAAGAATTCGTTTTCCTGTTGGGCTATGTCGAAAACGACGAAAACGACAAATGGGAAGCACCGAAAGTCATAAAGAAAGACAATGCCCTGGAACTGATTTCCCGTTTCGACACGGTGGAAAAGGTGAACACGGCCTTTGTCGAATTGAAAAACTATTGGGACAGATTGCTCTCTGGCTTCTCCGTCAGCAGCCATGATGAAAAACTCGACCGCATGGTAAACATCTGGAACCAATATCAATGCCTGGTGACCTTCAACATGTCGCGCTCAGCCTCGTTTTTTGAATCGGGCATCGGACGGGGCATGGGTTTCCGCGATTCCAACCAGGACCTGATTGGCTTCGTGCATCTCATCCCCGAAAAAGCCCGCGAACGCATTCTCGACCTCGCCGCTACACAAATGGAAGATGGTGGCGCATACCACCAATATCAACCCCTCACCAAAAAAGGGAATTCGGATATTGGCGGCAACTTCAACGATGATCCGCTTTGGCTCATCCTCTCAACTACCATCTACCTGAAAGAAACCGGTGACTGGAGCGTTCTAAATGAAATTGTTCCCTACGAAAACGATGAAAGTAAGGCGCAACCGCTCCTGGATCATCTAAAACGTTCCTTCGAACATGTAACAAATAACCTTGGTCCCCATGGCCTGCCCTTGATTGGGCGCGCCGACTGGAACGATTGCCTGAACCTGAATTGTTTCTCGAAAAACCCCGACGAATCGTATCAAACCACCGAAAACCAAACCGGTGGCGTGGCCGAATCGGTGATGATTGCCGGCATGTTTGTGCTGTACGGGGCCGATTATGCCGATCTGCTGCAACGCCTGGGAAAAGAAACCGAAGCCGCACAAGCCTGGAAAGCTGTTGAAAACATGGAAGCAGCAATTAACCAACACGCCTGGGATGGAGATTGGTTTTTACGCGCCTATGATTATTACGGAAAGAAAATTGGCAGTCAAGAAAATGAGGAAGGCAAAATATTCATCGAGTCAAACGGCTTTTGCACCATGGCCGGCATCGGCAAGGATGATGGCCGCGCCCAACAAGCGCTCGATGCCGTTAAAAAGCACCTCGACTGCGAATACGGCATCGTCCTGAACCATCCGGCTTACAGCTATTACGACTATTCCAAAGGCGAAATCAGCAGCTACCCCGAAGGCTATAAAGAAAACGCCGGTATTTTCTGCCACAATAATCCGTGGATTATGATTGGGGAAACCGTGTTGGGCAACGGCAACCAGGCTTTTGAATATTATGCGAAAATTGCCCCCGCTTATTTGGAAGAAATCAGCGAGCTGCACAAAACCGAACCCTACGTTTACTCGCAAATGATTGCTGGCAAAGACTCCCGGAAACCCGGTGAGGCAAAAAACTCGTGGCTGACCGGAACTGCCGCCTGGAACTTCTTTGCTATATCAAGGTACATCCTGGGTATCCAACCCGATTATGAGGGGCTGACAATTGATCCCTGCATTCCGTCAAAATGGGACGGTTTCCGCATTCAACGCGTTTTTAGGGGTACCACCTACCATATTGAAGTGAGAAATCCGGATCATGTTCAGAAAGGCATCAAAGAACTTCATGTAAACGGGAAATTGATTGACAGTAATACTGTCCCTCTTCAAAAAGAACCGATTTGTAAGGTGCTGGTTATTTTGGGGTAACAAAAAGGCATTCCATGTCATTTTGATAATTGATTTTAAAAAAAAAGGTTGGTCCGCTTTTTGGACCAACCTCTATCGTTCATGCAGATTACTTTTCGTTAAAATCGTCCACGCCCCGGACGGTTACCGCCCCTCATGCCAGCTTGATTTCCGCGGCCGCATCGTCCCCGTGAGAAACCGGCTTTTTGGTTTCGTCCATAACCTTGGCCGGTTGCGGTTAAAGAAGCAAACTGCTGTTGCTGTTCCGGTGTCAACAAAGAGGACACTTGGTTCCGGTGGGCAGTTTGCGAAGCCAACATTTTTTCGCGTACAGTGTTCTTGGTGGCCAGATCGGTCGTCCCCCGCCGCTCACTTCGCAAGGTCATCATTTCCTGTTGATGAGCCTGCTCCAGTTTGGTAATTTCTGACTTCTGCTGCTCGGTCAAACCCGAAATTTGATTCAGGCAACGCAGTGTTCCAACATTCTGTGCTTGTACATTTACGGCCATCATTACTACCAGTATGAATAAGCCAATTCCCATTTTAGTTTTCATTTTCAACTTATTTTAATTGATTAATTTCTTATTGTGGCTGCGTCTGTCATTCCCGGGAAAATTCATCGCCAGCCCCGGTCTTCGTTCCTGTTAACCGGTTTCAGCTCTTTGACACAAGCCCGCCAAAAAACTTGCGGTAAAAACTTTTTTTCTTGCACAGAAATGGAAAATGAATCACAAAATATCCACAAAACACATGAATACCAAAGCATTAGAAGAAAACAAACAGACAGTTACTCAATGAGGTAACTTTTGTTTTAAATATGGTCGCTGTTTTTTTCTTCCATTTTCCGGTTAGTGCTGTATTTTAGCGTAAATCTTTTTGAATGAATTTAGAAAGCCGCTATGAAAAAAGAACTCCGCATTTTGCTGGTCGTGTTTCTGTTCCTCCAGTTCATTTATTGGGCGGGGCCAAGTCCAGCTAAACCCACCTTTAATCGGTCGCTTCCCGAGATTGAAACGGCGCTGGAGGATATCGACCGGTATATTGCTGCCAGGGAAGCTGAATTGCCCGTAAAACCAAACAATGAGAGCCGGATTTTTTGGAACGATGAGCATCTGAAAAACAAAACAGCCTTTTGCCTGCTATACCTGCACGGTTTTTCAGCTTCCGGTTTCGAAGGCCAGCCAACGCATGTTAACGTTGCGGAACATTTCGGGGCCAATGCCTATGTTCCGCGACTGGCAGGGCACGGTTTGGAAACAACCGACCCCTTGCTGGATATGACACCGGACGCCTTATACGAAGCGGCAAAAGAAGCCCTGCAAATTGCCCGTATGCTGGGAGAAAAAGTGATTATCATGAGCACATCCACCGGGGGAACGCTGTCGTTGAAGCTGGCTGCCGATTTCCCGGAACTAGTGGACGGACTGATGCTGTTGTCTCCCAATATCGCCATTAACAATCCCGCAGCTTTTTTACTTTCGAAACCTTGGGGACTGCAAATCGCCCGACGGGTGTACGACGGAAAATACCGTTACGTAAATGAAAATCCGGACGATGTGGAATGTCAGTACTGGAACTGCCAATACCGGCTGGAAGCCACTGTTTATCTTCAACAATTGGTTGAAAAAACCATGACCAAGCGCGTTTTTAACAGAGTGAAAGCACCGGTTTTCCTGGCCTACTATTATCAGGATAAAAACCACCAGGACCATGTTGTGCGTGTGGATGCCATGCTAAAGATGTTTGAGCATCTGGGAACGCCTGACTCCCTGAAACGGAAACAAGCATTTGATGCGGGTACGCATGTTATCGGATGTGAACTGTATTCGAAATGCCAACCGGAGGTAGAACAGGCTTGCATCCGTTTTACTGAAACCGTATTGGGGCTGAAGGCCGAATAAGCATTACCCCATAGCAGACCAATGGCGAAGGAAAAAGTAAAAACACGTAAGTTGGTACCTCACGAAAAAAATCGAAACAAGAAAGTTTTACAGGCTCTTTACCAGGCGGATTTCTTCTAACCGGGCCTGGGCTTCCGGGTCCAACTGAAACAGGGCTTTCAGATGGTTGCAGGCATAATCGGGGCAAAGTGCGCAATTCTCCAATTCTCTATTCCGGGCACATTTGCGGATTTCGCAGGTCAGGCATCCGGTAAACAATTTATCGGCCGTGGCCCGGCAACCTTTGCAATCGTTAATATCTTCGGGTGTTAGTACAATTCCGTACTGCTCCGACGCCTGTTCTGCAATGCGCTGACGCATGGACAATTGTTTCGTTTTATCCGGTTCAAGAGTCGCCAAATATATCGGGCAGGTATCACATCGCAATCCACAGTAAGCAATCATATCCCTTCATTTTGCAGTTCAATCACCTTGGGATATACGTTCTCCTCCCCATTCGGTTGTACCATGGCCAAAAAAATGATTGAGGGCTCCGCACCGCGGAACCCTCAAATCCATCTATTTATCCGGAATTGACCGGTTTATATTTTTCCAAACAGGTCGAACTCTGTAGCGTCTGCAATGTTGACCGGATAAAAATTACCAACCTGAATTCCAGTTGATTTTTCAATTAAAACTTCACCATCTACTTCAGGCGAATCAAATTCGGTCCGTCCGATAAAATAATCCTCCTCTTCCCGGTCAACCAAAACCTTCAGTGTTTTTCCAATATGCTGCTGGTTCAGCGAAGCCGAAATATCCTGCTGCATCTCCATCAGTTCTGCCGCACGGGCTTCTTTCACTTCCTGCGGAATGTCGTCCTGATACATCTTCCAGGCATACGTGTCATCTTCGCTCGAATAGGCAAACACGCCCATACGTTCAAACGGATACTCACGAATAAATGCCTTCAGTTCCTCAAAATCCTCCTCTGTTTCACCCGGATGCCCAACCAGAAAAGTCGTGCGCAGGGCAATTCCCGGAACTTCTTCGCGTATCTTTTTAACCAGATTGATGGTTTCTTCCTTTGTAATTTTGCGTCGCATCATGCCTAACATTCTGTCGGTAATGTGTTGCAACGGAATATCCAGATACTTCGCAACATTTTTGCGTTCACGCATCACTTTCAGTACATCAACCGGAAATTTGGAAGGATAAGCGTAATGCAGACGGATCCATTCAAGTCCGTCAATGTCGGCCAACTTGTCAATCAGTTCGGCCAGCTTGCTTTCGCCATAGCGGTCAATCCCGTAATACGAAAGATCCTGCGCAATAATCAGCAACTCTTTCACGCCCCCGGCCACCAGGTTTTGGGCTTCTTCGATCAGGCTCTCCATGCTGCGTGACTTGTGGTTACCGGTAAACTGCGGAATAGCACAAAACGAGCAATGACGGTTGCAGCCTTCGCTGATTTTCAGATAGGAAAAATGCCCCGGCGTGGTCTTTACGCGGTGGTACATCTTCTGCTCGTAAAAATTAGCATTCAAATCCTGGACGATTTCCTTGAAATCGAATTTGCCGTAAAACTTGTCCACCTCCGGGATTTCTTTAATCAGATCTTCTTTGTAGCGGGCCGATAAGCAGCCCATGACCAAAAGTTTATCCAACTTCCCGGCCTTTCTGGCATCAACAAAATTCAGGATCGTATTGATCGACTCCTCCTTGGCATCGGCGATAAAGCCGCAAGTATTTAGAATAACAATATTTGCATCGTCCTTTTCCGAATCGTGAACAACTTCAAACCCGTTCAAATCGAGCTGATTCAGCAGCATCTCGGAATCCACCAGGTTTTTCGAGCACCCCAGCGTCATGATATTGACTTTTCCTCTCTTCATCTTCCTATCTCTGTTAATTTCGTCAACTACAACAAATAAAAGCTTTACGAGAACAGCGAATCGACAAATTCCTTGCGGCGGAAAATCTGAAGGTCTTCCATTTTTTCGCCAATACCGATGTATTTTACCGGAACTTTAAATTGATCGCTGATGCCGATTACCACGCCGCCTTTGGCTGTGCCATCGAGCTTGGTCAGGGCCAGTGCCGTTACTTCGGTGGCCAGCGTAAACTGTTTAGCTTGCTCAAACGCGTTCTGCCCGGTTGATCCATCCAAAATAAGCAACACTTCGTTGGGGGCATCCGGAACAACTTTCTGCATCACCTTTTTAATTTTGGCCAGCTCGTTCATCAGGTTGATCTTGTTGTGCAGACGGCCGGCTGTGTCAATAATCACCACATCGGCGCCCGAAGCTTTGGCCGAGGTCAACGTGTCGTAAGCTACCGATGCCGGGTCGGATCCCATATTTTGACGGACGATGGGCACATCCACCCGTTCGGCCCAGATCTGGAGCTGGTCGATGGCCGCTGCCCGAAAGGTATCTGCTGCACCCAGCACCACTTTTTTGCCTGCCTGTTTAAAGTTCCAGGCAAGTTTGCCAATCGTGGTGGTTTTTCCAACGCCGTTAACGCCAACCACCATAATTACATAGGGTTCAGTACGTTGCGGAAGATCAAAATCAGCAACATCCTCCGTATTATTTTCCTCCAGCAAAGCTGCAATTTCTTCTTTCAGTATCCCATTTAACTCATCAACGCCCAAATACTTATCACGGTCAACCCGTTCTTCAATCCGGCGAATGATTTTTAGCGTGGTATCCACGCCTACATCCGAAGTGATCAATACTTCTTCCAGGCTATCCAGCACCTCGTCATCCACTTTCGATTTTCCGACAACGGCACGGCTAAGTTTTTTGAATACACTTTCCTTGGTTTTGGAAAGCCCCTGGTCGAGACTTTCTTTTTTTGCTTTGGAAAATACTCCGAAAAGACCCATAATCTTCAAATTTTTAGGGGCGCAATTTACAAAATTTAACGGATATTCAGGGCTTAAAATCGGCTGGTATCCAAATAATCACCGGCAAAAAAACCACTTGTTCATGAACCCCGAAGCTTGCGGATTTCTTCTTTCATTTCAGCTAAAACATCCGACAGGCGGGTCACATCCAGATGGCTTGGTTTGGGCATTTCAAAACTAAGCACCCCTCGGGCTTTCCAAATTTCAAGAACAGAACTATTGTCAACCAAATAAGGCTCGTACTCAGGATTGTCGGATTTCAGCAACAAATGATTCCCATTTTCCAGGTAGGTCCGCTTATAAACCAAACCTTCGTCGGTGGTCACCAACACATAGGTTTGCCCGTCGCGCAAATCAGCGACCGATTCCACAAATTCACAAAACAGGTACGAGCCGGGCAAAACCGGCAGCATACTGTCGCCTTTAATTTGAAAAACCCGGTACGTTTTTCCACCCAAAAGTTCAGGGACCGGCATCGAAAACCGCGGCAGCTGCCCGATAAATTCGGGATCGGCAAAACCATTGAGGTAGCCAGCCGAAGCTTTTACCGGCACAATCGGGATCAATTCGTCATTGTTGTGATCTACCACAACGGATAAAATTTGCAGTTGTTTCCCGACTGCACCGGGATTACTCAATCCCGACTGTAAATCCGAACTGATCAGCTGATCAAGCGACAGGTCAAAAACGGTGGCCAACTGTTGCAAGACCGAAATTTTGGGTGTGGCCCTGCCCTCTTCGTACGATCCGATCAGCGAGCGTTTCAGCTGCAACTTGTCAGCCAAATCCTGCTGAGTAAGCCGATGTTGCTTTCGCAAATATTTGATATTTTCAGCAAGTTGATCCATAAACAATAACGTATTTGGGAACCAATCGATTCCTTATAAACCTAAAAATGGCTATTCAAAATTAGCTAATATTTTTAGCACATACTAATTTATTTAGTATTTTTGTATCATAAATGACTGTGCCGGCTCAAGAAAAACGTCAAAATTAGCCAAACATGGACCAAACCCTTCAGGAAAAGCTAAAAATATTAGCAGATGCGGCCAAATACGATGTTTCCTGTGCATCCAGCGGAAACAACCGGCAAAACACGAATGGCGGACTGGGCAATGCATTGTCCTGCGGTGTTTGTCACAGCTTTACTGATGACGGGCGGTGCGTCAGCTTGCTGAAAATTTTGATGACCAACCATTGCATCTACGATTGTGCGTATTGCATCAACCGGCGAAGCAACGACCGTCCACGCGCAACATTCACCGTACAGGAAGTGGTGGACCTCACCATCAATTTCTACCGGCGAAATTATATTGAAGGACTATTCCTCAGCTCTGGGGTAATCAAAAATCCCGATTTTACGATGGAACGACTGATGCTGGTCACCAAAAAACTCCGGCTGGAAGAGCGCTTCAACGGCTACATCCACCTGAAAGCGATCCCCGGAGCCAGTCCCGAACTGATCCGCCAAGCGGGATTATATGCCGACCGGCTGAGTGTCAATATCGAAATTCCGACAGAACCGGAGCTCAAACGACTGGCCCCCGAAAAAAACTTCGGTACTGTTTTGCAGCCCATGAACCAGATCAAAGAAGGCATCCAACGATATAAAGAAGAACGCCGGAAATACCGGAAAGCACCAGTTTTTACACCCGCAGGACAAAGCACCCAACTGATTGTTGGCGCCACACCCGAAAGTGACCGGCAAATTTTGCAATTGGCCTCGGGCTTTTATCACGAGCAGCAACTGAAACGGGTTTACTATTCCGGCTACCTGCCCGTAAATGAATACGACAAACGGTTACCTGCGCTTCAATCGCCGCCGCTGGTCCGCGAAAACCGGTTGTACCAAAGCGACTGGCTGATGCGTTTTTATCATTTCCGGGCCGACGAAATCCTGACACCCGAGCAGCCGTTCCTGGATCTGGAAATCGATCCGAAACTGGCGTACGCGCTACGCAACCTACACCTCTTTCCGGTTGATATAAACAAAGCGGATTACGAGATGATCCTGCGGGTGCCGGGCATTGGGGTGCAATCGGCCAAAATGATCGTGGATGCCCGCCGGTTTCGGCAGCTGAACAGTTATCACCTAAAAAAAATTGGCGTGGTCCTGAAGCGCGCCCAATATTTCATCACTTGCAACGAATTGCCAGTATATCGCGGTTATTGGGATCCCGGGCAGTTGAAAAACCACCTGATTGCTGAATGCCACACGAAACGGAAAAAACCTGGAGATACACAACTGAGCCTTTTTCCACTTATTCCGGCCTTATCGGCCCCTGCAAATCAACTTCATTTTAAAAGCTAAACCATGGCCTTTCTACTTTACGACGGTACATTTGAAGGTTTCCTGACTGTGGTTTTTGAATGTTACGCCCAAAAACTGGTACCGGTTGATATATGCAAGGAAACAGCGTTCCAGAAAAATTTGTTTACTGAAAAGCTCTCCATCCATACCGATGAACAAAAGGCCGGGCGGGTTTGGAGATCGCTTCAGGCAAAACTTCATCGGCGGAATAAAAATCTGCCGTTACTGGTTTTTCTATCCGAAAGTACGGGAATTGAGATGAAATTGTACCGGTATATCCTCCGTGTATTCGATACGCGTAGAAGCATTGAAACCGATTATGCCGACCAGGATGTGCTCGAATTGAAGAAAATTGAGCGTCAGGTGCTGCGCGAAACCATGAGGATCCTCCAGTTTGTGCGTTTTCGGCAAACCAGGGACAACTTATTTTTTGCGCCGGTTGAACCGGAGTTTGACGTGTTGCCCTTTACAATCAACCATTTCCGCGAACGTTTTGCCGACCAACTATGGCTGATTTACGACATCAAACGGGATTATGGCATTTTTTATGACCGGGAAATAACAAGGGAAGTTGTACTCTCTGAAAAAACATTTTCGCAGACTGACGGGAAAGTTTCAGCTAATTTACTGGAAGAAACCGAAGAAAGGTATCAAACCCTGTGGAAAGCTTATTTTGACCACATCAACATTCTGGAACGGGAAAACCCAACATTGCAAGCACAGCACATGCCCCGTCGATACTGGAAGTTTTTGCCCGAAAAATCGCCAATCCGATGAAATAAAAAAAGCTTCCACGGTGAAGTGAAAGCTTTTTCATTAAGCAAAGTATATTTTACTTTTTAAAATAATCTTTAACCATTTCGTTTGGCACTACGCCTTCCTGAAATGTATAAGCACCGGTTTTATCAGATTTTACCATTTTGATTACTTTGGCATAACCTTTACCAGCTCCTTTTTGTAATGATGCAACTGCTTTCTTAGCCATATCTCAAATTATTTAATTTCGCGGTGAACAGTTACTTTTTTCAAGTTTGGGTTGTACTTTTTCAACTCCAAACGTTCAGGTGTATTTTTCCGGTTTTTTGTAGAAATATACCGTGAAGTTCCGGGAACACCACTTTCCTTTTGTTCGGTACATTCCAGAATTACCTGAACCCGATTACCTTTCTTAGCCATTTTTTACCCTTTTAAATGTTCGTTACCAAGCCTTTTGCTTTGGCATCTTTCAATGCAACACTCAGCCCATTTTTATTAATGGTACGCAAGCCAGCGGCCGAAACGGTCAACGAAATCCAACGATCTTCGGTAGGAAGATAGAACTTCTTGTTGAACAGGTTCGGACTGAACCGACGTTTGGTCCTTCTTTTCGAGTGAGAAACATTATTTCCCACCATCGCTTTTTTTCCGGTTATTTGACAAATTCTTGACATTGTCTTATTTTTTTACAGATCACACGTTTTTCAAACAGTTCGCAAAATAAGTGCATTTTCTTCAAATATTCAAATTGTCAGCCATGTTTTTTCTTCTTTTTTCAACAAGTAATTGTTTATAAATCAAAAAGTTTTTCATTCCGTCCCAATTTATAATGGTTCCGGTCGCATGGTCCTACCGGTTTGCTTCCTTGCGGAGAGGTGCAAATGTACTGTTTATAAATGAATAAGCGGGTTATTATTACTGGCTTGGATTCTTGTTTCGCCATTTTCTGCCTCATGGTAACGAGCCCGGATTTTCTTTCCGTTACAGACTACGACGGGCGATTATTGTACAGCTTTCATTTTTTCAGAAAAGAAGCTTATTTTAGGTGAAAAATCACACCCATGAGTTCGGAACGATTAAGATACTACCCAACCATACTGGGTGCAGCCCACCTGGTCATTCTATATATTTTTATTCAAACGGTTGTTGACTTTCCGCTGGCCGTTTGGGATTATTACCACGGAACAGAGTTTTTGTACCATCCAGTCAAAAAAATTGTGCTGGGTATTGGCTCGGTTGTTTTTATTCTGGCCTTTGGCTACCGGAAAGCCCAAACCAGCCTAAAAGAGCTTTTCCCGGCCAAATGGTTCAACCCGTTGCTCTTCATCCCGATGACCTTGTTTCTGATGGCAGCTCACGTTTTCCTGGGCGAAGTAAACCGGGCAGTCGATCAACTGATTCCGGCACCGCCGTGGTTTTGGGAACTGTTCGACCGTATTTTTGAAAACGATTACGGTTTTTATGGCGCTTTTCTGAAGGTGGTGGTTATTGCCCCCATCATCGAAGAACTCATTTTCCGTGGGATCATCATGCACGGCTTTATGCGTAATTACCCGAAAATTATTGCGATTGTAGTTTCAGCCTTGTTTTTTGCGTTGTTCCACCTCAATCCCTGGCAGTTTCCGGCCACCTTTCTGCTGGGTTTGTTGCTGGGCTGGTTAATGGTGGTTACCCGCAATATTTTCGCCTGTATTGCCGGTCATGCCATCAACAACCTGCTGGTGCTGCTCAGTATTGAATATTGGGAAGAAATCACCGGCTTTTCGTTTTTCCTGCTCGAAAAAAATGCACAACTGCAAATCAGCTACTTTGTTGCCGGACTAAGTGTGGTGCTGATTGGCCTGATTGCCCTGATGAAAAAGAAAAAAATCAGCTGATGGATTACGTATTGATTGGATTGGGCATTGTCCTGCTGTTGGTGGGAATTGCCGGAGCCATTTTACCGGTTTTGCCCGGGCCACCGCTCAACTACGGAGCATTGTTGTTACTTCATGCTACAACGAAACACCAGTTTACCGATCGGTTTTTGCTCATCTGGGCCGTAATTACGATCCTGGTTTATGCGCTTGACTACCTGATTCCTGCCTGGGGTACCAAAAAGTTTGGCGGCAGCAAACAGGGTATTTGGGGCAGCATTCTCGGTCTTCTCATCGGACTAATTCTTTTCCCGCCCATTGGAATTATTGTAGGCCCGTTCGTTGGGGCCGTGCTGGGCGAATTGCTCAGCGGAAAAACCTCCACACAAGCGCTTCGCTCTGGCTTTGGCTCGTTTGTCGGCTTTTTGGCAGGAACGCTGCTCAAGCTAATCGCCTCGGGTATGATGACCTGGTATTTCTTTACAGAATTGATTTAATGAAACATCCGGCCTCGCACCGTTTTATATTCGGCGAGGGTGAATTAATTTCAGGGAATCTATCATTGATCAGTCGTTGGTCCCCAGCGGTTATATTTCTCGGTAAGGGTTTTCAAAAATTCTTTTTGCGAGTTTTTCAACAACTTCCATTCCAGACGCCATTCCCAGTTGTTGGTAACGGTGCCGGGAGTGTTCATCCGGCCCCGCCCATCCAGTTCCATCAAGTCCTGCATGGGCAAAATGGCCATATTGGCTACCGAAGCCCAGGCAGCCTCGATCAGGCTGCGGTGAATGTTGCCCCAGCCCGAACTAAAATAGCGTTTCAGGTTTTTACGCTCCTCTTTAGTGGCCGTTTTCAGCCAGCCAATAGTCGTATCGTTGTCGTGCGTACCGGTATAAACCACAAAGTTTTGGTTGTAATTGTGCGGCAGGTTCACGTTGGTGGCATCCGAGCCATAGGCAAACTGGAGCACCTTCATACCGGGCAGGCTAAAATGGTCGCGCAGCGCTTCCACCTCGGGGGTGATGATGCCCAGATCTTCGGCAATGACAGGCAAATCGCCGAGTTGCGTTTTCAACAGGCTGAGCATCTCAAAGCCTTTGGCCGGAAGCCATTTGCCGTTGATGGCATTTTCTTCGCTGGCCGGTATCGCCCAAAACGATTCCAATCCGCGAAAGTGGTCAATCCGGATCAAATCGAACATGCGCAGGTTGAAATGGACACGCGCCGCCCACCAATCGTAGCTGCGTTCGGCCAGACGATCCCAATCGAATACGGGGCACCCCCAGTACTGGCCGGTTTCGCTGAAATAGTCGGGCGGCACCCCGCCTACGTGGGTCATCTGCCCTGCGTCATCCAGCAGAAAAATATCCTGGTTGCCCCACACGTCCGAGCTATCGAGCGACACGTACAGCGGCAAATCGCCGATAATACGGATGCCTTTGCTGTTGGCATAGGCTTTCAGCGCGAACCATTGCCTGAAGAAGATGAACTGCACAAAACGGTGAAAATAAATGTCAGCGGCATGTTCGTGCATAGCCACATCCATTTCGTGACTATCGCGATGTTTCAGCTTTTCAGGCCACTCGTTCCAGCATAATTTTTCGTTTTTGCCTTTAATAGCCCGGAACAGGGCATAATCATCCAACCACCAAGAGTGTTCGCCCAGAAACGTGTAGTAATCTTCTTTCCAATCGTTGAACTTCTTTTTAAAAGCTGAAAAGGCCTTCCGTAACAATTTGGTTTTTCCCTTCAGCACCAGGTCATATTCCACCTTTTTAGCCGAAAGAACAGGCATCAGCTTTAGGTCGTCCTCCCTGATCAGGCCATCTTCAATCAGTTTTTCCAGGCTGATAAAGAGGATATTACCGGCAAATGCCGAAAAGGACTGGTAGGGTGAATTGCCGTAGCCGGTTGGCCCCAGCGGCAGAATTTGCCACAGCGTTTGTCTGGTTTCATGCAACAAATCAACAAACGCATAGGCGTCGTGCCCCATGCTGCCAATGCCGTAAGGGTTTGGCAGCGAACTGATATGAAGTAAAATTCCACTATTTCGTTTCATCCTCTTTTACTGTTTTTCTGAATTTATACAACTGATCAGCCGTTTCCCGCACCAAGCGTTGCACCTCCAGCCCATGTTTCAGGTCAGGCACAAACGCCTTTTCATCCATTCCTCCTAAAAACAGGTAGTGCGCATGCACCATTGAGCGCAACCAGCCCGGAGGCACATGCCCCGAGGGAAAACTCGTTAACGGTTTATAATGGCTACCAACAACCTGGGTCACCCATTGTTGGGTTTCTTCCAGAAAATATTCGAACGATTCGGGCCGCTGGGACGAGTAGCGAATGGTGCCTTTCTCCGCGTAAATTTCCAACTGAACCAGATCGCCCGTACCCGAACTGATACGGCTGGCCGACAAATTTCCGACGGCCCCGGTTTGCCGGTCGTACAGCGATAACGAGCTAAAAAGATCAGAACCGTCCGGGACATCGGCAAAGTTTCCGCCCTGTAACGCGCTGGTAATACGAAGTTGGCTACCCAGAAATGCCACCAGTAAACTGATGCCATGCGAGCCCAAATCGGCCATGGCACCACCATCAGGCGCTGGTGTCAGGCGCGTTTTCCGGTTATGGCGGTAAGTTTGCCGAAGATAATCGCCGTGGTAATATTTCAAATCGAAGTGAATGGGCTTTCCTAACTTTCCCGATCTCCAGAAAGACAGGGCTTCGCGCACCGATGCGGTTTGCAGATACTGAAACCCTACCTGGATGCGAATATTCGGATTCAGGTTATCAAGTAGTTGCCACATCTGTTGTTCCTCGTCCAAGCTGGCGCAGACCGGCTTTTCCAGGTAAACAAAGCGAATGCCAGGCATTTGCAAAACCTGCTGCAGATGCGTAAAATGAACATTGTTCGGCCCCAGAATAAAGACAGCATGGATGTTTTTATTTCGGAAAAAGTCAGCCTCCACCTCCGCTTTACGAAAACCAAAACGACGGGCAAAAGTTTCACGCTTGGCAGACGTGGCCGAACATACCGATTCAAGCACCACTTCCGGGACCTCGTCGTAATAATATTTCAAGGCCTGCAAGGCATACGCGTGGGCCTGCGCAATGCCCCCTGCTCCAATAAATCCTACGCTGATTTGATCCATGACTTTTGGGGTTCTGTTTCGGGCAAAAATAAAGTTTTTCAGGGTTGAACATGTTAAAGATGAAAAAGAATTGCGTTGGTGGCTGTTTCATTAACATTCCTGCCCGAACCAGCCATTTGCAGTCATTCCTTGTTATCCTGTACGTAAGGTCCACCGTTGGTTGACACGGTCAGCTGCAACATGTATTCCGACCGATCAAACCCGAAACTTTCGTCCGGCCGGTGCCGCTTTGCCGTCAAATAAACGTACCTTTGCAGACAATAAAAAAAGCAGACGTATGGCAGCAATAGGCTTAATGAATGAATTGGAAGTGTTGAAAACAGTTGACTTTGGCGTTTACCTGGATGGCGGCCCGCATGGCGAAATACTGATGCCCAAGCGGTATGTCCCCGAAAATTGTCAGGTTGGCGACACTGTAGAAGTGTTTATTTACCTCGATTCGGAAGACCGGCTCGTAGCCATTACCGACAAGCCATATGTCATGGTGGGCGAGTTTGCCAAACTGAAAGTGGTTTCGACAACAGCCATTGGCGCTTTTATGGACTGGGGACTGCCCAAAGACCTGCTGGCGCCCTTCCGCGAACAACAGGTGAAAATGGAAGAGGGCAAATCGTACCTCGTGTATGTTTACCTGGATGATGAAAGCCAGCGGATTGTGGCTTCGTCGAAGCTTGACAAGTTTGTGGACAACATTCCGGTTGATTACGAAGTGGGCGAAGAAGTTGACCTGATCATTGCCGGGCAAACCGATCTGGGCTACAAGGCCATCATCGACAACAGCCACTGGGGGCTGATTTTCAAAAATGAAGTTTTTCAACCGCTGAAAATCGGTGATAAACTGAAAGGTTTTATCAAAAACATCCGCCCGGATGAAAAAATTGACCTTTCGCTCGAAAAAGCCGGTTACGAAAAAATCGACAGCATTTCGCAATCCGTGCTGGATAAGCTAAAGGAGGCAAACGGTTACCTGCCCTTCAACGATAAAAGCGACCCCGAGGTCATTTCCAAAACCTTTGGCATAAGCAAAAAGAACTTCAAAAAAGCAATTGGAGCCCTGTATAAACAGAGACTTATCAACATTGAAGATCAAGGCATAAGGCTGGCAGATTAAGTTTTCAGTCACAGTCGAAGTCGAAGTATTCAGTCACAATAACAAGTAACCAAAAACCCGGAACCCGAAACGTATTTAGATGAAGCTTTGCATTGCAGAAAAACCGAGTGTAGCCAGAGAAATTGCCCATATTATAGGAGCCAAAAGCCGCCGCGACGGCTATTTTGAAGGGAACGGCTACCAGGTAAGCTGGACATTCGGCCATCTTTGCACGTTGAAAGAGCCCAACGATTACACCGACCGCTGGAAATACTGGAACCTCCGCGAACTGCCGATGATCCCCCCGCGTTTCGGCATCAAGGTAATTGACGATGCCGGGGTGAAAAAGCAATTTTCCATTCTGCAAAATTTAATTGAAAAAGCGGAGGAAATCATCAACTGCGGCGATGCCGGACAGGAAGGCGAACTTATTCAGCGCTGGGTGTTGACCAAAGCGCAGAACAAAGCGCCGGTAAAACGGCTGTGGATCTCGTCGCTCACCGAAGAGGCCATTCGCGAAGGGTTTGAAAAGCTGTTGCCCGGCGAAGAATTTGACAAGCTGTACGAAGCTGGCAGCGCCCGCGCCATTGGCGACTGGCTACTGGGCATGAACGCCACCCGGCTATACACGCTGAAGTACGGCCAAAACAAACAGGTACTTTCCATCGGGCGAGTGCAAACCCCCACCCTGGCCATGATTGTGGAACGGCAGCTGGAGATCGAAAACTTTAAGCCCGAACCTTACTGGGAAATCAAAACCACTTATCGCGACACCGTATTCTCGTCCACCACCGGCCGCTTCCAGAAACCCGAAGATGCACAAACCGTGCTGGAAGAAATTTCGGGCATTGACCTGTACATTCGAAACATCGAAACCAAAAACAGCAACGAACACCCGCCGCGCCTGTTCGACCTGACTTCGCTGCAAATTGAGTGCAACCGGAAATTCAACCTGAGCGCCGACGAAACACTCCGCACCATCCAATCGCTCTACGAAAAAAAAGTGACCACCTACCCTCGTGTGGATACCACCTTCTTGTCGGATGACATTTACAAAAAAGTGCCCGGCACCCTGAAAAGCCTGAAAGGATACGAAAACCTCACGCAACCCATTTTGGACGGCGGAAAAATTAGAAAGTCAGTTAAAGTTTTCGACAATAAAAAAATCACCGACCACCACGCCATCATTCCCACCGGGCAAAACCGGATCGATTTGACCGATAACGAACGAAAAGTGTTCGACCTGGTGGCTAAACGTTTTATTGCAGTTTTCTACCCCGACTGCCAGGTGGCCAACACCAGCATTGAGGCCACGATCGGCGAACACGCTTTTAAAGCCACTGGTAAACAGATCCTGAAGCCCGGCTGGCGGGCAGTTTTTCAAAATGAAAAGGACGATAACAGCGAAGACCGCATTCTGCCTGCCTTTACCACCGGCGAACACGGCCCGCACCTGCCCGACTTGCAGGAAAAGCAAACCCAACCGCCGCAATATTTTACCGAAGCAACCCTGCTCCGCGCCATGGAAACGGCCGGCAAAAATATGGATGACGAGGAGCTGCGCGACCTGATGAAAGAAAACGGCATTGGCCGCCCTTCCACCCGTGCCAACATCATCGAAACGCTGTTTCGCCGCCGCTACATCCGAAAGGAACGCAAACGCCTGGTAGCCACACCAACCGGCGTTGATCTGATCTTGAGCATCGAAAACGAGCTCCTGAAATCAGCCGAACTTACCGGGCAGTGGGAACGCAAGCTCCGACTGATCGAATCGGGCGAACTGGAGATCGGCCAATTTATGGATGAACTGAAAGCGATGGTAATGGAGGTAGTCACACAAGTGAAAACATCCCCCAAAAAAGAAATTACATTGCTGGAAGATGAGCCGGAAAAAGAAAAGGGGAAATCAAAACCGGAGGATTCGAAACCCAAAAAGGCAAAGGCTGGGGCAACGAAAAAGGAGGAGGAAGAAATCGTTTGTCCCCGCTGCGGCAAAGGAAAACTTTTGAAAGGCAAATCGGCCTGGGGTTGCTCCAATTGGAAAGAAGGCTGCCGGTTTACCATCCCGTTTGTGGTACACGAAAAAAAGCTCACCGATAAGCAGATAACCACCCTGGCCAACAAAAAGAAAAGCCCGTCCATCAAAGGGTTCAGCTATCACGACCTGAAAATCGACGGTAAACTCATGCTTAATGATGGCTGTGAAATCGTACTTCAAGCCGAAATTAAAGACGACAGCACTTGCCCGAAATGCAACATCGGAAAAATCGTGAAAGGCAAAACGGCCTATGGCTGTACCAATTTCAAAGCCGGTTGCGATTTCAGGGTACCATTTGAGATTGGATAATACGAATCTTGTCTCAACTGTTGCATATCGTCTGGAAATGACTTTCGGTTTAACTATTAAGCTTGAGGATTAGCGCAACCAGCAAACCAATCAACACACCGCCCATCACTTCACCCAGGGTGTGCCCCAAACTTTCCTTTAGCTTCGTGCTTTTAAATTCTTCCAACCCTTCAATGTCGATTTTTTTTGAAATAATATTCAGAAACCGGGCGTGCTTGCTCGCTTCGTACCTCACCCCCATCGAATCATGTATGGTAATGATCGAGAATGTTACGGCAATGGCGAAAAAATAATTATCGATACCTTCGAAAAAAGCAATTGAACACGTCAACGCCGTTACAACAGCCGTGTGTGAACTTGGCCAACCGCCATTTGACTTCAGGAGTTCAAAATTCCACTTCCCTTTCATCACTCTGAAAAGGACTAGTTTCAGCGCCTGTGCCAAAACCATTGCCAATAAAGCTGCCAACGCAGTTTGAAATGCCGGATTATGGTGCATGAGTTATCCTCTTTGATGAATAATTATTTGATAAACAAGCAACTCGAAGATAGCCATTTCTTTCTGTTTTGTCTGACACAATCGGGATAAAATAATCAGTGATCTTGAGGCCAGAATCTTTGATAAGAGATAAGAGATTACAGCTATCACCTAAAACAGAATTCATATCGCCCGGCTCTGACGTTAAAATCGATTGCTCCGGACTGTAACAGCGACTGGCGGCTTTGTGTATAACCAGTTGGGTATTGTTGAAACAGTACTTATTTTTGGATCGGAGGTTAAGATTATGACAGACAAAGAGCTCAACTTACGGTATTCCGGTATTTGCCATAACCTGGCAGAAAGGAAGATAAAACCAGCTTTCGACCGGCTGGAAACCCTTATTACCGAAAACGGGTTAGGGGTTTTTTACGACGAATGGCGGAACCTGGATCAAACCTATCATTATATGCTTCAATACACCGTTGAAGGGATACAGGACCCGGAAAGGCAAAAAGTGTACCGTCGGCTAATTGTTTCGGCATTTGAACTGGCCGATAAAGTGAACGAAGCCCTTCGGTTAAAATATTCATCTTCATTTGAATACGAAAAGAAAAGAGTGTTTAAAGACCAGTTTATTACTGATTTTGAAGCCTTTTTTTCCGAACTCGAAGATTATTACTTGCACAACGAATTGTTCTCACCAGCAAAAAACAATCGGTCCGAAAATTTAGCCGAAGCCACCGATCACCGGGAAAAAATCCTCAGGTTGTTTTATCATGTATGGTTGCGGGACCATTTGAATCCGGAAGATACAGAACTGCTCGGGAAGTTTTTTTCAAGCCCTTTAATATTGGGTTCTTACAAATCCATTGTTGTTTCGGCGTTGACCTTAAGCCTGCAACGACATTTCGATGAGGCGAAGTTCACCTTGCTGTTCAATGCATTCGAAATGGAAGAAACGGCAATCAACCAGCGGGCTTTGGTCGGCTTGCTCATCAACTTGTACCTGTACGATCCCCGGTTGCCATTCTATCCGGAAATTACCGGAAGATTAAAGATATTGAACGAGCATCCCGAATTCAAACGAAACCTGGAGCGTATTATCCTTCAGTTGATTCGAAGTAAAGAAACGGAAAAACTCCGGCAACGGATCCGCGATGAGCTTCTTCCGGAAATGATTAAAATCAGTCAGACACTGAAAGATAAAATCAATCTCGACAGCCTGATGGAGGAAGGTATTGCGGACGATAAAAACCCGGAATGGCAGGAAATTTTTGAAGATACGCCGGGTTTGATGGATAAAATGCAGGAATTTTCGGAATTGCAACTAGAAGGGGCCGATGTTTTTATCGGCTCGTTCGCGATGCTGAAATCATTTCCCTTTTTCAATGAAATTGCCAACTGGTTCATCCCGTTTTTTGGCGAAAATCCTGAAATTCAGAAGGCTGTTGATCTTTCGGACGAAATAAACCGGGGTTTTGTTGAAATGATCAGCAGGGCGCCTGTTTTGTGCAATTCGGACAAATATTCGTTTTGCCTCAGCATTCAACGCCTGCCCAAGGAAAACCGCGAATTTCTGGCCCGGGGGATCAAGGCCGAGATGGAACAGCTTCGTGAAATGGAAAGCGAAGAAGAACTGACCGGACCTGGCCGAAAAACGGAATTTGTCTCCAACCAGTACATTCAGGATTTATACCGTTTTTACAAACTGCATCCCCGGAGGAACGATTTCACGGATATTTTTGGCTGGCGTTTCGACTTCCACCACAAAATTACCCTTGGAGACATTTTAAAAGAAGATGAAAAAGTGCTCCGGAATATGGCAGAATACTACTTTTCCAAAAATTATTTCGAAGAAGCAGCCGATATTTTTGAATACCTGTTGAGCATTGAACAGGATGGGGAACTTTATCAGAAAATCGCCTTTTGTTATCAAAAGCTAGGCGATTTTGAAAAAGCGCTGGATTTGTACCGGAAAGCCGAATTGTACGATTTGAACCGTTTGTGGAACCTGAAAAAAATTGCCCTTTGCTACCGGAACCTCAAACAACCCAACAAGGCGCTGGAATACTACAAGCATGTCGAACAGCTTAATCCGGATGATTTAAACAACCAGCTGAACGTAGGGCATTGTTTACTCGAATTGGAACAGTTCGACGAAGCGCTGAAATGTTACTTCAAAGTGGAATACCTGGCCCCCGGAAATAAAAAAGTGAGGCGCCCAATTGCCTGGTGTTCGTTTCTGACAGGAAAAAAGGAACAGTCCGAAAAATATTTTTTGAAGCTCATGGAGGAAGGTCCCAATAAGCACGACCTGATGAACATGGGGCATGTGCAGTGGAGCCTGGGAAACCGAAAAACGGCGCTGGATTATTACAAGCAGTCCATCTCTCAAACCGGCTTTTCCGAAGCCGAATTCATGCTCGTTTTTGATGAGGATTTGCCCCAGTTGCTCCGCCAGGGCATCGATAAAGACGATGTGCCCATCATGCTCGACCAGCTGCGGTATTTTGTTGAGAAATAACGGTGGAAAACACCATTCGCTGTATGTGATTTGTCTTAAAAAACAATTGGTACCGCTGTATTTCGCGTAATATCGTTGATAATTTTATTCTGAGTAAGCTGACTTTGCTCCCAAAATTCAGGCATACAAAAGTTATGGGCCGGGGCCTATTTCACCAAAATCAATCCGGGATTGGTTCCGGTAATGTTGCGTCCGCCGTCGGGTGTAACAATAAAGCTGTTTTCGATACCGACCATGCCAATGCCCTCGATGCCTTTCTTGGGTTCCACGGCAAAAACCATATTTTCCTGAATGGGCATTTTAAAACCTTTGGCTATCACGGGCAGTTCATCCACGGTTAAGCCGATCCCGTGACCCAGAAATTTCACTTGTCGTTTGCCGAACCCCATAAAGTTTTGCAGAAATTCAGGCGACAGGCTTGCCATAATGCTTTCGTAAATTGCCTCCGGTGTGTTCCCGGGTTTAAGCATTTCGGCCACGCGGGTTTGAATATCAACGCATTGCTGATGGATGCAAATAACTTCTTCGGGAAGGGAATTTCCGAACATATAAGTCATGGTTTTGTCGGAGTGATAGCCGTTAACCCCAACGCCCATATCCACAAACACCAAATCTCCTTTTTTCAATTTCCGTTCGCGGCTGCCCAAGCTGGGCACGGCGGCACTCAACCCGCGGTTACCACCCGGGCCGTCAAAGTTGGTCGGGACCAGCGAGTTGGCGCCAAAGCCCAGCTGTGCGACAACAATATCGGTGTCGTGCATGGCAAAGCGGGCCGTTCCCTGGTGACCTTCTTTCACCATCACTTCGTATAGCTCGGCGGCCAAATCGGCTTCGCTCATGCCTTCGCGCAGCAGTTCCGGCACTTTCTCTTCGAGCACACGCTGATGAATTTTTCCGGCTTCTTCCATGAAACGCAACTCCCAGGCGCTTTTCACGGCCCGGGTCATCGATACCTGGAAGTCGAGCGCGTTGAACAACTTGAACGGAAAATATTTTTGCACCCGTTTAAACATGGCCAGGGGAACAAATTCGGTTTCCAGGTAAACTTCCGCGGGGATATCGGAATAGTGCGCGGCAGCATCGCGGTAACTTTCCATCGGTTGTATTTCCTGAAATTCCGATTCCTGCAACGCCCGCTCATAACTGCGGCGCACCCAGTAGGTAGCGCCATTTCCGCGTTCAATCACCAGCATCCCTTCCGACATCGATCCGGTGAAATACAGCAGGTTTATTTTGCTGAAAATCATCGCCATTTTCCAGTCCGGATTTTGCTGGTCCATTATCCTGCAAAACGCTTCCATTCGCCTGTTCAGTTCCGAAACCGGTGTTTTCTCGCTCATAGATTTGGTATTTTGGGCGTCAAAGATAAGGATTGACACAGAATTTGTTTCCATTTGGGTAGCGGATTTTGCCGTCGGTAACAATAGTTTAAGTTTCTGCCGCCGGTTTGGTGATCCGGTCAGATACAATTGAGCAACGCGGAAATCGGTGCTGACGGGGGGGATAAAACGGAAATCGCAGCAAATGATTGGTCATTCCAAACAACTAACCGAAGTCCTCTCGACACTGCTCCGCTAAGATAAGGTGAAGTTGGTATTTTGTAGAAAAATAGGGGCAGAAAAACAAACAAATTGGCTAATTCCGTGACGCGTTGTACACGTTAAAAAGTGACAAAGTAAAATTTTGGTCGATAACCATAGAGCGGCGCAACACTCTGCTGCCGTTGATCATGAAGCAGGGAGCCGTTCAACAAATCGCTGAATGTTGATTGGGGCCTAAAGCTTCCGCATCAGGCCCCTGAAGAGTTTATTGCAAAGCAAAATTGATGGGTATGGTATAAGAAACGGCAACCGCTTCTCCGCGTTGTTTTCCGGGAGTCCAGGCAGGCATCTCTTTCACCACTTTCAAGGCTTCAGCATCCAGCAGCGGATCAACACCACGGACAACCTTTGCCCGCCCTACCGAACCGTCTTTCTCAACCATAAAAGTGACATATACCTTACCGGCAATGCCCTTTATCGTAGCTTCGTCCGGATAAGAAACATGATTGGCAATATATTGACGTAAAGCATCTTCGCCTCCAGGAAAATCAGGCATCTCTTCAACAATATTGAAAACTACATCCCCATTTTGAGCCAAAAGCGCCTGAGTGTCCTTCTCAACAGCTGTTGCCCCTGTCTTTAGCGTAATTTCAATGACACCATTTTTAACCAACTCGCCATACTTTTGGACCATACTCTCAGGACATTCTTTCATAAAATTGACCGATTGAATTGCATTGGGATCCAGTTTTGCCATAGCCTCCCGGTCGGCCATTTCACCATCAATCAAAATCAGCGGTTGTTCGCCCGAAGCAGACCGGATTTGAACGCCGTTATTCATCATCTCACTATCAACGATCGTGTTATCCTTACTTTCACAGGCAAAAGCCAGCAATAATGCCGCAGCCATTGCCCCGCCAATGAAATAACGAAGTTTGGACATATTCGAAGATTTTATTTTTGTCATCATGTTTAGTCTTGATTTTATTAAGGATGAATTGAAATTATTGGCTATCGAAAACTGACTGCCAATAAACTGGGTGACGAGAATTTCCTTGTATTGATTAATCGCCACGCCTTTATTTAATACTGCCCGATCGGCCATGTATTCGTGGTTCTCTTTGATAACCCGTCGTAACAGCCAGAAAAACGGATTAAACCACTGAAAAATACTGATCAGCTCAAGGATTAAGATATCCGCCGTGTGTCCCTGGCTGATATGTTCGCTTTCGTGTGCAAGCATTTTATCCCAAGCGGGATTATTTTCAAGGTTCCGGCTCACAAACAAATAGTTAAGAAAAGAATACGGGCTTGAATTGTCGTTGATATAAACGTAGTTGATTTCACTTTTATGCACCACCTGCGCTTTGCGGATGCTCAGGACCAACTGCCCGATCCTGAGCAGCACAAATAGCGCAACCAAAACAGAACCTGTCAGATAACCAACCACCAGCAGGTAGCTCGCTGATATCCAACCAGCCAATGAACTTGAGAAACCAGATCCGGTTATCGTAATGGCTTCCAACATATTGACAGCTTCAGACGAAGGTACTCCAACTAAATTATCCGATTCAAAAACCCTTAGATGCAGCAGGGGAAGCAGGCTTGAAAAAACGACCGCAAAGAGCAGAAACAAGCGGTTGGCCTTGAAAAATGTTTCCTGACGCAGGAACAGAAAATAAATCAGAGAAAACGCACCGAGGCTGATTCCCGATTCCAGGATGTAGTGGATAAAACTATTCATCGCTTCGGTTTTTTTCTTCGTTCAAATCCCGGCCAACTTCTTTCATCAGTTCTTCCAGATCGGCCATGCTCATATTGTCTTCGCGCGCAAAAAATGAGACCATTTCCTTAAATGAATTACTGAAATAACCTTTCATGAAGTTTTTCATATACTTCCGGGTATATTCCTTTTTGCTGATGAACGGAAAGTACCGGTGTGTTTTCCCAAAAGCTTCGTAACCCACAAAACCTTTTTTTTCCAAAATCCGGACAATGGTAGAAACCGTATTATAGGCCGGTTTAGGTTCCGGCATCTGTTCAATCAAATCTTTTACAAATGCTTTTTCCAGCTTCCAAAGCAATTGCATCACTTGTTCTTCTGCTTTCGTCAGTTCTTTCATAGTCATTAAGTCATTAGCTTTTAGTGTTCAACAAATTTCAAGCCAGATTTAACTAAACTGATAGTTTTTAAACTACTATTTTAGTTATGAAATAGAAAAAATTAATTCAAGGCAAAGTTTACAGGCAAGTTGAAACGAACTTTAACCACTTCACCATTCTCCCTCCCTGGCTTCCAGGCTGGCATTAATCCAACAACACGCAGGGCTTCCTGATCCAGCAAGGGATCAACTCCTTTTTCAATCTTAATTTGAATAACTTTCCCAGCTTCGTCAACGACAAAAGAAACAAGCACCTTACCGGCAATGCTGTCTTTTTTTGCCTCCTCCGGATAGCTCACATTTTCTAACAAAAAACTACGTAAAGCCTCATTTCCACCAGGATATTCAGGCATCTCGTCCACGACGAAATAGGCGCCGCTTTCATCTTTTTTACGCTCCTCCTGTGCTGATGCGGCAACCGGCATCATTAGCACAGCCAGAAATAATAACCAAATTGTTGATTTCATAAATTGCTTTTTTAGGATGAATAAACATGAAGACAAACTTACAACTAATTTTATAGTTTTCAAACTAAAATCATAGTTATAAAATGCATCTAATAATTTTTGTAAGGAAAAATCATGTTATAGCCCAAAAATTTGCACTAAAAAAGTACTTACAACATGTTCCCGAATTTTATTTCACAACCTTCTTTTCTCTGAGAATGGAATAAATGTATCCTCCAATGATTGAGGTAGCCGGTACATTGATATTTCAGTGAAATTGCTCCAGCTGTTTCGGTAATGTTGTGCCACCTATACGAAATCCGCACGAACCCTACCCTAACCGCGTCATCTGTATCCCAATAAACAAAACCGATAAACGTCAACTGTAAACCCGAACCGAAAATCCCGAAGGGATGAAATGTTTGTCACCGCCAGTGGTCTTGGCGGCACACCGGTCGCAGTTTCATTGAACCCCGAAAGGATCCAATAGCCGGTGCCAACCCCTGCACCGAGTTTAACCAAAATTGAAACTAAAAATTAAACACTGAAACCATTCTACCAGTATAAAGGAATAATCACCATAGAAAATTAAATCTCAAAATAAGACGTATCTTTCTATTATGATTTTTACAAAAAAATAAATTATTTGAAACTCTACATCAAAAATATGGTTTGCTTACGTTGCCAGATGGTTGTAAAAGCTGAACTGGAAAAACTTGGCTTTCAATATATTGACGTAATAATTGGGGAGGCAGACATTATTGGAGATGTTCAACCACTGCAATTACAAAAATTAGATATCGCATTAAAAAAATCGGGACTGCTTTTGATGGACGATAGAAAAAGTATCCTGGTCGAAAAAATAAAAAGTACAATCATCGAATTAGTGCATTACACCGATGATCAGATAAAAGTCAACCTTTCCGACTACCTGAGCGAAAAACTCAATCTTGATTATACCTATCTGGCTAACTTATTTTCTGAGGTAAAAGGCATTACCATTGAAAAGTTTTACTTGACCCACAAAATTGAACGGGTAAAAGAACTGATCGTGTATGATGAGCTAAACCTTTCCGAAATCTCCTATAAAATGCATTACAGTAGTGTTGCCCACCTGTCAAATCAGTTTAAGAAATTTACAGGATTAACACCCTCCCACTTTAAAAAGCTCAAGAACAAGAGGCGAAACACGCTTGAGGATGTGTGAATGATGTAACTTATTTCCTCAATTGTATAACGTTTTCTCTAATCAGCCAGAGTACCTTTATTGAAACTACTTAATAAAGTAAACACATGCAGAATGCTGAGATTGAAAAGTCGAAATCACATATCCTGATTGAAATCATAGAATATGTTCCTAATTCGGTAGTTAGTAAGACAATCATCCGAAAGACAACAGGAAACGTAAGTGTAACCGCTATTGATACCGGGGAAACCCTGGCCGAGAAGATCTCGCCTTTCGATACCTTCATCCAAATCATTGACGGCGATGCAGAAGTAGTTATTGATGAACATTCGAACCTGCTAAAAACCGGTGAAGCAATCATTATCCCGGCCCATACGTCTCATGCAGTAAGAGCCAATAAGCGGTTTAAAATGATTTCGACTGTCATAAAAAGTGGTTATGAAGGAACTACGATATCGATTTAATAGTTAACAATACAAAATCAAAAATCATGTCAAAAGAAAAAGAGGGTAAAGAAAAAGGAAATAAAAAGGCACCGGCCATGAACCTAAAAGAAAAGAGGGCGGCAAAAGCAGCAAAACGTAAAGAAAAGAATGAATCGGGTAAAATATAATTCTATTTCTGAGTGCCGTTTGGGCAAAACAAAAAACAGTTCATCTTTTAGACGAATAGCCCAAAGGCACGGAAGATACGAAAATTGTAAAAACCAAGATTGAAAATTTATACGGATGAAATTAGCTTATATAGCCACTTACCCGCCGCGTGAATGTGGCATCGGCACCTTCACGAATAACTTGTTCAAATCCATGCTGACCGAAAGTGACGGTACAGACGAAAAGCACGAGGGGTTTGTAGTCGCGTTAAACGATAACGAGCTGACTTATAAATACCCGGAAGAAGTAAAACTGACTATCCGCCAGGATCACCAGGAAGACTACCTGAAAGCCGTAAAATACATTAACCTAAGCGGTGCCGATATTTGCGTACTCGAACATGAGTTTGGCATATTTGGAGGACATAGCGGGGTTTACATCCTCCCGCTGTTGCACCGGCTTGAAATGCCACTCATCGTTACCCTGCATACCATCCTTAAAAACCCTTCGTATAACGAAAAGGCGATTTTAGAGGAAATCTGTAAAATGGCTACTAAAATAGTGGTGATGACCCGCAAAGCCATTGAATTTCTAACAAGGATCTACAATGTTCCAAAAGAAAAGATTGTCCTGATCGAACATGGTGTTCCGGATATTCATTTCGACTCCGAAAAATCGAAAAAGGAGTTTAAGCTTGAACGCAAGAAGGTAATCCTAACCTTTGGCTTTATCGGACGCAGCAAAGGAATTGAGACGGTCATCAAGGCATTGCCCAAAGTAGTCGAAAAATATCCCAACATCATTTATATCGTTTTGGGGAAAACGCACCCGAACGTGTTGCGCCATTCCGGCGAAGAATATCGGATTTTTCTGATGCGCCTGGTAAAAAACCTGCAATTGGGAAAGCAAGTTGTGTTTTTGAACGAGTTTGTTGATGAGCAGGATTTATTCAAGTATTTGTACGCCTGCGACATTTACATCACCCCTTATTTGAACGAAGCCCAAATTACCAGCGGCACCCTTTCGTACGCTGTTGGCGTTGGGGCTGCTGTTTTGTCAACGCCTTACTGGCATGCTGCCGAATTATTATCAGAGGGAAGGGGACGACTTTTCAACTTTAACGACCCGGATCATCTTTCGAAAACATTGAACGAGCTGTTGGATCATCCGGAAGAATTGCTGGAATTGAAAAGGAAAGCATCGGAGTACGGACAAAAAATTACCTGGCCAAAAACCGGTGAGAAATATTTGGCGCTCGCTTCAACAATCCTGAAGGATGGGTACCACATTGCAGAAAAGCAAGATTCGGTATTGGATTTACTGATTCTACCGCCCTTTTCTCTCGCCCACATCAACCGGCTAACCGATGATACCGGCATCATCCAACATGCCAAATTTGGTATCCCCAACTTAAAAGAAGGCTACTGTCTGGATGATAATTCCCGCGCGTTACTTATGGTGCTTATGGCATACCGACAGATGAAAGACATGCGGGCACTGGAATTGTCGCCCATCTACTTAAGTTATATCCACTACATGCAAAATGCAGACGGTACCTTTCGGAATTTCCTGAGTTTTAGCCGGAACTTTTTGGACGAGGTGGGTTCTGAAGATTCGTTTGGACGCACGATCTGGGCATTGGGATATTTATTGGGCAATGCCCCAAACGATGCCTATTACCAAACCGGGAGATTAGTATTTTTCAATGCTGCTCCCCATTTTGAAAAGTTGAAGTCAATCCGTGGTATAGCCAATACCATGATTGGGATCAGTTATTACCTGAAAAGTAACCCGTCCGATGATTCTATGACTGAACGGTTGCGGAACATGGCTTTTACATTAGTCAAACATTTTCAGGAGAATGAATCTGCCGACTGGAAATGGTTTGAATCGTTACTGGCCTACGATAATGGTATTTTACCTTTGGCGCTTTTGCATTCAGCGGAAATTTTGAACGATGATAAAATAACAAAAACTGCGATGCAGGCAATGGACTTTTTGACCAGCCATACCTTAAGGGACAACTACTTATCGATTATCGGAAATGAAAAATGGTACAAAAAAGAAGGCGAGCGTTCTGTTTTTGCGCAGCAGCCCATCGATGCCATGTCCATGGTACTCATGTATCACCAGGCTTATCATTTAACCAAGTACAAAGACTATCTCACCAAACTGTATACTTCGTTTTTGTGGTTTTTGGGAGAGAACGACCTGCGTATGAGCTTGTATGATTTCGAAACCAAAGGATGTTGTGATGGTTTTGAAAGTTACGGTGTGAACCGGAATCAGGGAGCCGAAAGTTCGCTGGCCTATTTAATTTCGCATTTAACAGTGTTGGAGGCTTACGAGGAATTCCACCAATCAGAATAATTGCATTGAATCTGAAAAGCCTCAGCGCTTATTTTATGTGAGAGCTGGAGTTTTTTTGATAAGGTGATAACATACTTGAAAATAATTTACGATCGAACAGATACAAACAATACCGTATTTTTGTGTATGGGTTTAGCGCTTTTTTTTCATTTTCAGCGATCTGTTCGGCTGCATGCAAATAGGTTTCCAGCACATTATTCAGTTCACTTTCAGTGAACCCTTTTTTGATATCCAAAATTTCCTGAACGAATCCGTCAACCTTAAATTCGATAAAGTTGTAATCCGGAAAATGTTTCAAGGCCACAAACAAAAAGCGGAATACATCCAGCGGCTTGTCTTTTTCAATGGCACCACCCATTTTGATCCGGTCATTGACTCTTTTTTCCTCCAGGGCGATTTCATCATCTATCCGCAGAAATTCATCATCAGCAATTTCAAATAAAGCAGACAGGCGGTTAATTCTTCGTTTCAGACTTTGCGGAATACTCTTCTTATATTTGATCTTATGATCCAAGACGCTCCAGGCATCTTGAATAATTGTCCTGATCTGCAACTCGAAACGAATATCTTCATAGGGAGCAAACTCACTTTTTTTGCTGTATTTGGCATTTAGAGTTAGGTCAAGGTGTAAACTTTTATAACCGAATTTATCATCCGTACTTTCTATCTGGCTGGTTTTATCGGCAATAGCAACTTCCCTGAAGAATCTATGAAGCTCCTTCCTGATCAAATTAACATCCCTCAGGTAAAGGCAAACCACTCTAATCCCTATAAAATCGGTTAAATAGGTGAGTATCTTATAGTCTTTTCCCCGCGAAGGTATTTCCCTTAGATATTTTCGCTCAAATTTGCTCAGGCATTCATCATAATCTTTAACCCTTCCCGAAACATGCTCAACGTTTGGCAGCGAGTCAATAAGTTGGATCAAGAATGTCAGGGCTGAATTATAATACGCCAAATTGGAGTTATAATAGTTTTGAAATTCTTTTATTTTGAGTTCAATGTTGTTCATCCTTCAAATTGATAAAATAAGAAAACTTGGGCTGAATACACAGGGAGTAAATTCGATCCCGTCAATCGTCTGATTAATTCATTTTGACACCGCTAAACCTGAATTAAACAGGCTTTATAAGTTGCTCGCGCACCAATTGCAATTCCTGACGATGTTTTTCAGTGGTTTCAGGATAAGCCATTTTAAGTTCTCCCAGTGCATCAAGCACAATTTTGGAAACGATTAATCGGGCATTCTCCTTGTCATCGGCCGGAATAATATACCACGGAGCATGCGGCGTACTTGTTTCGTTTAGGCAGCACTCATAAGCATCCGTGTAGTTGTCCCAGTAATCACGCTCGTTCGTATCGGAGATACTGAATTTCCAGTTTTTGTCCGGATCATCAATCCGCTCGATGAAACGCTTTCGTTGCTCATCTTTCGACAAGTGCAGGAAAAACTTTATAATTCGGGTACCATTTCGGTAGAGGTGTTCCTCCAGATCAACGATTGAGCGATATCGTCCGTCCCAAATTGTATTTAAATCAAGAGATTCATCCGGTAGTCCCTGCCCGTTTAGAATCTCTGGATGCACACTTACGATGAGCACTTCCTCGTAATAAGATCGATTGAAAATGCCGATTCGTCCACGCTCCGGCAAACACCTTGTTGTGCGCCAAAGAAAATCGTGCTTTAATTCTTCAGCGCTTGGTTGTTTAAAACTGAAAACCTGGCAGGATTGCGGATTGATCCCGGACATGACATACCTGATGACACCATCTTTGCCGGCAGCATCCATTCCCTGAAATATCAGGAGAACGGCGTAACGGCCAGATGCATAATGCAGGCGTTGTAGCTTACTGATTTCTTCAACATGTTTCGCCAGAAGCTTTTCATACTGTTTTTTCGACTTAAAAAAGGGCTTTACACTTGTCGGACAGTCTTTAAGCAGAACCTTTTCTCCGGGACGAACGAGAAATTTGGTTGAATTGATTTTCATTTTTCTTGCTGTTTATCCTTATTTCGCTTCTCCTGAATTATTTTCTGATTTGTACCTGAATTTTTCGGATTAACGGAACAGTAAACCTATTTGGAATGATGCGTGAGTACAGTTACCGAAACCCCGGTTCCTTTGA
Source organism: Mangrovibacterium sp. (assembly GCA_050178015.1). GTDB lineage: Bacteria > Bacteroidota > Bacteroidia > Bacteroidales > Prolixibacteraceae > Gaoshiqia. The sequence continues at coordinate 69,728 of JBFXGM010000026.1, forward strand.
CTTCATTTGAGAGTGCTTCGGAGAAGGACAAAATATAGGCTTTGGTAGCATAATAAACAGCCATTAATGGTCCGGGCTGAAATGCGGCTACCGAAGATACATTTAATATTTTCCCGTTATTCACGTTAATCATATCTTTCAATATAAGTTTGGTCAGGTGAGTAAGGGTAAGTATGTGCAGGTAAATCATCGATTCCTCCAGTTCCCATTCTGTTTTAGAAAAAAAACCATATAAGCCAAATCCTGCATTATTGATAAGTATATCAATATTTCTGCCCTCTAGTTGTTCGTAAATTGCTACGACACATCCGGGCTGACATAAATCACAAATGATTGTTTCAACATGTACCGGATAGATATCTCTTATTTTTTGTTTCGTTGCCAATAATTTCTGTTCATCAACATCGACCAAAACTAAATCGAAGGAATCTTGTGCGAGTAAATTTGAAAACTCAAACCCAAGGCCGGAAGCAGCTCCGGTTACTAAACCTGTTTTCGCCATATTTCTACCTATTTAAAACTCAGTTAATTGCAAACTGGCGATTAGGTTGCCATTGCGTCGGGTTACGCCCAAAGAAGAACCCGCGGATACAGAGCTATCGATTGAACTTCAGAGGTACAGGATAAACTCTTTTCTATTTTGAGCTTATCGGATGTTCTAATATGTATTTAGTCAAAAGCGAATTCAGCGATTCAAAATAGCTTTTTAGCTGGTTATGTGTTATTTCTAAATTTATTTCATCCAAAATGGGTACAGGCATTTCCTCTAAAAATACAACCAGCTCAGGATAATAATCCCTGATTGTCATTGCTATTTTCAGGATTTCTGAATTTAAATCCTTCTCCCCTTCCTGACCTCGAACGTTTCTATTGCCCATGATTATATGACATCCTGAGATATCCATTTGTTCGTTTAATTTAGTCTTTTACTTGTCACGGACGGAAATTGTCCGTTTCCCAAGTTCAATTGGCTGCGATCTTATGGAGTAAAGTTAGAACCTACTCTATTATTCCTCATTACAAAATTTCCAAAAAGAATTACATAATTCACACATTCTATTGTTCTGGACAACTCGCAATACCATTGCGTAACCCGTATGGATTTTCCAATGTTTGTGTTACTGAAGATTAGTTGGATTATTACGAGATGGATCAATTGATCCATTCCTAATTTCATCAAAGAAGGGCGTACTTTTTTCTTCCACACATTTTGCAGCATAGAGGTAAAGTGCGGCGCTCCAGGTTTGCCAGTCCTGCCCATTCGGTTGACCGTTCTGGGCTTTGATCCATTCATTAAAACCAAAATCCAGGTTTTTTGAAACGGACAGTTTAACGCATTGGGTAAGTGCCATGAGTTTTTTTTCGGCCAATGAATGGTGTCCGGCTGCAACAAGGGCCGCAACATAAATCGCAGCTGTAAATGGCCAAATTCCCCCATTATGGTATTCTCCGGGATTATTATAAACTGAATACCGCTCATGCCAGTCGGGATCCTCAGGTTTTATAAACGGGAAAAAATTGGGTGGCAGATCACCAGTTAATTCACCTCTTTCCCTCATGCTGGCACATTCGTCTTCAATCCACGAAATCATTTCATTGGCTCTCGAATGTGATGCGATTCCGGAGAGAATGGCCAGGCTGTTACCGAGCAGGTCGAAACGTTCGCTACTGTAAATTTTATAGGACCAAAAAGCATAGTAAGGCTTGTGTTTTACCACCAAACCCTCATGAACATGATGGTGCATCCTGTCACCGATAACAGTAAACCGGCCCATAGCAAGGTGCAGTTTATCTGCTTTTTCGTGTCTTCCCAGCAAACGAAGATAGCTGTACACCAAGACATTTACAAAAAGCCCATAGCCAATTACCCACTGTTCATCGCGCCAATCGCTGGTGGGTTGTTGTGCAACCAGGTAGCGGTCAGAAGGACATTGATAGTCCATCCAAACCAACGCTTTTTCAACAGCTTCATGCAGAAAGTCCGGTTCACCGGAGACTTGTCTGAAAATGCCAACTCCCAGTAAAAATAATGGCGTAGTGTCACTTGAGCCCCGATTATCCTGGTCATGAACCAACGAAGGGATGTGGCCATGTTCTGTCTGATTTTCGGCCAGTGTTTCCAATACCTTTCGAATACTGTTCAGTAGCTTTTGGTTTCCGGAAACTGCAATTCCCAGGATGGAAAACATCAAGTCCCTGGTGTACGGTTCCGGATACCCCCACCCTGCTGCACGTGGAAGTCCATGATAAGGCCCATCTGCATTATGACGCAGCACCTCCAGTGCAGCCTGTTTGGCGTTTTCTATCTCTTGTCGGTCGATGGTTTGCATGGTCTGATTTTCAAATTAGTATTCCCAATTTATCGTTTATGATCTGTACAAACCGCTTCGCGACAACCCGGTAGTCAAAATTCGCCACGATCCGCTCCCGGCCAGCTTTGCCCATTTTTTCACGAAGGGCCGGATCGGTCATCAAAACCATTAAATAGTTAGCGATATCCTGGACATTTGCCCGGTAATCGACTATGCGTGGCACTTTAAAAGTTATTGTATGTTGCTCTTCAAAGCCGGATTCATCACCAAGAATGACTTCGTTTACTGCAATTTTCCGGGCTACTTTGGCAAGCAAGGCCGTTTCGCCATGGACCAGGGTATCCAACATTCCCATGGCTTTAATACTGATCACCGGTTTTCCACAGGCACCGGCTTCCACCTGTGGCATTCCAAATCCCTCCAGGCGCGAAGGTGCTGCGTAAATATCGCATGCTCCAATCAGGTAAGGCATAAAATTGCGGGAAATGGTATTGGTAGCATAAGTGACATTCTTTTCAATCCCCAGATGTACCGCCATTTCCAGATCGGCCAGGTTTTGGTTCTTTGTTCGCGGCTGCGGCCAAACTTTGCATACATACTTCCAGTCAGGCGCTTTGGCATCGATAATGGCCAACGCCTGCATAACCTCCTGCGCCCCTTTTGAAGCAGCATCTCCACCAACCGTCAGGATCATTAATTGATCGGGTGAAATGCCCAAAGCTTCGCGGACAGCTAAAATTTTCTGATCGTCTTTTGGATATGGAGTAAATGAATCGGTATCACAACCGACGGGCAACACTTCAATTTTATTACTACTGATCCCATCGCGAACATACATTTCCTTAACCCAATTGGACGTGACAAGAATCAAAGGCAGTGCATTCAAAATCTCCTGATAGTTGGCAATGTAACCATCGGCAACCAGCCAGGGCACTGGTTGTACTCCATACCGCTGTGGGTGAAGCACCAACTGAGGCGTGTGCCCCCAATAACCCACGCCAACCACAACATCTGGTTCGAACCAGCGATAGTACCATTCCTTTTCCTGAGCCGATTCGAAATGGACCGCGTGGGCATCAATGCCCATTCCAAGAAGTCCCTTGTACAACAAATCACCCTGGGTTGCCAGTCCTCCCGGCGAAGGAGGGTAATCGTACAATACCAATACCTTCATTCTAAGGTTCCTCCACTATTCAACCATTTTTTAGCATCAAATGATTTTGTAAATTGCCAAAATGCCTCTGCTTTCGGAGTGGTATTTGCCTCCCAGCTATTCTTATCAAAACCGTAGTTTTCAGTCATGATGGTGTATTTTTTTTGCCAAATCCGTTTTGTAAGCCAGTTGTAAATAGGAGCATTTTTAACTGCCTTGGGATAATACGCTTTATTACCGTCTTCATAAGCAAATGTCCAAAGTTCACGGGCTGCTATTTTATCGGCATGCCAGAGTTTAATAACCGCTGCACTCACTTCTTCATGCCTGATATGCCGGGTATATTCACCGGACACATTGTGCGTAATAATCAGGTCGAACTGTTTTGCAGGCAATAAATCCAATATAACTTGCCCAAGCTCCTTTGCACCCAAAGGCTTTTGTTCAGGCCCATCATCAAGATACCCCATGGTACCTTCCGATCTAAGCGCTTTCAATGCACTCTGAAATTTTGGCGCGCGGTCCGGGTCGCTTCCCCTGCATAGTGAAACAATAAAACAGTTCCACGATGGATGGCTCAATATGGTTCCACCGGCCCATAAAGTTTCATCATCCGGGTGGGCAACAATGACTACAACTGACTTGGCGGTAACTCTGTCCATTTGCAAAAGCAATCTTATTTTTTTGTAGGAATAATCAATACCGGTATTGTTGTATATAATAAAACCCGTTCTGTAACACTTCCCATGGCGGTATTTTCAAACCATTTCCGGCTGTGGGAACCCATAACAATAACATCAGCATGAATACTTTTAGCTACCGTTAATATTGATTCTGCAAAATCACCTTCCTTTGTTTGGGTCTGAATACTGTCATCACCGAGATGAAGTTTCGATTTTTCAAGAAACTGTTTGGATAATTCATCTGGCAGAATTTCTTTTTCCAAAACTTCTTTGCTGGTATCCAAATGGCCGGCAAATCCCATGATTGTGACCCGCCCAATTGAAGTGTAGTACAAAGGATCAGCAATTACGTGCAGCAATGTTATTTTCGCCTTCATTTCTTTGGCGAATATAAAACCTTCCTCTGCAACTTTTTGCGCACTTGGATCATAATCCAGGGCAATCAACACTTGTTTCATTTTGGTTGTCATATGAACTGAAATTTAAATTATGCCTCAACTTTATTATCTTACTTTGCTTTCCCGGATTCCGATGTTGTTCGTAACCGGAAATCAACCCGACTTTCCCTTTTGCTTCATGTCCAAGGGTACGATGCCAGCCATTTCCCCAATGATATTGACCAAATCAGAACCTGTTGGAACCACTATTCTGGCATTTTTCTCCGAGGAGGTTTCAAGGGCTTGCAGTTTTCTTAGTAACTTAATTATGGATCGTTTAATCCCATCGGCGACTGTTGCGATCAATAATCGGTATAATCCAATGAAACCCCGGATTGGCCAGCATCTTATACTTTCCGAGCCGCTCGACCAAACCACGCTGAGTGGGACGTACGATCCGAACCCCAACAAGAAAAAATACTAAAACCGGAATGATTAGGAATAAATAGTTCATTTTTGTTTTTTAAGGTAAACAGCAATAAAAATCAAAAACATCAGGCTTATAAATTTTCTATGATCTGCTCCAGCTTTTTAGTGCTAATCCCCAGTTCAGTGGCGAGCATCTTATAAAAATCAGCTTTTGTTTCATGCCTCCAGATTAAATCGGCACTCGTTAATTGAGGATATTCTTGTTGAAGTTTCACTGCAACTATATCCCACTTATTCAGATCAAATTCTTCATCTATCATATATTTTAATGGTTAATGAAAATACTTCAACTGATTGGTAATTCCCTCCGTCCAAAGTCTATATTGACTACAACACTACTATTTTTTCCAGGTCTTATTCGTAAATAGCATCCGAAAAAGGATGATAAATCCAGCTATTGGCAGCAGGATATCAATATACCGGAAGGAATAAAACCCCAAGGTTACAATAGCCCACAGAAGTAAAAGTAATCCGGCAATAATGTAAGGTGAATTTTTCATGGCTTTTGCTTTTACCGACTTATTAAAAAAACGGGATAAAGATAAAGGCCTGTTTGGTGGTTTATAAAACCATCAATGACATCAATTCATTTTAAAATCTGTCTGTTGTTAATACAATCTGTTCGCTTGGATATTGAATGTTCACTTCAGATTCAGTTGTAATGAATACCTTAACCGGTTGGAAGGACGACACCGTCTCTAGTGTTGCTTTCAGTTGCTTTGAAAGAAATCCGGTTGAGCTGCTTAACTGTCCCAAATTTTCAGTTTCCCCCTGATTGGTTTCCATCCAAACCACATAGGTCAGTTTGGACGATCCCATCCTTTCAATTCCTGCCAGATTAATTACCTGAATTTTAAATACGTAGTTTTTATTGCTGTCTTTTATTATTTTCACATAGCCCTCAGCCGCAGGGACAACGGTTGAATTATTAAATTTGATTTTTTTTGCAGATGAATTTAATGGAGAAAAAAGAAGAACTACGAAAACCCCTATGAGTACCATCTTCATTTTGCTTAAAATTGTTATTGTTTTCATCTTGCTTGATTTAAATTATTATGAATATTAGATTAAACAATCAAAGGTAATACTGCTAAATCTAAGCCCGTTACACAATTCCGAATAAGAGTTACATCATTCACACATTTGTACACCTATTGGAACTGGGCCGTGACTGGTTTTCCAATTACAAAATCCATGAAGCCAAAATCAGCTGTTTTAAATGAGTTGATCTTAAAAATATTTTGCCCCTTACCCGGAATTGAGGGATAAAATGAAAGTGAGATTTGAAAAGTATTAAAGACCAGGTTTTCGTTCCTAAACAAAACACCTAAACCCATTTGTGAATACAACCGGCTATTTCTAAACCCGGTTTCATCGTTGCCAATCATGCCAAGCGAACAAATAAGATAGGGGCCAAAATGGAATCCGAGAAGTTTCCATGGCGTGTAGACCTGTGTTTGCAATGTCAGCAAGAGGCGTCTGTCACCGGTTAATGTCGGACTGTTAAATCCATCAAGTCCATAGCTATCGTTGATTGTTAAACTATCGTTTGAAAACCGGTTTAAGCCAATCGTTACCTGTGGCTTGACAAACTGCCTGAATTTCAATTTCCCGATCTCAAATAAACCAGTAAAATAGTTTAGATTGACATTAATAATACCTTGTTCGGTATGCGATCCTCTAAAAAAGGAACCATATTCAAAGTTTGAGCTGAGATACCCCCAGAGATAATATTTGCCCATCGATATCCGAGCTCCCAAATATAAACGACCGACATCGTCTTTTTTCTGATATCCTCCGGTAATACTGAAAACTCTTCCTACCGGAACATCTTCGATTAAACCATATCTGAAGACAAATCTGTCCTGAAAATAAATGCGTGTTGAGATGCCAAGGCTTCCCATATATAAATTTTCGTTGGCGAAATAGTGTAGTGGATCATTCTCATCATTCGGCTTTTCCAGGTACCTAATCCGTAAAAATCGGATGGTTGAAACAAAGTTGGTGGTGCGTTTAACCAAGGTATTTCCTTTGAATATCGGTTTGGCGTAGCCTGCCCAATAATCCTGCGCGTTAAATTTGTACCGTTGTGGAGCGAAGTCACCATTGTGTTTCAGGATGGAATCATTGCGAAATTGCTGGGTAAAATTGATACCTGCGGCCCATTTGATAAGGGCGAAAAAAATGGGCGGTCAACGGATAAATTCTTACTGAGATACTTTTGCCCTTCGATTCCATAGTGCAAGGTTGTAGTGATGTATGTGTTCCTGATGTTTGGACTGGAGTAATCCGTATGGAAGGAACTATTTCCCTCGCTATAATTCCGGGCAAAATCGTTGTGGAATTCGTGCCCAAAACCTAAAAAGTTTTTGTCGGTCAAAACAATTTTGAAGTGCGAACCGGAGGCTGAACCTTTTGGAATAATGCTCCATTTGTCCAATGTACGGATAAAAATATCTACGGAGTCTGCATTTGTTGAATCAAGAACAGCAAATAATGAAATATCCTGAACATAATTCCGGGTACGCACTAATCGTTCGGACTCTTTGACAAGCAAGGAATCAAAAGGCTGGTTACGCCGGATAAAGAGGAGATTTCGGATGGTGATGTTCTGAGATTTGATATGCAGCTTATTTCCGGTATTCGATAAAAAGTTGTGTTGTGTTTCAATGATGTCAGAAACGTTATAGCCAAAGGGGGCAAGTGTTTCAATTGTAATATTCCTGATCGTTTCCCCTCAAAGGCGCTGTATGATTTTTGTATCAGGGTCCGATATACCTTCTTGTTAAGAAAATCAACTGCTACCGGTTTAAAAACTAGCCCATGCAAAAACCGCGTGAACTTGCCCTGATTCGAATAGGATTCAATATTCCGGTATAGCTTGGTCAAATCTGCTTCGGCTTGGATATGCAACAAAAATATGCACGGTTAGTTAAGAGCTACGCTGCTATTCCCTGATTATTATTTAGTTGTTCAAATTCATTTATTGTTTTGTACCCCAAAGCTGAGTGCCTTCTCTTCTTGTTG
>JBFXGM010000027.1:0-76933 GCA_050178015.1 Mangrovibacterium sp.
GTTTTGACAACCCTGATTTTCATACCAAATCTACCCTTAGTGCGGTAAATTTAGCCCTTTTTCAGAAACAAACATTGATTACCAAACACTTACAACCGCACTAATTTTAAAGGGGACAAGTCAGGAGGTTTCCCGTCATCGAGCTCACTTTTAAGTACCAGATGAAAGTTTTGCTCCTCCAGCTCAATCAATTCCAACGGCAATTCGATGGTACGTGGCATCATGCTGATTATTCTTTTCATAAAAAATGCCCCTGCAACTGCAGAGGCATTAAATATAGTGCAATATTTGGTTTTTCGCGAACGCCTAAATTATAGAATATTCATTCCGTCCAGAATGTCCATCACGCCTTTTACAGCCGTGGCCGATTCGTTCAACAAAGCTTTTTCTTCTTCGTTCAACTGAACCTCGATGATTTCTTCCACACCATTTTTGCCCAGTTTTACCGGAACGCCCACGAACATGTCATTCAATCCGTATTCGCCTTCCAGTTTCACACAGCAGGGGAAAATGCGTTTTTGGTCCATCACAATCGCTTCAACCATCTGAGCAGCAGCCGAACCCGGAGCATACCAGGCCGATGTTCCCATCAGGTTTACCAACTCCCCACCACCATTTTTCGTGCGGGTGATGATTTTATCCAACGTGTCAGCATCAATCATTTCGGTAACAGGAATACCCGAAACTGTGGTATAACGAGGTAGTGGCACCATGGTGTCGCCATGTCCGCCCATCAGTAGAGCCTGAATGTCGCGTGGAGAAACGTCCAGCGCTTCGGCCAGGAACGCACGGTAGCGCGCAGTATCCAGCACACCGGCCATACCCATTACACGGGTTTTGGGGAATTTGGCAGTCACGTACGAAGCATAAGTCATCACATCCAACGGATTGGAAACGATGATAATTTTTGCTTCAGGTGAATATTTCACCACGTTCTCAGTAACACTTTTAACGATTCCGGCATTGATCGAAATCAGATCATCGCGGCTCATGCCCGGTTTACGCGGCACACCCGAGGTGATCACAACAACCTCCGAACCGGCTGTTTTTGAATAATCGTTAGTAGAACCTGAGAGGCGGGTATCGTAATAATTAATGGGTGCTGTTTGCCACAAATCCAGTGATTTTCCTTCTGACAAACCTTCTTTAATATCAACCAACACAACTTCCTGAACGATGTTCTTCTCAGCTATAATCTGAGCACAAGTTGCGCCAACATTACCAGCACCAACAACTGTTACCTTCATAATTATTTATTTTTGGTTTTAAGAAATTTAAATGCGCAGACAAAGATAAAATGTATTTCGAAATAGCCTAAAAATATGTCGCTGCCTTAACAATTTAATAACTGATTGATAAAGCTTTCGCTGCATCACTCAACGCCCAAATTATTATCCACAGGTGCCTCTTTTTTACAAATTTATTTTATTCCCGGATCCGGGCTTTCGGATTAAAATGAAATGACGCTTTGTTGAGCCAATAATAAAGTTACAGAACCAAGGCACAGTTTCGCGAGGCCCAATGCACGGCACAAAACAGCCTCAGCTTCCAACATCATCCAGGGCCGGTTCGTACAACAGCAACCGGTCGCCTTCCTCCAGCCCTTTTAACACGACAACATTTACCTGATCCTCTGCTCCCAGTTCAACAGGCTGAGGCACTATTTCGCCTCCTCTTTTCAGGTAAACAATCGGGCTTTGTCCACTTTTAAAAACCGATTGCAGCGGAGCGAGCAGCACATTCGTGTAACTTTCAACGACAATATCGTTGTTACAGGTCATGCCGGGCTTCAGGTCCGGATCGGCATGATCGAATCGGATAATCACTTTGAATACTTTCATGTCAACACCACTTTTATCTTCGCCCATGTTGGCAATTTTGACCACTTTTCCCGAGAAATTTTTTTCGGGCAGCGCATCCACTAAAATACGGACTGAATCACCCAGACTGATTTTGGTGATGTCGATTTCTTTGATGTAGGTTTCAACAATGGCCGACGACATATCGGGCAAGGTAGCCAGCGTGGGCATCCAGTTACTGATCCGGCTGTCTTTGGTTAACTTTTTACCTAAATAGTCTTCGGCAATCATCACAATACCATCTCCGGGAGATGTCATGTGCAACACCCCTAAAGCCTGCTGAAATTTGTCAATGAGTTCCTGCAGACGTTCGGCCCGCTCTTCATATCGAATAATCCGTACCTTCAACCTGTTTTGGGTCAACAGATAATCCCGTTTCTTTTTATCCAGGTCGATTTCTGCTTTTTGATAGGCCATTTGTGCCTTTCGTTGCTGAGCGCCTGCTTCAAATTTCGACATGTCCAGGTCGATTTGCTTGTACTGCAAATCCAGCCGTGCGTTGATAATTTCTTCGCGCCTTCCCGTGAGGGTCACGGCACTGTCGATCACCGCATTCTTAAGGTCGGCATCCACGCGTTCTTTTTCGGTCATGCGTTCGCGCATGTTATTCATCAACTCGCTGGGATCCAGCTGCGCGATAAAGTCACCTTTTTTTACCCGCTTCCCTTCTTCAACCAGATCATTAATTTTGTAGCTCCACACCCGCAACTGATTATCCTGCAACACATCGGGCAGTTCAATTTTGATGGAGTTTTCGCCTTGCACCTCACCTCTTCCGGGCACCACGGCCACGAGTGTTCCGCGTTTGACCAGCTGCGAGCTGCCTGCAGTTGTGCCGCCCAGCCACAAAACCAACAAAACGGCAAAGGCCATAACCGCCGCTATTCCGATCAGGATTGCTTTTCTATGTTTTTTCATGGCAATCATTTTTCAAGCAATTTATCGTACTCGGCTGACAAGGTTTCCTGTTCCGCAAAATCGAACAGGGTTTTCATGCGCAGCGTGTAGTAATAATTCCAGTAGCGCCGCACTGCGTTGATGTATGAACGGCGGGCAGTTTCCAGATCGTTGCGGGCGATGTTCAGTTTCACCACATCCACTTTGCCAATCATGAAACGCTGCAAGGTGACCTCGTATCCTTTCCGGGCCACCGTATCGGCCAGTCCGGCAGTTTTAACCTGCTCGGCCTGCAGGTTAAATTCAATCACATCCTGAAACAGTTGCTGTTCAAAATCAATCCGTGCCTGCTCAATCGTGGCTTTTACCACCTCTCGGTTATACTCGGCCATCTGGTAACGTCCTTTGCGACGGCCCCAATCCACAATTGGTACACTGACGCCCAATCGGAGTCGCTGGCTGTTGTCCGGATTTTTATACACTTGGGAAAGCTCTTCCGACGACTGATCCAACCCATACAAGGCGAACACGGTAGTGTTGAAACCAGCTTCCGACTTGGCCCGGGCCACCGTTTCGTCCTGTTCCAGCAAACGCTGCTGATGCTCCAGGCTGATGGGATTATTTTCCAGCGCCTTCCCGATAGCATCGCCCGCACTCACCTGTATTTCGGGTATTTCAGCCGGAATGAGACAATCGACCACCGTATTTTTGTCGAGCGCGAGAAAAGAATTCAGATCGGCCTGCGTGCGCTGAACTTCCGACTTCGACTCGTTCAGCGATTGCTTGGCCTTCAGCAGGTTCAGTTCCAGGGTGAGCAATTCGTCCTGGGTAACTGTCCCTACCTGAAACCTCCCTTGCCCAAGCCGGTAAAGCGTATCGGCGCTGGCCAGGTTATTTTCAGCAATATTCAACTGAATTTGTGCATCCACCAGGTTGAAAAATTTTCCTACCGCTTTTATCGACAGCGATTCGCGCGATTCAATCAAATCCCGCTTCGCCCGTTCGAATTTTAACGGCTCAATTTTCGCTTCCCATTTCAGGGCGTTGTAGCCATTCAGGCTTTGCTGATAACCGATACTGATGGGCGTGGATTGGTAACTGTTGTTTTGGCTGTCGCCCAGGTTTCGCACCATACCCAAGTCCGAACGTAGAAAAAGACTGCCACCTGTCAGGGCGACATTTTGGTTCAGCGACAGGCTAAAATCGGAGTTCAGGTATTCGCGCTGCACATATTCTTCCTGGTTGGTTTGAAAATTGTACTCGCGGTTACGGTATCGATTAAAATCGATGGGTGTGGCCGACAGCGACAAACTTGGCAATCGGTCGGCCTTATAATAACGGTATTCCCAATAACTGGCCCGGTACATATTTTTAATCCGAAAAGCATCGATCGAATTTTGCGATGCCATCTGAATAACATTCTCCAGGGTCAGTTTCAGCATTTTATCCTGCGGAAAAGCAGTGATGGAAAGGTTGGCAAGCAGGAACAGAACATATATTCGTTTCATGAAAGGATCATTTATATTGTTTGAATTTCTGGCTGTTAAATCGTTTGTAAAAAAATGTTTATTGTCGTAAGGATTCCACAGGATCTTTTTCGGCCGCTTTTTTGGCCGGCAAATATCCAAACGAGATTCCCACGAGGGCCGAAACCCCGAAAGCAATCAGAATACTGAAAAAAGAAACGATGGTTTTGATATCAAAAATCATGGTAATGGCTTTTGACAGGGCAATCCCGAAAATGATGCCGATGATTCCGCCGGTGACACTGATAAGGGTTGACTCGGCCAGGAATTGGGCAACGATATCCTTGCGCGAAGCGCCAATCGACTGGCGAAGGCCAATCTCGCGGATACGTTCCAAAACCGAGGCCAGCATGATGTTCATAATCCCGATGCCGCCCACAATCAGCGAGATACCCGCAATGGCGCCCAGCACAATGTTGAAAACATTTTTGGTGCGTTGTTGCTGTTTCAGTAAAAGTTCGGGAATGGTGACCTCAAAATCGTACAAACCGGAATGGCGCCGCAGCAACATTTTCTTGATCACATTGGCCGTTACACTCAACTGATCGGTTTCCTTCACCTGAATGATGATTTTGCTGAGCTGGTTAATATCCGGATCGGTATCGATCTCGTCTTCGCTTTGCTCCATTCCGCCAATAATCACGACGCCCCCGCCATTTCCGCCTTTATTGGAATTGACTTTTTCAACCTCGTCGGCACGGATTAGCGAACGATCCTTGAACCGCAACAAAAGGGTTTGCACCGGAACAAATATTTTATTGTCGGAACTGCTGATGCCCATCTCATCCGATGCCGAAGCCGTAAAATCGCGCCGCTCGGCCACGCCGATAATTTTCAGCCAAATTTTTCCACACTTGATGTATTTTCCCACAGGATCGTCTTGTTTGAAAAAGACCGTTTTGATATTATCCCCGATCACACAAACCGGCTGGCCTGTTTTATTCTGATATTCATTGAAAATATCACCTTGCTGAAGGTTGATATTGAACAGTTCGAAGTAATTCTGATTGGTCCCCTCCAGCACAACCGGTGTGCTTTTGCCATCAACCATCGCGGAATAGCTGAATGAAACGACCGGGCAAACTTTGCCAACCGTTGGAATTACCTGCTGGATGGCTTCGGCGTCGAGCAACGTCAGCCCTTTCGAAAATTTCTTGCTGCCCGCTTTGTTGCCATCATTTTTATTGCCGCTTTCGCCTACCACAAACTCCGACGGGGAAACAATGATATTGTTGACACCCACCATTTTAATTTGCTCCAGAATTTCGTGCTCGGCCCCTTTCCCAATGGCCATCATACTGATGACGGCAGCCACCCCGAAAATAATCCCAAGGGCGGTTAGCAGCGATTTCACCTTGTTGGCAAAAATGGCTTCAATGGCAATTATTATATCGTGTAAATAATGTTTAAAAATCATTCGAAGTTGAATTTAGATAATAAAGTTTAGCGGATCATCATACTGCCCGTTGCCCCGGCAGGCATTCCTCCCGCGGGTTGTTTCGCTTTGGCCCTGTCCGCTTCGAGGCGTTCCTGTTCGGCATGTTTCTTCTTCTCTTCCTTTTCCTGTTTGATTTCGAGATAAATATCCAGCCCTTCAACCGGAAAGTCGGCAGCACCTTCGGGCTCGTTCAAACACACCTCATCTCCTTCGCTTAATCCTTTGGCTACCAACACAAAATTCTCGTTTTCCTCGCCCAGTTTGACAACCTGACGCACCAAACCGCTACGCAGCAAATACACAAACTGCATGCTGTCGTTTTCAAAAACGGCATCCGCCGGAATACTGAGCGTATCGGGGTAAGTATTGGTATAAATAACATTACTGGTAGTCATGGCTGGCTTCAGGTCTTTGTCTTCTCCAAAAACCTTGATTTTCACCTCAAAAACTTTGGCGTCGCTGTTTGGCATGGTCTGCCCGATGTTGGCAATCGAAATCACCTCGCCAGTCATTTTCTTATCCGGGAAAGCATCAATGCCAATTTCCACACGCTGGCCCTCTTTCACTTTCGAAATATCGATCTCGTTGATGAAAGTCCGCGAAATCAGGTTCGACATATCCGGGATTGTCGCTACAGCCCCGTTCCCGCCAACATCGGAACCAACTTTGGTTACGCCCCAAGGATTTTTGATGTAGGTAACAATTCCGGCTTTAGGAGCGGTGATGGTCAGCGAACGGTATAACTCCTCCAGGCCTTCGTAGCGCTCCTTCAGTTGGCGAAAGCCGATAAACTGCCGGTTCACCTTGTTCTCTTCCTGCTGCTTTTTCAATTGGTATGCATTCAGTTCCTGCCCGTGCTTGCGTTCGGCCTTGTCATAATCCATCTGCGCTTTTTTCTGGATGGAGGGCGATTCGTAGATCGATTCGTTCATGATGATTTTCTTCTCCTCCATATCCAGCAAAGCATTGGTAATGGCGTCGCGCTGGTTTGACAAATTCAGGTTCGAGTCAATTTTGGCATCCTGATACTCCGTATAGGCCTTATCCATTTCATCCTGAACATTTTTTATTTGCTCCTGAACAGCTTCAGGATCCAGCCGGGCAACAAAATCGCCCGAATCGACATAGGTGCCTTCTTCCACCAATTCGGTGATTTTCAGGTTCCAAATCCGTAAGCTGCGATCGCTCAATTTAGCTGGAACAGGAATATTTTCTTTATTCTCCGATTCAATTTGGCCCGAAGAATAAACTTTCACTTTGAATTCGCCGCGCTGAACCGTAGAGGTAATCATCGGGCTTTCCTGCTTATTTGAACGAAAGGCAACAATAAAAACAAGCAGAACAATAGGAATCAAAACGAGCAATAAATTTTTTCTGTTTCTCATGTAAAAATTACAGATTTAGTGAGATTTACTGAATATGTATCGTATTAAAAAACGCAGATCACCAACCCCAATTTTCAGATTCGTGCGGCAAACCGAGCTTCATCAAATAATTTACACTGGCTTACAAGGAAACTTTGGTTCGAGTCCTGTTTTCAAAATAGATTTTGTTAAATGCAATTATTGTACCAAAATAAAACCCGGCACACTGCCGGGTTCTATTATTTTATATGTTTTTGAATATCTTTTATAAGTTTCTTGGCCAGGGCATCTGCCCCTTCCGGCGAGGACGACTCCGAATAAATACGGATTATCGGCTCGGTATTCGACTTTCGCAGATGGACCCATTCATCGGAAAAATCAATTTTTACCCCATCAATGGTATTCACCTGTTCGTGCTTATATTGTTCCTTGATTTTCTCAAGAACCTTGTCCACATCAATTTCCGGTGTCAGTTCAATTTTATTTTTCGAGATGAAATAATCGGGATACGTTTTCCGAAGTTCGGAACATTTCCCTCCAAACTTTGCTAATTGAGTCAGAAACAAAGCGATACCCACCAGCGCGTCGCGTCCGTAATGCAGTTCAGGATAGATCACCCCGCCATTTCCCTCGCCGCCAATCACGGCGTTAGTTTCCTTCATTTTGGCCACCACATTCACCTCGCCCACCGCCGAAGCGGCATAGCTGCCGCCATGCTTTTCGGTGATCACCCGCAAGGCCCGGCTCGACGACATGTTGGAAACCGTATTGCCCGGTGTTTTCGGCAGAACATAATCAGCGATAGCCACCAGTGTGTATTCTTCGTTAAACATGCTCCCGTCTTCGCTAATGATCGACAAGCGGTCAACATCGGGATCAACAACAAAGCACACATCCACATACTGATCTTTCACCAGACGGCAGGTTTCCACCAGATTTTCCGGCAGCGGTTCAGGCACATGGGCAAACTCGCCGGTCGGCTCAGCATTGATCGGCACAATACGCTTCACCCCTAACGATTCGAGCAAGGCGGGAATGGCAATACCGCCAACCGAGTTCACCGCATCAAACGCCACCGAGAAATTGGCTTCGCGAATGGCGTCAACATCAACCAAAGGAAGTTTAATGATAGAATTTATGTGCGCGTGTGTATAATCTTTATGGCTGATTTTCCCCAACTCATCCACCGGTGCAAAGCAGAAACTTTCTTCTTCGGCATATCCCAAAATGGCTTCACCTTCTTCTGAGGAAATAAATTCGCCCTTGGCATTGAGCAATTTCAAGGCATTCCACTGTTTCGGGTTATGGCTGGCCGTGAGGATGATGCCGCCATCAGCTTGCTCGCCGGTTACCGCCATTTCGGTCGTTGGCGTGGTAGCCAGCCCAAGATCAACCACATCGCAACCCATGCCCGAAAGGGTAGCACACACCAGCGCGTTCACCATCTCACCCGAGATACGGGCATCGCGTCCAACAACCACTTTCTGTTTATTCGAAGAGGAAACACTTTTCATCCACTTGGCATAAGCTGCCGTAAATTTGACAACATCCAACGGAGAAAGACCCTCTCCGGGAAAACCACCGATGGTTCCGCGAATCCCGGAAATTGATTTTATTAATGTCATATTTTGATTTTTTAAAACGGATTTACATATAATTCAGGTATTTTTCAACCAACTCTTTAAATTCCTGGTTCTCGCCGTACGTTTTAAAATTGGTACTCCAATCCTTATCATTAAACGAACGTAGTTTTTGAATCGTCCGATCGATAATTGCCTTTGGGAAGATATGATCGGCTTCGAAAGCAAGCCGGTGCTGTTCCAGCGCATCGGCCGAACCGACGCAGGAGGCCGGAAGTTTTGCAAACTGTTTTGAATGGCGTGATGCATCAGCATCAAACCAATTCTCATCCGTAAAATAGGCATCTGCTTTTTTGATGGCATCGTTGTCGGTAAAACCATGCAACATCGCAACGATAAGCGCAGCTGAGAACAGATATGGATTGGCCGATCCATCAGTCCCGCGGTACTCGATGGTCTGCCGCGAAGAATAATCCACCGGTTTTTCATCAGGCTGTTGGTTGGCATGGGTGGCCAGGGTTCGGCCATTGTTCCACCCCAGGGGCACCCTCACCAAGGCCGACCGGTTATGCTTTCCCCAACAAACATGTTGCGGCGCTTTCTGCCCGGGCATCAGCCGCAGATACGATACCGGGCTGGTATTGGCAAATGCGGTCAAAGCCGGGGCCAAATCCAGAATCCCGCTGATCATTTTCAAACTGGTGGGTGTCAGTTCACCTTTTTCAACCAGCGTATTTCGCCCGTTTTGTTCGGTCAGAAAATGAAAATGCATCCCATTCCCAGGCTGATTGATCGATATTTTGGGGATGAAAGTCACTTTTACCTGGTATTTATGGGCCAGCATACGCAGGATCCACTTGGCCACGACCAACTGATCTGATGCATCTTCGGGATCAACCGGCGAAAACTCCAGTTCATGCTGATCATAAATCTGTCCGGATTTGGAAAAGCGCCCGGCTTCGGCATGCCCAAAACGGATCCTGCCGCCACAGCGGGCGATCAATTTCAGTGCTTCCACCCGGAGCTGCTCATTAATATTAAAGGGTTCGGCCCGATGATAACCTTCGCCTTCACTTTCCCCCTCCTGATATTTATCGCTGATTACGTAATATTCCAGCTCTGCCATCATTTTTACCTGCATGCCCGTAGTTTTGCGAAATTGTGCCAGCGCTTTCCTGAGGATATATTCGGGCGAGCTTTCCAGCGGTTCACCATCAGCTCCGTAAAATGAGCAGAGAATATCAACAGCCGGTATTTTTGAAAAGGGATTCAAAAAGGCGGTACGGTAACGCGGAACCAAGTACAGATCACTCTGGTTGGGAGGCAGATGTGAAAAGATCGTACTCCCATCTACCCGTTCGCCCGACCTGAGCAACATTTCCATCTCCGCCCGATCGTTCACCATAAAATTGATGGTTTTCAGCTTTCCATCCTCTGCCATATACCTGAAATTGAGCATCTCAATCTCTCGCTCTTCCATGTACCGAATAATATCTTCACGCGTAAAAGATGACGCCGGTTTCTGAAGATATTGCACTAACTGGTTTGGATGCATCTGCATAATCTGACAAACTGGTTTATCCCTCAAAATTACGCATGTGATGCGGATTAAAAAACTTTCATCCTCAAAGAGTGGCAATAAAATTACGTTTACCCGCTAACGATGAAAGAAGAATTAAATAAAGACCCTGTCTTCCAGCCATCCGGCATTGAATGGCGGAACCCTTCAATTTATTTCTGAAAAAGCTCCCGATTCAGTTTATCGTGCCGGCCGAAACCCTGCTGGACCGCAAACAGCAGTTGCAACACATTGCTGAACAAGCTGGTGAAGAAAATGATAATCATGACCATGATCTGGTATTTCACAGACAGCACCGGATCAGAGCCTCCCAGTATTTGGCCGGTCATCACACCCGGCAGCGAAACCAGGCCAACAGTGGCCATGGTGGCAATGTTGGGCGCCATGCCCGTCCGGATAGCTTCTTTGAGAAACGGACGGACAGCCTCTTTGCGGGTAGCGCCTGCCGCCAGCAAAAACAAATAGGTTTTTTCTTCCTTCCTGGCCAGATTGAAAAAGGTCTTTAGCGCCACAATATTCGTCTTCAACACGTTGCCCAACATCAATCCGGCAACCGGAATCAGCACGTCAGCCTGAAACACATTGTCCAACTGAACAATAGCCGCATTGAAATAAATCATGGTGAACAACGTTGGTAACAACATGGACACGAAGGTGGGCAGCCAAAGTTTCTTCAGCCGTAACGATGAATTCCGGATCCCCGAGAAGGCCGCAAAAAGAACCATCAGGCAAACGTAGGCTACGTTAACCAGTACATGATCGAGCAGGAAAATATATTTCAGGTAAAAGCCCACGAAACCCAGCTGCACCAGCATGCGCAGCACAGAGATAATCAGCTGGCGGTTGAACCCCAGCCGGAGCTGCCAAACCAGAAGGATGCACGGAACCATCAACAACAGCCCAAATGCCAGTCCGCTGATTGAAATATTGGCAGTGTTCATGGGCAAAAACGTGAGATTACTTTCATTGGCGGCACTTGCCACTCCGTGTCGTGGCTCACACAAATGACGGTTTTATTGCTACGAACCGTGTAATCGATAAAAAACTGCTTCATTTTATCGTCAAGCGCCGAGGTGGGTTCGTCCAGCAACCACAGCGGGCGATCGAGCAACAAGATGAGCGCCCAGCCCAATCGCTGACGTTCGCCGCCGGAAATATCGCTGGTATTCTTGCGAAGGATTTCTTCGTTTAAGTGAACCTCGTGCAACTTCTCCACCAATCTGTCGGTGGAATAATGGCAATTTTTATTAGCGGTGTAACTAAAAATCTCCTGAAAAACCTCACTAACCCGTCCGTTCGGGAAATCAATATCCTGGCTGAGGTACCCGATTTGACTGCGGATAAACCGCATATTTTCGGGCTTAACCTCCTTTTTATTGAAAAGGATTTTGCCTTCATCGGCCTCAACAAACCCCAGAACAAGTTTCAGCAGGCTTGTTTTTCCACTACCACTGGGGGCCGAAAAAACAACCTTGTCACCTTTGGAAATGTTCAGGTTAAACTGTTCCAACAACTGCTTGCCACCCAGTTTCAGCGATACGTTTTTAAATCGGATCATGGCGAAAAGGTAAAATCAGACGACAAAAAAGCCGGATAGAAACACCCGGCCTGTATTATTAACTCGCTTTTAATCGTTGTGCGTCATGCGGATCGATTTTCGATGCGGCATAATCCTTCGAAATTTTAAGGTTTTTCACCCCTTCGGTCGGGCTGTCGAACATTGCATCGATCATGATATTTTCGCAGATCGAACGCAGCCCGCGGGCGCCAAGTTTAAATTCGATTGCCTTATCGACAATGAACTCCAAGGCATCTTCCTCAAAACTAAGTTCGATATCATCCAACTCAAACAGCTTAATATACTGTTTGATCAGAGAGTTTTTCGGTTCGGTCAGAATATTGCGCAGTGCCCCGCGGTCGAGCGGTTGCAGGTAGGTCAGCACCGGCAAGCGGCCGATAATTTCGGGGATTAGCCCGAAACTTTTCAGGTCTTGCGGCGAAATATACTGCAAGAGGTTTTCGCGGTCAACCTGGTCGATATTCTTTTGCGCTCCGTAGCCAACAACCTTCGTATTCAAACGGTTGGCTATTTTCTTTTCAATGCCATCGAAGGCTCCACCGCAAATGAACAGGATATTTTTGGTATTGACGGCAATCATTTTTTGCTCGGGGTGCTTGCGCCCGCCTTGCGGCGGAACGTTTACAACAGAACCTTCGAGCAACTTGAGCAGTCCTTGCTGTACCCCTTCGCCGGACACGTCTCGTGTAATGGAAGGATTGTCGCCTTTGCGGGCAATTTTGTCAATCTCGTCGATAAATACAATGCCCCTTTCGGCAGCTTCCACGTTATAATCGGCGGCCTGGAGCAGACGGGTCAGCAAACTTTCCACATCCTCGCCCACATAACCGGCTTCGGTCAGCACGGTAGCATCCACAATAGTGAACGGAACATGCAGCATCCGGGCAATGGTTTTGGCCAGCAGGGTTTTCCCCGTACCGGTTTGCCCCACCAGGATGATATTCGATTTTTCGATCTCTGTTTCATCGGTCTGAACTTTTTGGTTCAAACGCTTGTAGTGATTGTACACAGCCACTGACAGGATTTTTTTTGCCTGTTCCTGGCCGATGACATACTGATCCAAAAATTCTTTGATTTCCTTTGGTTTCATCAACTTGACCCCGGAAAGGTCAAATTCGGTATCTTTTTTAAATTCCTCTTCGACAATCGCATACGCCTGTTCGATGCAGCGGTCGCAAATGTGCCCCTCCATCCCTGCAATCAGCAGGTTGACATCCTTCTTTTCCCGTCCGCAAAAAGAACATTTATCCATGGTATATCTTTCCTTTGACAAAGCTTAACTCCTCACTAATATTTCATCTATCATTCCATAATCCCTGGCTTCTTCCGAAGTCATCCAGTAGTCGCGGTCGGCATCATGCTCAACTTGCTCATACGTCTTTCCGGCATGTCTGGCTATGATGTCGTACAATTCTTTTTTCAGTTTTAAAATCTCGCGGGCCGTAATTTCAATATCAGAAGCTTGGCCTTGAGCGCCCCCCATTGGCTGGTGAATCATCACCCGCGAATGTTTCAGGGCAGAGCGTTTACCATGAGCGCCGGCAGTAAGCAGCACAGCTCCCATGGAAGCGGCCATTCCGGTGCAAATGGTGGCAATTTCGGGCGAAATGTACTGCATCGTATCATAGATGCCCAATCCGGCATGAACCGAACCGCCCGGCGTATTGAAGTAAATCTGAATATCCTTGTTCGGATCAGTTGATTCGAGGAACAACAACTGCGCCTGGATGATGTTGGCGATATAATCGTCAATGGGGGTTCCCACGAAAATAATACGGTCCATCATCAAACGCGAAAATACGTCCATCGAAGCTACATTCAGTTGCCTCTCCTCTATGATGTACGGGGTGAGGCTGTTGGTAAACAGCGACTCGTACCGGTGCATATTTAAACTACTGATTCCGATATGCCGGGTGGCATATTTGTTGAATTCTCTATGATCATTCATATTGTTGTCCTCCGTTAAAAAAAGAAACTTTGTAAAATCCAAGTGAAACCCGCGAATTGTTAAAACAAACCGCGGAACAAACCGATTTTTACAAAGTTATAAAAATATGCGTTGCCAAGTGGCTGAAAATTAATTTTCCAGCAATTTGTTAAATTCTTCCTGGCTGATTTCCTTTTCGTCCAGTGTCACTTTTGATTTAATGACCTCCAGAATTTTATCTTCCTGCACTTTGGTAAACAGACGGCGTTTTTCTTCTTCATTTTGAAGGATATGGCCGGCATAGTTTTCCAGGTGTTCATCGGGCACGTTGAACATGCCGTACTGGCTGAATTGCATGGCAGCCACTTTCTTGGCCAGTTGTTTCACGTCCTCGTCGTTCACCTCAATTCCGTTGTCTTTCACCAGCGCCGATTTGATCAACTGCCAGCGAAGGTCTTTCATGAAATTGTCGAAGTCGGCTTCGATTTGCTCGTCGGTTAGTTCTTCATTGGTAGCTTTCAGCCAGCGTTTCAGGAATTCAACAGGCAATTCCATGTCGGTTTTTTCAACCAGCGCGTCACGGCTGTCAATGCCAAATTTGTAATCGCTTGAATAATTGAAGTTTTCAGCCAGTTCAACTTTCAGCTTATTCCGGAATTCTTCTTCGGTTTTAATCTCAGTGTCTTCGCCAAATGCCTTTTTGAACAATTCTTCATTGATCTCAGCATTTTTGAAGTTCATGATTTCAGAGATGGTAAATTTGAATTCGCCATCGATATTCTCAGCTTCTTCGTGAGAGATATTCAGCATATGGCCAACCTCGTGTTTGCTTTCGTAAACTTTTACCGGGTCGAAAATAATGCTGTCACCGGCCTTTTTGCCGATCATTTCACTTTTAACAGCTTCGTCTTTCATCAAATCAACCGCAATAATTACTTTTTCAGCTTTGATGCCATCTTCCAGTTCGTTTCCGTCAGCATCAAGCTGAACAAAATCACCACGCAGGGTTGATTTCTCAGTTACTTCATCCACATTCTCGTTTTCACCAAAACGTCCGGTATAATTTTCGACTTGCTTGTTGACCATTTCGTCATCCACAAGAATATTGTAGTAGGTGAATTTTTTGCGCTTGTCGAGCTTCACCTCAATTTCCGGAGCAACGGCAACGTCGAAAACGAACTCAAAATCTTCGGTGGTGTCCCAGTCAATTTTAGGTTGTTTTTCCTCGTTTGGAAGCGGTTCGCCCAGCAGATTCAGCTTTTCATCAACAATGTATTTCGACAGGTTGTGAGATAACATCTTGTTTACTTCGTCGGCCAGGATCGCTTTTCCGTACATTTTCTTTACTAGTCCGGCAGGAACTTTACCAGGACGGAAACCCGGCATATTGGCTTTTTTACGATAGTCTTTCAAAACTTCGGTTACCGTAGCTTCGTAATCGTTTTTTTCGATTTTTACGGTAATGATTGCATTTAGCTCGTTGATGTTCTCTTTAGTAATATTCATAAAATCCCACTTAATTTTTTTTCAGAAAATGTGCGGATAACCAGCCAGTTATCCTGAATTATCAAATAAAAACCTGACGTTATAAACCAATAAAAACCGCTTGCTTGACGTTTGAGGTTCAAGCATAGCGGTTGAGCTTTCTTTTTGTGCGGACGAAGGGACTCGAACCCCCACGCCGTGTGGCACTAGATCCTAAGTCTAGCGCGTCTACCAATTCCGCCACGTCCGCTAATCGAGGCGCAAATATAAGGCAATTTTTCATTTCTGCAAACCCCAAAAAACAAAGTTACACAGAATATTTAGTGCGGCTGCCGGCTAGCGCAAAATAAAGTTTTGCCCGAGATAGACGCGGCGCACATCTTCGTCGTTGGCCAATTCTTCGGCCGTGCCGGCTTTCAGGATAGAGCCTTCGAAAAGCAAGTAAGAACGGTCGGTGATCGACAGGGTTTCGTGTACGTTGTGATCGGTAATCAACACGCCAATATTTTTCTCAATGAGCTTGCGGACGATCTCCTGGATATCTTCCACGGCAATGGGGTCAACACCAGCAAAAGGCTCGTCGAGAAGAATAAATTTGGGGTCGATGGCCAGGGCCCGGGCAATTTCGGTACGCCTGCGTTCGCCACCCGACAGCTGATAACCTTTACTTTTTCGGATGTGGGTCAGGCGAAACTCTTCGAGCAGCGACTCTAGCTTTTCTTTCTGATAGGCTTTTGTATAATCGGTCATCTCCAATACGGCCCTCAGGTTGTCCTCGATGCTAAGCTGGCGAAATACCGATGCTTCCTGCGCCAAATAACCGATTCCCTGTTGTGCCCGCTTATACACCGGCAATTTGGTGATTTCCTCATCGTCCACAAAAATTTTCCCGGAAAGGGGCTGGATCAATCCTACGATCATGTAAAACGAGGTCGTTTTCCCGGCACCGTTAGGTCCCAGCAGCCCTACAATCTCTCCTTGGTTCACCTCAAACGAAACCCCCTTAACAACAGTTCGTTTCCGGTATTTCTTGACAATATTTTCTGCTCTTAACTTCATTTGATTACTTTTAGATGGCGTCCAATTCAGCATCCGCTTTCTTTTTAACCCGTTTGGATATGACAATACCAACTTCGTAAAGGACCACCAAAGGCAGACAAACCATAATCTGGCTAAAAACATCGGGGGGCGTGATCACCGCCGAAAGAATCAATAAGACGACATAGGCATGCCGGCGATATTTCTTCATCATTTCGGGACCAAGAATGCCAACCTTACTTAAGAAGTAAACAAAAACCGGCAGCTCGAAAATCACGCCGCTGGCCAAGGTAATGGACGTTACCGTACTGATATAGGAAAGGATGTTAATTTGATTGGAAACTTCGCCACTGATGGAGTACGAACCCAAAAAATGAACCGACAGTGGTACTATTAAATAATAGCCAAACATAACCCCCAGAAAAAACAAAACGGACATGTAAAAAACCGCCCCCACCGAATTTTTACGTTCTTTTTCGTACAGAGCAGGTTTGATAAAACGCCAGAATTCGAAAATTACATACGGTGAGGATACAATCAGCCCGGCAATCAGCGAAGTCCAGATATGCGTCATAAACTGCCCGGCCATACTGATGCTGATCAGCTTCAACTCGGTGGTATTGATCCGCAGCGCATCCATTCCCGTCCAGTCTGCCAAACGGGCAAACAGCTGATTGGTCCAAAAATCGGGCATCTTGGGGTTTAAAATAATGACGTCGAAAATGAGATCTTTTTTAATGAACGCCAGAATCGAAAATATCACAACGGCCAGAAACGCTCGTATCAAATGCCACCGCAATTCTTCGAGGTGTTCGAGAAACGACATCTCCGCGTTCGGGTCCTTCTTATTTTCCCCCTTTTTAGTTCGTTGTTTGTCGGTCATTTTGGGCTATTTGGTTCAGTAGTTATCAAAAAATTACCTGGTTAAAAAACCGGGACAAATATAGCGACTATTCACCATTTCGATGGGATGTCATTCCTTAAAAATTTTTAAATCAGGATTAAAGTGGGATAATTGAAAAAAAATCATTGCAATTTGAAACAGATTTTAGCTATCTTCGGATTCGCGTAAAAGATTCGTGACTAAGAAGATAATTAATTAATTGGCTTTATGAAGAATGAGCTAACACTAACCGAACAACTCCAGAAACACTTTGGTTTTGATCGGTTCAAAGGTCAGCAGGAAGAAGTAATAACCAGCGTTCTGGAAGGGAAGGATACCTTTGTGCTTATGCCTACCGGAGGCGGCAAGTCGCTTTGCTACCAATTACCGGCATTGATTATGGATGGAACGGCGATCGTTATCTCGCCCCTGATCGCCTTGATGAAAAACCAGGTGGACTCGATCCGCAGCTTCGGCACCGAAGACGGCATTGCCCACTTTCTGAACTCATCACTAACCAAACAAGCGATTCAACAAGTAAAAGATGATGTTACCAACGGGAAAACCAAGCTGCTTTATGTAGCCCCCGAATCGCTCACCAAGCAGGAAAACGTGGATTTTCTGAAATCCGTAAAAATATCGTTTTATGCCATCGATGAGGCCCACTGCATCTCGGAATGGGGACACGATTTCCGCCCCGAGTACCGGCGCATCAGGCCCATCATCCAGGAAATCGGCAGCGCCCCCATCATTGCCCTCACGGCGACTGCTACGGCAAAAGTTCAGCACGACATTCAGAAAAACCTGGGCATGCTGGGCGCCAACGTTTTCAAAGCATCGTTTAACCGCCCCAACCTGTATTATGCCCTGAAGCCAAAGGTGAAGCCGGAAACACAGATCATCCGTTTTATCAAGGAAAACGAAGGTAAATCGGGCATTATTTATTGTCTGAGCCGGAAGAGAGTGGAAGAACTGGCCGAACTACTGACGGTAAACGGCATCAAGGCATTGCCTTATCATGCAGGAATGGACTCGGCCACACGCTCGGGCAACCAGGATAAATTTCTGATGGAAGAAGTTGATGTTATTGTGGCAACCATCGCCTTTGGAATGGGAATCGACAAACCCGACGTGCGCTTTGTGATCCACTACGACATTCCGAAAAGCCTGGAGGGCTATTACCAGGAAACCGGGCGAGCCGGGCGCGATGGCGGCGAAGGCCAGTGCATCGCCTTCTATTCCTACAAAGACATTCAGAAACTGGAAAAATTTATGCAGGGCAAGCCGGTTGCAGAACAAGAGATTGGTCGCCAATTATTGCTCGACACCGCTTCTTATGCCGAATCGGCCATCTGCCGTCGCATTATCCTGCTGAATTATTTCGGTGAAACACTCGAAGAACCCTGCGGCAACTGCGACAACTGCCTGAACCCAAAAGAACAGGTGGAGGCCAGCGACGAAGTGCGCCGCGCCCTGCTGGCCATCCAGGAGGTAAAAGAAAAATACAAAGCCGAGCATATCTCCGATATCCTGACCGGCAAAATGACTGCTGCCATTAAGTCGTTCCACCACGATGAGCTGGAAGCCTTCGGCAAGGGCGACGACCACAGCGCCCGTTTCTGGAACGCTGTTTTCCGCCAAAGCATGATTGCCGGGCTCATCAGTAAGGACATCGAAAACTATGGATTGCTAAAACTGACTGAGAAAGGGATTGCCTTTATGGCCAAACCTGAGCCTTTCCTATTGGTGCGCAATCACAATTACGACGAGCTGGAGGAAGAATACACCTCCCTGAATGCACCGTCGGGAAGTGCGGTGGGCGATCCCGAACTGTTCGAAATGCTGAAGGACCTTCGAAAAAAAGTGGCAAAAAAACACAACCTGCCCCCTTTCGTGATTTTTCAGGACCCATCACTTTCTGATATGTCCATCCAATACCCGATCTCCATCGACGAACTGAAAAACATCCAGGGAGTGGGTGAAGGAAAGGCCAAACGCTACGGCGCCGAGTTTGTGACACTGATTAAATCGTATGTAGAAGACAACGGCATTGAGCGGGCGCAGGACATGGTGGTGAAAACCGTGGCCAACAAATCAAAAATGAAGGTCTCCATTATTCAAAGTATCGACCGCAAACTCTCGCTTGATGACATTGCCGATTCGAAAGGCATTGAAATGGGCGAGCTGATTTCGGAACTGGAAGCAATTGTCAACTCGGGCACCAAAATCAACATTGATTATTATATCGATGATTTGCTGGACGAAGACCACCAGGAAGAAGTCTATGACTATTTCCGGGAAGCCGAAGATGACTCCATCCAGGCAGCGCTCGACGAACTGGGCGAAGATGAATACTCCGAAGAAGAAATCCGGCTGATGCGCATCAAGTTTATGTCGGAAATGGGAAATTAAACCAAACCATATCAAAAGCGGCTGATCATCTGACCAGCCGCTTATCTTTTTTATCGTATCTATTCGTGATTCCGGTATTTTCTTCCGGGATAAACTTTTAAGGCTTCTTCCAGAATTTTAAGGGCCTTGCCCAGCTCTTTTTTCTTCAGCACGTAGGCAATGCGCACTTCATCCTTCCCATAGCCTGGTGTGGTATAAAAGCCGGTTGCCGGAGCTAAAAAGATGGTTTCGTTTTCATATTGAAACTCTTCGAGCAACCACGCACAAAACTTATCAGAATCATCAACCGGAAGTCGGGCCACCGTATAAAAAGCGCCCATCGGAATAGGCGAGTAAACACCGTCAATGCGGTTGAGCCCGTCAATCAAAAACTTGCGCCGATCCACATACTCGTTGTACGAGTCCATCAAATACGTTTCGGTTTCTTCGAGCGATGCCTCGGCAGCAATTTGCCCAATCAATGGCGGACTGAGCCGGGCCTGGCAAAATTTCATCACATTACGCCGCACTTCCTTGTTCTTGGTAATCAGTGCCCCCACCCGGATACCACATTCGCTGTAACGTTTCGATACCGAGTCGATCAGGATGACATTCTGCTCAATCCCTTCCAGGTGAAAAGCCGAAATATACGGAGCGCCGGTATAGCAGAACTCACGGTAAACTTCGTCCGAAAACAGGTACAAGTCGTATTTCTTAACCAGGTCGCGAATTTCATTCATTTCCGACTGGGTATATAAATAACCGGTCGGGTTGTTCGGGTTGCAAATCATGAACCCTTTTGTTTTTGGAGTGATCAGCTTCTCAAACTCCTCCATGGGCGGAAGGGCAAAACCTTCTTCAATTTTTGCAGGGATCGACTTAATAACCGCGCCCGCCACAATGGCAAATGCTTCGTAGTTGGCGTAGGCCGGCTCGGGCACAATAATTTCATCGCCCGGATCGAGGCACGACATAAACGCGAAGGTTACCGCCTCGCTGCCGCCCGCCGTTACGATGATGTCCTCCACATCAACATCAATTTTGAACTTGTGGTAGTATTTCGCCAGTTTCTGCCGAAACGACAAAACACCTTCACTTGGACTGTATTCCAGAATCTTTCTGTCAATACTCCGGATAGCATCGAGTGCACGCTGTGGAGTTGGCAGGTCGGGCTGACCAATATTTAAATGGTACACTTTACGGCCCATCTCTTTCGCTTTGTTGGCTAGCGGAACGAGTTTCCTGATAGGCGAATCAGGCATTTTATTACCCCGTATCGATGTGCTTGGCATAATTGAAAAAAATTTTTTGCTAGGTCGGCAAATATACGATTAACAATTCTAAATAAAAATCAGTGTATCGTCTTAAAATTGAAATATTAATTCACCTGCTGGTTTTAATTTGTTAGCACCAACCGATACAACTCATTTAAACCCGGCAAACGCAAGCTAACTATTTGGCGTTGGGGGAATTTCTTGTTGGTTTATCATGTTTTTCACCCAACCGTTCGTCTATTTTTGAAGCAAAAGGAATACTAAAACTTGCAGTTATGATTATTGGAGTACCAAAGGAAATCAAGAATAATGAAAACCGGGTGGCCCTGACACCGGCCGGTGCTGCCGAGCTGACCAAACGCGGTCACGAAGTTTATGTGCAAACAACGGCAGGTAATGGCAGTGGTTTTTCTGATGAGGACTACCTGTCCGCCGGGGCCAAAATGCTTCCCACCATCGAAGAAGTGTATGGCATCGCTGAAATGATTATCAAGGTAAAGGAGCCCATCGCCCGCGAATATCCACTGATCAAAAAGGGACAGATCCTTTACACCTATTTCCATTTTGCTTCTTCGGAGGAACTGACCAACGCCATGATTGGAAACGGATCGGTTTGTTTGGCCTACGAAACCGTTGAACTGGACGACCGTTCGCTGCCACTGCTGGTCCCCATGTCGGAAGTGGCCGGGCGCATGTCCATTCAGGAAGGCGCAAAATACCTGGAAAAAACGTATGGCGGTTACGGGGTACTGCTGGGCGGGGTGCCGGGGGTACCGCCAGCCAAAGTACTGATCATCGGGGGAGGCATTGTGGGTACCGAAGCAGCCAAAATGGCTGCCGGATTGGGCGCCGATACTACCATCATGGACGTGAACCTGAAGCGTCTGCGCTACCTTGACGACATCATGCCGGCCAACGTGAAAACCATGATGAGCAACGAGTACAACATCCGCGAGATGGTGAAAACCCACGACGTGATTGTTGGCGCGGTGCTGATCCCGGGGGCCAAAGCCCCGAAATTGGTTACCCGCGATATGATCCCGACCATGCGCCCGGGAACTGTGCTGGTGGACGTGGCCGTTGACCAGGGGGGCTGTTTCGAAACCACCCAGGCCACCACTCACGAACATCCCACTTTTGTGATTGACGACGTGATTCATTACTGCGTTGCCAACATGCCGGGGGCTGTACCGCGCACCTCAACCATCGCTTTGACAAACGCAACATTACCATACGCTATCCAGCTTGCCAACAAGGGGTGGAAGCAAGCCTGCAAAGATAGCCTTCCTTTAAGAAAAGGGTTAAATGTAGTTGGCGGGAAAGTCGTTTACGATGGCGTGGCCGAAGCATTCGGCCTGCCCCACGTTCCTGTTGATTCCGTTTTGTAATTTTTGAGGAGTTATTCTGAAGAGGCCCTGCCCGAAACGGCAGGGTTTTTTCGTTTCCGTATTTTTGTACTATCGCTTTAGCCTGGCATGGGACAATAATATTCCATGTTCAATGACCTCAATGGCCTTGTAAAGCTCATACTGACAAATCACCGAATCATGCTTGCCCTTGCAGGTTTTCCCTTCCGGGTCATCGTGATACAAATCCCGCAATACCGGCAAAGCCTTTTCCGACCGGATCTGGCCAAGCGTCCACACAGCCAGGTGTGTCCGATCGCCAGCCGGATTACTTTCGTCGAGCAAAAAAGCGATCAACGCTTCCTCTGCCGTTCCGCCATATTCCTGTTGAGCAATGGTGATATTTTCTTTGGCACAGCAATCAATCCAAATATAAGCCGCTACCAATGTACCGAAAAGCAATACAACAATACCAATGGCCGACAACAACATGATGCGCTTCATAACTTGATTTTTTCAGACTGTCAATTTTACGAACTTGGAACACAGCAGGTTCCGAATAATGTCCGGATTTGTAAATTCGAAAAGGATAAGATTGAACGATCGAAGGACCCCGGCACTATCCGTCTTTTTCTCCTTGACAACGCCGACTGAAATTTATGAACCCAACGTTGAACCCGGAAATCATACCGCGTTCATTGCATTTACCGGGTCGAGGCGGGCAGCCGTGAGGGCCGGCATAAAACCGGAAATCAGCCCGATAACGCCCGACACCAACAGGCCCAGCACCACGTTGCCCATGCTGAGAATCAAGGTTAGGTCGCTCACCGCCCGAACGATGCCCGTGCCCGCAAAAACCAGCAAAAGCCCAACAACCCCGCCCAGCAACGACAAGATGACGGCCTCGAAAATAAACTCCAGCAAGATAAAATAACGCTTCGCACCCAGCGATTTCTGAATGCCAATAATGTGTGTACGTTCTTTCACCGACACAAACATGATATTGGCAATACCAAAACCACCCACCAGAATGCTAAAACCGCCAATGACGGTGCCGGCCAGATTAAATACTTTAAAAAAGGCGTCGAAGCGCGTCGAGATCACGCTCACCTCATTCAGAGCAAAATCGTTTTCCTCCATAGGTTTCAGGCGGTGAAGTGTGCGCATAATACCTTCCAGCTCGGCCATGAACTGGTCGCCATCCACGTTGGGGCGGGCTTTTACGTTGATGGTCTGCCCCATGTCGCGGTTGCGGAAATCAACCATATTGGCAGCGTACCCCACCGGAATCTGGATCAACTTATCCATGCTGGTACCAAACATATCAGCGCCCTTTCGTCTATAACTGCCAATCACATAAAACCGGTGTCCCTGTATTTTGATCTCTTTGCCCACCGGGCTGCGCCCGTCAAACAGGCGGTCAACCAGTTCGCTGCCCACCACGGTCAAAGCCATGCCCGAGCGCATTTCCGCTTCGGTATAATACCGTCCGTACTCAATATCCACGCTCCAGGTGTCCATCAAATCGTACGTGGTAGCCAGCACGGAGATGTCATCGGCCTTGGCGTTACCGTATTGAACGGTACTGTTGAGGCCAACGAAAAAGACCACATGCTGCGACAAGGTCGCTTGCCTGGCAATCGCCTCAGCGTCCTCCACCTTAGGCACCGGCCGGTTCAGGTATTTCCACCAGGGATATTCGTTTTCTCCCTCGGGCGGGGTCCAGGGCCATTTCTGAATAAATACCATGTTGTTGCCCAAGGTATTCAGGTTTTCACGAATGTAGCTTTCCAGGGAGTCGATAACAGTAAACACCGAAATGATGGCAAAAATACCAATCGTAATCCCCAAAAGCGACAAAAACGTGCGGAGCTTGTTGCCACGCAACGAGTTGCCCGCAAAGAATAAACTCTCAAGTATCAACCGGAATAACAGCATAGCCCCTGAATTTACCGTTAAAGTTAAACGATTTCGGAATGGTGTGCTGCGTTTTCAGTTGATAAAATTGTCGTCGCCTACCCTACCGGATAACTACCAGCCTTAGCCACCCGAAAATACTGTTTATTTTTCTCAGAAGAAATTTCTGAAATGGCGATAGGAGAAACAAAAAAACCAACCGATTTTATTATCTTTGCGCATCAATCTCAAAAGACTATAAATGAAGGATTTAAAAAAGATTAAGTCAGCACTGATTTCCGTTTATCATAAGGACAAATTAGACATTATCGTAAAGAAACTGGATGAGCTGGGCGTTCAACTTTATTCTACAGGAGGAACGCAGTCTTTTATTGAAAGTTTAGGGGTAGCTGTTACCGCCGTTGAAGACCTCACCGGGTATCCGTCCATCTTGGGCGGGCGTGTAAAAACCCTTCACCCCAAAGTATTTGGCGGCATCTTGAACCGTCGCGAAAACACAGGCGACCAGCAGCAAATCGCCCAATACGAAATCCCCGAAATCGACTTGGTAATTGTCGATCTGTACCCGTTTGAAGAAACAGTGGCTTCGGGAGCTTCAGAAGACGACATTATTGAAAAAATCGATATTGGCGGCATCGCCCTGATTCGCGGGGCAGCCAAAAACTTCAACGACGTGATCATCCTCTCGTCGCGCGATCAGTACGAAGAGTTCATCGCCCTGCTAAATGAAAAGAACGGCGAAAGCTCATTGGAAGATCGGAAAGCCTTTGCCCGCAAAGCGTTTGCCACCTCATCTCATTACGACTCTGCCATCTTCAACTACTTTAACGGTGGCGGCATTACCGACAAAAACCGCATCAGCCTGAACGACGGACAAATGTTGCGTTACGGCGAAAACCCGCACCAGTCGGCTACGTTCTATAAATTCAGCAATGCCCAATCGGATGTGACCCTGGCCAATGCGCAGGTACTGCAAGGCAAGGAACTTTCGTACAACAACCTGCTGGATGCCGATGCTGCCTGGAAATCGGCCAGCGATGCATACCACGCCGTTACGCACATCGAAAATAAAGTGGCCGTTTCGGTCATCAAACACCTCAATCCATGCGGGTTGGCGGTAACCGACAATATCCTGAAGTCGCTCAACCTGGCTTGGGAAGGCGACCCTATCAGCGCGTTTGGCAGCATTATTTGCTTCACTGGCACGGTTACCAAAGAAGTGGCCGAATGGTTTGGCAAAAAGTTCGTTGAGATCATCATTGCCCCGGAGTTCACAGCCGAGGCGCTCGAAATATTCGAAAAGAAGAAAAACCTGCGCTTGCTGGTTACCCCGGTGAAAGCCGAAACCACCGGCGAAAAACTGTTCCGCTCCATCAGTGGCGGCATGTTGGTGCAGGATGAAGACGAAGGTATGGATGCCGAATTTAAAAATGTCACCAAAATACAGTTCGACAACAATAAAATGAACTTGGCCAAGTTTGGTATTACAGCGTGCAAACACCTCAAGAGTAATGCCATCGCGTTGGTAACCCAAAACAGCGACGGTTCGTTCTGGCTGACCGGCGCCGGCATGGGACAGCCCAACCGGTTGGACAGCCTCCGCCAGTTGACCATTCCCCGTTTCAACATGAAAGAAGGGATCAACATTGAAGAAGCCGTACTGATTTCAGATGCATTCTTCCCCTTCCGCGACAGCATTGAAGCGGCCAACGAATTTGGTGTAAAATATATCGTGGAGCCCGGCGGCAGCATCCGCGATGAAGAGGTAATCGAAGCTTGTGACGAATTTGGGATTGCCATGCTGTTTACCGGCCGCCGTCACTTTAAACATTAAAAAAAGGAAAGTCTGTAAAAGGACCCGGAAATAGAAGGAGAATTAAACATGGGATTGTTTTCGTTTTTAACCCAGGAAATTGCAATTGACCTTGGAACGGCCAACACAATCATCATTCAGAATGATAAAATTGTGCTGGACGAGCCCTCGGTGGTAACCATTGACCTGAAGACGGAGAAGTTGGTGGCCATTGGCGAAAAAGCCCGCCAGATGCAGGGAAAAACACATGCCAACCTGAAAACCATCAGGCCCCTGCGCGATGGTGTAATTGCCGACTTTAACGCCGCCGAACAGATGATTCGGGGCATGATTAAAATGATCAACCCCAAATCACGATGGTTCTCGCCTTCGCTGAAAATGGTGGTGTGCATCCCATCGGGGTCAACCGAAGTTGAAATACGTGCGGTGCGCGACTCATCCGAACATGCCGGCGGACGCGAAGTATATATGATTTACGAACCCATGGCCGCCGCCATTGGCATTGGCCTGGACGTGGAAGCACCCGAAGGTAACATGATTGTGGACATTGGCGGGGGAACAACCGAAATCGCAGTGATTTCACTGGGCGGAATCGTTACCAACAAATCGATCCGCATTGCCGGCGATGACCTGACCGCAGACATCATGGAGTATATGCGCCATCAGCACAACATCAAAATTGGTGAACGCACAGCCGAAGAAATCAAGATCAACGTGGGTTCGGCACTTTCGCAACTCGAAAATCCGCCCAACGATTATATCGTACAAGGCCCCAACCAGATGACTGCCCTGCCTATTGAGGTGCCTGTTTCGTACCAGGAGATTTCACATTGTCTGGAGAAATCCATTTCGAAAATAGAAACGGCCGTGTTGAGCGCCCTGGAACAAACGCCACCCGAACTTTATTCGGACATTGTTACCAAGGGGATTTACCTGGCGGGCGGTGGTGCTCTGTTGCGTGGTCTCGACAAACGTTTATCCGAAAAAATCAACATTCCTTTCCGTGTGGCCGAAGACCCTTTACGGGCAGTAGCACGCGGTACCGGAATTGCCCTTAAAAATGTTGACAAATTCTCCTTCCTGATCAGGTAAACCTGAACAGGAGGGGGCAAACCTTCCTGTAAATGAGAAGTTTGTTTCGATTTCTGTCCCGGAATTATTTTTTTCTGCTTTTTCTGGTACTTGAATCCATATCACTGGTACTGATTGTGAATTACAACAATTTTCAAAAAGTGCAGTTTCTTAATTCGAGCAACCGGGTGACGGCCAGTATTTACGAATCGTTCAATTCCGTTTACAGCTTTTTCAACTTAAGACAAACCAACGCCGAGCTGGCAGCCGAAAATGCCAGGCTGAGAAACCAGCTTCAGACATTTGTTGGCGAAATGGTCTCACTGCAAGCGGACAGCATCCCGACCGACAGCGTGCAATACGAATTCATTCCGGCACGAGTAATCAACAGCTCATTCAACAAACAATACAATTACATCACCCTAAACAAAGGAAGAAAGGACGGCGTGGAACCCGACATGGGCATTATTGGCCCAACCGGGGTGGTGGGCATCATCACCCAGGTGAGCGACCATTACGCCACCGGCCCTACCATTTTGAACAAACGCTGGCGGGTTTCGGCAAAAATAAAATCGAGCAACTATTTTGGCTCTTTGGCTTGGGACGGCCTCAACTATCAAAAAGCGTCGCTTAACGAAATCCCGTTCCATGTTGAGATGACAATCGGCGACACAATTGTTACCAGCGGCTATTCATCCGTGTTTCCCGAAGGGATTCCGATTGGACAGATTGATGACTTTACCTATCAAAGCGGAGACAATTTTTATGATATCAGCGTCACACTGACCACCAACTTCGCCAACCTGAGGCACGTGGAAGTCATTAAAAACAACCATCGAAACGAATTGAACAACATGCAACAGCAATACCGGAATGAGTAAAGCGATCGGAAAATATATGATTATGTGGATTGTGCTGATCCTGTTGCAGGTGCTACTGCTCAACCACATTCAGATCAGCGGGTATATCAATCCGTATCTGTACATCCTTTTTATTCTCTTGTTGCCATTTGATACTCCTAAATACTTATTGCTGATTTTAGGATTTTTATTGGGACTAAATGTAGATATCTTCAGTAATACCCCGGGCATCCACGCTTCAGCAACAACCTTTCTGGCATTTATCCGCCCCGCGGTCATTCGTCTTATTTCGTCGCGCGATGTACTCGAGCTAAACACGCCCCCCCGCTTGAGTTATTTGGGTTTTCACTGGTTTTTAAAGTATTCCCTGATTCTGGTGCTGGCTCATCATTTCTTCCTGTTTTATGTTGAAGTTTTTACCCTGAAAGGATTTATCTTTACCTTCTCCCGATGCGTATTAAGCTCGGCATTCACCCTAGTATTAATCATCATCAGCCAATATCTGATATATAAGGAGTAGTTGAAGTGGACAAATTTGCCAGACGAAAATATATTCTGGGGGCTATCTTTGTTGTTATTGTCCTGATCTTTATCATTAGACTATTCACCCTTCAGGTGCTGGACAGTTCGTACAAGCAATACGCCACACAAAACGTGCTCCGGCGCGTAATCAACTACCCGGCCCGCGGACTGATTTACGACCGTAACGGCAAACTACTGGTTTACAACAAAGCGGCTTATGACTTGTTGGTCACCCCGCGCGAGATGGCCCCCTTCGACACGGCCCAATTTTGCGAAATCCTAAAAATTGAGAAGGGCGAATTGATAGACGGACTCAACAAAGCGAAGAAATATTCCCGCTACAAACCTTCGGTAGTCATTAAGCAACTATCGCCCGAGGGCTACGCTGTGCTGCAGGAAAAGCTTTTTAAATTTCCGGGCTTCTTTGTCCAATCGCGAACCCTGCGCGAATACCCCCAAAAAATTGCGGCACACATGCTTGGCTATGTGGGTGAGGTTGACCGCTCTGCTATCCAAAAAGACAAGTATTATTCGCAGGGCGACTATATTGGCATAACTGGCCTGGAACGTGCTTACGAAAAAGAATTGCGCGGCCGGAAAGGCGTAAATTTTTTCCTGGTGGACGTACACAACCGACTGAAAGGAGCTTATCTGGAAGGACGAAGCGACACCCTGGCTGTACTTGGACAAAACCTGGTTTCGACCATCGACAGTGAGCTACAACGCTACGCAGAACAATTAATGCAAAACAAACGCGGAGCCGTGGTGGCCATTGAGCCCAAAACCGGCGAAATCCTTAGTTTTTACAGCGGCCCCAGCTACGACCCGAATCTATTAGTGGGCCGGGAACGCAGCGCCAATTACCAGGTATTGCTGCGGGACACCCTGAAACCGCTCACCAACCGGGCCATCTCTGCTGCCTATTCGCCAGGATCAACCTTCAAAACCTTAAATGCGTTGATTGCTTTACAAGAAGGTGTGATTAGCGAACAGACCGCTGTTACCTGTAACGGAACGGCCTCCAGCCCAATTCGCTGCACCCACTTTCACGAATCGCCCATCTCGTTGAAAGGGGCTATCCGCGAATCATGCAACCCCTACTTCTGGAATACGTTTAGGGCAACCATCCAAAAATATCGAAAAGCGGAGGATGGGTACAATGCCTGGCGCTCACATGTATTGAGCTTTGGCCTTGGGGAACCTTTAGGTACCGAATTCTTCGGACAGTCGTCCGGTAACATTCCGGCATCTTCGTATTACGACCGCTATTTTGGAAAAAACCGCTGGAATGCGCTCACTGTCAGATCCCTTTCTATCGGGCAGGGCGAAATTATCCTAACTCCGCTACAACTGGCCAACCTGGCCGCGGTAATTGCGAACCGGGGGTATTATATCGAACCGCACCTAATCCGTTCGGTATCCGAAAAAGAAGGGGAAACGCACCGGCTGCCATTCCCAAGGAAGAACACCACGGTGGCTCCCGAACATTTTGAAACCGTTATTGAAGGAATGCAACAAGTGGTTGATCTGACCAATACACGCTATACCGCACATGTAAATGGCATCGAAATTTGCGGAAAGACCGGAACCATC
Source organism: Mangrovibacterium sp. (assembly GCA_050178015.1). Taxonomy (GTDB): domain Bacteria; phylum Bacteroidota; class Bacteroidia; order Bacteroidales; family Prolixibacteraceae; genus Gaoshiqia. The sequence goes on from JBFXGM010000027.1 coordinate 29,943, forward strand.
CAGAACCCGCATGGATCCGACCACTCGGCCTTCATCGCTTTTGCGCCGAAAGATGATCCTAAAATTGCCATCGCAGTTTTTGTGGAATTTGGGGTGTGGGGAGCACGCCATGCTGCCCCCATCGCCAGTTTGCTAATCGAAAAATACCTGAACGACTCGATCGGCTCACCTTCCCGGAAGCTGCTGGAACAACGCATGTTCGACTCCAATTTGTTAAACCCAAATCAACCCAAATAATGGCAAGCAGAAGCAATATATGGGCAAATCTGGACTGGCTGACCATCAGCCTTTACGTGCTGTTGGTATTTATGGGATGGATCAACATTTATGCAGCCGTGTACAACGAAGAACACAGCAGCATCCTCGACATGAGCCAGCGCTACGGAAAACAACTGCTGTGGATAACGGCGGCATTTGTCCTCGCCGCCACCCTGCTGATCTTCGACAGTAAATTTTACGTATCGTTTGCCTATGTTTTTTACGGGGCCACCATTCTTCTGTTGGTAGGCATCCTGTTTTTCGGCTCAGAGGTAAAGGGAGCCAAGGCTTGGTTCCAGATTGGCGGCTTTGCCATTCAGCCGGCTGAATTTGCCAAGTTTACCACAGCCCTGGCGCTGGCCAGGTTTACCAGTTCGTACACCTTCAAGATGGAAAATTTCAAGTCGCTGGTTGGTGTCGGGGGCATCCTGCTCTTGCCGGTTGCACTAATTTTCCTTCAGAATGATACCGGTTCGGCCTTAGTGTTTGGCGTTTTCGTGCTGGTTCTTTACCGCGAAGGAATGTCGGGAGTGGTGCTGTTTCTGGGCTTACTGATCGCCATCGTTTTTATCATGACCCTTGTGCTCGATCCGGTAACAACCATCCTGGTACTGACCCTGGCGGCTTTTGTTGCCTATTACCTGTTTCAACGATCGTTGGCCGAAAGCATCAAAGGGCTCTCTATATACATAGCCTTTTTTGGTCTCATTTGGTTGGGGAATTACCTGTTGAAGTTGGGATATGAAAACACAGATTTGTTGCTTGTTTCCTCTGTCATCTCTACGGCCATATTCGCCCTGTTTGCATACCGCAAAATGCTGAAACAAGCGCTGGTTGTCCCCGGACTTTATATCCTGCTTGTTTTCATGACCTTTTCTGTAGATTATGTGTTCAATGAAGTATTGGAGCCTCATCAACAAGCCAGAATTAACGAATTGTTGGGCATTCAGTCCGACCCGCTGGGCGTGGGATACAACGTCAACCAATCGAAAATTGCCATTGGATCGGGCGGTTTCTCCGGGAAGGGTTTTCTGAATGGCACACAAACCAAATTCGACTTTGTGCCCGAGCAAAGTACCGACTTCATTTTCTGCACAGTGGGTGAAGAATGGGGATTTTTGGGCACAACTACCATCCTGCTGCTGTTCCTGGCCTTATTGCTCCGGCTTGTTGTACTGGCCGAACGGCAACGCTCCGTATTCAGCCGGGTGTATGGCTACAGCGTAGCCAGCATCCTGTTTTTCCACATTGCCATAAACGTAGGAATGACCATTGGCCTGGTTCCGGTTATTGGTATTCCGCTTCCGTTTTTCAGTTATGGCGGTTCATCGCTCTGGTCATTCACCATTTTATTGTTCATTTTTTTGCGCCTCGATGCCAGCCGAATGGAAAAATTGAGCCATTAACCTGTCTCTCCGGCATCCCGGGAAATTTTCCCATCCGGCATATTTTTCGTATCTTTAGGCTGCTTTTACGAATTGTGGGGAAAAAGCAAACAGATGTCATGTTTTTTAGGTGGCGCGCTTAAGACCAACCCCAGTTTTTACATGATCATCTACCAGGTGGAATGTTACGCAAAAACTAAAGTTATGCATAAATATCGTTCTTATACACTCAGCAATTTTCGGGAAATCCCGCAAATTGACAAACTCAGTGAGGAACAAAAGTTTGTCATTGAAGTTGTTGGGACCGTTTTACCCTTCAAAGTCAGCAATTACGTCATTGATCAGTTGATCGATTGGGACGATTTTGAAGACGACCCTTTTTTTATCCTGAACTTTCCGCAGCGCGGGATGCTCTCGGAAGATCGGTTCCAACGTATTGCACATCTTCTGAAATCCAATGCCGACAAAGCAAAACTGAAAAAAGCCGTTGATGAAATCAGGCTGCAATTGAACCCGAACCCGGCCGGGCAGGAAAGCAATGTCCCCGTCATGGACGGCATCCGGCTGAACGGCATTCAGCACAAGTATCGCGAAACCATGCTGTTTTTTCCCTCGCAGGGACAAACTTGCCATGCGTACTGCACGTTCTGTTTTCGCTGGCCCCAGTTTGCCTTGAACAGCTTTAAGTTTGCCATGAAAGAAGCTGACCTGTTGGTTAAATATCTGAAACAGCACCCCGAAATTACCGATGTCCTGATTACCGGCGGCGACCCGGCCGTGATGTCCACCCGCATTTTTGAGCATTATTTTGATGCTATTCTGGATGCTGGCCTGGATCATATTAAAACCATCCGCATTGGGACCAAAGCGCTAACCTATTGGCCTTATCGTTTTACCGAAGACAAAGATGCCGGAGAGTTGCTCCATCTTTTCGAGAAAATGAAAAAGCGCGGCATCAACATCGCCCTGATGGCTCATTTTAACCATCCCCGTGCGCTGGAAACCAAAGCCGTCCGTAAAGCCATCGGCAATTTGCGGGCAGCCGGAGTCCAAATCCGGGCTCAATCGCCTTTACTGAAACATATCAACACCGATCCGGAAATTTGGGCGAAACTGTGGCGTGAGGAAGTGAATCAGGGCATCATTCCCTACTACATGTTTGTGGCACGCAACACCGGAGCCCAAGACTACTTTGCCGTAACGCTGGAAGAAGCCTGGCAGATTTATCAAAAAGCCATTCAACAGGTAAGTGGCATTTGCCGTACGGTGCGCGGCCCGTCCATGTCGTGCGCCCCCGGAAAAATACAGATTGTTGGTACGCAGAAAGTGAAAGGTGAGAAAGTTTTCGTGCTGAACTTTTTACAGGGCCGCAACCCCGACTGGGTCTCACGGCCGTTCTTTGCACGGTACAATCCCGATGCCATCTGGCTGGATGATCTGGAACCTGCTTTTGGCGAAGAGCAATTTTTCTTTGAAAAAGCCGACCTTAAAGTACATTATCAGCCCAAAGCCCGTGTGTGACGGGCTTTTTTATTTCCACCCCAAAGGTAGTCTCCGAAAAATAAACAAGCTCGGAGAAGAATGCTTCAAACTCATCCCGGATCAAGCCAAACTCATCGGTGAGCACCTGCATGGCAAAATCGGTTTGCTCGGGCAGGCTGGTGCGCCTCCCCATAATCTCAAGCGACTGCCGGATTCCATCAGCATGGGCATACGATTCCAATCGCCGGTGCTGAATAAAAAAAGGCAAAAAGCCTTTCACCCGGCTAGGTAATTGAATGAAGTTGGACAACAAAACAGCATGAACGTGTTTCGAAAACTGGCGTAGGGTATAAACCGAATAAGCGCTCCAGTATTTTGCCAGGAAATGGTCGAAAACCACATCGGTGACAATACCGGCATATCGCCCGTACGAAGGTTGAAATCGCCTGGCGCACTGCCTTACCAGCGAATGATGATCGGTAAACGAATCGATACGGCGATGAAGCAGAATCCCCCGTTGCACATCTTCTCTGTAATTCAGATACTGCTGCCCTTTCACATAATCGCCGATAAAATTGCCCAGAATTAATTCGTCCGATTCGCCCGATAAGTATAAATGTGCCAGAAAATTCATCCTGCAAAGTAAACAATTTTGAAGCCGCCATCGTTCATCAAATGAAAAAACGATTGCTTACAACTCAAGATCGTTCGGCTTCAAAAAGAACTACTTCCGGGCAAACAACCGGGTTTTGGCCACCGAAATAAGAAGCACGCCTACAACGGTTAGAAAACCTCCGGCAAGCTGGTGCTCCAGCGGCAGGGTTTTGAAGTACAGGTAGCTTCCGGCCAGCACAAAAATACCTTTCAGGCTCTGTACAATGCTGGATTTGGAAACCTCGATGTACCGGAACGAGTAGTAGATGGTGAGAATGCCGATAAAATCGCCCAACGTGGCCCCCAAGGCAATGTTCAGCAGGGCCGGGCCAGATATCTCAAGCGGTTGTCCGCTTACCAGGATGGCGATAAGCGCATACACAAACAACCATAGCGAACGGTTGGTATTCATCAGTTCAGGCGACATGTTGCGAACGTTCACTTTCACCACCATCGAAGCCACCGAAGCAAAAATGGCGTTGATCAGTACCACACCGGTGCCTGGGATAAAAAGATCGGCCAGGCTGGTTCCCCCCTGATAACTGATGATAAATGCTCCCGCCAACGCGAATAATCCTCCCATACCTTCAAGCCAGGAGAATCGTTCATTCAGAAAAAGAATGCCCATTCCGGTTAAAATGACCGGGTAGAAATTGCCCAGAAAGGAGGTAACGGCAGGGTCAGGAATGATCTTTATGGAAAGGAAAAACGATGTTGTGGTCAGGATTTCGAGGATGCCCAGGATTGCCAAGATCCGGTATTGTTTGCCCGAAAGGCTGAACAGTTGTTTCCCATGACCGCTTTTCAGCAACCAGGCGCCATTCAGCAACAGGGCAATGAAAAACCAGTACAACCCGAACTGCACCAGATGAACCTCGTTCAGGGCCGCCTTGCTGAAAATATAGATATTGGAAAAAGTTACCGTAGCGATTACGGCAAAAAGATATCCTTTGATCCGGTCTTTGTTCATGCCCTAAAATTAATGTTTTTTGAATCTCCAGAAGTTAATGACAGAAAGTAAGGGATAAGTTATTTCTAAATTCGACGGCATTCCGGTAAAGGACAAAAACCTGATCATCCAGGCAAGATTCTGAAGCGGAAAACATTTCCGGGCGCCAAACGTTTGAAAGGAATCAAAAAAACGCATGAAACGAATTATATTGCTAATATTTCTGCTGTCAACGTTCATGCTGAAAGCGCAGGAAGTACCACCCGAACTGGTTACCGACCGGCCCGACCAAACCGAATCTTCCTCGGTAGTACCGCTCAACAGCTTACAGATTGAAACCGGTTTTCTGCTGGAGAAGGATGAAACGAATCTGGCCAGCCGGAAATCGCGCACCTGGAACAGCACCTTGCTCCGCTATGGTCTTTTGCCCAACCTGGAGCTCCGGCTCGGACTCGAACTCCTTCAGCAGGAAGTTACCGTAAAAAATCCGCCGGATATTCTAAAATACAAAGGCTTTGGACCACTTTACACCGGGTTTAAAGTGAAACTGGCCGACGAACAAGGCTGGCGTCCCGAAACGGCTTTCCTGGGCGGATTAGTGTTCCCGTTTACTGCCAGCGACGATTTCAAACCAACCTACACGGCTGCCGACATGCGATTCGCATTTTCACACAGCCTGTCACCTCGGTTCTCTTTGGGATACAACCTGGGCGTTCAGTGGGACGGCGAATCGGCCATTCCGGGGTATTTTTATTCGTTGGCGCTGGGCATTGGCATTACTGAAAAGCTAGCGGCTTTTGCCGAAAGTTATGGCCTGATTCCAGAGGCGGGCAGCAACGAGCATTTGCTGGATGCAGGCATGACCTATTTACTTCAACCGAACCTGCAACTTGACTTTTCTGCTGGTTTTGGTTTGAATGGGGCAGCAGCCGATCGCTTCGTCAGTTTGGGGCTGAGTTACCGCCTTCCTCCTTTTAGCAACCAGTAAACCCATACAAAAGGGCTTTCACGAAATAATGCCAGCAGAAAATGTATCAGAAATCAACTTCGAAAAAGACTTTTACTAAATTTACCCAACGAACCAAATAGCCATCCTGAAAATGGAAACTAACAATATTTTATTTGCATTTGGCCTTACTGTCTTCGCCGGTTTAGCGACCGGCATCGGCAGTATCATGTCCTTTTTCCATAAGGAATTCAATCCGAAGTTTCTGGCTGCTTCCCTGGGATTCTCAGCCGGGGTGATGATTTATGTATCCTTAATTGAGATTTTTGTGAAGGCCAAAGATTCCCTGACACTGTCGATGGGCGAAAAGCCGGGCTATTGGTTAACCGTGATTTCCTTTTTTTGTGGCATTGCGCTAATCGGCATCATCGACAAGCTGATTCCTTCGGTTGAAAACCCGCACGAAATAAGCAACATCAGTCATCCCGAACAACAAAATCCCAAGCTGTTGCGGATGGGGCTTTTTTCAGCCCTGGCCATTGGTATCCACAACTTCCCCGAAGGCCTGGCCACCTTCATGAGTGCCATGAACGACCCGGCGCTGGGCATCAGCATTGCCGTGGCTATTGCCATTCACAACATTCCGGAGGGAATTGCCGTTTCGGTACCGGTATATTACGCAACGAAAAGTCGTAAAAAAGCTTTTTGGTTATCGTTCCTTTCCGGCTTATCTGAACCGGTTGGTGCCATCATCGGCTACTTTATTTTGATGCATGTTTTTAATGATGCCACTTTCGGAGTCATCTTTGCCGGCGTTGCCGGAATTATGGTGTACATCTCGCTGGATGAGCTGTTGCCCACTGCCGAGGAATATGGCGAACACCACGTGGCCATCGGCGGTTTGATTGCCGGCATGTTTGTCATGGCCATCAGCCTATTGTTGTTTGTCTAATTCGGGAAAGTGCCAAAGCCGAAATCAGCTTGTCGCCTCCTTTAGCAGCAAAGCTTTCTGATTTTTGCCCTTCCTGCTCCAATCGGCAATCGTTAATCGCAAATCAAAATCCTCCGGGCTGGCAATTGTGAGCATGAGAAAAGTCATCCTAAATCATCTATTTTTTTATTAAACATTGTTAAAAGCTTCCAAACCGAGGTTCCTCCCCAATCGATATCCGTGCTATTTGTCTATTTTTGGAGGCAATGAAACAGCTGATTTTCATATTTACCGTTCTTTTTCTCGTCAGCCTGCAGCCTGTACAGGCGCAGGACGATGACTTGATTGACCCGGTTTTGCTGCATTTGAAAGGGAAACTGGTTAGCAAAGACGACGGACTTCCGGTGTCTTTCGCCCATATCGTCAACATGCGCACCCATGGTGGGACGACCACCGATGCCCTGGGCCGTTTTTCGATGGAAGTGCTGAATGTGGACAGCCTGGGCATTTCGGCCATGGGGTATGTAAAAGAATACGTACGCATCCCGCATTTTCACAACGAAGACAGTGTGCTGGTCATTCAGGCGCGCCCCATCCGTTATGCAATTGGCGAGGTAAAGGTAACCGGCGAGGCCAACAAGGTAAACATGGACGGCATTTCAACCGGCAAACCCGTCAACATTTCCCCCGAGCTGCGGGGTGACTCCTACAACTCGAAACCGCCCTGGTACGCAGCCATCTTTTCACCGGCCTCCTTCCTGCAATACCATATCAGCCGGCGCGAGAAAGAAAAAAGAGAGGTACGCGCTGCCATGATCAGCGACCAGCAATGGGAATACCTGTCGCAGTTTTACAACAAGGATATGGTCCGGTCGCTCACGGGATTAAATGATCAGGAAGCGGATAAGTTCATGATCTATTTCAATTCAAAATCGGTTTTAACGGCCCGTTCCACCGAATACGATGTCCGCGAAGCTATTCTGAAACAATATGAACTGTACAAACTGGAACAGGAATAAGTTTCAGTTTCCATTTATCGGTATTATTGCCGGATTTTTACGACCTTTGCCCCGATTGTAATGAAATTATGAAGCAGAAAAATTATTCAACCGGAGGAAAAGATTTCCGGCAAAAGTCGCAGGAAAAGGAGAAACACGTTCATCCTGAAAAACGAAAAATAACGATCGTAAAAAAGGGCGACGAACAAATCCGCCTGAACCGTTTTATTGCCAATGCCGGAATCTGTTCGCGCCGTGAGGCCGACAAACTTATTACCGAAGGGGAAATCACCGTTAACGGACAGGTAGTGACCGAGTTGGGCGCCAAGGTAAGCAAAAGCGACCGGGTAGAGTACAAAGGCAAACCGCTCGATACGGAGAAAAAAGTGTACCTGCTGCTAAACAAACCCCGCGGCTACGTGACCACCCTGGATGACCCGCATGCCGAACATACCGTAATGGAACTGGTTGAAAATGCCTGCGACGAACGCATCTACCCCGTTGGCCGCCTCGACAAAGAAACTTCGGGCGTGTTGCTGTTTACCAACGACGGCGAACTGGCCACCAAACTCACCCACCCCAGTTTCGAGCGAAAGAAAATTTACCATGTTTTCCTGAATGAACCGTTTCTGGAAGAACACCTGGAACAGGTGAAGAAAGGGATTGAGCTGGAAGATGGAATGATTGCCGCCGATACCATCAGTTATGTCGATGAAAACGATAAAACCCAGGTAGGCATTGAAATCCACTCCGGGAAAAACCGCATTGTACGCCGTATTTTTGCCCACTTTGGCTATAAAGTAGCCCGGCTCGACCGTGTTTTCTTTGCCGGCCTGACCAAGAAAAACCTTCCCCGCGGAAGATGGCGTTTTCTTACGCCAAAAGAAATCGGTTTCCTCAAAATGACATGATGTAAACTATTCAATCGTCACTTGTAAATCATCAATTACTTAGTTCCGAGATCTTAAAGTCCCGCTTTGGAGAAGGAGTTTGTTAAAATAATCAGCGAAAACCAGGGAATCATCCACAAGGTGTGTTCCATCTACTGCGATTCGGAAGAAGACCGGCGGGACCTTTTTCAGGAAATTCTTGCCCAGCTGTGGAAGTCGTACCCTTCGTTTCGGAACGAGTCCAAGTTCACCACCTGGATGTATCGGGTAGCGCTGAATACCGCCATTACCAGCTTCAAAAAAAATAAACGTCAGCCCGGCCAAAACGGACTGGAAATCGAATCGGTGCAATTGGCACACGAAGAATACGATCCCGAGATGGAAGAACAAATGCGCCTGCTAAACACGGCTGTCGCCCAGCTCACCGGCATCGAAAAGTCAATCATCCTGCTGTTTCTTGAAAACAAGAAATACGAAGAAATTGCCGAGATTACCGGCATCACCCAGAATTACGTACGGGTGAAGATGAACCGCATCAAGCACAAGTTGAAGAAATACATGAACGTGGAAGAATAACATGGAACTGAAAGATTTAAAATCGGCATGGAGCAAATACGCATCAACCGAGGCCAACAGGCACCGGCTGAACGAGGCGGACTTGCACGACCTGCTGAAAAAGCGCACCAAAGGCCTGATTGAGCGAATCGACCGTAACATCAAGATTGGCTTTGCCTTCTTGCTGCTGCTCACCCTGTTTTTCGTTATCGACGATTTTGTACTGACCCCGCTTTTGTCAGACGGACTGAAAGTTCCGGGCTGGATTTTGCTGATCGACGGAATCAACACACTTTTTATCTTGGGAACGTTCGCTTATTTCAGCCTGAGTTACTATGCGGTAAAACGAAATTACTCGCAGGGAAATGATTTGCGCCAAGTGCTGAAATCGATCATCCATATTCTGAACACGTACCGGAAACTCTTTTACCTGGCCCTGGGCATTTTATTGCTGGTCTTCAGTGTTGGCTTTATTACCGGTATGTTTTTCGGCGTTGAAATAGCCGCCCACCGTCAAGGCGTGGCCGTTGAAGACCTCAACCAGGCACAAATGACCCGTCAAATGATTATCGGCCTGTTGGTCTTGCTGTCCATCATCACCGGTTTGTTCTTCTTCTTTCGCATGGGCTTCCGCAAATTGTACGGCAAGTACATTTTACAACTGGAAGAAACGTTGAAAGAGCTGGAAGAAATGGCCTAATTCCCTCATTGTCAATATTCAACAAAATAAAGATATTCCTTCCTTTTTACTACTTCCTACGGTACGTTTCATTACCATTTACAGTAGCTCAACAATCAAAAAATACGTTAAAACACTTAGTTGAGAATATGTCTTTGTGCTGTTTCAAGCCTCATTACACGGTGGTAGCTTTATCCTACCAAAAATCAATATAACATGACCCTGTACGAGATGCTGCAGCGGGACGTCCGTTTTTTGGAAGGGCTGAAAGCTTGCATGAATTGCGGCATTTGCACCGCCATTTGCCCGGCTGCCGAATTTTTCGACTACGATCCCCGCATGTTGGCCGTGGAAGTCCAGTCGCGCGATGATTCAAGGATTGAAAAACTGTTGCGCAGCGAAACAATCTGGTATTGCGGGCAATGCATGTCGTGCAAAACCCGTTGCCCCCGGGGAAATTGCCCGGGACTGATCATCAATGCCCTGCGGAAGTTATCGCAGGAACTTGGCTATTTCACCGAAAGCCGCCGAGGCCGCCAGCAATATGCCCTCAAAAAGACCCTTATCGAAAATATTCTTCAACGAGGCTACTGCATCCATCCTGACAGTCTGACACCCGAACTTCATCCCGAACAAGGACCTGTTTGGGAATGGTTTTTCAACCATCGCGAAGAACTGTACGAACGTCTTGGCGCAAACCTCGACAAAGAAGGGGCAGGTACCCTGCGCAAAATATCGCCGGACGTATTGGCGGAGCTCAAGGCTATTTTCGACGAATCAGGTGCGACAGCTTTTCATGAAAAAATTGAACGTTACAGCCTAAAGAAAGCCAAAGAAATAGGAATAGAAGACCACGAAATGGAAGACTATTTCAAGCTCGTTTTCACAAATAATTAAACCGAAACGAATGAAACATCAGGCAAAATCGCGCATTTGGAGCGACTACCAAAAAAGCATTCCGGAAGATGGCTTTTATTATCTGCGCAGTTGTATCCGGCAAAACTTTTTCCCGGGATCGGAGCGGGCCTTTTTGCAGATCATGCAAAACGATTTGGGAAAAGATGTGTTCGACGACCCCAAACACACCACCTGCACCGGCATTGCTTACCACTCCGACCTGTTGCCGTTTGAAACACTGCAAACCGTTGTTGCCCGCCAGTTCGCCTTGATGGCCGAGGCTGGCTACCGCAACCTGGCCGTCTCGTGTGTTACCTCGTTTGGCATTTATTCGGAAGTGCTGGAAACCTGGAAAGAGTTTCCCGAAGAAATGGAAAAGGCCCGCAACTACTTGCGAAAAGCTACCGGGCGCGAATTGGCCATCCCTGAAAATGTGGCCCATTGCAGCGATATCTTTTATCATTTCAGAAACGAGATTGCCGCGCATCAGCAACACGCACTGGTCAATTCTGAAACAGGCCAACCCTTAAAAATTGTGGAGCACATTGGCTGCCACTATGCCAAGATGTTTCCGGGGAAAGGCGTTGGCGGTGCCGAATTTTCGTGCGTGCTGAGCGGAATGATCGAAGCTTGGGGCGGCGAAGTGGTTGACTACCCCGAACGGCGCCATTGCTGTGGGTTCGGGTTCCGGCAGTACCTGATCATGGCCAACCGCGGGTACTCCGTTTCCAATTCGAAAAAGAAATTTGAATCGATGCAACCCTACCAGCCCGATGCCATTATTTGCAATTGCCCCGGCTGTACGATGTTTCTGGATAAATGGCAATATACCATTGGTGAGTTGGAAGGAAAAACCTATGGCGGTGAAGGCCGGGGAATCCCGGTGCTGACTTACGAAGAACTGGCCGGACTGGTGTTGGGCTACGATCCGTGGGATTTGGGACTGCAAATGCACCAGGTGGATTGCGAACCCTTACTTCAAAAAATGGGCATCAAATACAACCCTGACCTGAAATACCGGGGACTGAACGGGAAAGACTTGGGAAAACCCGTCGTGCCGAATTGCTTTAACCAGGCAGTCCATTCCTTCTAACCCGAAAAGAAGATGAACAAACCAAAGAAAGTAATTACGATTGGCGGAGGAGTTGCCGGAACCGAGGTTTCCTCCCTGCTGGCTGAGCTGGGATACGATGTCACACTGATAGAAAAGAATTCGCAAACAGGTGGAAAACTAAACGGCTGGAGCCATCTTTTCCCTACGGGAAGGCCAGCCAGCCAGGTAGCAGAATTCCTACAACACAAGGTTCAACGAAATTCGTTTAAGACGATTTGCCAAACCGATGTATCACAGGTCGTTTTCGTGAACAGGTCGTTTCTGGTAAAAACATCAGGAGATGAAAGATTGCCAGCCGATGCCGTGGTCATCAGCACCGGTTTTGAGATTTTTGACGCCACCCGAAAAGAAGAGTACGGCTATTCGGTTTATGAAAACGTGATTACTTCGGTGGACCTGGAAAACCGGTTGAAAGCCGGAGCTCCAATTACCACTGCTGCCGGAACCAAACCATGCCGGATTGCCTTTATCCACTGCGTCGGTTCGCGCGATGAGAAATGCGGCAACCACCATTGCTCCAAAGTGTGCTGCGTTACCGGGGTAAAACAGGCAACCGAGCTGGCCAAACAACTGCCGCAAACGGAGATTTTCTGCTTCTACATGGATTTGCGGATGTTTGGCCTGCCTTATGAATCGATGTACCGCCAAGCACAGGAAAAGTATAACATTCAGTTTATCCGCGGGCGGTTGTCCGAAGCCGCCGAAAATGCCGATGGAACGTTGCAGATAAAAGCGGAGGACACCCTTTCGGGCCGTCCGCTGAAAATGCGGGTTGACCTGGTAGTGTTGCTGGTGGGAATGGTCCCCGGGAAAAACACCACGCGCATGGCCGACTTGTTTGAACTGCAACGCGAACCGAACGGCTTCCTGCAAACCGAAGACCCGCACCTGTTCAAAAACCGGTCGTCCCGACAGGGCGTTTTTCTTGCCGGTACCTGTACCGGTCCGATGACGGTTGACGAAACACTCGATCATGCCCGCTCAGCGGCGCTCGATGTTCACCATTATCTTCAAAACAAATGAATGCCTTTGGATTTAAACTGATAGAACCTCGCAGCATCGACTTCGACCAGTTTGATGGCCGCTTGCTGAACGAGATACTCGAAAAAGAGCCCTCCTTCAAGATTTGCCTGTCGTGTGGGGGATGCACGGCCACCTGCAATGCCGGCACGCTGATCGACTTCAACATCCGGAAAATGAACTTGCTGTTGCGCCGCGGTGAAATTACCGGCTTGGCACAAGAAATCGACAAATGCATGCTTTGCGGAAAATGCATGCTGGTGTGCCCCCGGGGAATCAACATCCGAAATGTGATTATGCTCCTGAAAAAAGGATTGGTTCAGTACCGAAACGAAAAAGTTTGACCTATGGAAACGCCCTTGTTTACCTATCCTTTCTCAATCGGCCTGCTGTTTATTGTCTGCTTTCTGTTGGTTGTTTCGTGCATTTGGCTGGTAGGCATTTCCAAATCCGACAGAAAACTAATCCTTAAAAAAATACCAGGCCCGGCATCGCTGAAAGCGATTGGCGAAACCGTTATGGAAGCCCTGTTGCACCGGAAAATTTTCCGAAAAAACCCGGTACTGGGCTACATGCATACCAGCCTGGCTTTTGGCTGGTTTCTGCTGATTGTGGTTGGGCATCTGGAAGCGGCAGTCCATTACCACACCCTTCGCTTTCCGCTCTGGAAATCCATATTTTTTCGCTACGCCGAGCCAACCCCTGCAACCGGGTTTGCCGGCCACTTCTTCGCGGCAATCATGGATCTTCTGTTGCTGCTGGTCCTTTCCGGTGTGGGTTTGGCCTATTACAAACGCTTCAACAGCCGGGCATTTGGCATGAAAAAAACGACCCAACTAAAAGTTGGCGACCGGGTTGCTTTAACAGCGCTCTGGCTTATTTTTCCGCTTCGTTTGATCGCCGAGGGCGTTAGCGCCGGACTGTACCGCAACGGAAGTTTTCTCACACAACCCACGGGGAATTTGTTGGCTGCTATTTTACCGCTTCCATTGTTGGAACAGCCTGTTTGGTGGGCCTACTCGTGTGCGTTGGGAGTCTTTTTTATTGCCATGCCCGTGTCGCGCTACATGCATATCCCGGTTGAAGTGCTGCTGATTTTTCTGAGAAGATACGGGGTGCGTTCGCAGAAACATGTAAACGGCTACACCAGGGTGCAGGTATTCTCCTGTTCGCGCTGCGGCATTTGCCTGGATAGTTGCCAGATGAACCATGCCAATATCCGGAATACCCAGTCGGTGTACGTGCTGAAACAAATCCGTGGGAGACGGTTGAGCGACGAACAGCTCTTCAACTGTCTGCTTTGCGGGCGTTGCCAAAAAGACTGCCCTGTCGGGATCGACCTGAACGATATCCGCATCACCCAACGGATTGAATCAACTGCCGAATACAACTCCACCTACGATTACCTGAAAAACGGTCCAAGTCCGCAAGCTGATGTGATTTATTTTGCCGGATGCATGACCCACCTGACGCCATCGATCAAAAAGAGTATGCAAAAATTGCTCAATTATGCCCGGGTCAATTACTGGTTCATGGACGAGCATAAAGCTCCCTGCTGCGGCAGGCCGCTCATCCAGGCCGGACAACTGGAGGCTGCCCAAAAACTGATTACCAACAACCGGGACAAAATCATGCAGTCGGGGGCACGCACGCTGGTGGTTTCATGCCCCATCTGTTACAAGGTTTTTTCAGAAGATTACAGGCTGCCCAATGTCCGGGTGATGCACCACGCTGAATATCTGCTCGAACTGGTAAATCAGGGACTGTTGCCTGTTCATAATTCACCGAAACGCGTGGTTTACCACGATCCGTGCGAACTTGGCCGTGGAAGCGGCATTTACGAGCAACCACGCCTGCTGCTGGGCCAGTATGTTGAGTTGGTGACGATGAAACATGAGAAAGAAGACGCATTTTGCTGTGGCGGAAGTTTGTCGAATATTAAGATTTCCATGCAGGATCGCGACCAGATCCGCGATAAGGTGCTGGAAGAATTTCAGCAATACCAGCCTGAACAGATTGTAACGGCCTGCCCGTTGTGTAAAAAAACATTTACCAAAGGAACTGAGGTAGAAGTGCGCGACCTGGCGGAAATAGTCTGGGAAAGCGTATCAAAACAAACAATGGCTGAACAACTGCCCGTCAAACAGCTTGAACCGGAAGAAATATCTTCTTGAATTATACGAACCGGAAACTGACAAACTGAAAACTGAGTCCACTCCGAAAAGTCAAAAACCCCTAAATCCCCTGAAGGGGACTTTGAAGAGTTCATTGATTTTCAACGAGTTCCCCCTTTATGGGTTAGGGGTAAAGAAGTTGGAAATCAATGAACTCAGACTTTTCGGAGCAGACTCAATACTGACAAACTGACAACTGGAAACTGGGACCCCATTCCCTACTTCACTTCTCCCAGCCGTTCCAGTTTGTCGGAGGCGGCCATCCCGTTGGGGTTGCAACCGGGCATTCCTTCCGGGACATCCAGTTCAAGCTTCTGGTAATAATCTACCCATGTCGGAAAAAAATTGCCGGTTTCGGGATCTTTAAAGGTCATTGGGCTCAACTGAAAAATAGAATCCGGTGTAAAAGCATTGTGCACAAACTCGGAACAATAGTGAGCCGTGTCCGACAAAATGTAGCTGAAATTATACGGTTTGCCAAGCAGGTCCCGGGCCCGCCCCAGCGCTTCAGGAACCGCGCTTTGCCATTCAGGCTTCAGCCGGTAGGCAACTACCTCAACCGAATCCTTTTCCGGTTGAAGAAACTCCTGTAACAGCACGCGGCAAGTGCCGCCTTTCGGATCGGCATGAAGCACGAAAATGCTTCCGTCAACATGCTCAACCAAACCAACATGCGAAAAGTGTGTTTCAACTTCGGTTTGGGTCACTTTATCAATGGCTTCCGACAAATTGCCCGCAGCAGCTCCCCGAAAAAGCAAATCGCCGGGCTGCAGCTGCACTTCCGGCTGTTGGGCATGGCAGTCCGTACCGCCAATAAATGAAATCAACATGATGAGTATCTTCAGTTTTTGCATCTTTCGATTCGTTAAAAATCAATCCTTCCGCGCCTCGATTTCTTCTCCCCCAGCTGCTTTTTCGATTGTATCCTTCGTTCAACAGAAGCCCGGGTAGGACGGGTGGCCCTTCGCCTTTTCACCGGCGTGAGTGCCCGCCGGAGCAATTCGTAAAACTTTTCTGTTGCCAGTTCTTTGTTCCGGAGTTGCGACCGATCTTCCTGGCTCACCACCAGCAACACACCTTCGGAAGTCAATTTCGAAGCAAGCTTTTTCAGCAGCATTTCCTTTTGTCCATCCGTCAGCAAAGTCGAGTTGGGAATGTCGAAACGCAGCTCCACACGCGAATTTACCTTGTTCACGTTTTGCCCGCCGGGGCCGCTACTCCGCGAAGTTTGAAACACAAACTCGCTGCTCAGATCTGGGATATGTATTTGCCGGGGCTCCATTGGGCAAAGGTAACAGAAAAACAGATATCCATTTTTCAAATGGAAAGAATGAAAAGCAGCCCGACAGGTTTCGTCCCAACCACCGTCCACTTACCTGTCCCTATCGGCTGTTTATCGAAATAGAACGTTAAACAACAAAGGTTTTCGTAAATTCGTGGCAACTGAAAATTCTAAACTTCAATAAACGATGCAATCACACGAAATCGACTACAAAATTATCGGGCACGATGTTCAACTGGTAGAGGTGGAACTGGACCCGGGCGAAACGGTCATTGCCGAGGCCGGCGCCATGTTGTACATGGAAGACGGTATCAGCTTCGAAGCCAAGTTGGGCGACGGCTCCAACCCGCGCGCCGGATTTTTCGACAAACTGCTCACGGCCGGTTCGCGGTTGATTACCGGCGAATCGTTGTTCCTCACGCACTTTGCCAACCAGGGCTGGGGCAAAAAGCATGTGGCCTTTGCCGCCCCTTATCCGGGCACCATCATTCCGATGGATTTGGCCAAAATGGGTGGGCGGATTATCGTGCAGAAGGATGCTTTCCTGTGTGCCGCGCTTGGCACCAAAATCTCCATCACCTTCAACAAACGGCTGGGGGCCGGTTTTCTGGGTGGCGAAGGGTTTATCATGCAACAGCTGCAGGGCGACGGAAAAGCCTTTATCCATGCCGGCGGAACCGTGATTGAGCGCTACCTGAACAACGAAGTACTCCGGGTTGACACCGGATGCATTGTGGCTTACGAGCCGGGAATCGATTTTAACATTGAACAGTCGGGCGGCTTGCGTTCGATGATGTTTGGCGGCGAGGGCATTTTCCTGGCTACCCTGCGCGGCACCGGAAAAGTGTGGCTGCAATCCATGCCGATCCGGAAGCTCATCCGCGAACTCAGCCCGGCAGGCGGGAACCAGCGCAAAGAATCGGGCGGCTTCCTCAACCAGTTTTTGCAGGATTAAACGAAGAGAGGCAGAAACAAAAGGCCGCCCAAAAACGACTACCACTCATAAAGGGGCGCTCTGTCCGGCAGCTGCCAGGTCAGGGTCTGCTTTTCAAGTAGTAAAAGATCCCGAAACAAGTTCGGGATGACTACGAGCTGTCGTTTTTGGGCAGCCTCTTTTGTTTTAGCTTTTTATTTCTTCCGGAAGAAAACCTGGATAGGCACACCCGAAAAATTGAAGTGTTCCCGGATCTGGTTTTCAATATACCGGCGGTAGGGTTCCTTTACGTATTGCGGCAGGTTGGCAAACAGCGCGAACGAAGGCGTCGGGCTGGGCAACTGCGTAACGTACTTGATTTTAATGTACTTCCCTTTCAGGGCTGGTGGCGGATATTTCTCAATTGATGCCAGCAGCACATCGTTCAGCTCAGACGTTTTAACTTTCTTCTGGCGGTTTTGGTACACTTCAACCGCGGTTTCCAGGGCCTTGAAAATACGCTGCTTGGTGAGCGCCGACATGAAAATGATGGGCACGTCCACAAAAGGGGCAATGCGTTCATGGATCATCTTGGTGAACTCAATGACCGAATGATTGTCTTTTTCGAGCAAATCCCATTTGTTCACCAAAATCACCACGCCTTTTTTGTTTCGCAGGATCAGGTTGAAAATGCTCACATCCTGTGCTTCCACCCCACGGGTAGCGTCAATCAGCAGCAAACAAACATCGGCATCTTCAATGGTGCGCACCGAGCGGAGTACCGAGTAAAATTCCACATCTTCCTTCACCTTCGCTTTTTTGCGCAAACCGGCCGTATCAACCAGGTAAAAGTCGTGCCCGTATTTATTGTAGCGGGTATTGATGGAGTCGCGGGTAGTACCGGCAATATCCGTTACGATGTTGCGGTCAACACCAATCAGTGCGTTAATGAAGGACGATTTCCCCACGTTGGGACGGCCAACGACAGCAAAATGCGGAATGCCCTCTTCTTCCACTTCTTTTTCCTTTTTCGGAAAGCTGGCCACCACGGCATCCAGCAAATCGCCGGTACCACTGCCATTCATTCCCGAAATGCAATACAGGTTATCGCCCAGTCCCAGCCCGTAGAATTCCTGCGCATCCATGATGCGTTGGTTGTTATCCACTTTGTTGACAGCCAGAAACACCGGTTTGGAAACACGGCGTAAAATATGTGCCACCGCCTGGTCCAGATCGGTTATTCCGTTTTCCACATCCACGGCAAACACGATCACATCGGCTTCCTCAATCGCCAAGTGCACCTGCTTGCGGATTTCCTCTTCAAAAACATCGTCCGAGTTGATGACATAACCCCCGGTGTCGATCACCGAAAACTCTACACCGTTCCATTGCGACTTACCGTAATTACGGTCGCGGGTGACGCCGGCCATCTCATCCACTATGGCCTTGCGGCTTTCAACCAAGCGGTTAAACAGGGTTGATTTGCCGACATTCGGCCTTCCTACTATTGCTACTATATTGCTCATTGTTTTCTATGTTTCTATGTTCCGGGTCTCCGGCTGCGGCCTTCACCCTCCTCTAAGTTTCAAGTTCCAGGTTTCAGATTCCAGATCAGAAATCGCCTTCTGAATACTGATCACTGAGACTGACTACTGTGACTAATCACTGATGACTTTATTGGAAATCGTATCCGAAGTTGCCCAGCGCGCGGTCTTTGTCGCGCCAGTCCTTGGTTACTTTCACGTATAGTTCCATGAATATTTTTTTCTGAAAGAACTCTTCCAGGTCCAGCCGGGCTTCGGTGGCTACTTTTTTCAGCGCCTTTCCCTGGTGCCCGATAATGATCCCCTTCTGGCTGTCGCGGGCCACGTGAATCACGCAACGCAGGTTCAGCAACTTTGCTTCTTCTTTAAATTCTTCCACTTCTACCTCAACCGAATAGGGCACTTCTTTTTGATAGTGCAACAAAATCTTTTCGCGAATGATCTCGGTAACAAAAAAGCGTTCGTTACGGTCGGTCAGTTCGTCTTTGGGAAAGTAGGGCGGTCCTTCGGGCAACAGCTCGATGATCCGGTCGAAGATGGGGGCAATGTTAAACTTTTCGGTCGCTGAAATGGCAAACACGTCAGCTGCCGGAAGCAGGTTTTTCCAGTAATCGTATAATTCAAGCACCTTTCCCTGGTTCGACAGGTCAATTTTGTTGATGAGCACCATCACCGGCGCATTCGATTTGCGGATCTTTTCCAGGTATTCGCTGTTCTTGTCGGGCTGCTCCACCACATCGGTCACATACAAAATCACATCGGCATCAATCAAGGCCGTATGCACATAGCTCATCATCGACTCCTGCAGCTTATAGTTGGGCTTCAGAATGCCCGGCGTGTCGGAATAGACAATCTGAAAATCTTCGCCGCTCACAATCCCCTTGATCCGGTGCCGAGTGGTTTGCATCTTTTTGGTAATGATTGACAAACGCTCGCCCACCAGGGCATTCATGATGGTAGATTTCCCCACGTTGGGATTTCCAATGATATTTACAAAACCGGATTTGTGCGCCATTTGATTATAAATGAAGGTTTTAAAACCGGCGCAAAGATAATCAATTAATTGGAAACTTCGAGGAGGCGACAAAACTCCCTGAAAATGAAAGCTGAATTATACCTGCTGATTAAAGCCGGTTTTGCAACAGCCTGTCCAGCAGCTCATCCTTGTATTTGGGCGACACCTTCAGCATGCTCCTGTCGATCGTTTCCACCAGTCCGCCATCTGTTTTTATGTAACGCACCACACAATCGAGGTTCACCAGATGCGAGCGGTGAATCCGGCAAAAACCATGTGGCATCAACAGCTGAACAAACTCCAGCAGGGTGCGGCTAATCAATACCGACGTTCCATCCTTGTAAAACACACGGGTATAGTTGCGTTCCCCTTCGCAGCGCAGGATATCTTTTACTTTGATGATGGCAAAACCATTCATCTCGGGCAGGGCAATAATGGGGTTTACCGGGTCGTACGGCTTTCCAATCTGGTTGCGCAGGGCAAATATCTCCTGTTTGGTCTGCAAGGGCGGAATTTCACGAATGCGGTCGAGGACTGACTTCACATTTTCGGGCAACACGGGTTTCAGGATATAATCGAAAGCCGAATATTTAAAGGCCGTGATGGCATAATCGCTGTAAGAGGTGGTAAAAATCAGCCGGAAATTTACTTCCGGAAGACGGTCAATCAGATCGAAACCGGTGCCATCGGGTAATTCAATGTCCAGAAATACCAAATCGGGATTCAGTTCTTCAATCAGTTCCACCCCTTTTTCCATCGAGTCAGCTTCACCAATAATTTCAAAATCATTGTGATTTTGGCTGACAATACGCGATAACACACGCCTGGCGAGTTGGTCGTCGTCGATTATGATTGTTTTGTACATACCACCTTTTCTATTTCCGGCATCTAAACTAGTAAAATTTTGGCAGCCATCGCCATGTGTTGATAAATTCCTGAACAAGAGTTCCTTTCTTTACTTATCGGCTTATGGCCAAAAATCGGGCGAATATCGTTATTTTTGTCCTCAAAATAACCACGATGGCATTTATTTTAAACCTGGAATCTTCCACCGAAATTTGCAGTGTAGCCTTATCGCGCCATGGGCAACCGGTTGATTTTATGGAAAGTGACGAAGGGCAAAACCACGCCCGTTTACTGAGTGTTTTTGCTCAGGAACTGATGCAACGCAACCAACTCAAGTTCGACCAACTGGACGCGGTAGCGGTAAGCAGCGGCCCCGGCTCGTACACCGGCTTACGGATTGGCGTTTCGCTGGCCAAGGGCATTTGCTATGCCAACCAGATCCCGCTGATTGCTATCAGTCCGTTGCAGGCGATGAGCGCCCATGTGCTGGCGCAACGCCAGGCGCTGGGTCTCCCGGATAGCCATGAGCTGGTGTTGTGCCCCATGATCGATGCACGCCGCATGGAAGTTTATACCGCCCGGTTCAACGAGCGGCTGGAAGAGATTCACCCTGTATCGGCCGAAATAATTGATGAGGGCATCTTCTGCGAAATCGGGCACCAAATACCTGTGGTATATTTTGGGAACGGAGCGGCCAAATGCCAACCGGTAGTGAACCGCCCGAATACCTGGTTTGTTGATGACATACGAACTTCGGCACAGTTTATGTGTAGCTTGTCGCACAAAGCTTATGAAAACAAGGTTTTTGAAGACCTGGCCTATTATGAGCCTTTCTACCTGAAAGATTTCATCGCCGGTATTTCACAGAAAAACCTGTTAAAGCCATCACATTAAACAAAATAACAGATGAAGAAAATTTTCATACTCCTACTTGCCTTTGCTGCCGTGGGGGCCACGGCACAACCCATCGAAAAGCTCGAATACAACCTTCGTTACAGTTTTATCCGCGGAGGCAAAGCGGTACTGCAAGCCAACGAAACCACGTACGATGATCAAAAAGCCATTCACTACCACCTGGAAGGAAACACGGTAGGCCTGGCCGACAAACTCTTTAGCGTACACGACATCTATGAAAGTTTCATTAATCCGGATACTTTTCTTCCTTACAAGGCCATCCGGAACGTGAAAGAAAGGCGCTATCGCTATTATAACGAGGTTTTCTTCTTTAACGACAATGATTCCATATTCAGCCAGCGTTCGGGCGGACGGAATGTGCCCCACAACCTGGTTGATTTTCTGGGGGCCTTTTTCTACCTGAGGCATAACCATTACCTGGACCGGCTCGACTTTGGCGAAGAATTTACCATCCCGGTCTTTCATGCCGACAAGCATTTTATGATGACGGCCAAATACCTGGGTACCGAAAAAATAAAATCGGAAATGGGCGAAAAGGAATGTCACGTGCTGGCTCCCCGCGTGGACAAGGGAAAACTGCTGAAACGCTCGGACGGTCTTAAATTCTACATCACCAAAGATGCCGACCGGATCCCCCTGCTGTTGGAGTTTGACATGAACGTAGGCTCCCTGAAATGCGAACTTTACAGCTACGAGAAACGAGGCGTTCAGCAAATAAAGAAATAGCAACACTCTGAAAGATAGCTGCTTGAATTTTGAATATTACTGCTTTTTAATTGCCTTTATTTTTCTATTTTTGCACAAAATTTTGAAAAACTAAAAACAAAGTCCCAATATGGCAACTACAGCAGATTTTAAAATCGGAATGACGATAGAGTACAACGATCAACTCTATACGATTATCCAGTTTCAGCACGTAAAACCCGGTAAAGGCGCCGCGTTTGTGCGTACCAAACTGAAAAATGTAAAAACCGGCAAGGTGATCGAAAACACCTTCAACTCGGGAGTAAAAGTAAACACGGTACGTGTGGAACGTCGTCCTTACCAATACTTGTACAAAGACGACATGGGCTTCAACTTCATGCACACCGAAACATTCGAGCAGGTTTCCATCCCGGAAGGCCTGATCGAGAATGCCGACCTGATGAAAGAAGGCCAAGTCATTGAAATTAACTTTCATGCTGAGCTTGAAACTCCGCTGACCGCCGAGTTGCCCCCCTTTGTTGAACTGGAAGTAACCGAAACAATCCAGGGTGAAAAAGGAAACACCGCCAGCTCAACCGCCCTGAAGCCGGCAACGCTGGAAACCGGCGCCGAAATCATGGTCCCGATGTTTATCCAGGCTGGTGAAGTTTTAAAAATCGATACCCGCGACCGCTCGTACAACGAACGCGTAAAGAAATAAGCAAAACCAAACAGACAGAAAAGGCTCCCATTCGGGAGCTTTTTTTGTTTCCGGACTTCCCCTCCCCGCAACCGGCCAGCTTTGATTTTATGGTTCCTGTTGCATCAGCCAAACAGCTTCCTTCCGGGTACGCAGGTCAATCATCACCACCAGAGCGATAAAGCCCCAAACCGGAACAGCCGCCTTGTCGGTATCCAAAAAATTGTTCAGAAAACCGTGCGTAAAGTACGTGACCAATCCCAAGATCACCGATAGCAGCAACAACCGCTCTTCGGGCGATTTCGTCCGGGTAAAAGCTCGCAGGGCAACAGTAAATACTACGCCCAGCAACACCAGGATGCTAATTAACCCCAACAATCCCGATTCGGCCAGCGGCCCCAGGTATTCGCTGTGGGCATTGCCCGCATCTGCCGAGTTGGTACTGATGATGGTCCGTTGTTTCGTCAACTGAAAGGGTGCGTACTGAAACATGTACGTCCCCGGCCCCCAGCCAAACACCGGCTTTTCGGCAAACATACGCACGGCACAGCTCCAGCGGTTGATGCGTTCCAGGTTCGACGCATCTGTGGTCACGTTCGTCATGGATGACACATGGCCCGCCAGGTCGGCGGATGAATCCTGCTTGTTGCGTTCGAGCAATTGCAGGATTTGTCCCTGAAAGACAAACACCGCTCCGATGAGAAGAACAAAAGAAAGGAACAGGCTGCGAAAGCGGATCTTCAGCCTGATGAACAACCAAACAACTAAGGCCGCCAGCAGGCTCAGCCAGGCTGCCCGGGTGTACGACAACACCAGCGCCAACGAGAACAATACCAGCGCCACACCGGCCAACGAACGGTAGCGCAAGCGGAAGCTCCGGTGAAACACGACAAGGATCAGGAACGGAACAAAAAAAGCCAGCATCGCGCCATAGGAGGTGTGGTCGGTGTAAAACGGGTTCATCACAAAATGGCCGGCCTCGCGGTTGCCCAACCCAAACCCGACATGCCGGTACCAGGCATAAAAGATCACGATCACAAACGCTGAAATATACAGACCGGCAAAGCGATAAAATTGGTTTTCACGCCGGAAAAGTTCAATAGCCAGAAAATAACAGGAAGCGATGAACCAGAGCTTGGCCAGCCAAAACTTGAAAGAAACCAACGGCATGGTGCTGGTGAAACAGGCCACCAGTAACCAGCCCAGGTAACCGTACAGAGCGAAGCTCACCGGGTGTTTCAGGATGGCAGGGTCGAAGCCGCGATGATAGGCCAGCTTGAATACAAACAGGATGAGCATCCCGAAAAGGAGCGGCTCGGTGGGCAGGTTCAGGTCGAACGGCAGACCGTGTGCCAGCTCGTGCAACGGCACCGAAAGAGGCGTAAAAAAAGCGACAGCCAGCAACAACCCATCCATGCGGGCAACCGCCAGCCAGGAAAAAACAAAAACAACGGGAAGCAAAGCAGCCAGCAGCGTTTCTTTTACGGCCAGAAAGTAAAAATTGACCAGCAGAAACAGCGCGGACACACTGTAAAACCAGATTATGTGGGAACGTTCAGGCACGGTCAGGCCGGTTTTTGATGATTCCTGGCCCCTTCCAACAACAAGATGATAAACATAGCCATGAATTCTGCGGCCATAAAACTAATCAGGACAATCAACCAGCGGATGGGCCAGGCTTTTTTGTCGGCCGGGAATGGTTCCTCCGCGACCATGGTGTAGCTTTCCGTCAAATTTGCCAGCCTCAGGGTTTTGTCGAGCAAGCTGCTGATGGTGTCGCGCCGGGATTCCAGCGCCCGCATCTCGCCTTCGTACCGGTGAAATTCGCCCCCTTTTTCGGCCAGGTTATCCAGTTTTTGTTGAATATCACTTATCGCCCGCGGGGAGGCGCCGCGTGCCAAAGCATCGGTATAGCCCAGTGTAAGCTGCTGAGTTTGGCTTTCATAGTCCAACAAGCCGTACGTTTTACGCAGGGTTTCCATTTGGGTCGACAGCGAGTCGATGGCGGAACGTTTTCGCTCCAGATCACGGGCATACGAGTTGGCCCGTTCCACATACTTCTGCCTGTTCTGGGCCACCATTTTCCGGTTGTAAAAAGCGATCAACGAATCCACCATGCTGCAGGCCGTTTGCGGATCAGCATCCAGCACGGTCAGTTCAACAGTTTCGTATGTCGTTTTTTTACAGGAGACATGGTCATCATACTCCCGCAATACCTTCGTTTGAAAATGAGGTTCTTCCGGATCCACCCGATACCGGGCAGCCAAATCAAACGCGCTGATCATCTGCCGTTTAATGTCGTTTGAATTGATGATCTCCAGCAACTGTTCACTGCGCGATTCTTCCGAAAACGAGCGTGTATTGATTGGGTACAAGCGTGCTGTCGATCGGTATAGCGGCGTGAGAAAATAAGGCGATGAAAACAAAGCAGCCAGCAACACGGCAAGCAGCCCAATAACGGCCAGGTGAACTTTCCACTTCCACACGACTGCGACCAGCGATTGGTTGTTAAACAGGTTTTGCATAAGGCAGGCTTCAGGTTTGGTTGGTTGGCAACAAGCAAGCCCCAGCCGGAACCAGGACTTGCCGTCAGACATTTATTCGGCAATCAGCAGAAAATAATTTTTCTTGCCTTTTTGTACCAACAGGTATTTTCCGCCAATCAAGTAGTCAGCAGTCACCACCAGTTCCTGGTCGCCAATCTTATCTTTGTTGATGCTCAAGCCATTTCCTTTTATGGTACGGCGCAATTCGCCTTTCGACGGGAAAACCGCCGTATGGTCGGCCAACAGGTCCACCACATGTACACCGGCTTCGAGGGCTGTTTTGGCCACTGTAAATTGAGGAACACCCTCAAAAACCGACAGGAAAGTGGCTTCATCCAACTTACGGAGCGTTTCGGCAGTTCCGCTGCCAAACAGGATTTGCGAGGCTTCCACCGCCATATCATAGTCGGCACGCGAATGCACCATCACCGTCACCTCTTCGGCCAGTTTCTTCTGCAACTCGCGCAGGTGGGGCGCTTCCTGATGCTTGGCCACCAGCTGTTCCACTTCGTCCTGGTTCAGCAAGGTGAATATTTTGATGTACCGTTCGGCATCCTCATCCGAAGTATTCAGCCAAAACTGGTAGAATTTGTAGGGCGAAGTGAGTTTGGCATCCAGCCACACGTTGCCCGACTCGGTTTTACCGAATTTGGTGCCGTCGGCTTTGGTGATCAGCGGACAGGTGAGCGCGAACGCTTCCCCACCCTCTTTGCGGCGGATTAGTTCGGTGCCCGTGGTAATGTTTCCCCATTGGTCGGAACCGCCCATTTGCAGCTTGCAGCCTTTGGTGCGGTACAGGTGAAGGAAGTCGGTCCCTTGCACCAGCTGGTACGAAAACTCGGTGAACGACATCCCTGTTTTGGCCTCTTCGCCCAGGCGCTTTTTCACGCTGTCCTTCGACATCATGTAATTCACCGTGATGTGCTTCCCAATGTCGCGGATAAAATCCAGGAAACTGTATTCCTTCATCCAGTCGTAATTATTCACCAGCTCGGCAGCGTTCGGGGCATCCGACTCAAAGTCGAGGAAGCGGGCCAGCTGCGCTTTCAAGCAGGCCTCATTATGGCGAAGGGTAGTCTCGTCGAGCAGGTTGCGTTCCTGCGATTTCCCCGAGGGGTCGCCAATCATACCGGTAGCGCCACCCACCAGCGCGATGGGTTTGTGCCCGGCCAACTGAAAATGCTTCAACATCATCACGCCTACCAGGTGGCCAATATGCAGTGAGTCCGCAGTCGGGTCAATCCCGACATAGGCTGTAGTTATTTCTTTATCCAATTGTTCTTTTGTTCCCGGCATGATGTCGTGGATCATGCCCCTCCAGCCAAGTTCGTCAACAAAATTCATGTGTTTCTATTTGAGTTAATTCAGATCCGGTTCCGGTTAAAATGGCCGTCTTCCCGTTGAAAAGGTTGAGCAACAGGCCACCGCTTCCGGTAAGTTGCGGCAAAGATATAAATTACTTATTTCTAAGCCACCTTTTCCGTTTCATCGGAGCGGTTTTCCTTAAGCGGCAAACCAGCTTCATCCCAAAAATTTAAGAACGGCAGCAAAGTAGGCACCAGGCTTTTCAGCGGCTCATACACCCGTGAGGCTTCTTTGTCTTCCTGCGGGATCAGGTGCGAACGTTCGTCAACCTGGTCAAAAATAACCAGCAGGATACTTAGAATGACAGCTGTTTTCACAATCCCGAACAGGAGCCCGGCCAGGTGATTGATAAACCCCAGGGCCAGGGCCTGAGCAAGGTGGTCGAGTGCGTTGCCCAGAATATGAACAACCACAACAATCAGGATGAAGGTGATGAAAAACGCGATCAAGCCCAAATGTTCCGGCTGATAATCAAATGTTTCGCGGATATAGCCCGCGGTAAAGTGAGAAAAATGGATGGCGCCCCACACCCCGAGCACCAGGGCAGCCAGCGAGGCCAACTCAACAATGAAGCCCTTGCTAAAGCCGCGAAAAGCCGCGATAACGAGCAGGATACCCAGAATAATGTCAATGTAATTCATATGTATGCAGCAACTTAAAATATTTTTTCAAAATCCGGTACAGCCAGTCTCCGATCCTGACCATCCTCGCGCTCCCCGACCGTAAAAAGCCAGACTGAAATCGCTGTCCGGCTTACAACGAGTAAAAGTAAAAAATATTTCCCGCATCCCTCGCCGGAAGTGATTCTGCCTGCCATTTTGTGAAATTTTCAAAAATAGAAGCTGCCATTTGTCCGAAAACACTAATTTCGTTGAATCTGAAAAAAACAAAACACCGCCATGCCGATTATCAATTCGATCATTAACTGGGTAAATTTCAAGCGGATTTACGAAATCGACCTGTTCAAAAAACACCCCATCGACGCCCAGCGGGAAGTTCTTTTTGACCTGTTGGATGAAGCAAAAGATACGGAATGGGGAAAGAAATATGATTTTAAATCGATTACCCGCGAAGAAGAATTTAAAAACCGGCTCCCGGTACAGCGCTACGAAGATTTTGCCCCGGATATTGAACGGATGATGAAAGGCGAGCGCAACCTGCTCTGGCCCGGCGAAATCAAGTGGTTTGCCAAATCATCGGGTACCACCAACGATAAAAGTAAATTTATCCCTGTCAGCAAGCAGTCGCTCGAAGATGTTCACTTCCGCGGCATCCGCGACGTGTTTGCCATTTACCTGAAGAACAACCCTGAATCGGGCGTGTTGTTCGGTAAAACCCTCACGCTGGGCGGGAGCCACCAGGTGAGCAACTTCAACAACAACTCCTACTTTGGCGACCTGTCGGCCATCCTCATCGAGAACACCCCCTTCTGGTCGGAGTTTTACCGGACCCCGCCCGCCGAGGTGGCCCTGATTGGCGAATTCGAAGAAAAGGTGGAGAAAATTATTGCCCAGGCACGCAACGAGAATGTAACCTCCCTGGCCGGTGTGCCTTCGTGGTACCTGGTCTTGTTGCGCAGGGTGCTCGAAGCCACCGGCAAGAACAACATACTGGAGGTGTGGCCCAACCTGGAAGTGTTCATCCACGGGGGCATCAAGTTTGACCCTTACAAAGAGCAATATCAGAAACTGATCCCCTCGGAGCGAATGAACTACATGGAAACCTACAATGCTTCGGAAGGTTTTTTTGCCATTCAGGACAACCCCGACAGCGACGACATGTTACTGATGCTGGATTACGGCATCTATTACGAATTTATCCCGATGGACCATTTTCACGAAGAAAATCCGCCGTGCCTGTCGCTCGACGAGGTGGAAACCGGTAAAAACTACGCGCTGGTAATTAGCACAAACGGGGGACTGTGGCGCTACCTGATTGGCGACACGGTGCGTTTCACATCGAAAAGGCCCTTCAAGCTAAAAATTACCGGGCGCACCAAACATTACATCAATGCTTTTGGCGAGGAGCTGATTGTGGACAATGCCGAGGAGGCGCTGAACGTGGCCTGCCACCGAACCCATGCCACCATTCGCGATTATACGGCCGGCCCGGTGTTTATGGGCGAAAACCAAAAAGGCGCCCACCAGTGGATCATCGAGTTTGACCAGGAACCGGATGACCTGGAGCACTTTGTATCGGTACTTGACGGCACCCTGAAAACGCTCAATTCGGATTATGAGGCCAAACGCCACAAAAGCATCACCCTCGACCGCCCGGAGGTGATTGTTGCCCGCAAAGGGTTGTTTTATACCTGGATGAAACATCGCGGCAAGCTCGGCGGTCAAAATAAAATCCCGCGTTTGTCGAACGACCGGAAATACCTGGACGAATTGCTCGACCTTCAAAAAAGAATGTAAAGCATGGAGCCGGGAACACCGCAATCGTTAAATTTGTACGTTAATTCAAACTAAAATATCAGACATGCACATAGCTGTTGCAGGAAACATTGGCGCCGGAAAGACCACCCTGACCGGACTTCTGGCCAAACATTACGGGTGGAAACCCCATTACGAAGACGTGGATGAAAACCCCTACCTGAATGATTTTTATGAAGATATGCAGCGCTGGTCCTTCAACCTGCAAATTTACTTTCTGAACAGTCGCTTCAACCAGGTGCTCAACATTCAGCGTTCGGGCGAAACAGTCATCCAGGACCGGACCATTTATGAAGATGCCGAGATTTTTGCGCCCAACCTGCACGCCATGGGGCTGATGTCAACGCGCGATTTTCAGAATTACTCCAGCCTCTTCCAGTTGATGAGCAAGCTGGTAGAGGCACCCGACCTGATGATTTACCTGCGTGCCAGCGTACCAACCCTGGTCAACCAAATCCAGCAGCGTGGCCGCGAATACGAAAATTCCATCCGGCTCGATTACCTGAAACAACTCAACGAACGCTACGAAGCCTGGATCAGCCGCTACAAGGCAGGCAAGCTACTGATCGTCAATGTCGATAAAATCGACATCACCAACAACCCTGAAGACCTGAGCAGTGTGATCGATAAAATTGACGCGCAGCTACACGGTCTGTTTTAGCCGCGCATCCGCTGTACTTCAGCCAGCAGTTGGGGCCAATCCGCATCGGGGATTTTGGCCCCGATTGTTTGAATGACTTTACTGGCCAACAGCGAACCCAGCTTTCCGCAACTTGCCAGGTCGAAATTATTGGCCAGGCCATACAAAAATCCCGAAGCGTAAACATCGCCTGCCCCGGTGGTGTCAATGCTGTTCACCTGAGGGGTTTCCACCTTCACAAACTCGTTGCCCGAGCGGACCAGCGAACCTTCCCGGCCAATTTTCACCACGGCAATTTCACATTCGCCGGCCAGTTGCGCCAAAGCTGTCGCAGGTTCCAGGTCGGTATAGGCGCGGGCTTCCTCTTCATTGGCAAAAACGATATCCACATAATCGGCGATCAACTTTTTCAGAAAATCCAGGTTGGCCTCTACCACATTGAAACTGGCCAGGTCGAGCGATATCTTCAGGCCGTGTTTTTTAGCCAGCTTTAGCAAGCCCTCAATCAGCTGGTGGTTAAAAACCAGGTAACCTTCCACATGCAGATAATCGTAAGGCGCGAAAACAGCCTCCGGAAGATCGTCCACGGTCAACTCACTGGCTGCGCCCAGATAGGTGCCAAAAGTGCGTTCCGAATCGGGGCTGATCAGCGTGGCCGCTTTCCCGGTGGGGATGGCGCTGTAAAAAAGGTGTGGCGTGATGTGCAGCTTCTCGAATTCAGACTTGAAGAAACGCCCCATCTCATCATCGCTGATCTTTCCGACAAATCCGGTCAATCCGCCCAGTTGGGCAATGCCGCGGATGGTGTTGGCTGCCGAGCCCCCGGTTTCAAAACTACGGTCCAAACGGGCTGTCGAATCCAGGATCTGCTGCGACAGGGCAGCGTCCACCAGGGTCATACTGCCTTTGGGCAGGTTAAACGAACCGAGCAGCTGGTCGTTTTCCAGCTGAACCAGCACATCCACCAGGGCGCTTCCAACGCCGACGATCTTTTTTTGATTGATTTCGTTGTTCATCCAATTTTATTTTCGGGTGCAGGTCTTGCACGTTGTATCATTATTCCGGACAGGCAGTGGTCCGCGGCATCGCGGCATCCATCTCCTACCGGTTTCCGGCTGTAAAAATAATGAAATCATTATTGCCCGGTAAAATATATTCCGTCCACACTGTACTTCGATGCATCACGGCCACATATTTCTCCCTACCCATATTTGATCCCTGAATGACAACCAATTGACACATTCCCCCTTCGATTAAATACCGCTGAAGTCCACCTGATTGAACAGCAGCGACGGTGTTTGCCAACTCGACAGCAGATACGGGTCGTTGCCCACCTCGGCCAGGGCCATCCACAATTCCTTCATGTTCCCGCTGATGTTCATCTCCGAAACAGGCTGAACAACCTCACCGTTTTCGACCAGGAAGCCATCTATCCCGTACGAAAAATCGCCGGTCGATCCATTCGTATTTCCGCCATTAAAGCCGGTCACCAGGATGCCGTTGTTCATGGCTTTTATCAGTTCGGCCAGGTTGTTGTTTCCGGTTTCGAACACCAGGTTGGTGGTTTCACCCGAGGTGGGCGCCATGTGCAGCTTTTTACCATAGTAGGTATCGATGAAATAAGTACTCAGCACGCCCTTGTCAAACACAACGCGTTTTTGGGCGGCCAGCCCTTCATTGTCGAACAGCCGCGAGCCATGCCCGCCAACAATAAAGGGATCATCGGTCAGCATCAGTTTTTCGGAGGCTACCCGCTCACCGATCTTATCAATCAGGAAGGAGTTTTTTTGCTGGATGCTGTAGCCATTCAAGGCATTGATCAGCGGGCTGAACAAGCGCCCCACCGCCCGGTTCTCCACAATCATGTTGTACTTGCCGGAATTGATTTTCGTCTGTCCGATTTTCTTCAGCGCACGTTCCAGGGCCGTGGCGCCAATTCCCGATTTCACCAGCTTATCAAACAAAATGGCCCGTTCCGACCAGCCTTCACTGGGACGGGCATCGCCACCGTTCACCGATACCGATGCCGAAAGGCCAAAGGTGCTGCGTTCACTGTCGCCACTGAAACCATTGCTGGTCACCATCACCACATTGTTGGTATAGTCCGAATAGCCGGCTGTCACCGAAATGATGCGGTCGTCCTTCTTCCATACTTCGTTTTCCACCTGAAAAGCCAACTCCACTTTGGTGGCCGGGTCAAGCTGGTCGTATCCGCGATCCACTGTTTTCAGATCGGCCCCGTCGCCTTTATAGTACAAAGACGGCTCGGGCAGCGAGCGGAACGGGTCCGCCGACAGGTAGCGGGTACCGGCAATCGCCTGTTCAATAAAGCGGGCCAGCTCCGTCTGATCGAGCCGGTTGGTGCTGTGTGCCGAGTATTTACCTTCGACATACAGGCGGATAGTCAGGCCGCTTTGAATGGCTTCTTTCAGCGTGTCGATTTTCTGTTCGCGCACATCCACCTGACTGCTTTTACTTTGTGCAATGGAAATGGAAACCTGGTCGGCGCCGTGATCCAGCGCATGTTGCATGGCCCAGTTGGCCAGACTGTATTTTTCTTCTTTTGTCATGTTATTTCAATTTTCAAATCGATCATGAATTAGGCGCTCAGGCCGCCAACGGTTAACTTTTTCACCAGCACGGTAGGAAGCCCGCAGGTTACCGGCACCGATTGGCCCGATTTACCGCAAGTCCAGGTGCCATTGTCAATCAGGTAGTCGGTGGCGCACATGGTGATGTCGGCCAGCGCCTGAGGCCCGTTGCCAATGATGTTGATATCCTTGATCGGACGGGTCAGCTGTCCGTTTTCGATCAGGTAGCCCGACTTGACGAAGAAAGTAAAGTCGCCGGCACCGATTTTCACTTCGCCGTTACTGAAATTATCGACATAAATACCGTTTTTCACGCTGGCAATGATATCGTCTTTAGTGTGAGGCCCGATTTCCATGTAGGTGGAACGCATGCGCGGCAGAGGCATGTGGCGGAACGACTGTCGGCGTCCGTTCCCGGTGGGGGCCACCTGGTAATAGTTGGCGCTGATGCGGTCGTGAATATAGCTGTTCAGCACACCATCCTTTACCAGGTATGTTTTTTCGGTAGCCACCCCCTCGTCGTCCATGTTCAGGGAGCCGCGGTTTCCCGGCAAGGTGCCGTCGTCCACAATGTTGACAAAACTTTCGGCCACCTTCTTACCCAGCTTATCCGCAAAAATAGACGTCCCTTTCCGGTTGAAGTCGGCCTCAAAGGTATGGCCGATCGCCTCGTGCAGCAGGATTCCCGAGCCGCCAGCCCCCATCACCACAGGCATTTCGCCCGCTTTCGGTTTGGTGGCCTCAAACAGGATGGCCGTCCGCTCAACAGCTTCCCGGGCCAGCAAGTCAACCATATCATCCGTCAGAAACTCGAAGCCCATCCGGAACGAGCGGGAGGCATAGCCGTTTTCAATCTGCCCGTCTTTTTCCATGATACAAAAAGCGCCCATGCTGACCATCGGACGGTAATCAAAGGTGATGGTGCCCTCCGAGTTGTAAAAAAGGATATACGACGTTTCATCGGTCAGCGAGGCATTCACCTTGCTCACCCGTTCGTCCATCGCGAAGATCTTGTCATTTAATTGCTGAATGAAAGGGATTTTGTCGGGTACGCCCACCTCTTCCCAGTTTTTCTGAATGGCGTAGTAATCCTGACGGCTGGCCTCCGCCAAATCCGCAGCGCTGATGTTTTTGGCGCCGCTGGCAATGTTGGCTGCCGTGTTGGCCGCTTTCAGCATGGCCTCAGGCGTTACGGTTTCCGAATAGGCAAAGCCCGTTTGGTCGCCTTTCAGCACACGAATACCCACCCCATAGTCGATATTGGAATAAGCCCGGTTTACCTGGCCGTCCTCCAATGCCAAACTATTCTGAACCTTGTGCTCGAAGAACAGATCGGCGTAGTCGCCTCCTTTGCTGAGCGCCGTAGTAATCACCTGTTGAAGGATTTGCGCGTTTACTTCAAAATGATCGAGGTAGGCTTGCAAGCCTGCCGACAGCGGGCTACCCTGACACGACTGGATAAAAGCCGGAAGGAGCATACTCCCGGCCACAGCAGTCCCGCTGGTTTTTAGAAAAACTCTTCGGTTAACGTTCATGTGTTCCTGATTAAGGGTTTCATTTGTATTTTCCTGCATTGGTTCCATTTTAACCCTTAAAATTACGGTTTACTGACGAAAATTTCAGCCATTTTTTTTTGAAAGAACCAGAAAAAAGAAATAGATCCCGGTTCAGTACTCCCCCACGATAAGGAGTCACAAGCAGTAAAAGCTTCAGTCCCTAAGGGTACCTTACAAAAAAAGGGGCAGGATCCCGAAAAACAATATTATTTTTGAAAGACATTATTCAAAGCCCATGGCCGGTCGAAATTATTTTTATACTTTTGAATCCATCACCCCCGTAATTACGTAGGCTTATCACGAAAAAACCGGATTCTATGTAAATTTTTTATTAACTTTTTACAGAATGATCGGTTTTTCTTTATATTTTTGCCAATCCAAACTATTTTTGCCATCAAATCTTAAAAAATACACGTCATTAACTTATAATTTATAACAACATGAAATCAAAACTCGAGTACATTTGGCTGGATGGCTCAGAGCCAACACAAGGGCTGAGAAGCAAAACAAAGATTGTAAAAGATTTTAGCGGAAACCTGGAAGACTGCCCCATGTGGTCGTTCGATGGTTCTTCAACAAATCAGGCCAAGGGTGGTTCTTCGGACTGTCTGTTGAAACCGGTTGCTATTTTTCCGGATCCTGACCGCACCAATGGCTATCTGGTGATGACCGAAGTTTTGAATGCCGATCATACTCCCCATGCATCCAACGGTCGCGCCACCATCATTGACGAAGACGAAGACTTCTGGTTTGGCTTCGAGCAGGAATATTTTATCTACGATCCGGAGACCAACATGCCGGTAGGCTTTCCTAAAAATGGCTATCCGAAACCACAAGGACCTTACTATTGCGGTGTAGGCGGTGACAAAGTTTACGGACGCGACATCGTGGAAGAACACCTGGACCTTTGCCTGGAAGCTGGCTTGAACATTGAAGGCATCAACGTGGAAGTAGCTTGCGGACAGTGGGAATACCAAATCTTCGCCAAAGGCGCCCACAATGCCGGCGACCAAATTTGGGTAGCCCGTTACCTGCTGGAAAGAACAGCTGAAAAATATGGCTACTATATTGAACTGCACCCAAAACCCCTGGGCCAGGATGTTGACTGGAACGGTTCGGGCAT
Organism: Mangrovibacterium sp.; assembly: GCA_050178015.1. Classification (GTDB taxonomy): domain Bacteria; phylum Bacteroidota; class Bacteroidia; order Bacteroidales; family Prolixibacteraceae; genus Gaoshiqia. The sequence goes on from JBFXGM010000027.1 coordinate 65,030, forward strand.
GCATGCCAACTTCTCCAACTCAGTATTGAGAACTTGCGGTTCAAAAGAAACCTACGAGAAAATCTGCGAAGCTTTCCGTCCGGTAGTGAAAGAGCACATTGCCGTTTACGGTGCTTACAACGACCAACGGTTGACCGGTAAACACGAAACAGCTTCGATCCACGACTTCAGCTTCGGCGTATCCGACCGCGGCGCCTCCATCCGCATCCCGGTTGCTACCGTTGAAGGTGGCTGGAAAGGCTGGTTGGAAGACCGTCGCCCGGCTTCAAACGCCGACCCATACAAAGTGGCTGCCCGTATCATCAAAACGGTTCACGGCGTCAAATAAGCATTCCATTGCACAACATAGAAAAAGCTGTCCGAAAGGATGGCTTTTTTGTTTTCCGCCAAACCGGGAACAATGGATTCGTTCCATCCAGGCAACCATCCTCCTGTTAATTTGCTATTTTTGCAGGCTGCAACCGAAAGCTTACTGACTACCACGGACTTCCTTCCGCAAAAACGGAATCCGGAAACAGCTGGTTGTTCGAAGAGCCTATGAATCATTCCGCATGAAACAACCATAACAAAGAACGTTGACACAGAGGAGAATGATTTTTTTTTACTTTTCCTTTGTGCCTTTGCGCCTTTGCGTGAAAAAAATAAATACATGAAAAAGATAAAAATAAACCGGTCGCTGTTTGCCGAGACATCGCACTCGCCCGCACTGGCCGATATGGTGGGCGACGACCAGCTCGACCAGGTGATTGATTTTTGCTTTATCGCCAACCCCTACTACCCCACCCGGGCCATGGTGCGCGAACTGGCCCGAAAAATGCCGGACGCCATCAAAGCCTACCCGTCGAGCAACCCGCGCCTGGCCCAACAGGAACTGGCTGCCGTGCTAAAGGTTAGCCCCGACCACCTGATCCTTGGCAACGGCGCCACCGAACTGATCACCCTGGTAGAGCAGAAGCTGATCGATCAGATCGCCATCCCGGTCCCTACCTTCAGCGAATACCTGGAAAAATTACGGGATTCGGGCGCTGCACACCTGTACCAACTGCCGCCGGAAACAGACTATCGCCTGGACTTAATGCATTTTGGCGATTGGATCGACCAGCGCAAGCTGACCGCCGCCCTGGTCATCAATCCGGGAAACCCCACCGGGCAGTTTATCGCGCGCCACGACATGCTGGCTTTCCTGAAACGGATGACCCACCTGCAACTGATCGTGGTGGACGAGTCGTTCATCGACTTCGCCGGGGACGAACAAGCCAGCCTGATGCCCTTCGTCGCCGACTTTCCCAACCTGCTTATCGTTCGCAGCATGAGCAAACATTGCGGCGTACCGGGCTTACGGCTCGGCTACTGCTGCACCGCCAATGCAGACTTCTTAACCCGCATCCGCCGCCTGCTGCCGGTGTGGAACATCAACACCCTGGCCGAGCTATTTCTGTCCATGCTGAAAACGACCGATGAAGCGTATCAAAAGTCCGTGCGGCGCATTGTCCGCGATATCCGGTATTTATACCGAAATCTCAAAAACATACCCGGGTACAAGGTTTATCCCACCGGCAGTAATTTTATCTTACTGAAGGTCGAAAACGGCCTGACCGCCCAGGAACTGCAATTCCGCCTGCTGGAGGACTACGGCGTGTATGTGCGCGACTGCTCCAACAAGGTCGGGCTGGACCAGTTTCACATCCGGGTGGCCTCGCAAGGCCGAAAAAACGACCAGCGCCTGATCGACGCGCTGAACGGCTGCCGTGAACTTTTGGAAGGATGAATGTCGAATGATGAAGGATGAATGGGGCGCGTTGCACCGAAAAATGGGACGCAGATGACGCAGATTTATTTTGATCGTAATGATTCAATGTGTAATCCTTTGCACTGGCATTTCCCTTCACCGATCCGCGCAGATGGCCCTGCGGGCCTGAAGAATGGGACGCGTCAAGCAGGCGTCATTGCGAATGAAGCGCAGCGGAATGAAGCAATCTGCAACGATGAATATAATTAGACGCAGATGACGCGGACCTTTGGAAGGATGAATGTCGAATGATGAAGGATGAATGGGGCTGGTAACTGGCAACTGGTAACTGGCGACGCCGGATCCCGAAGGGATCGAACCATTCATCACCCCCAATTCGATTGGGGGACAACGGTAACCCAAACCGCTCTCCCAACCCCGAAGCGGGTTGAACGAGTCGAAAACTATTGAACTCCTTCGGAGTTCCGGACGAAAAAGCCTCTTCTTTGCCACCAGTACCACTGGCGGTGATGAACATGCAACTCCTTCGGAGTAATGAAACCGGTCACGGCGTGCCGTGACTGTACAGGGCGGTGTGAATCGGAGATCGTTAATCCGCGATTAAAAATCGCGGCACCCGAAATCGCGGCACCCAAATCGCGGCACCCAACAAAAAACCCGGCACAGAGGCCGGGTTCGTTGGTAATTATGCAGGCGTTGTTCCTTATTTCACAAACAGCAGCTCCCGGTATTTGGGCAGCGGCCACAGCTCATTATCAACAGCCAGCTCCAGCTTGTCAATGTGGTAGCGGATGTCGTTCAGGTAAGGCTGCACGGTCAGCTCATACGCTTTGGCCTTTTCGATAGTATCTTCGATGACGTTGGCCACCTTGCGGGCTTCCACCATCTCTTTCACCTTCGCCTTGATGGCCGAAACATGTCCGCCAATCTCGCGGATCAGCTCTTTCCGTCCGGCTGCCAGGCTTTCAAATTCCTCCGGCGAGAACACCTCTTTCAGGTTGCGCACATTGGTCAGCAGCGTGGTTTGGTACTCCACAGCTGTAGGCACAATGTGGTTGATAGCCAGGTCGCCGAGCACCCGTGCTTCGATCTGGATCTTCATGGTAAACTTCTCATACTCCACTTCGGCGCGGCTTTCCAGCTCTTTCTCACTCAACACGTCCATCTTTTCAAACAGTTTCTTCACGTCCTTCCGGGTGTAGGCCGAAATGGCCTCAGGCACACTCTTCACGTTGGTCAGTCCGCGTTTGGCAGCTTCCTGCACCCACTCTTCGCTGTAGCCATTGCCGTCGAAACGAATCGCCTTCGACTCGATGATCAGTTGCTTCAACACCTGGAAGATTGCTTCGTCCTTCTTCACCCCTTTTTCGATCAGGCCATCCACTTCAACCTTGAACTGCTCCAACTGGGCAGCCACCACGGTATTCAGGGTAATCATGGCGCCGGCACAATTGGCCGACGAACCCACGGCCCGGAACTCAAAGCGGTTGCCGGTGAAGGCAAAAGGCGAGGTACGGTTGCGGTCGGTATTGTCGAGGATGATTTCGGGGATGCGCCCGATGTTCAGTTTCAGCGCTGTCTTTTCGTCCGGCGTCATCTTGCGGTCCACCACCGCCTCTTCCATCAGGTTAAGCATAGTGCTGACTTCGGTGCCCAGGAATACCGACAGGATGGATGGCGGAGCCTCGTTGGCACCCAGACGATGGGCATTGCCGGCCGACATGATGCTGGCCCGCAGCAAGTCCTGGTTGTCGTAAACTGCCTTGACCGTATTGATCACGAAGGTCAGAAACTGCAGGTTCGACTTGGGATTTCTTCCCGGCGAATACAGGTTGACACCCGTGTCGGTGGTCAGCGACCAGTTGTTGTGCTTTCCCGATCCGTTCACCCCGGCAAAGGGCTTTTCGTGGAACAGCACCTGGAACTTGTGGCGACGGGCGATCTTTTTCATGATGTCCATCAGCAGCTGGTTGTGGTCGTTGGCCAGGTTGGCTTCCTCAAAAATGGGGGCCACCTCAAACTGGTTGGGGGCTACCTCGTTGTGACGGGTCTTCACAGGGATGCCCAGTTTATATGCCTCATTCTCCAGATCTTCCATAAAGCGATACACGCGCGTGGGGATTGAGCTGAAGTAGTGGTCGTCCAGCTGCTGGTCTTTCGACGAGGCATGTCCCATCAGGGTACGCCCGGTGAGCACCAGGTCGGGACGGGCCATGTACAGGGCCTCGTCAATCAGGAAATATTCCTGCTCCCAGCCCAGGTTGGTCTGCACCTTGGTCACCGTTTTGTCGAAGTACTGACAAACAGCCGTGGCCGCTTTGTCCACAGCACCTAGCGCCCGCAGGAACGGTGTTTTGTAGTCGAGCGCCTCGCCGGTGTAGGAGATGAACACAGTGGGGATACACAGGGTGCCGTCCACGATGAAAGCAGGCGACGAAGCGTCCCAGGCCGTATAGCCACGCGCCTCGAACGTCTGGCGGATTCCGCCGCTGGGGAACGACGAGGCATCGGGCTCCTGCTGCGACAGCACTTTCCCGGAGAAAGCCTCGACCACGCCACCACCTTCGGCATGTACAATAAAGGCGTCATGTTTTTCGGCTGTGCCATCCGTCAACGGGTGAAACCAGTGTGTGTAATGCGTGGCGCCATTTTCGGTGGCCCAGGCTTTCATGCCCTGCGCTACCTGGTCGGCCATCTTACGGTCAACCGCCGTACTATTGTCGATGGCATCGCTAACAGCTTTGTACGCTTCTTTCGAGAGGTATTTTTTCATTTTCGGGCGATCAAACACGTTGATGCCGTAGAAGTCGGAGGTGAGGTTGTCCTCACGTTTCACCACAAGCGGTTCACGGTTCAGGACCGCTTCCAATGCTTTGAATCTGAATTCAGCCATTTCGGTTTATTTACGTTATTTATTTTGAATGATTTTATCGACCACATAACTTTTCAAAAATACGCAATTTTGAAATCAACCTTCATTTTTTGAGTGTTTTTATTGAATTTTAATCGTTTTTTCAGAAACAAAGCGCCATTTCTAGTACCTGTCTCAAATATTTATACTTTTTAAACATCATCCGACGAAAAAAATATATTTCATCCCTGCGGGACTTTGATGCATCTCCGCAATTTATTTTCTACCCATATTTGATCCCTGACGGGACCGTCTTTCGCATTTGTCAATATTAAATAACAAACAAGTTACGAAAACCAACTCAAAGTCCCGCAGGGACTTCATATGGGTAGAAAGACGAAAGTAAGCCCCAATTCCGGAAGTCCCTTTGGGGACACAACAACAATCCAGCGTACAACAATTTTGGGATAAATCTTCCGGCCACTCTTGATCTTTTTCAGAAAGAAAGAGATTTCCACTTACCAATCAGCAGCTTGGACTTTATCCTATATTCACTATTTTTGAAAACAGCCAGGACCGGCCGGTGGAAGTTTTCCGTTATTTTCCGAAAACCGGAAATCAGAGAAACTTGCCTGAAGGTATTCATTCCTGACCGAACCGATCATCCAAAACGAATCGACTAAAACAAACCCTTATGAAACTTGAAATGCCCGCTATGTTGAAACGAAGCCCGCTGATTGTTGCCTTTTTATTCATGGCCACAGCCGGAATTTCATCACCCCCTGAACGCCAAACCGACCGGAAGAAACTAGTCGAAAACACGGTCCAACCAACCGTTCAAGCAGCAACGGGAAGACTGACAGGCGAAGCTGCCGGTTCCGGTAAAAACGAAAAAAGCCAGCCCCCCATTCAGGGGAAATCGCTAAAAATGATCTCCGAACACCAGGGACCGGTGATTGGCCCTAACCATCCCGGTGTACTGGCCAGCAATAATGGCGCCGGCTTCGAAACCGGACAAGTGGTCAAACTCAACGGCATCTACCATATGTTTGTCAACGAGATGTTTAACCGCCCGCACCGCGACCTGCGCATTGCCTACTGGACCAGCACGGATGCCATTCACTGGGAACGTCGGTCCACCCAGGTTGAGAGTATCTCCGGAAGAACCCCCACCAATCCGCGGTCGGAAGTTTGGGTAACCGGCGTTGAGTTCAACACCGACGAAGACGCCTGGAACTTGTTCTACGTAGCCTACCGGGCAGGTGACAAAGCAAAAGGAGAGCAGGAAGAAAGCGATTATGCCGGAAGGATCTGGCGGGCCAAGTCGGTTGTACATGGCATGGACGGGATTGCCGGGCCGTATGCCGACATGGGAATCGTCCTGCAGCCGGATGAAAATTCGCAGGAATGGGAAGGACAGCAGGCGGTGGCCACCTTCAACCCCTACCGGGTAGGTCGTACCTGGTTTGCCTTTTACGACGGGCACAACCATGTGCCCCGGGGGCCCTGGCCGGTGGGACTGGCCACAGCGCCCAAACTCAGCGGTCCCTGGACCCGGATGCCGGAAGGTTTCAACCCGGTACCCATTGCTGAAGAGTTTATCGAGAACCCACAGGTGACCGAACTGCGGAGAGGTGGTTACCTGGCAGTATTTGACTCATTCGGCGATCAGGAAATTTCCTACAGCCTTTCGGACGACGGTATTGTTTGGACTCCGGAGGTACGCGTGAAAGTACAGTCAGACAAGAACTTATGGGCAGCCAACGGCGACCATGCCATGCGCACTCCCCTGTGCGCCATCGAGGAAGAGGATGGAACATTTACCGTCATCTACACGGCGCTCATGAACCTGGCAGACAAAAAGTTCTACGCCGTGGGCAAGTGCACCCTGGCCTGGAAAGAATAGAAGAATAGAAGAATTGGACGCAGACATTTGGAAGGATGAAGGATGAATGATGAATGTCGAATGGAGCGCGTTGCGCTGAGGAATAGGACGCAGATGACGCGGATTTATTTTGATCCATAAGATGTAATGTATTGTTCTTTGCAACTGCTTGTTCTTTCAACGATCCACGCGGATGGCCCTGCGGGACTGAAGAATGGGGCGAATGCGACCGGCGTCATTGCGAATGAAGCGAAGCGAAATGAAGCAATCTGCAACGATGAAGAAAATAGGACGCAGACATTTGGAAGGATGAAGGATGATTGTCGAATGATGAATGGGGCTGGTAACTGGTAACTGGTAACTGGCGCCTCCGGATCCCGAAGGGATCAAACCATTCATCACCCCCAATCGAATTGGGGGATTGCGCATAATTTAAGCGCCTTCCCAACCCCGAAGCGGGTTGAACCATCCGGGAACGGTCCATTCAAATGTAGCAGCTCCAGAGCTCTTGAAAAGGGAAAACCACCTCCCCCTGTGCTTCGCTTGGGTACTCCTTCCGGCAAAGGCCGGACAGGCTCTTGAAAAAGGAGGAGAAATCGCTACGGGAAACGAAATTGGATAACTAGAAACCAGTGACTACGAACCACAGGCCTAAATTTCCCCTCATTATCAAAGGAGAGCCTGTCCGGCCTTTGCCGGAGGTGGCTTTCACGTAGTGAAAGACGGGGTGGTTGAACTATTTCATTTACTGCCCGCCCGAGGGTTCGTTTTAACACGGCTTTTGCTTCCTTTTCATCCCCCCCTGACCGGTTGGGATTGGAAAAGGAAGGACCCGTTCGGCCAGAGGACAAGAAAAAGAATAGGACGCAGACCTTTGGAAGGATGAATGTCGAATGATGAATGAGGCTGGCGACTGGTAACTGGTAACTGGCAACTGGTGACTCCCGTTTAGGCGCCGGATCCCGAAGGGATCGAACCATTCATCACCCCCAATTGAATTGGGGGACAGCGCAAAATAAAAGCGCTCCCCCAACCCCGAAGCGGGTTGAACTGATCGGAAATCGTTGATCGTCAATCAATAATCTGAAATATTTCTGCCAGAAACATACGATGGGGCTTTACCCCAAACCCCAATCCTCTTTTTTTTCCTTTTCACTCCAGCTGTAGGCTGGCATCATGCGGACGAACATCCCGTCGCCACAGAGTACAAATTCCTGGCTGCCGATTTTACCGCTAAACTAAAGTCGTCCGATACTCTTCGCTCGTATCATGATTAGGGTAATTAAAAGATATCCGTAAATTAATTCTAAGGTTTCTCTAAGTTATCTTACAGTAACCTTAGAGAAAGCTTAGATATAGCTATTAAAATGTACGGGATTACTCCCTTGGATATCCCTACCTGGACAGATGATTAGATCAGGGCACAGATCTTTGAAAGCTTGACGGATGAATGGGCGCTTCAAGCCAGCGTCATTGCGAATGAAGCGCAGCGGAATGAAGCAATCTGCAATGATGAATATAATAGGACGCGTTGCGCTGAAGAATAGGACGCAGACATTTGGAAGGATGAATGATGAGTGATGAGTGATGAATGATGAATGATGAATGGGGCTGGAAACTGACAACTGGTAACTGGTAACTGGCGCCTCCGGATCCCGAAGGGATCAAACCATTCATCACCCCCAATCGAATTGGGGGACAGCGCAAAATAAAAGCGCTCCCCCAACCCCGAAGCGGGTTGAACCATCCGGGAACGGTCCATTCAAATGTAGCAGCTCCAGAGCTCTTGAAAAGGGAAAACCACCTCCCCCTGCACTTCGCTTGGGTACTCCTTCCGGCAAAGGCCGGACAGGCTCTTGAAAAAGGAGGAGAAATCGCTACGGGAAACGAAATTGGATAACTAGAAACCAGTGACTACGAACCACAGGCCTAAATTTCCCCTCATTATCAAAGGAGAGCCTGTCCGGTTGGGATTGGAAAAGGAAGGGCCCGTCCGGCCAGAGGACAAGAAAAAGAATAGGACACAGACATTTGGAAGGATGAATGATGAATGTCGAATGATGAATGGGGCTGGAAACTGGCAACTGGAAACTGGCAACTGGCGCCTCCGGATCCCGAAGGGATCAAACCATTCATCACCCCCAATCCGATTGGGGGACAGCGCAAAATAAAAGCGCTCCCCCAACCCCGAAGCGGGTTGAACGAGTCGAAAACTATTGAACTCCTTCGGAGTTCCGGACGAAAAAGCCTCTTCTTTGCCACCAGTACCACTGGCGGTGATGAACGTGAAACTCCTTCGGAGTAATGATACCGGTTACGACGTGCCGTGACCATACGGGGCGGCGCGAATAAGAGATCGATGACCTTTAATCCGCGATTACAAATCGCGGCACCCGGCACCCGGCACAGGGAAAGAGGAACAGGGAAAACAAGCGAACCCACTGATAACTCATTTCTATTGTTTGATAACCGAAACCGGATGTTTACTCAATCCGGCTCATTATTAGTTGGTTTTGGGGGAAAGAAAGCCCAGAATCAAAAAAATGCGTGAAATTACCCATTTTAGGGGGTTACCAAAACGGTATTTTTACCATTAATAAACAAGGACAGGAGTAATAAATTCGCTTATTTTAAAGCAACTTTGCCGCACCGGGGCATGTTGCAGCAAATCAGGCAGGTTGACCTTCGCGATTCGACTGTCAGGAATGGGATTTTTGCGCGGATTTGCCGCCGGGGCGTAAAACCTGGCGGATGGTTGGATGTCTGATTAATGGTTTTCCCTACCAAATCCCCCCTGCACGAGAAACAGGATGACAAACATTTGCTCATTAAAGCGGCTGCCTTTTTTCGGTAGGTCCGGAGCAGCAACAGCGCGGGAATGCGCTGATTTTTGAAGGACTAAAATAACGGCAAGCCAATACCAACGCGACTTTTTACAGGAATTTTCCATAATTTTTCGAACCAACCGCTTGTCATGTTATTTTTTTTCAGGAAATTGTAGAAGAAAAATTAGTGAACGAAGATATTTTGTAAATTTAGTCGAGGGCTGGGAACATATTGCCAGGGCATGATATGTTTGACGAACGGGCCGGGCTTATCTCTAAATTATGACAAAAAGAACTAAGCAAATTATTGCTGCACTACTTGTTTGGGCGTATTTGTTGCTGAACATTACGAGCACTTTACAGGCTAACTACCTAATCACCCCTGAAGCAAAACCAACCCTTGCCTTCACGGACGTGGTGTGGCCGGCTTCCGCCTCCGGTTACCTGCACGCGCTGGCCTCCAATCCGGCTCCACAGCCCCCGGCAAACGCCTCTCCCACCACCAACACCGATCATACAAACGCCCCCGAATTTGGCTTTATTGCCTCCGCAATTGTTAATAATGCTGAAACGACAGGGGCAGCCCCACGGATGGCGGTGCTGCCACCTGATGCTACTCAAGATGGCGACTGGAATGACCCTGACACTTGGAATCCAAGTGGTATCCCTACTTCCACCAGTGACCTTACAATACCTTCCGGAAGAACAGTCTATATTAGCAGTGATGCCGTTTGCCGAAATCTGACAATTGAAACTGGTGGAACCCTCATTTTTAATACGGCAAGCACCCTAACGATTAGTGGAAACCTGCAAAATGACGGAACGTTAACAGCGGAAAGCGGAACCATTGCTTTTGTAAATCATGGATCAATTATCTCGGGTTCTTCGACAACTTCTTTCAATAACCTTAAAGTTGATACTGGTTCGGGCTCGAATGTAAGTTCTATAATATCTGTCAGTTCAACGATTGACGCTAACAACCTACTTCTTGAAAACGGGTTGTTTCAAATTAATGGCGGAACCACATCAATTGCAGGATTAAACAATCCAAGTTCCAATCTGCTTTGGAAAACTATCCCACTATCTGCCGGAATAGAGATCAATACAGGCGCCATTCTAAACACCGGCGCATTTACCATAACCAATGAGGGACTTATTCATATTGCTGGAGGTACCGCCAACTTTGGTACAGGTATTGGAAACAGCGTACACACGCAAGTTGATGGTGCTTTTGTCGTTGAAGGGGGAATTGTAAATATTGCTGGTCGCCTCGAAAGTTCTGCCGGCAGCGAGAATCCTTTTCCTGGAACAAGTTTCAAATCCGGAGTTACGGTTAGCTCGGGGACCATTACTTTATCCACTGAAGGCAATGTATCTGGAAGTTTAGGTTCCCTAAATATTTCAGAATACGGCTATTTTGATTTTACCGGTGGAACCATTGTTTTTGAAGAACCAGGCTCAGCACTCGATCTGCAATTTGCAGAGGGTAGCACAAATGGCATCAAAACCATCACAGATGGGGTTTTCCAATTTGGAAATACGAAGACAGCTGCAGGCGAAACCTTTGTTATTAACAGTGCTGTACCACTCCGAAACATTACAACTTACGACAACATTGACCTGCAACTGGCCGGAAGCCTTATCCTGGGAAACGAATTAGCTCTTGGCACAAATAGTCAGATCAACCTCAACGGAAATGCGCTCCGCCTGCCCGTAACCTCCAGCAGCCTGAATTTCCCGTTGGTTGACAATTCAAATACAGACGCGACGGTCAGCTCTACCGATATCAATTTTAGTGCTGGCGCTTACATTGAGTTGAGCATGATGGAAAGTAAACATCCACAGGATGAAAATAACAACAACCACCTGACCCGTTACTGGACAGTCAACACCAGTGGCATAACCAGTTATGATGTTTCAGCTCCAATTGGGTCGGTTACTGGAGATGTAAATACGCTGGTCGCATCAAAATTAAGCGGAACAAACTGGATAAAAACAGGAACTCTTGCTTCTTCAACCATTTCCCTAAGCGGAGTGACCGAAAGCAGCATCACCTTCAGCGCCACAGAAGAGCCCACAGCAACAATTAGCGGCACACAAACGATTTGCGAAGGTGAATCAGCCACGATAACAATCGGATTAACAGGGGCAGCACCCTGGTCTGTTACTTATACTGATGGAACGACCCCGACAACCATCACCACGAGTACAAGCACCTATACGTTCAGCGTTACGCCCACATCTCCAACTACCTATTCATTAGTATCCGTGAGCGATACTAATATGGAGGGAACTGTTATCGGGAATGCTGTGATTGCTATTGACCCCCTACCGGTAGCGGATGTGAACGGTTCGGCTACCATTTGCGTGAACTCCAGCTACACCCTCGCTGCCGGGGAAGCATCCTACGATAACGGGGATATTTCATGGGCTGTTACTTCCGGGGCTGGATCAATCACTGCCGGAGCAACATCCTTAACTCCAACCTATACTCCCGTTGCCGCAGATGCAGGAAACACGGTAACACTCACCATGACTGTGACCAGCAACAACTCCTGCGGGTCGGCTACCGCTACTGACACCTATACCATTA
>JBFXGM010000028.1:0-72617 GCA_050178015.1 Mangrovibacterium sp.
GGAGGCCATTCGTCGCATGAAGGCCGAGTCGGTGCTCGAAGAAAAAGATGAAGTGCGCGATGCCGCCCTGCGTTCGGTATTTTTCATGGTGCAGGGGATGATGTATCACCCCGACCCGGCTGTGAAAGCCGCCGCCGAAACGGTCAACAAAGTGCTCGACCACTATGGCATGTCGATTTTGGTAGAGAGTTACGCCATCGAATCGTCGCTGATTGGCTCGCTGCTGGGCGACCTGGCCAAACCGGAGGTGCAAACGGCCATCGCGTCGCTGTCGGGCCTGGCCGAACTGGTGGCTGCTTTGCAGGCTGCGCAGGACGATTTTGAGGCCGCCCGCATTGCCTACGAAGAAGAAAAAGGACAGGAAACCACCCAGGTGAATGCCACCGCCCTGAAACGGGAAGTGGTGGGCATCATCAACAACCAGCTGGTGGTGTACCTGCGCGCCATGGCCCAGGTAAACGACGCGGTTTATGGCCCTTTTGCCCGCACGCTGTCCGAAATTATTGCCGATAACAACGAGGCGGTGAAACGCCGCAGCAAAAAAACAGAACCGGCCGCCTGATGCCGTTCGCCTGTCAAAAAAATAAGGGATCCCATCACAGATCCCTTAAAAGCTAATCAAACACCAGTTAAACGGGCCCGCCCGCGGCTTGCTTCCTCCCCGGTGCCATGAGGAATGCAAACTGGCACGTATGCCGGACGGGAAAGTATTTTAGAACGAGATATCGTACAAATCCTGTCCGTCTTCGAGGAAGGTTTTCACACTGATATCGGTCATCGGGTGCCTGATGAGCTGCATGAGCAAATCGGGGCCTACGGTGGCCGAGTGCGAGCCGTTCATGCTCACGCGGTGGATCTGGTCAACCGTTTTGAAGCTGGCGGCCAGCACCTTCGTGTGCAGCTTGAAATCGGTCATGTTTTTCACAATGTCGCGCACCACTTCAATCCCGTGCGAAGAGATGTTGTCCAAACGGCTCACGTAGGGCGCTACGAAATCGGCGCCTGCTTTGGCGGCCACCAGGGCTTGCTGCTGCGTGAAAATGGCAGTGGCCGTTACATTGATCCCGGCGTCCTTCAATGCCGCCATCGCTTTGTATCCTTGCGGGGTGACCGGTATTTTGGCGTAAAACGTATCGCCCACATCGAAATAATTTTTGTAGGTTTTGGCCTCGCGCACCATATCATCGGCGTTTTCGCTCATCACCTGCACATGGATCATCCCATGCCCGATAACCTTCAGGATACTTCCAATCGCTACGGATAACTTCATCCCGGATTGTTTCAGGATGGTCGGGTTGGTGGTTACACCTTCCAGCGGAAAAAAATCATACAACTCGGTTAAGGCCGACAAATCGGCCGTATCTGCCATGTAAATCATAGTGTGTTTTTAAATGTCCTTTGCATTTGCCAGCAGAAACTCTTCTGCCTCGACGGACCAAAGTTCGTTATTGCGCTGGCAAATTTCGTGCAGCTGAGCAAAAAACGGATCAGATTTACCTTTTTCTTTAAATTCGGAAATGGCCGTGAGCGGAATATCCTTGTGCGTGTAGATCAGTTTTTTTCCGCCGGGGATTTCGGGCAGGTGCAGCGTGGTGTCGATCACGGCATTCAACCCGCCAATGTGGGTGACCAATCCAGCCGGATCGAGGCCTTTGCCAAACATGTCGAGCGACTCCACCATGTCGTCGTTGTTGCCGCCCGATGTGCCCACAATGTGTGTGGATGCGTAATGCACGTTATAGAAGTTCATTTTTGCGCTGAACTCCGGGTTGCTTGGCCCGGCAAAAAAGTTGAGGCAACCGTCGTTCGACAGGATGGCATCGCCCTGCTCGATAACCGGAGGCACCGGCGCAAAAACAAACACATCATTGTAGCCTTCGCCGCCTGTAAGCGCACGGAGCTTTTCAACCGGGTTGTCGCCGCTCGTGTTCAGGTAGATCAGCTCAATGCCTTTCGATTTGGCCCACTCGGGCGAATAGATAGACGCCGCGCGATCCAGACGGGCCTGGTCGATGTCGGTCACCACCAGCAGCGAAGGTTTCCGGTCTTCGCGCATAATCACGTAGTTGATGGCCGCCAGTCCCATCGGGCCAACACCGGCCAGAATGGCCATTTTGCCGCCGTCAACAATTTCCATCTGGTGGATGTACGAACCCGGCTTGGTGTGATAGTTGGCATGCATGGCGCCAATCACGCAGCTCAGCGGCTCGGCCAGCGAAGCCGGGTAATAGCCGGGGCCGTCGTAGGCCAGCAAACAATCCTGCACCAGCACATCCTTCGGGATGATGACGTAGGTAGCATCACCGCCAATGTATGGATACGAATAGCCGGGAGCGCTCAGCACGCCAACGGGGCCTTCTTCGTAATAAATGGCCGGCTGAATGGAGAACTTCTGCCCGGCCTTGAACTTGTGCTGCCAGTTGGCGCCCACTTCAACCAACTCACCGGCAAACTCGTGGCCGATGATGATGGGGTTTTCACTCACATCGTCGGGGATGCGTTTGTGGTCGGTGCCCTGCGTAGCTGCCTTGTACGACGACATGCAGATACTGTCGGACACTACTTTTGCCAAAATCTCATCTTCTTTGATCGCCGGAAGTTCGAACTCTTCCAGTCTCAGGTCTTTTTTTCCGTATAAGCGGATTGCTTTGGTCTTCATATATCTTTATTCTTTTGATATTTCTATTAATCTGCCGCTACTGGCTGTTAGCATCTCGCTACTGGCCAAAAGCCAGCAATCAACAGCTAGTTGCCAGTTGCCAGAATTTATTTTCTTTCGAAGTGTTTCAAAAAGTTGTTCAGCTTTTTCCCTAATATTTCACACGTTGCATGGATTGCCTGGTATTTCTCTTTATCCTTCAAAGAACCTGTATCCCACAAACATTCCAAATGATCAATTGTCTCATCGTTCGATGCAATGGAATAGGTAAGAAACTTATAATATTCAGCCTGATAAACCCTCCTGCCATACCCCTCAACAATCGTTGAACGTGTACTTTTTGATGAACGACGGATTTGCTGCCCGGTCTCATACATTTCAAATGAAGGAAGGTCATTTAGTGTCATTTTGTGAATATCAATTGCGACCTCTCTCGCCAGCTGCCAGATTTCAAGATTTTTGTACGACATTTTTATTTTCAATTTACAAAAACGTTTCCATCCAACACAACAAACCGTCAATATACTCACAACCAGCAGCCAGTTGCCAGCAGCCAGCAGCCAGTCTTAGTTCAGCATATTTTGGCCGCCGGTGACCGGTACAGCCTGGCCGGTTTCGTATTCCTGTTCAATCACGTAGAAGATGGCGCGCATCACATCGAGCGGGGTGCAACCACGACCTGCCGGTACCTGCGCTTCGTAGAAATGCTTCACATCGTCGATGGTCTTGGCGCCCGGCACCTTGCCTGCCCGGAGGTACTGCACGAACAAGCCATTTTCGGGATCGGCCCACAGCGGCCCGTCAAAAAAGTTGCCCGGACAGATGGAATTCACCTTGATGCGGCTGGGCATCAGTTCCAGCGCGAACGACTGGGTGAGGCCAATTCCGCCAAACTTGCCGCCTGCATAGGCGAAGTTCTTGTTGCTGCCTTTCAATCCCGATTTGGAATTGATTTGGATGATGTCGGCAAAATGATCGCGCTTAAATTTGTTTTGCAGTTTCATCACCGCCGAGGCGTATTTGGCGCAGAGGAAGTAGGCCGAATAATTCACTTTGGTCATCAGCTCAAAGGTTTCAGGCGTCATCTCGTCCAAGCCACCGGCACGCAAAATACCGGCATTGCTGATAAACACGTCGAGCCCGCCAAAGTTGACCACGGTTTCGAACACCAGGTTTTCCACCGATGCCGCGTTCGACACATCCGCTTTCACAAACAAGGCTTTGTTTTTCCGGTTGGCGGTATTTAGCGAGTTGGCAAACTCATTTCCTTTTTCTTCGTTCAGGTCGGCAATCACCACGTTGGCGCCATGCTTCATCAGCTCGTCCACAATGCCGGCGCCAAAGCCCTGTGCGCCGCCGGTCACCACAACCACTTTGCGGTCAACGCGCCCGGCGGTGGCGCCCAGCGAAATCTTGGAGCGGTATTGTTCCACTTCCCAGCTTTCGATGAATTCGACCTGTTTCTGCGTCATCGGGTGCTGTCCGCCAAACGATTCGGCAAATTGGGCAATCCGGCAATGATCGGTCACCACGTCCACCAGGATTTCAGCCCCCTCGGCATGGTCGGCCATCACCAGCACGCCCAATCCATTTGCAAAGATTACCTTCGGCAACTTACCCTTTTGCTGTTGATAATCTTCAATTTCTTTGCTGACAGCCTGCAAAAATTCTTCCTCATTATCGTTGTATTCCATGTATATGAATGAAGAGTTGGCATACACAATTCCGTCAGGCGTAAACGGAGCCGATACCGCGGGGAAATTATCGGACTGCAAATAATTATCCAGCAAGGTATGGTTCACGAGGCGAACAGTTTTCAGCCCTTCGCCCGAAACCATCATGCGGATGGCGGGTACAATTTTGTCGGCCACTTTATCAACCGGCAGCTTTTCGTTTTCCGGCTCTTCGCCATACACAGCATCCAGTTTGGCAATCAGCTCATCATAAATAGCTTTCACTTCGGCAACGGTATTGGCGCCGACAAACACGCCGTGGTTTTGCAGGAAAATAACTGCCGGCTCCTGGCCTTTTTCGGCCCGGTATTTCAGCACGGCTTTTTCAACCACTTTGAAAAGAATGTATCCCGGGTCGTCATACGCGATGTAAAGCACGTGGTCGCCAAACAATTCAGCTGTTTTTTCGGCAGCCTGATTGCTGCACATCAACCCGTTTACTTTGGTTGAATGGGTATGTACCACAAAGGCAAAATCGATGAGGTTGTGCAGCGAGGTTTCCACCGAGGGGCGTTGCCCTTTCTCGGGCTCCACGCGGCTTTTCAGCAAATCGTTTTTGATTTCTTCTTCGCGCTGAAGCACATTTTCCGAATAGGTTTTCGTGTTCACTTCGGCCAGCAACGAGCGGTCTAGCTTGGCAAAGCCTGCTTCGCCAATAGTGGCCAGACTAAAACCGCTGGCTTTGATCCAGAGATGTTTTTCGGTTTTGTAGGAAGTATTTCCTCCTCCGGCAATCACAAAATCTTTTTGCTTGCCGTAATATTGCGAGATTTCAATTAAATCGTTTATTCCTTGTTCCATTTTTCAAGTTTCAAGTTTCAAATTCCAAGTTTCAAGTTCCAGGTGTTTACTCCGGCCACTGCCGGATCCAAGTTCCAAGTTTCATCCGCCAGCTGGCGGACAAGTTTCGAGTTCCGGATTTCCCATCGCAAATCGCTAATCGCTAATCATCAACCCCTCAAGGGCGGATGAATTTTTTGATGACCGCATTTCCAAGGGCCACAAATTCGGCGCGCTTTTTCACTTTCGCCTTGCCCGACTTAAACAGGTAGCCCGATTTGCCTTTGGCTTTCAGGTACTGGTGCGCTGCAATGACGCAGGCGCCTTCGTAACCGATTTTTTTCATCTCCGGGCTTAGTTCCTTACCGTCGCCACCCAATACGGTTATCGGGTCGAGCTGCGGCGTGTTGTGCTCGGTGCCAAAGGTGATCACAAAACCTTTTTGGTGGAAGAAGTTGACAAATTCTTCCAGGATTTCCGGCTTGTTCCGACCGGGAATCAGCTCCAGCATATACACATCTTTCGCCACCAGGCTTTTGTACAGCTTTTCAAAATCGCCTTCGTAATCGGTAAATTCGCCCTTCGGATTGTCGAGCAAAACGGGGTAACAGGGAATACCGCCTGCCTTCACAATCAACTCGATCACTTGCTCCAGGCTCAGGAAGGCTTTGTCGTCTTCGGGCACAAAAGCACGGCCGCCCGATTTCAACAGGTTGCCGCGAATTTCGTTTTCCAGTCCGGCAGCATCGCTCATGGCCGACTTAGCCGCCTTGCCCGAGAACAGCTTTTCGAAGAATGCTTTTTGCTCATCTTCTGTAGAAAAATTGGCGACCACAGCCTCGCGCAACGCTTTGGCCAAGTGACGCTCGCGTACCAGGTTTTTGGCATATTTCTCTTTTATTTCGTTGAACGAAAATGAGAAACCGGCCCCCAGCTCTTTCAGAAAGTCATTCAGTTTCTCCACCATTTCGGCAGTCTGGCGGTTACTTTCGTCCTGCACACCAAACAAGCGTTCCACCATTTCCACGTTCAGCAACACCGGAAATTTCAACCCTTTGCCGCTAAAATAGGTACGTCCGGGATTGTTGGGGTCGTTTACCCGAACACCGGCAGCCTGCAAATCTTTTTGCAAGCTCATAAACTCGATGTTGAACAATGGGAAAATGCGGAATTCTTTGGCCAGCTCATTTACCTCTTCGTACCCGTCGGTGGTATAAAAGTCGTTCACCCCGAGCACCGTTACGCCCTCTTTTTGCGCCATTTCAAACACCTGACGGATCTCGGAAAATGCGCTGAACGAATACGGCGTGTGAAAATGCCCGTTCACCTGGAGCACTTCCTGATCGAACCCATCCGCAGTCTCCCGAAGGAGTTCCGGGGACGGATATTTGGCAAAAACTGTTACATTCATATGCTTGATTTTATTTATTTCGGATTATTACTACAAAAGAAATAAAATCAAACCGGACAGCTATCCTTTGGTGTCCTGTATCGGAAGTGCAATAAGAAAAAAATATCCGCCCTACCGCCTGCAAAAGGAGTCAACCGAATTCAGGTATTTTTCCTGCTCTTTAGCGGTAAGCAAGCTTCCGCGAAACGAGTTTCTTGCCAGTTGGCACAGATCGGCCCTGGAAAGGTTCAACGCCCGGGCAATGGCCAGATAGTTTTCGTTAATGTAGCCGCCAAAATAGGCCGGGTCGTCGGAATTGACCGTTACCAGCAGGCCGCGGTCGAGCAGTTTTTTCAGCGGATGGCTTTTCAGGTCGGGCACCACGTTCAGCGCCAGGTTCGACAGCGGGCAAACCGTGAGCGGGATTTTCTTCTTCACCAGTTCATCAGCCAGTTGCTCATCATTAATCGAGGCATTCCCGTGATCGATGCGGAAAACTTTCAATAAATCGACGGCTTCGCGAACGTATTCCACCGGGCCTTCCTCGCCGGCATGGGCCACCGTGAGAAAACCCTCCTCCCGGGCTTTGGAAAACACCCGCTCGAACTTGGAAGGCGGGTTGCCTTTTTCTGATGAATCCAATCCAACCCCAACAATCAGGTCTTTATAATCGAGCGCCTGCTCCAAGACTTGAAAAGCAGAAGCTTCGTCGAGATGACGCAGGAAACACATGATCAACCGGCTCGAAATGTCCAATTTCTCCTTCGCATCCTGCAGGGCATGATTGATGCCGTTGATCACCGTGGCAAACAAAATGCCTCGCGAGGTATGGGTTTGCGGGTCGAAAAAGATCTCCGTATGCACCACATGTTGCTCCCGGCATTTCAGCAAATAGGCCCAGGTGAGGTCGTAAAAGTCCTGCTCCTCGCGCAACACGTTCGCTCCTTCGTAATAAATATTCAGGAAATCCTGCAGGTTATTGAACCTGTACGCCTGCCTCAGCTCGTCCACCGATTGGTATTTCAGTTGAATTTGATTGCGCTCGGCCAGTTTAAAAAGCAGTTCCGGCTCCAGCGTACCTTCAATGTGCAGATGCAATTCGGCTTTGGGCAAGCCAGCTATAAAATCAGGCAAGTCCGACATAGTACTTCATTTTAAATTTGGTTGTATCCGCTAAGCGGTTTAAAACCGCTCAACGGATAGGCGGATACTCTATTTTGACTGCCCTTTGAAATAATCGTCCTTATCCGCAAAAAGGATATTGAAGGTAGTCAGGCTACCATAAGCACGGGTAATATACTGTTGCAACGTTACTTTATCGTCGTCATCCAGTTTGGGGTGGCTGTTGATGTTTTGCTCCAGCACGCGCAGTCGGTCACGCAGCATCACAATCTTGTGAAAGAAGGTTTCCATCGGCACTTCCTTCGACTGCAATTCCGGATTGGCCGGCTTCATTTCCAGGGTGCCACCCTTCCATTTGTCGGCCATCTTCACGACATAAGTCAGACCCTGGTATTTGTCAAGCACATAGGTCATGGCCTTCTCCACTTCAGCCAGGGTAAGGCCGGTGCGCGGCTTTTCCTCAGGTGCGCTGATTACATCCAGGTCGGCGTTGTACTTGGTGAGTTCCATTTTCCCGCCCCGCTCAAAAAATATTTCGTAAATGGTGAGGTGCGAACGGCTGACAATCCCCTCGCCGTAAACCGGGTGTTTTACCCGTGTACCGATTGCTAAATCTTCCATCGTTTCATTGGTTTTGTTTCGGAAGATGAAAATACGGAAATCCGGGCAAATGACACATCCATTTCGCCAATAAATACGATCTCATTTATGCCCCGATTCTTCCCGTATATAAATCCCAGATCGGAAAAATGAGTTCATAATCGTTCCAATTCAAATTCCCGTCAACAATCCGATAATTCCTAAACAAGGCTTCTTCCCGGTATTTCTTGATGGATGGGTGCTGAGCTTTGGACAGGAACGGCTTAAAATCCACCAATTTCTCTGTGCCGTCGGTAAACCTAATCCGGACGGCAAAATCGCCTGCATATTTAGCCGAATCAATTTTAAGTGGGTTACCGTACTCCTCTCTATATTCCTCTACAATCTTCATTTCAATTTTCCGTTTATTTTCTCAAAAGGTACTTCTTTGTGATAGACGAAATAATCTACCCATTTTTCAACTATTTTGTTAGCGTAAACATTCAAAAAAGTCTTAAAATCTTTTGACTCTTTCCCGGTTAAAGGGTTGGATCCTCTCACATTGGTAATCCTGATTTCTATAATCACACCATTTTCAATGAAAAATTCAGCTTTACTTTCAAACTCACCTTTTTTTGCATGAACATGGATTGGTTCATGTTCATTCGAATAGAAAAAAATCAAAATTCCCAAATATTCGTAAATTTTTGGCATCTCTTCAGTTTTTTACCAAAATTAAGAAACGTCCGATTCCCTACAAAACCAAAATCCTGACTGAAAACCAATTTAAAAGCCCCGCCGCCAAAGGCAACAGGGCTTTTATACCTAAATTGGAAAAAAGAACTTTTAAACTCCTAATTTACTTCTTCGGATTTGTTCCGGTTCGGTGAAATTGGTTTTCACCACGTGCCCTTTCAGCGGAACGATTTTTTCGTGGATGGCATCGATAATCCAGCCAGCCTGCGGGAAGAACGCTTCTTCAAGTTCGTAAGCAGGGGTAATCCAGTTGCGCGAGCCCACCACTACCGGCGGCGCATCCAGTTCGTCGAAAGCCAGCTCGGTAATGTTCGAAGCCAACTCGCGCATAAACGATCCGCGGGCCGAGGCATCGCCCGAAATCACTATGCGTCCGGTCTTTTTCAACGACTCGATTACCGGCTCGTAGTTGAACGGCACCAGCGAACGGGCATCAATCACCTCGGCGCTCATGCCGTATTTTTCCTGTAAAATATCGGCAGCTTCCAACGCACGGTACAGTGTTGCCCCAATGGTCAGGATGGTCACATCTTTCCCTTCGCGTTTCACATCCGGCTCACCAAACGGAATTTCGTAATAACCTTCGGGCACTCCGCCTTTGTGGAACTGTTCGCCGATATCGTAAATACGCTGGCTTTCGAAGAAGATCACCGGGTCGGTCCCCTGCAGGGCGGCATTCATCAATCCTTTGGCATCGTATGGCGTAACGGGGAAGACAACTTTCAACCCGGGAATGTGGGCCGGAAGGGCCGTCCAGTCCTGCGAATGCTGGGCGCCGTATTTCGAACCAACCGACACGCGCACCACCACCGGCATTTTGATGACGTTTCCGCTCATGGCCTGCCATTTCGGCAACTGGTTGAACACCTCGTCGCCGGCACGGCCCAGGAAGTCGCAGTACATAATCTCGGGGATCACGCGGCCACCGCACATCGCGTAGCCGATTGCTGTTCCCACGATCGATGCCTCGGATATCGGCGAGTTAAACAGACGATGATACGGCAGGGCTTCCGTCAAACCGCGGTACACGGCAAATGCTCCGCCCCAGTCCCGGTTTTCTTCACCGTAAGCAACCAAGGTTGGATCTTTATAGAAGCGGTCGATGATGGCTTCGAACAAGCCGTCGCGTAAACCGTATTGCTTAATTTTCGAGAAAGGTTTCCCGTTTTCATCAAAGGCAAAGCGTTCTTTGGTAGCCAGCTGTTTCACGCGCGGGTTTTCTTCCATCGGGTGGTTCACATCCGGCTGGCGATCTTCCATTTTATCAACCGACTCGCCCGAAAACATCATTTCGCCAATCAACTCCGGATATTTCTCCATGTCCATCAGCGGCGAAACCTGGTCGTCGATCGCCAGTTTCACGCCCCAGGTAATCAGATCGGTGGTATTCGATTTAACGGCTTCCAGTTCGGCCTCGGTGGTTACACCCGCTTTTACCAGTTCGTTGCCAAACCAGATGATGGAGTCCACCGCCTGCCAGGCTTCAATTTCTTCTTTCGAACGGTAGGAAGAAGCATCCGAGGGCGAGTGCCCGCTGAAACGGTAGGTGAGCACATCGAGCAGCACGGGGCCACGCTTTTCTTCCAGTATTTTACGTTTGCGTTTGTAGGCGTCAATCACGGCCAGCGGGTTGTAGCCGTCAACACGCTCGGCGTGCATCTGGTCGGCATTCAGCCCGGCGCCAATGCGGGCGGCCACTTTGTAGCCCATCGTTTCGCCGCAAGTTTGTCCGCCCATGCCGTACTGGTTATTCATGATGTTGATGATCAGCGGCAAACCGCCTTGCATATCGCCTTCCCATAGATGGTGGAACTGGTCCATCGTGGCAAAAGCCAAGCCTTCCCAAACCGGGCCGCAAGCCATCGAGGCATCACCAATGTTGGCCACCACAATGCCGTCTTTCCGGTTTACTTTTTTGAAAAGGGCTGCACCCACGGCAATGTCGCCCGAACCACCCACGATGGCGTTGTTCGGATAAACGCCAAATGGGGTAAAGAAGGCGTGCATCGATCCACCCAAACCGCGGTTGAAGCCGGTTTCGCGAGCAAATATTTCAGCCAGGGTTCCATAAATCAAGAAACGGATGGCCAGTTCTTTCACCGAACCCTTGAAATTGGCTTTTACCGGTGCAAAGGTTTTTCCATCGAAGTGGTTTTCCATCACCTGGGTCAGTTGTTCATCTGTCAGTTTGTGAATCGCCGACAATCCTTTGGCCAGGATTTCGCCGTGCGAACGATGCGAACCGAAGATAAAATCTTCTACTCCCAACGTGTAGGCCATCCCCACTGCCGCTGCTTCCTGCCCGATCGACAAGTGGGCCGGTCCGGGGTGGTTATAGGCAATACCATTGTATTCGCTCTTGATTTTAATCTCGTTGAGCATAGTCTCGAACTCGCGGATCACCACCATGTCGTGGTAAATACGAAGGAAATCTTCTTTCGAGAAATTGGCTTTCTCGTCTTCAATACTTTTGCTGTATTGGTTAACAGGAACCGGCTTGAAGGTTACTTCGCCAGCCTTCCTGACTTCTTGCGGATCAATAAATTGTACTTTTGGCATCTTTGTATGTATTTTATAATTTTTTCTATTTCAACACAAAGTCACGAAGTCACAAAAAATAATCTTAGTGCCTTTGCGTCTTCGTGTTTAATTAAAACTGGAATATCGTTTCCTTGATGATTTCGCTCACGGTTGGGTGCGGGAAGACGATTTCTTCGACATCCTGCACACGCAGTTGGGCCTCGATGAGCGCGCAGGCACCCCAAATCATTTCGGAACAAGCTCCACCAACCAGATGAACACCCAGAATTTCCTTGTATTTCTTACCGACAATCACCTTGCAAAAACCGTCTTTGCCTTCGTTTTCGGCGATAAAACGTCCGGCATAGGCCATCGGCAATTTGCGGGTTTCCACTTCCATGCCCTGTGCTTTGGCGGCAGATTCGGTGAGGCCAACCCCTGCAACTTCCGGATGGGTGTACACCACGCCCGGGATAGCATTGTAGCGCATCACATCCTTTCGCCCCAACATGTGGTTCACAGCCACTTCACCTTCGCGGCTGGCCGTGTGGGCGAGTAGCGAAAATCCGGTGATATCACCGGCTGCATACACATTGGGAATATTGGTCCGGCAAAACTGGTCAATTTTAATTCCTTTGGGTGAAAACTCCACGCCAATATTTTCGAGGCCAATTCCCTGCACATTTGGGCGGCGACCAACCGACAGCAATATCTGTTCGCCAGTCACCGATTGCACTTTTCCGTCTTTTTCAAAAATGACTTCCTTACCTTTCAGTTCGGTAACTTTAGCATTTAAGTGATATTCAATGCCCCGTTTGGTAAATTCTTTGCGGACAAAAGCGGCAATTTCTTCATCCACACCGGTCAGGATTTCGGGCAGCATTTCAATTACCGTTACCTTGGTACCCATGGCGTTGAAGAAATCGGCAAATTCACTTCCGATCACCCCACCGCCAATAACAACCAGGCTTTCGGGAACTTCTTTCAACTGAAGAATTTCGCGGTTGGTCAGCACCACATCTTTGTCCAGGCCGGGAATGGGCGGAACGGCAGCCTCCGAGCCGGTACAAATCAGTAAACGGCTGGCCTGGTATTCATTTCCCTCCGCAGTGATGGTAATCACATCGCCCCGCTTTTCTTTGATGACAGCTTCGGCCATTACCACTTCGGCTTTTGCGTGTTTCATTTTTACACCAACGCCAGAGACCAGCTTGCGCACCACTTTGTCTTTGCGGGCCATAATTTTTTTGAAGTCGAAACCAACGCCTTCAACCTTTACGCCATATTTTTCAGCCTCGTGTGCATATTCGAGCACTTTTGCCGAATTCAAAAGCGTTTTGGTAGGGATGCAGCCTTCGTTCAGGCACACCCCTCCCAACGCTCTCTTGTCAAAGATGACCACGCTCAGTCCTTTTGCCCCGGCACGTTCGGCCGCGACATAACCGGCAGGGCCACCACCCATAATTGCTATATCGAATTTGTTACTCATTTCGTTTTAGATTGTTAGATTTTCGGATTGTTAGATTCTCAGACTTTCTTGTCCAGCAGTCTGAATATCTGAGAATCCAGCCGTCTAAATTGTCATGTTTTCAATTTGGTCTTTTATTTCTTTCAGAAAGAGCGTTGCTTCTCCGCCATCCAGTGCCTGGTGGTCATATGTGAGCGAAAGGCCCATCATCGGCACGAAGCCGTACACGCCATCGCCCAAATCTTTCGGACGCGGCACAATGGTACACACGCCCAGTATCGCGGTTTGCGGAAGGTTGATCACCGGGGTGAACATTTCCACACCGTAGTTGCCCAGGTTGGAAACCGTGAAGCTGGCGGCTTCGGGTTTCAGCAATTCGGGGTCAACATTTCCTTTGCGAGCTGCTCCGGCCACCGATGCCAATTGCGACGACAGTCCTTCAATCGACAAATCATCGGCATTTTTCACGGCAGGCACCATCAAGCCGCGCTCGGTATCAACGGCCAAACCGAGGTGCACTTTCTTGAACCATCGCATGCTGTCGCCAATAAAGTGCGTGTTCACCTGCGGGAATTTCCTCAAAGCTTTGATGACCGCAAAGCAAACCAAATCATTAATGGTAATATTTTGCGAGATTTCTCCTGCTTCCAGTTTCTTTTTGAACTGTTTGCGCAGGGCCATAATCTTGCGGGCATCGGCGCTCATGTGGTGTGTCAGCTGTGCCGAGTTTTGCAGCGACTGGTGCATCGCTTTGGCAATCAACTTGCGGATATTGGTCAGCTTCTTCACTTCGAAGTCGTCGCCGTAAACCGGGTTGTAGCTGATCAGGTCGGCAGCGCTGGCGCGGCCACCCAAACCGGTCGTTTCTTTTGCCGGAGCCAGGTTTTCGGATTTTGCTTTTTCCTGAGCCAGCGGCGTCATTTTTGGTGACGACTGAGCGGCATTTTCCACATCCTGTGCAATAATTCGCCCATGCGGGCCACTACCCTGGATTCGTTCAACAGGAACGCCCATTTTTTCGGCCATCGCTTTGGCCCGCGGCGAAATCTTCACGTTGCCCTCCTGCCTTTCAACCAGAATGACTTCTTTCTTTTCAGACGCAGGCGCTGTTTTAACTACGGGAACTGCCGTTTCGGTACTGGTCGGCGCTGCTTGCCCACCGGGACGAAACTCATCAAAAGCCTCCCCCTTTTTGCCCAGAACCGCGACATTGGTCAGCACGGGTACTTCATCGCCGGCCTCAAAAAATACGGCCAGTAATTCGCCGTCCTCTTTGGCTTCCTCTTCAAACGATGCTTTGTCGGTTTCGTACGAAAACAGGACTTCGCCTGCCTTCACTTCTTCACCAACCTGCTTGTACCATTCGCCAATGATACAGGTCTCAACTGATTGCCCCTGCCGGGGCATAATTACCGGTACAGCCATATAATTCTATTTCACTTGTTAATACATAATCGAGACAATAGAAAACTAAATAAGTCACCGTAATACCTATCTATAGCTATTATTTAATTTTCGGTTGTAAACTTATATCATATAACTTGTATATACAAGTATGAGTTCAAAAATTAATTATTTTTCTTATTTTTGGTCAACATTTCAACACAAATGGCAGAAGAAGACAAAATACCGCAATACAAAAAACTGTATGAAATCCTGCGCCGGCACATCTTGTCGGGTGTTTACGAAGAGGGCAGCCTGCTTCCTTCCGAAAACGAATTGAGCGCCGTGCACAATGTTACCCGCCCAACAGTGCGACATGCATTGGAAGCGCTGGTGCGGGACGGTTTTATTATAAAGAAACAAGGCAAAGGGAGCATTGTCCGGAAACCGCCGCAAGATATTGGCATTTTGTCCATTTCGGGAACCTCAACAGCCATTGGAAGTCAATATCTGCAAACCCAGATTTTGCAAAAGCCACAAATAAGAGCTTGGCCGGAGCCGTTTCATTTCGACCTGTCGGAAGTTGAAAAAGACTTTGGCTGCCTTTATATGGAACGGCTGCGTTTTGTGAATGGACAACCGGTTTTTTACGACATCAACCATATCCCGAACATCAACCTGCCCCGGTTCACCAGCCGGTCGTTCGAGAATAAATCATTGTTTGAAATTTTACGCACCCAATACCAAATTGAGATTAAAGGCGGCCAGCAAAAACTAAAAGCACTGAAGGCGGACGAAACCATCGGGAAACTGCTGAACATCAAAAAAGGTGATCCGGTATTATATGTCGAGCGGAAACTGTTTACCAACCGCGAAGGGCTCAACATTTATTCCACCATTTACTTCAACTCGGAGAAACACGCCATTTACGGTAGTTTCTAAAAAAAGGTGGATGCCCGTGCAACCACCCCTAACTGCACATGAATCTCCTGAGAAGAGACTGGGCATCCACCGTTTTAATTCTACATACAAATAAATGACATTATTGAATGAGGGTCAAGGTTTTGTACAACACGAATTTTCACGCCGCAAGCAAACCGGTGAATCAATTATCAAATTAAACAAAGACGATACAAAGCTCACACACTGGTAGTTAACGGAGACAACCCGTAGTTGTATAAATTTTTATTCATTTTTTGTGGATAATTATTCATCCTGCGTGTTTTTCTTTTAGAAATCAGATAAAATTTTTCATCTTTGTCCCTCGATTACAAACAGTTTAAAGAAAAAAAATCGCAACATGAAAGTTTTGAAGTTTGGAGGGACCTCCGTCGGAAGCGTTGAGAACATGCACGCAGTCATGAAACTGATTACCGATGGTGAGAAAAAGCTGGTTGTGCTGTCGGCCATGTCGGGCACAACGAATGCACTGGTTGAAATTGCCGATTACCTGTATAAAAAAAATAAAGACGCCGCACGCGTTCAAATCAATAAGCTGGAAAAAAACTACGAAGAAGTGGTGAAGTCACTCCTCAAAAATGCCGGCACAAAAAAGGAAGGCGAAAAAGCCGTCAAGGCAGCCTTCGACACGATCAAATCATTTACCTCGGGCGAATTCCACGAAGTTGGCGAAAAAACCATTTTAGCACAGGGAGAACTGATCTCAACCGCACTGTTTACCCAGTTGATGCTCGAAAACGGGTACAACACTAAATTGCTGCCGGCGCTCGACTTCATGCGCATCGATTCGGACAAAGCTGCCGACCTGAACGCTATTAAAGAGCTGATTGCTCCGGTGCTGGAAGAATCCGGCGATGCCGACTATTACATTACTCAAGGTTTTATTTGCCGGAATGCCAATGATGAAGTTGACAACCTGCAGCGCGGCGGTTCGGACTACACAGCGTCGTTAATTGGAGCAGCCATTGATTCGGAAGAAATTGAGATTTGGACCGATATCGACGGATTTCACAACAATGATCCGCGCTTTGTGACCAACACAAAAAAAATTGAACAGCTATCGTTTAACGAAGCGGCCGAGTTGGCTTATTTCGGTGCAAAAATCCTCCACCCGCAAACCGTATTGCCGGCAAAACTGCAAAACATACCCGTGCGGTTGAAAAACACCATGAACCCAACCGACAGCGGCACCCTCATCACAGCCCAATCAAGCGGCGCCGGCATCAAGGCAGTTGCTGCCAAGGATGGCATTACAGCCATTAAAGTCCGCTCGTACCGCATGTTGATGGCTTACGGTTTCCTGAAGAACCTTTTCGAGATTTTCGAATTTTTCAAAACCCCCATCGACATGATCTCAACTTCAGAAGTCGCGGTTTCGCTGACTATCGACAACACCCGGAAGCTGGACGACATCTTGAAAGAACTTAAAGAATACGGCGAAGTAGAAGTGGACGAAGACCAATCGATCATTTGCATTGTTGGCGATATTATTGGCGACGAACATGGTTTTGCAGCCAAGGTGTTCACCGCGCTGGAGGGAATCCCGATCCGGATGATTTCGTATGGCGGAAGCCGTCACAATATTTCGGTATTGGTGCCAACCAGCCATAAGAAACAAACCTTGCAAGCGCTGAGCGACAATCTGCTAAACAACTAAGGCACGTAAAAGGGCGAGAGTCAAAAAAACCTGTTAAAGCAAAGATCTGGCAGGAATAAATTTACGAAAAAGCCTTAAACAACACGAATACAATTTAACAACCGGCCCCATCAGGTGAAACCACCAAAAGGGCCGGTTGTTTTTTGACAGTATTTCCCGATCAAGCAGAAAACTAACCCAAAAAAACCAGGCAATTTTCAGTCGTCACTCTACCCTTCTATCCTGAAAAACAGCCATTTTATATCCATTTTGATAATTAGCCATCCAAAAAAGACAAATAATTGCTATATTTTTCAGTATTAATTTTTTTAGAATCAAAATTAGCCTACATTTGTCGCTCACACTTTTATTTTTTTATTGATTATGAACATTTTTGTAGGAAACCTCAATTACTCGATCACTGAAGATGATATCCGGGAAATTTTTGAGGAGTATGGTGAATTAAGCTCTGTAAAATTAATCTCAGACAAATTCACAGGAAAAAGTAAAGGCTTCGGCTTTGTTGAAATGGCTAACGACGATGAAGCGAAAAAAGCCATTGAAGAGTTAAACGGCGCCGAAGTTGAAGGAAGAAGCATGGTTGTAAACGAGTCGATCGAGAAAAAGAGAGACAACAACAACCGCAGACCTTCCGGTGGCGGCGGTGGTGGTTTCCGTGGCGGAAACACCCGTGGTGGCAATAGCGGAGGCTATGGCCGCAGAGACAACAATTTCAGATCAAACTACTAATACGAGCTTGATCATGAAAGGTACTGTAAAATGGTATGACGAAACCAAAGGTTTTGGATTTATCCTGACCGAAGAGAACAAAGACATTTTTGTCCACCGTTCAGGTTTGGTTAATGCCTTCGCTGGTCTCGAACCTGATGAGACCGTTGAATTTGAAGTTGGTCAAGGTAAAAAAGGACCAATTGCCACGAACGTAACAAAAGTCGATTAATTCGGAAATTGAGCAGAGGCCTTGGGGCCAGCTCTTCAATTTAAGATATTTATCACTGTTTGTTCTTTTAGAAGCCCGATTCTTTCGGGCTTTTTCATTTTCCAACTACCTGCCTGATTGTATTTCCGTTTTTCTATACCCGAAAAACTTCGGTTGGTGCATGTCTCGAAGTCAGCTCAATGCGGTATCGCTCATTCAACGGATGAAAAGCGTCAATGGCTTTCTCCGGTGTATTGTTTTCGCCCGACAAATGGCTCAGGAAAATGGTTTGCAAATCGGCACCGGCATGTTCCGTAGCTAACCGAACAGCTTGGTTGTTCGACAAATGTCCATAGGCTGATGCCACCCGTTCTTTCAGCACATACGGATAAGGCCCGGTCCACAGCATATCCTCATCGTAATTGCTTTCCAGAAAAACTGCGTGACACAGAGAAAAATGCATTTTCACCTGTTCGCAGGGTTCACCAATATCCGTCATAATGCCGATTTGCCGACCGGCATACCCAATTCGGAACGAGCACGCCTCAACGGCATCGTGCTGTTTGGAGAAAGGGAAAACTTCAAATCCACCCAGTTGAAACGGTTGATCACGATCGAACCACATCACCTGCTCGGGCTGCTTGGCACGGCCCATCACCAGATAGGTTTTCTTAGTCAGGTAAACCGGTACCCGCAGTCGCTTGCCCAGGACACGCGCCCCACGACAATGATCGCTGTGCTCGTGAGTGATCAGAATCGCTTTGATCTTGACAGGATCCAATCCACAATCGGCCATCCGCAACTGCAACTGCCGGGCCGACAGCCCCGCATCCACCAGAAGCGCTTCATGCTCATTGCCGATGTAATAACAATTCCCGTTACTGCCCGAAGCAAGGGCACATATTTCAAGTTTAACCATGTTCAAATTCAATTCGGACCAGAATTTCTTCCGGGGTAATATTTGTCCCTGAAACAATATAACTTGCCCGTTCGTAATACGGGCGGCGCTTTTCCATCATTTTATCGATGAAATCCACCAGCTCATCGGGCGATTTTCCCTTAATCAGCGGGCGCTCCGTTTTTGATTGCATTAATCGGCTGGCAAGCTCTTCGGAATCAACATCCAGAAAAACACAGTAGCCCGTGCGGTTCATCACGTCCATATTATCGAAAAAACAGGGAGCGCCGCCGCCTGTGGCGACCACCACATCTTCGAATTCGGAAACTTCGTGCAGGCAGGCCTGTTCCTTCAACCGGAAAGCAGCCTCTCCTTCCTCCTCAAATATCTGCGGAATGGTTTTGAAATACTTCTTCTCCAGGTACTTATCCAAATCCAGAAAGGAAAAACGCAATTTTGCGGCAAGCTCCCGGCCCAGGGTGGTTTTCCCGGAGCCCATATAGCCAATCAGGTAAATTCTCATCTAAAACAACGACATTTGGTTTGTATCTTCATGATCATCCGGACGGTTCACTTCAAAAGGAATATCTTCGGCATCCAGTTCTGCCCCTTCTTCCTCCACCTCCGGTTTGTCATCTTCATCCCTAATAACAGGTTCGAGTTCTTTTATGTTTTCCACCTCGAAGTTCGTTAATCGTTTTCCACGGGCTTTGTACGATTTAACGCCAATAAATTCGGAAATCTCAATGATCTCATTTTCGCGCTGCGCATTTTTCCCACCAAATTCAATTTCGAGCCGCGGGTAGCGCACCCAGGTGATGCTGACCAGCTTATTGGCCGGGTTTTCGCCAATGAAGCTGATCCGTTTACCTGTAATCTCATCTATTTCAAATCGCTTCACGTAATAAAAAGCCTGTTCGGCATCGTAATAAACCACCGAAAGTACTTTAGACGGATCGTACTTTTCGATGCCGAGTATATCGGGGTCGAAATGGTTGGAAAGATCGAAGTTGTACAACTGGTATTCGCCGTTTTTGTACAGCACCAAAATTTGGTCGTCGCCCTGGAACTCGCCCAGGAACTTGCCCCGGCCATCCGAGTTCAGGCGTAACACATCCTGATCGAACCAGATTTTTCGTCCACCCAGCGTGGAGATGC
The DNA here is from genome assembly GCA_050178015.1 of Mangrovibacterium sp. GTDB lineage: Bacteria > Bacteroidota > Bacteroidia > Bacteroidales > Prolixibacteraceae > Gaoshiqia. The sequence continues at coordinate 19,983 of JBFXGM010000028.1, forward strand.
CCTTTTCTTTGAGGACAATTTTATGCACTTCGTATTTGGTCAGGATATTTCCCATGGCGCCGCGCCCCTTGATGGCCAGGTCGCCAAAATCAACCTCAAACATCATGCGCTTCAAGCGGGCTTTGGGCTTTAAGGTTACGCGCAACACTTCGGCTTCGCCGTTGGGGTTTTCGCTGAAATACCAAATGCGCGATCCGGCGGTCCCCCGGGTGAGGTCGTATTCCTTGTCGCGGGTCACACCGGTAACGGCGAAGCGTTTCATGTAGAAATGGCCGAGTTTTCCATCGCGGTAAACCACGTTGTAAATGGTCCGGTTGTCGTTCTTTTTGAAAACGGCCAGGTGCTGAATATTTTTACCGATGAACGCTTTCTCGGACACTTTGGTGATAAAATACGTGCCATCTTTCCGGAAAACGATGACATCGTCAATATCCGAGCAATCGCACACGTATTCGGCTTTTTTCAGGCTGGTACCCATGAAGCCTTCTTCGTGGTCGATGTACAGTTTTTCGTTGGCCACCACCACTTTGGAGGCAACAATATTTTCAAAATTCCGCAGTTCGGTTTTCCGTTCTTTTCCTTTCCCGTACTTGGCCCTTATCCTTTCAAAATACTCAATAGTGTAAGGAATGATGTGTTCAATATTGTAGTCGATTTGCTTGATTTCCTCTTCGATGGAACGGATGTGGTCATTCGCTTTGTCGGTATTGAATTTCAGGATACGCGCCATGCGGATCTCCATCAGTTTCAGGATATCCTCGCGGGTAACTTCGCGGATGAAGGTCGGTTTCCACGGCTCCAACCGCCTGTCGATATGCGCGATGGCCTCGTCCATATTTTCGGCCTGCTCAAACTCCTTATCTTTATAAATCCGCTCTTCGATGAATATTTTCTCGAGCGATGAGAAATGCAACGCTTCCTGTAGCTCACCTTTTCGGATCTCCAGTTCAAGCTTCAACAGATAAACTGTTTGCGTGGTGTTTCGTTTCAGAATATCGCCGACACCAAGGAACAATGGTCTGTCATCTTCAATAATGCAGGAGTTCGGCGAAATGGACACCTCGCAATCGGTGAAAGCATACAAGGCGTCGATGGTTTTGTCGGACGAAACGCCGGGCGCCAAATGCACCAAAATTTCTACCTTATCCGAAGTATTGTCATCGATCCGCTTAACCTTGATTTTGTTCTTTTCATTTGCCTTGATAATCGATTCGATCAGTGTGGTGGTGGTTTTACTGAATGGCAATTCGGTAATAACAAGCGTTTTGCTGTCCTGCTTTTCGATTCTCGCCCGCACTTTAACAGCGCCGCCACGCAGGCCGTCGTTGTATTTCGACACATCCACTGAACCGCCGGTAGGGAAGTCGGGGTACAGCACAAACTCCTCGCCCTTCAAATAAGCAATCGAGGCATCAATCAATTCGATAAAATTATGCGGAAGGATTTTGGACGCCAACCCGACAGCAATACCCTCCACGCCCTGCGCCAGCAACAACGGAAATTTTACCGGCAGAGTGATCGGTTCTTTATTTCGTCCGTCGTAGGACAGTTTCCACTGGGTGGTTTTGGGGTTGAAAATCACATCGAGCGCTAATTTCGACAAACGTGCCTCGATGTAACGCGGCGCTGCAGAGCCGTCGCCGGTCAGGATGTTACCCCAGTTTCCCTGCATGTCAATGAGCAAGTCTTTTTGTCCCAGTTGCACGAGCGCATCGCCGATGGATGCATCGCCGTGCGGATGATACTGCATGGTTTGCCCGATGATGTTGGCCACTTTGTTGTAACGGCCGTCGTCCATCTCTTTCATGGCATGCAAAATGCGGCGCTGGACCGGTTTCAGCCCGTCATTTACATACGGCACGGCACGTTCAAGGATGACGTACGATGCATAGTCGAGAAACCAATTTTGGTACATCCCCGACAGGTAGGTGATGTTGTCCTTATTTTCCTCAGATCCCTTTTGGTCTGTTCTGATATCCTCTTCGCTCACAACTTTTCAATTTGGCATTGTTTATTACACTTCATCCTTCTCCACGTACAGGTTTTCGATGATGAAGTCCTGACGCTCGGGGGTGTTTTTTCCCATATAAAATTCCAGCATTTGCGAAACCGACTCGTGCTTTTTCATCAGCACCGGTTCCAGCCGGATGTCGGGCCCGATAAAGTTTTTAAACTCGTCCGGCGAAATTTCCCCCAGCCCTTTAAACCGGGTGATCTCGGCTGTCTTTCCAAGTTCGCTGATCGCCGACACGCGTTCTTCATCGGTATAACAATAATATGTTTTCTTTTTGTTCCGCACCCGGAACAACGGGGTTTGCAAAATGTACAAATGGCCTTTCCGGACCAACTCGGGAAAAAACTGCAAAAAGAACGTGATCAGCAACAAGCGGATGTGCATCCCATCCACGTCGGCATCGGTGGCAATGATGACCTTGTTGTAGCGCAGGTCGTCCATGCTTTCTTCGATGTTCAGCGCTGCCTGCAGCAGGTTGAACTCTTCATTTTCGTACACCACCTTTTTGGTCAGCCCGTAAGTGTTCAGCGGTTTTCCTTTCAAACTAAAAACGGCTTGGGTGTTCACATCGCGCGACTTGGTGATAGAACCGCTGGCCGAGTCCCCCTCGGTGATGAAAATGCTCGACTCTGCTTTGCGCTCGGCACTGCTGTTGTAATGGACCCGGCAATCGCGCAGTTTCCGGTTGTGCAGGTTGGCTTTTTTTGCCCGTTGCTTGGCCAGCTTTTTGATGCCCGAAATGGCTTTCCGCTCTCGCTCCGATTCCTGGATGCGGCGCAACAGGACTTCGGCAACATCCTGATTTTTATGCAGATAATTATCCAGTTCTTTTTGGATGAAGTTAACCACGTGGTTACGTACACTCGGCCCATCGGGGCCAATATCGCGCGACCCCAGCTTGGTTTTTGTCTGCGACTCAAAAACCGGCTCCTCCACTTTGATACTAATGGCGGCAATGATGGACGCCCGTATATCAGACGGGTCAAAATCCTTTTTGTAGAAATCGCGGATGGTTTTCACAATGGCCTCGCGGAAAGCCACCAGGTGTGTCCCGCCTTGCGTGGTATGCTGCCCGTTCACAAACGAATAATAATCTTCGCCGTATTGGTTGCCGTGCGTAATGGCAGCTTCAATATCTTCACCTTTCAGGTGGATGACCGGGTAAAGCGGCTCCGTGTCCATGTATTCTTCCAGCAGATCGCGCAGCCCGTTTTTTGACTGGTAGCGTTCGCCGTTGCAATAGATAACCAGGCCGGCATTCAGGAACGAGTAGTTCTTCATCATGTTCTCCACATAATCGCTGCGGAACCGGTAATTCCTGAAAATATCGGCATCGGGGACAAAGCTCACTTCGGTGCCGTTTGGCTGATCGCTGGTAACAATCTCTTTTTCGTCCAACACATTCCCCTGCGAAAAAATGATCTCTTTGACCTGACCTTCACGGTAAGCCTTGATATTGAAGGTGGTTGACAAGGCGTTCACCGCCTTAATCCCGACCCCGTTCAATCCAACCGATTTTTTAAACACTTCGGAATCGTATTTTGCTCCCGTGTTCATTTTTGATGCGGCATCTTTCAGCTTCCCGAGCGGGATGCCCCGACCGTAGTCTCGAATGCTGACCAGCTCGTTCGATACTTTCACATCAATCTTTTTCCCGAATCCCATCATGAACTCATCCACCGAGTTGTCCATGACTTCCTTCAGCAAAACATAAATACCATCATCACTGGCCGTACCGTCACCTAGTTTACCAATGTACATACCCGGCCGTTTCCGGATATGCTCCTGCCAGTCGAGGGTTTTTATGGAACTTTCATCGTAATTTGGAGTCATACTTTTCTTGAAATTTGGCACAAATATAAGGAAAACAAAAGTGCCTTAAAATTAAACAGTGCTGCCGAAAACTTACTGTGCAGCATTGAAAACTTACCAACAGAAATGCAAAAGTTACTACCGATGGGGGACGCCCGGTCCCGTTGATCCGATAATCTTTTGTTCTTCCGGCAGGATTTCATTGGAGCTGGCTTTCAATTAAACCACCTTTAGCCTACCAACGAAACCCAGCCATGCATTTTCCTTTTGTTAAAGATTTTTACGAGGCAGATATCTGGGTGGCTGCCAGTTTTAACTATCTTTGCCGCGGTATGATCCGAAAAATATACAGCACCATATTGATTCTTCTGTTGGCCTGCTCCCTGGGGTTGGCCCAGCGGGAGCTACAGACGTTTGGAAGCGGCGGCACCACCATTACCGGCGAAGAAACAGAAGACCCGGAGTTACAGGAAGAAGATGAGCACGACCACGACCACGGCCCCAAGAAAAACATCCCGTCGATTATCCGCACCTGGGAAGTAACCAACTACGGGGCAAACCTGGAAACGGCAGAGCTGGACACGAGCCTGAATTTTTTCCACGTTTATAATCCGATTTTCAAGCGAAGCATCAGCAACGGTTTCACCGGAAACGTGGGAGGCGCCTACTTGTCGAACGATTTTTTCAGTCGCCAGCCAGCCTCGGACTTTTACTTTTTCAGGTCGTACGATGCTTATCTCCGTTTGCCCGAATCGGTGAGGTACTTCAACACCACCACGCCATACACGATGCTGGATTACAGCCAAAGCGAAAATAGGAATACACGCAACGAAACACGGTTCAACGTTTTTCACAGCCAAAACGTGAACCCTAAATTCAACTTTGCCTTTTTATACGACCAAACCAAGGCCACCGGCCATTACCAACATCAGGAAAACAAGTTCCACAATATTGGGTTTGTTTCCAGTTATATTTCTGACCAGTACCGCTCTCACTTCAACCTGATCTTTAACCGGTACCAAAGCCAGGAAAACGGAGGCTTGCAACCGGGCCAGGACCTTAACGAATACAAGGAAACGGAAACCTACCTGGTGAATATGCTGAATGCGAATTCGGAAATCAGCAACAATACGCTTTCCTTTTCCAATGAATACCGGCTGGGGAAAAGAGAAGAAAAAGAGACCAAAGAAGGTGAAATTTTTGAAAGCTTCCGGCCAATCACCGGGTTCATCCACCAACTGGAATATTCAGGTAACGAACGCACCTACACGGATACCGATGCAAACCTGGAATTTTACCCGAACGCCTACCTCAACCGTACCGCGACCAACGACACGATCATTTACCGCCGGTTCACCAACGTTTTCCAACTTAAATTTTACGAGTCGCCCGACCGCAAATACACCTTCAGTAAGCGCGCCTTTATTGGCAATGACCTGATTGCCATCGAAATGCTCCAGAAAGACAGCCTCTATTGGCCAGAACATATCCTGCAAATCCCTAACCTGATTGGCTCTACATTGCCCGACGCCAACTCCCCATACCTGAAGAAAGCAAAATACCACAACATCTTTGTTGGTGGAGGGATATCACGCGACGAAGGCCAATTTTGGAAGTGGAATGCCCAAGGAAAGATTTACATCACCGGTTACAGGTCGGGACAAACCGAACTGAGCGCTTACGTGTACAAGCCACTCCGTATTGGCAAGGACACCACCAGTTTGTATCTCGCCGGCGAACTAAACACGATTGTCCCGGATTTCTTCATCCAGGAATTCCGGTCGAACCATTACCAGTGGAAAAACCGTTTCGACAATACCAACGAAATGATTATCCGGTCACGCATCCATTCGCAGCAGTACAAATTGAGCGTGGGCATGAACTACGCCCTCATCAGCAATTATATTTACAACGATACAGATGCCTTACCCAACCAGGGCAGCCGAGAGATGCTGGTGCTTGCGGCCTATGCCAACAAAGATGTTGAGTCGAAACACTGGCTGTTGCGGGCACAAGTACTTTGGCAAAAAAGTAGTGAGGAAAATTACCTGCACTTGCCCCAACTAACCGGCTACTTGAGCCTGAACTACAAAACAGTCGTTTCAAAAGTACTTTATACAAACCTGGGGGTTGACGTAAGGTACCACTCCGAATACTTTGCCGATGCCTATGACCCGGCCACCGGCAGGTTCTATTGGCAAAATCAACAGAAAATTGGTAACTTCCCCTTTGTTGACTTGCATGCCAATTTAAAGCTCAAACGTACGCGGGCCTTCCTGCAATGGATGAACGCGGCTGCCGGCCTGCTTGACGGTAATTTCTGGGCTGCCCCCAATTACCCGATGTACCGCAGGACTTTCCGCCTTGGCATTGCCTGGTCATTTTACGATTAGACAAGCCAAAGCGTAACCGATGGGGAAAATAAAAACATATTTTTGGGTTGTTACCGCAATTGTCCTGCTGACGATCCCGTCATGCACCCTCCGTAACAAAACAAAGTTGGGAACACCCCCAAAAAGTGCCGACACCGAACTGACTCGAATCATGAAATCAGGTAAACTGCGGGCCGTTGTCGATTACAACTCAACCAATTATTTTATTTACCGCGGAAAGCCGATGGGCTTTAAATACGAACTGTTGCAGCACCTGGCCAACGACATGGGCATCCGCCTCGAGATATCGGTCAGCAATAATCTTCAGGAAACATTTGAAGGGCTGAATAAAAAACGTTACGACCTGGTTGCTAAAAACCTAACGGTTACCCGAAACCGTAACGAACTGATCGAATTTACCATCCCACTCGAACAAACCCGACAGGTACTGGTGCAGCGAAAACCCGAACAGTGGAAAGAAATGACCCCGATGGCAATTGAAGACTCCCTGATCCGCAACCAGCTCGACCTGGCCGGGAAACGAATTCATGTGCAAATGAATACGGCATACTATAAGCGGTTGGTAAACCTGTCGGATGAAATTGGCGGCGAAATAGAAATTGTGCAGGACAGCATCTTTGGAGTGGAGCAACTGGTATCGATGGTAGCCAAAGGAGAAATTGACTATACTGTTTGCGATGAAAACGTCGCCCGTGTCAACCAAAGCTACTACCCCAACCTGGATGTGGAAACACCGGTGAGCTTCCCGCAAAATATCGCCTGGGCAGTTCGCCACAATTCCCCGGAATGGCTGAACTATCTGAATACCTGGATCCTGAATTTTAAAAGCACCCCTACCTATAAAGCCCTTTACAAGAAATATTTTGAGAACAGCCGTTCAAGCGCGATGGCCAACAGCGACTATCACTCGATTACGGGCGGAAAGATCTCGCCTTTTGACGATCTGATTAAGCAAGAAAGCGAAACGGCCGGGTTGGACTGGCGACTCGTGGCTGCCATCATTTATCAGGAATCGCGTTTTGACCCCACTGCCGAATCGTGGGCCGGCGCCTACGGATTAATGCAAATCCTGCCCGAATCGGCCGATATGTTTAACATTTTTGATTACGAAGAGCCCCGAAACAACATCAAGGTTGGAATTAACCTGATTAAGTGGTTGGAAAAAAATTTCTTAGAAGAAGTTCCCGACTCGGTGGAGCGGATGAAATTTGTACTGGCAGCTTACAATGTGGGGTTGGGCCATGTGAAGGATGCCCAGCGACTGGCAGAAAAGTACAATAAAATACCCATCGTTTGGACCAACAACGTCGATTACTTTCTTCTCAACAAATCGGCTGCAAAATTCTATAAAGATCCGGTGGTAAAATGGGGCTATTGCCGGGGCGAAGAACCCTATCAATATGTCAACAAAGTCACGAATACTTACCGGCATTACGCAAATATTATCGGGAAGTAGGAACCAGGCGGGGATGCCCCAATAAATCCAGGAACTCGGTCAATATCATAGCTGTAGCACCCCAGATCACCTCACCATCAAACGGGTAATACGGAACATCCAGCGGACCGCTGAAGGTATCTAACCGGGTGATGCGCACCTCACGTTGCCGATGGAATTGTTGAATGGGAAACAGAATCAGCTTTTCAGCTTCGGCTTCGTTTAGCACAAAATCCGGCTTTTTATCCAACCAGCCCACGTATGGGAAAATGGTAAACCGGCTCACCTGCACATACAATTCCGAGAGGCGGCCCAACAATCGGACATCGAGCGGCGAAACGCCCACTTCCTCGCGGGTTTCGCGCAAGGCGGTCACCTCCGGGCTTTCACCTTCTTCAATGCGCCCGCCCGGCAGGCTGATTTGCCCAGGATGATTTTTCATGGCCGCCGCCCGCTTGGTCAGGCAAGTATAAATCTCGTCCTTCCAGGGAAACAGCAACAACAGTACACTGCTGTACTTCAACAGGTCCATATCCTGATGACGCACAGTCAACTCGCGGCCAGGAGGCATCATTTTCAGGTGGGAACGCTTTCCGGGCAAATCGTTCTTCAACAAACGAGCAATATGTTCAGGTGAGAAATTGTGCATACTTTTAAAGATAAACAATCGAGCCAGAAAACTTTTTGGTGGAACCAGATTTTTTTATCCGTTGCAGAAAAAATAATATTCCGTCGCATTTTAACAAAAAACCATCAGGCTGTTCCCCTAATCAGTTTCTCTATTCGAAGCGGATGGTTTTCTCCGGCGAAATACGGCCAACCAGATACGACGGCCCAACCAACATTAACAAGGTAACCAGCATGGCGCCAACATTCAGCAAAACCAAGTGCGAAAATACCAGGTTCACCGGGACAGTGTCCACATAATACGAAGCCGGGTCGAGATGGATAATTTCCCCATAGTGCTGAGCCCATCCCAACAACAGGCCAAGCAAATTGCCCCACAGCAACCCCTCACCAACCAAAAAGGCTGATAGGTAGAGAAAGACTTTCCGGATATTAGCATTGGCAGCCCCCATCGATTTGAGGATGCCAATCATCCGGGTGCGCTCCAAAATGATGACCAGCAAACCCGAAATCATGTTGAACCCGGCCACCAGCACCATCAGGCTCAGAATGATCCAGACATTCATATCCAACAGGTTCAGCCAATCGAAAATATAGGGAAATTTTTGTTTGACGTTCACCACCCGCATCAACGGCTCATTTTCCTCGAGGGTGGAAAGTACCAGCCCGCGAACTTCGTATTCCATATCATCCACCTCGTCCAGCTGGTCCAGGTATATTTCGAAACCGCTTATCTGATCATCTCCCCACGAATTCAGGCGTTGCACATGGCGCAAATCAACCAGCACAAACATGCGGTCGAATTCTTCCAGCCCGGTGCGGTAAATTCCGCCTACCGTAAACTGGCGCACCCGCGGCAACTTCTCGTTCTCGTTGAGAAAATACATGCGAAAACGGTCACCCAGCCTCAACTTCAGCAACAACGACAATTGCTCCGAAATCCAGACATCATCGGTGCGCACCGAATCGAGCTGAATGGCTGCCCCTTCCAGACGGTTCTTTTCAAAAAAGCTCCAGTCAAAATCGGCGGCAATTCCTTTCAGAATAACTCCCTGTATTTCTTCTCCAGCTTTGATCATGCCCGGTTTGGTGGCAAATTGTTGCACTTTTTTAATGCCCGGAATATCATGCAAACGGGCAAGAAAATCCGGTTGACTGTTAATGGGTTTTGTTTCGTATGACTGGTTGCTGTCGTAGTTTACAATTTGAAGATGGGCAGCAAAACCATTCACCTTACCTTCAATTTCCTGTTTAAAGCCTGTCACGATGGCTACCGCCAAGATCATGACCGCCATGCCAAGGCTGATCCCGGCCACGGCAAGGCGTACAATGCGGCGCGACATGCGCTGGTTTTGCTCTTTCGACGAAAACAAGCGCCGCGCTATGAACAGTTCTGTATTCAACCTGAAAGTATTTATTGTTGAGCTTTCGCTTCCTGATCCAATTTATGGATCAAAGATAGGCGGACGATTAAACTTTCCCCACCAACAATGCGCTTATTTCTGCCTTAAAATGATCAATGCGCCTGGCGGTTCAAAAACGGCAAGGCCAACACCGAAATCAGCCCCATCACGATCAGCATGGCCGTCATGGTTCCGTGTGCCAGAAAAGCGAACACCACCCCGTCGGCCTTGCTGACACCATAAACAATAAGCGCCTGGATGACCATAAAATGCCAGGCGCCAATACCGCCCTGCACAGGGGCCACCATTCCAAAACTACCCAAAACAAAGGTGGTGAGTGCGGCCAACGGTGCCAAATGAGCTGTAAATTCAAAGCAAAAGAACACGACGTAAAGCATCAAATAATACATCAGCCAAATGAAAACAGAGTGCAAAATAAATGCCCACTTATTTTTCATGTTTTTGATGGTTTTCAGCCCCTCGCCGAATTTGAGCATAATTTCGTGAACCTTGATCCACGCTGCTGATTTCTTAATTTTCTTTCGAAGAAAATAAAAAGCCAGCACGATTCCCGCCAACACCAACACATCCCAGATGGTAAGGGTAAAGTTGTCAAACTTTTGCTTGACGTGGGGGTTGTTTTCCAAAAACTGCAGAATTTTCCCGAATTGCGACACCAGCACCAACATGGTGAGCAGCAACAACATGATAACATCGATAATCCGTTCGGTAACTACCGTTCCCACCAGCTTGGTAAATGAGATTTTTTCGTAGCGTGATAATACGCCGCAACGCGAAATTTCGCCCATGCGCGGCACCACCAGGTTCATTAAGTAGCCCACCATCACCGCCAAAAAGGTATTCAGCACGCGAGGCTTGTGCCCCAGGGGCTCAATCATCAAAATCCAACGCAAGGTCCGGCTCAAGTGGCTCAGCAAGCCCAGAAGCAGCGAAACCCAGATCCAAAGGTAATTGACATCGTTTTTCAGGACTGACTTGATCCGGTCAATATCCTGGTCTTTATAGACCAGCCAAAACAAGACTAAACCCAATGCAAAAAATGCAATAATTTTGAGGACCTTAACTAACTTCTGTTTCAAAACGAACTTGTTTATTCCTGAAAATGCGTTAATTTTAAAATCGTTTAACGCACATCCAGTTGTTTTATAAAGTACTTTTTTAAATTTGCAGGCCTTCGAAAAAAGGCGAACTTCGGCGACAAAAATAAAGATTTGTTTTAAATCGCACCGGTTTTGAACAACATATTCAATAATCCTAAAATGGGAAACGGAGACGACAATGACCACAGTAAGGGCAAAAAAAAATCTAGGTCAGCACTTTTTGAAAGACAAGAACATTGCCAAAAAGATTGTTGACAGCCTTGAGGCAACCCATGTACAGGATGTATTGGAAGTTGGCCCGGGCATGGGCGTTCTCACTCAATTTCTACTTCAAAACGAGCAATACTGCACCACAGTGGTGGAAATTGACCGCGAGTCGGTTGACTACTTGAAGAACCACTATCCGGAACTAAATGACCGAATCATATCAAAAGATTTTCTGAGGCTGAACCTGAAAGAATATTTCACCGGACCGTTTGCCGTAATCGGCAATTTCCCGTACAACATTTCCTCACAAATTTTCTTTAAGGTCCTCGAATATAAAAACCAGGTTCCCGAGGTGGTGGGTATGATCCAAAAAGAAGTGGCCGAAAGGCTGAGCACCGGACCGGGCTCCAAAACCTATGGCATCCTGAGCGTTTTATTACAGGCGTATTACGATATCGAATACCTGTTTACGGTCCACGAAAACGTATTCATCCCCCCGCCGAAAGTTAAATCGGCCGTCATCCGGCTGAAACGAAACCAACGCGATAAGCTGGATTGCGACGAGGTGCTGTTTGTAAAAATCATCAAGGCCGCCTTCAACCAACGCCGCAAAACGATGCGCAACTCGCTGAAGATGTTCCTCACCGATGAAACGTTGAAAAATGATGCGTTTTTCAATAAACGCCCCGAGCAGCTGAGTGTTGGTGAGTTCGAGCATTTAACCCGGCTGATTGCCAATCAGCCCAAACCCTGAAAAGTATGAAGTTTGCATTAAACCGGGAATTTATCGATAACCTTCAGTCCCTGATTGAACAGGAGGAGTCCCGCGAAGTACTTCGGATGCTGGAAGGGCTCCACCCGGCCGATATTGCCGAGATCATGGAAGAACTGACCATGGACGAGGCCAAGTACCTGTACCTGCAACTGGACGGTGAACTGGCTTCGGACGTCCTGATCGAAATCCCTGAAAACGACCGGCGCCGCTTCCTGAAAGTCATACCACCAGAAGTGATCGCCCGCCAGTTTATCGAACACATGGACTCGGACGATGCCGCCGACATTGTGGGAGACCTGGAAGATGACATGAAGGAGGCCGTTTTACTGGAGATCGAGGACAAGGAGCAAGCCGGCGACATTGCCGACTTGTTGGAATACGACGAGGAAAGCGCCGGGGGTTTGATGGCCAAAGAGCTGGTGAAGGTGAACGAGAACTGGACGGTGCAAACCTGCCTGAAAGAAATTTCGGAACAAGCCGAAGAAATTGACGAAATCTATTACGTTTATGTAGTGGACGACGACAACATCCTGAAAGGCGTTTTATCGCTTCCTCGATTGATCCAGAAACCAACCCAAACGAAGGTGAAAAACCTGGTCAATGCCGACATTCAATCCGTAAAAACCGACACGCCACAGGAAGAAGTTGCCCAGATCATGGAAAAATACGACCTGGTGGTACTGCCCGTGGTCGATCAAATTGGTCGGCTGAAAGGGCGCATTACCATTGACGATGTGGTGGACGTGATCCGCGAAGAAGCGGAGCGCGACTACCAGATGGTTTCCGGGATCACCGGCGATGTAGAGTCGGGCGACAAAGTTTGGCAGCAAACCCGGGCCCGCATCCCCTGGCTGCTGATTGGCACCATGGGCGGCATCATGGGCGCCCGGGTGTTGGGAGCAAATGCCAATACGCTGGACCAAATCCCGGCGATGGCTTTTTTCATCCCCCTGATTGCCGCCACTGCCGGCAACGTGGGCGTACAATCATCGTCCATCGTGGTTCAAACCATTGCCAGCGGCTCGCGCGATTTCGACTCATTCGGGAAAAAATTGCTGAAAGAACTAGCCGTCGGGCTGATTACTGCCATGTTTTTCGCCACCGTTATCTTTGCGTATAACTACTTTTTCAGCAACGATTTTAGCCTGACCATGGCGGTTAGCTGCACCTTGTTTATCGTTATTATTTTTGCATCGATGTTTGGCGCCTTTATTCCCCTGCTGCTAAACAAGCTGAAGATCGACCCGGCCCTGGCCACCGGCCCTTTCATTACTACTTCGAACGACATCCTCGGGCTGCTGCTGTACATGTTTGTTGCCCGCTTTTTCTTTGACATTATTTAACATGAAAGCAAGAACCCTGATTGGCCGACAGGACCTGGCGGATTTCCCCGGACTTCAACTCGAAAACATTGAGGTGAAAGTGGACACGGGCGCCTACACGTCCAGTTTTCATTGTCACGACATTGAAGAAATCAGTCTGGCCGGAACAAAAAAACTACGCTGCTTTTTTTTGGATCCTGAACATGAAAAATATCACAACAAAGAATTTATCTTTGACCGCTTTTCGAAAAAAAAGGTACGCAGTTCGAACGGCCAACTAGAAGAGCGTTTCAGCATTAACACCACCATCATTCTTTTTGGGCAAGAAATGCCCCTGGAGCTTACGCTGGCCGAACGCGGGAACATGAAATTCCCGGTTTTGCTCGGGCGTAAATTTCTCTCGAAGAAGTTTGTGGTTGACAGCGCCAAGGCAAACCTTTCGTCCACCGGGATAAAAAAAACCGTACGCCTGCTGTAAGATGGGCCGCCCCGGTGCAATTCCCGGAAACGTCCGAAATTAAAGAAAACATCGTCCATTAACCGTAAAATACAAACGTGAAAATCGTCATTTTATCCAGAGATCAATATCTCTACTCGACCAAACGCCTGGTGGAAGCAGGCGAGAAAAAAGGGCACGAAATGCTGGTGGTTGACCACTCCAAGTGCGACCTGCTCATCGAAAAGAAGAAGCCCGGCATCATTTATAAAGGGCACATGCTCGACAATGTGGATGCCGTAATTCCGCGCATTGGCGCATCGGTTACGTTCTTCGGAACAGCGGTGGTACGCCAGTTCGAGATGATGAAAGTGTTTACCGCCATCGAGTCGCAGGCGCTGGTCCGCTCGCGCGACAAGCTGCGTAGCCTGCAAATTCTGAGCCGGGCTGGCTTGGGCTTGCCCAAAACGGTTTTCACCAATTACGCGCGCAATGTAAAAGACATTGTAAAAAGCGTTGGCGGCGCACCGGTCGTCATCAAGCTGCTGGAAGGCACCCAGGGATTGGGCGTGGTTCTGGCCGAAACCGACAATGCAGCAGAATCGGTCATCGAAGCATTCAACGGACTGAAGGCCAGAGTGATTGTCCAGGAATTTATCGCCGAAGCCAAAGGCTCCGACATCCGTGCTTTCGTGGTGGATGGCGTGGTGGTGGGAGCCATGAAACGTCAGGGGAAAAAAGGCGAATTCCGTTCCAACCTGCACCGCGGCGGAACAGCCAGCTTCATCGAACTGACGGAAGAAGAAGAAAATACGGCCCTGAAAGCCGCCCGCGTACTAGGATTGGGCATTGCCGGGGTGGACATGCTCCAGTCCAAACACGGACCGCTCATCCTCGAAGTGAACTCGTCGCCCGGCTTGGAAGGCATTGAAGCCGCCACCGGCAAGGACATTGCCAACAGCATCATCCGCTACGTGGAACGAAACGTTTAACCGCCATGAAGATTAAGAACACGCCGTTTACCATGCTCGATGCCGAAATCAAACCGGGCAAAAAAGCAGTCGTCATCCTCGATACGGCCCGCCTGCACACCCACAATCAGATTGAGGTTCCGGTAATCATTGAACATGGAAAAGAAGCCGGCCCGGTGTTGTTGCTCAACGCGGGCATCCACGGCAACGAGATCAACGGTGTGGAAATTGTGCGCAACCTGATTGCTAAAAAGCTGAACAAGCCTCAGCGCGGAACGGTCATCTGCATCCCGGCGCTCAACGTGTTCGGCTTTTTAAACCAAACCCGCGAGTACCCCGACGGCAAGGACCTCAACCGCATGTTCCCCGGCGCTAAAAACGGATCGCTGGCCAGCCTGTTTGCTTGGCACATCATGAATAAGGTACTGCCACACGTGGATTACTGCATCGACTTTCACACGGGCGGGGCCAACCGCTTCAACAGCTCGCAGATACGGATCAGTAAAGGAAAGCCCGAACTGCTGGAACTGGCACAGGTTTTTAACCCTCGCTTCATCGTGTATGCGCCCGACCGCGACAAATCGTTCCGCCAGGTGGCCACGCAACTGGGCAAAAAGGTGCTTTTATTTGAAGGGGGCAAATCGCTCGACATCCACAACCGCATTACCATGCGCGGTACTACCGGCATCATGCGGCTGATGCACCACTTGGGCATGCGCGACTTTTCACCCGAACTGGCCGCCTTCCCCCATCAGGAACCCATCGTCATCAACGAATCCACCTGGATCCGGGCACGGCATGGCGGCATGTTCCGTTTTCATGTGAAGGATGGCTCCAAAGTTGAAAAAGGCGACATCATCGGCAGCATTTCCGATCCGTACGGACGGTTTGAGCACCAGGTAAAAATGCCCGAGGGCGGTTACATCATCGGGCTCAACCACGCTCCCATCGTCTATCAGGGCGATGCGCTCATTCATTTGGGACGGGTGTAACCGGAAATTACAGCGCTTTTTTATTCTTCCGGCAACGATTCGTCGAGCGGGGCGCCGGTGTTGGTGTAAAACTTTTTCAGCTTATTCTTCAGGTGATAAAACTTGATGGCCCCGAAAACCAGGAACACCACACTCAGCGCAAGCGACAGATAGCCCAACCAATGCAAATTATCGAAACCTTCCAACTGCAAAAAGGCAATGCCAGCCAACACCAGGTAAAGCGAGGTTCGGATGTAGGCGAAAAAAGTACGCTCGTTGGCCAAACGTGTACGCTCCAGCGCCAAAAAATCGCGAAGAATGATTTTCTCCCGATGCTCAAAGTCGTATGTCGATTTTTGTTTGCGTAGCATGATTGATTAATAATTTCGTAAGATTTATGTGAGTTTATTTTTTTCTTCCGCCCCCACAAGTTAGCAAATTTTATATTTTCTGAGCCAGTCTTATTTCCATTCAGCAGATTTTCACCCTACGCTATTAGCAATTTCTCAGACGCCGATTGTAAATGTCCGCCGCCATGGAGAAATGGTCCTAATCAGGTTTCTTCACAATTGCTTGACTGGTAAAACGCCTTTCGATACGGGAATTTTTATATTTTTGTGGCTCAATTCAGAAATAGTCAAAAATCGCATCATCATGGAGATTCCCAGCAAGTACAGTTCTGTAGAAGTTGAAGATAAATGGTACCGGTATTGGATGGAAAAAGGCTTTTTCCGTTCCCTTCCCGACGAGCGCGAGCCTTACACCATCGTCATTCCGCCGCCCAATGTTACCGGCGTGTTGCACATGGGGCACATGCTCAACAACACCATCCAGGACATCCTGACCCGCCGCGCACGTATGCTCGGCAAAAACGCCTGCTGGGTACCCGGGACCGACCACGCTTCTATTGCTACCGAGGCCAAAGTGGTTGGCAAACTAAAAGATCAAGGCGTCTCCAAGTTTGACCTGAGCCGCGACGAGTTCCTGGAACACGCCTGGGAATGGACACATAAGCACGGCGGCATCATCCTGGAACAGCTCAAAAAACTCGGCGCTTCGTGCGACTGGGACCGCACCTGCTTCACGATGGACGAGCCCCGCAGCGAGTCGGTTATCAAAACCTTTGTCGATTTGCATGAAAAAGGCCTGATTTATCGCGGCGTACGCATGGTAAACTGGGACCCGGCGGCCAAAACAGCCCTCTCGGACGAAGAAGTTATTTATAAAGAGGTACAATCGAAATTGTACTATTTGAAATATCAAATTGAAGGTTCTTCTGATTTTGTGACCATTGCTACCACCCGCCCGGAAACCATTTTGGGTGATGTGGCCGTTTGTGTCAACCCAAATGATGAACGGTTCAAACACCTGAAAGGCAAACGGGTACTGGTTCCGCTGATTGGGCGCTCAATCCCTATCATCGAAGATGAATATGTTGATATGGAGTTCGGTACCGGCTGTCTGAAAATCACCCCGGCGCACGACATCAACGACTACGAAATCGGCCTGCGCTTCAACCTGCCGAGCATTGATATTTTCAATGATGATGGCACCCTAAGCGAAGCTGCCGGTATGTTTGTCGGCGAAGACCGTTTTGCCGTTCGCGATGCCATCATCCCCGAACTGGAAAAAGCCGGCAACCTGGCCAAAATTGAAGACTACACCAATAAAGTGGGTTTCTCGGAACGTACCCATGTGCCCATCGAGCCGAAATTGTCAGCCCAGTGGTTCCTGAAAATGGAAGAACTGGTAAAACCAGCCCTCGCCAACGTGATGGATGACACCATCCAGTTCCACCCGCCGAAATTTAAAAATATTTACCGCCACTGGATGGAAAACATCAAGGACTGGTGCATCAGCCGCCAGTTGTGGTGGGGACATCGCATCCCGGTATATTACCTGTCCGACGGCTCGTTCGTGGTTGCCGAAAGCGATGAAAAAGCGCTGGCACTGGGAAAGGAAAAAACCGGAAATGCAACCTTGACGATAGCCGATCTGAAACAGGACGAAGACGTGCTGGACACCTGGTTTTCGAGCTGGCTGTGGCCGATCTCGGTTTTCGACGGCATTCGTGATCCTGAAAACAAAGAAATTCAATACTACTACCCCACCAACGATTTGGTGACGGCTCCCGACATCATCTTCTTCTGGGTAGCCCGGATGATTATTACCGGGTACGAGTACCGGCAACAATATCCATTCAAAAATGTGTATTTCACCGGCATGGTGCGCGACAAGCTGCGCCGCAAAATGTCGAAATCGCTGGGCAACTCGCCCGACCCGCTAGACCTGATTGCCACCTATGGCGCCGATGGAGTGCGCGTAGGCATGTTGCTGTGCTCGCCTGCCGGTGGCGACCTGCTGTTCGATGAAAGCCTTCCGCAACAGGGCGCCGGCTTCGTCACCAAACTGTGGAACTCGTTCCGGCTGGTGAAAGGCTGGGAAGTTGACGAGAACCTTCCTCAACCCGAACACTCGAAACTGGCCATCGAATGGTTCAGCCAAAAGTTCAGCCAAATTGTCGAGCAAACGAACGATCATTTCGACAAGTTCCGCATCTCAGACGCGTTGATGAGCGTCTATACTACCGTCCGTGACGAATTCTCGGGCTGGTTGCTCGAACTGGTGAAACCAGCCTACCAACAACCCATCGACGGGAAAACCTACGCCGAACTGATCGATATCTTCGACAACGTGCTGCGGTTTATCCACCCGTTTATGCCGTTTGTGAGCGAGGAAATCTGGCAGCTGCTGAAAGAACGTCAGGATGGCGAAAGCATCATGGTAAGCAGTTGGCCCAAAGCAACCGGTTACGACGAAAATTTCCTGCAACAGTTTGAAGATGCGAAAGAAGCCATTTCGGGCATCCGGAATATCCGCACCAAAAACAACATCCCAAATAAAGATGCTCTGGAGCTGTTTGTACTTCCGGGCGACAAAGGTTACACCGCCGGGTTAAATCCGATTATCAGCAAGCTGGGTAACCTGTCGGCATTCGGGCAGGTTGCAGCCGAAGTGAATGGGGCAGCTTCCTTCCTGGTAAAATCCACCACTTTCTTTATCCCGATGGGCGGGTTGGTGGATGTGGAAGAAGAATTGAAAAAACTCGAAGAAGAGTTGAAATATACGCAAGGCTTCCTGAAATCGGTGATGGGCAAACTGAGCAACGAACGTTTCGTTGCAGGAGCTCCCGATGCTGTGGTTGCCAAAGAACGCGCCAAACAAGCCGATGCCGAAGCCAAAATCAAAGTACTGGAAGAGCAAATTGCGAAGCTGAAGTAGAATCTTCGTTGAATGGTTTTAAAAGAAGAAGAAAGGGTCATTCTGAAATAAATTCAGAATGACCGGGTCAACTGTTTTTCTTCGACTTTTAAAACCACTCAGCTTTCACCGCATCAGTCATCCCTACTCTTCCAGATATTTCTGCGGAAGTTCTTTACTGGCTTTGGCGCCCAGCTCGCGGAGTTTTTCAGCCGATCGGACCAGGTTGCCGCGCCCGTCGTAGAGCTTGTTCATAGCCAGGTCGTAGTTTTTGCGGGTCTGATCGAGGTTGTTGCCCACTTTCTCCAGATCGCCAATGAAGGCCACAAACTTATCGTACAGCGCCCCGCCCTGCCGGGCAATTTCGAGGGCATTGCGGGTTTGGTTTTCCTGTTGCCAGATGGAAGCGATGGTCCGCAAGGTTGCAAGTAATGTTGATGGGCTGACGATAACGACCTTGTTGTCCCAGGCGTAGGAGAACAAATCGTGGTCGGCCTCGATGGCCACGCTGAACGACGACTCGATGGGCACAAACAGCAACACAAAGTCGGGGCTGTTCAGGCCGGGGGCATTTTGGTAATGCTTATCACTAAGTAACTTCACATGGCTTTTGATGCTCAGCAAATGTTCTTTGATGAAACGTATGCGGTCATTTTCGTCGGCAGCATTCACAAAACGCTCGTATGCTACCAGCGACACCTTCGAGTCCACAATGATGTGCTTCTGGTCGGGAAGATGGATAACCACGTCGGGTTGCACCCGCTGGCCGTTTTCGCCAATCGTGCTGAATTGTTTTTCGTACTCGCGCCCTTCGGTGAGGCCCGAACGCTCCAGGATACGTTCCAGGATGACCTCGCCCCAGTTGCCTTGCTTTTTCACATCGCCCTTCAGCGCTTTGGTCAGGTTGTTGGCCTCGTCGCTGATTTTCAGGTTCAGGTCGTGCAGCTTTTTCAGCTCGGCTTTCAGGTCGGTCTGGTCTTTCAGGCCTTTTTCGTAGGTATCTTCCACCTTCTTCTCAAAAAGTTGGATTTTCTCACGCAGCGGGTTCAGTATTTCGCTGATATTCTTCTGGTTCACTTGGGTGAATTCCAGCGAATTCTGCTTCAATATTTTGTGGGCAATATTTTCAAACTCAGTGGTAAATTTCTTCTGCAACTCTTCCATTTCCTGCTTTTGCGTGACCAGCTTTTCGCGCAGGTTGGCAAACTCCACTTCGGCTTTGGCCAGGCGCTGCGATTTTTGGTCGTTATCAGCTTCGGCCTGCACAAGGCGGGCAGCCAAGTTTTCTTTGTCATCCTGCAGGTAAGTCAGCCGTTCTTCCAGCTGGATTTTGCCCTTTTCGAACTCGGCACGAGAAGCCAACAAGGCATTTTCCGAAGTTTTCGACTTCAGTTTAAACCATAAAAAGGCCAGCAAAAAGCCAACAGCCAGACCGGCAAGAAGATAGATTATGTCCATGTTTTTGAAGATTTGCCAGCTAAAGTACAAAGAAGAACGGGAAGAGAAAAGGAATTTGAAAGCTGAAACAGAAACCTTATTTTCGCTCATCAAACAAAGAATCCACCACATGGACGTAAAAATTGAAAGCAGCTGGAAAAACCTGCTGGCCGACGAATTTGAAAAGCCCTATTTCGAAAACCTGGGCCGTTTTGTGCATGAAGAATACCGCACACACAAAATCTACCCTCCGGCCAGACTCATTTTTAACGCGTTCGACCAATGTCCGTTCGATCGGTTGAAGGTAGTCATCCTGGGGCAAGACCCGTACCACGGCCCCGGACAAGCCCACGGCCTGTGCTTTTCGGTAAACGACGGCATTGACTTTCCACCCAGCCTACGCAACATTTTCAAAGAACTACAAAGCGATGTGGGCAAACCCATCCCTGCCAGCGGGAACCTCACGGGATGGGCCCAACAAGGCGTTTTGCTGCTCAATGCAACCCTGACAGTACGGGCAGGACAAGCCGGTTCGCACCAGAAAAAGGGCTGGGAAGAGTTTACCGATGCAGTCATTCATAAAATCAATGCGGAGAAACAACACGTCGTATTCATCCTGTGGGGAAACTATGCCATCCGCAAAGGCGAGTTCATCGACCAAAGCAAGCATCTGGTGCTAACCTCTGTGCATCCATCACCCCTCTCGGCCAATCGTGGTTTTTTCGGCAACAAACATTTCAGCCGGACCAACGAATTTCTTGTCAGGAACGGCCTGGAACCAATTAGCTGGTGAGTTGTTCCCATGAAGAAAGATCGACTGAATTATAACATAATTACCCACACATGGATTACCGCGACGAAGTGTTTTTATCGGTGGCCGAAAACCTGAGCTTTTCGAAAGCGGCCGAAGCCTTGTTTATCAGTCAGCCTGCCGTAACCCGGCACATCCGGGAATTGGAAAATAAACTCAACATGGCCCTGTTTGAGCGGAAAGGCAACAAAATATACCTGACCAAAGCCGGAAAACTCTGTTACCGTCAGCTGAAGCAAATTAAAGAACATTACCGAGAACTGGAATTTGAACTGGGGCGCATGAACGACACCTTCATCGGTTCGCTGCGGATTGGGGCCAGCAGTACCATCGCGCAATACCTCATTCCCGGTGTGCTGGCGGCATTTCACCGGCGCTACCCGCAAATCAGGCTCGATCTGCTGAACGGCAACTCGCTGGAGATGGAACAGAAACTGTTGAACAACGAGATTGACCTCGCGTTGGTAGAAAACGATTCGTCGCAGGCCAACATCCGGTATATTGATTTCCTGGATGATGAAATTGTACCCGTCACTGCCGCCGACAGCTTTTACGCCAAACACAAAAACCTGTCAATAACCGACTTACAACAAATACCCTTGATACTTCGCGAACCGGGATCGGGAACACTGGAAGTAATCCTGTACGAACTTGCCAGGCAACAAATAGACCCGGAAAAGCTAAACATCGTCCTTCACATGGGCAGCACCGAAGCCATTAAAAATTTTTTGCCCGATTTTGACGGCATTGCTTTTGTTTCGGAAAAGGCCATCGCAAAAGAGCTTCAACTGAAAACCATCCTGAAAATCGCGGTGAAGGATTTGCAGATCAACCGTAAATTCAGGCTTGCCCTACGCCAGGGCCCAACCATGAACATCCCGGAATTGTTCCGGAACTTCCTCTTTGATTATAACTTTTAGTTATTGTGAATAAATTTTTAGTATTTGTCTGAGTTATACATCAGCGCTATTTTTGTTTCCGCATCACCAAGGAAACAAACCCATGAATTTGAACCCAAAAACCACCAAAATCATTTACAGCATCACCTTACTGCTGTGTTTTATGCCTTTTGTATCGCCAGCCATGGCGTTGATTGCCGGACTGGCCTTATCTTTTGCCGGAGTGAAAAATACCGGATTTTCCAAATTCACCCCACTGGTGTTACAGGCCGCCATCGTCCTGATGGGATTTGGGATGAACCTGTCGCAGGCTATACAGGCCTCGAAAAGTGGCTTTTTCCTGACAGCTTCTTCTGTCACATTCACCCTAACAATGGGGGTACTGATTGGAAAGCTTCTCGGCGTTGAAAAAAAGATCAGCTGGCTCATTGCATCCGGAACGGCCATTTGCGGCGGAAGCGCCATCGCTGCCATCGCCCCGGTGATCCGGGCAAAAGACTACCAAATCTCCTTTTCGCTGATTGTTGTTTTCATATTGAACGCCGTAGCCTTGCTGATTTTCCCGTTCATCGGCCATTATTTTAACCTGGGACAGGAAGTTTTCGGCTTGTGGTCTGCCATTGCCATTCATGACACCAGCTCGGTGGTGGGCGCCGGCGCCACTTACGGCCCCAAAGCACTGGAAGTTGCCACCACCGTAAAACTAACCCGCGCCTTGTGGATTATTCCGCTTTCGCTGCTGATCGCCACGGTGAACAAAGACGACCAAAAAGGAAAGGTGAAAGTTCCGTGGTTCATCGCCCTGTTTGTGCTGGCATTGGCGACAGCACATTTCTTACCGCACTGGGAGCCCACTTTTGATCACCTAAGCTGGCTGGGAAAACGCGGGATGGTAATCGCACTGCTGCTGATTGGCTCCAACATTTCGCTGAAAGAAATGAAGCAAGCAGGCCCTAAAAGTTTCCTGCTCGGAATTACGCTGTGGCTCCTTACCGGAACCTTGTCATTATCGTTGCTGATGAGTCAGTTTTTTGGAATCTAAGGCAGCCAGCTAATGAAAAAACCGACACCGAATGAGTTCTTATCAATCTTTTAACATATCATTTAAACCGAAGCGCGACAAGCGAAAACCAGATCCAATTAACTGACTAGCAATACATACACGAAACCCAGCAATCAGGCCGAACAACGAAAACATCCGGAACAAGCAACTAAATGCTTCGTTAATTTCAGAAAAACAGGAATATCCGAACAATTCAGCTACCTTTGCCCCTTTAATTTTATACATGACTTTTAAAGAATTAGGAATCACTGATTCCATACTGAAAGCCCTCGCAGACGAAGGCTACACCACTCCAACTCCAATCCAGGAACAATCGATCCCCATTTTGCTTGACGGAAAAGACCTGCTCGGTTCGGCTCAAACAGGCACCGGAAAAACGGCCGCTTTTGCCATTCCCATCCTGCAACGTCTTTATATGGACCGCCCACAGCATCGGGGAATTCGCAAAATCAGGGCATTGGTCGTTACTCCCACCAGGGAACTGGCGATACAAATTGCCGAAAGTTTTTCGACTTACGGAAAATATACCGGACTAAACAATACCGTGATATTTGGCGGAGTGAAGCAAGAAGCACAAACCCAAGCGCTCCGGCGCGGAGTGGATGTTTTGATTGCCACACCGGGACGGTTGTTGGATTTGATAGAACAAGGTTACATTACCTTGAAAGACATTGAATATTTTGTATTGGACGAAGCCGACCGGATGCTCGACATGGGGTTCATCCATGATATCCGAAAACTGATCGCCAAATTGCCCCATGAGCGGCAATCGCTTTTCTTTTCGGCCACCATGGCCCCAACCATTGTTGAGTTGTCGCAGAAAATTCTGGGCAACCCCGAAAAAGTAGTTGTAAAACCGGAGCAAACCACCGCCGAAAAAGTGGATCAATCCATCTTTTTCGTGAGCAAGAAATGGAAGTCCAAGCTTCTGGTCCATTTGCTTCAAACCGAAAGGTTCGACTCGGCGCTGATTTTTTCACGGACCAAGCACGGAGCCGACAAGATTGTCAAGTCGCTTGAAAAAGCGGGAATCGAATCCGCGGCCATTCATGGCAATAAATCGCAGGGAGCACGGCAGCGCGCACTGGGCAACTTTAAAAGCGGCCAAACAAGCGTACTGGTGGCCACCGACATTGCTGCCCGCGGAATCGATGTGGAACAGCTGTCGTTGGTGATCAACTACGACCTGCCCAATATTCCAGAAACCTACGTCCACCGTATCGGCCGGACCGGACGGGCCAATGCCAGCGGCACTGCCCTTTCGTTTTGCGAAGTAGAGGAAAGAGCTTATCTGCGCGACATTCAACGATTGATAGATCAGCAGATACCGGTGATTACCGATCACCCGTTTCCGGACGACGAGGAAGAAGAATTGACCAAAAGCCCTTCGAAGCAACAACGGCCACCACGCAGGAATGGGTTCTCCAATTCAGCGCAGGGAGGAAACCGAAACAGTAGCAGACCGCAATTCCGAAGCCGGAATTAACCCAGTTAGCTCAATCAGAATATCTTATAGAAATTCACTGAAACAAAAAGAGCTGTCGCCATTTAAGTTGGGACAGCTCTTTTATATTTTCAGAAAAATTATCTTACCATTTATAAACGATGGAATTGATGTTCATACCGGCACCCACCGAACATAGAATGATGTAATCGCCCGGATTGATCTCGTGCCCTTCCATGTCGCCACGCACCACCAGGTCGAGCAGTGTTGGTACCGTCGCGGTTGATGAGTTGCCCAATTTACGGATGCTCATGGGCATCAGGTCGTGAGGCACTTTCTTTTCGCCATACAACTTGAACACGCCTTTCAGGATGGCATCATCCATTTTTTCGTTGGCCTGGTGGATCAGCACTTTTTTGATGTCGTGCAGTTGCAACCCGGCCATCTCAATACTGTCCTTCACCACGCCTGGCACATGGGTAATGGCATACACATACAGTTTGTGCCCGGCCATTTTGATATAGAGATTCTTTTCGTCAACCTCCTTATTGAACGACTTACCAAAATACAACAAGTTGGCATACGGATCTGAATCGGAACGGCTGGCATGACTTAGGATACCGGTTGGCTCGTCACTCTCCACGGCTTCCACAATGGTGGCTCCGGCCCCATCGGCATAAATCATGGTATCCCGGTCGTGCGGATCAGAAATACGCGAAAGCACATCTGCCCCAATCACCAGACCGCGCTTGTACATCCCACTCCGTATGTAAGCATCGGCTACAATCATGCCCTGCGTCCATCCGGGGCAGCCGGAAATCAGGTCATGCGCAACACAGGCTGCATTGGTAATTTTCAGCTTTGCTTTCACTTTATTTGCCAGCGAAGGAAGGGTATCGACGCTGGTGTTTCCATGAGCAACGTCCCCAAAATTGTGGGACAACACGATAAAATCAAGCGTATTGACATCAACGCCAGCAGCTTTGCAGGCATTCTCCGAAGCAATGGCCGCCATATCAGAAGTCACCATTTGATCCGTGATCCATCGCCTTTCACTGATATTGGTGATTTCACGGAATTTCGTGATAATCTCCTCGTTTGTTTTATCAAATGGCTTGTGCGTGGAAGGATCATAAAAGACAAAGTCTTTGAAATGATCGTTCTGAATCCTTCTTTCAGGAATATAACTTCCGGTACCGATAATTCTTGTATAGACCTTTTTTGTCATAGCATTCAATATCTTCAGACCTGGCAGTCTGTTATCGTTGTTTGTACGTTTTTAATTCAAATTTTTCGCCGTCGAACACGCCGTATGAAAAATGATTAATCCAATCACCAAGATTGATATAATGCGAATTTTTTCCAATCGGCAAATTTAGCAACAAATGCCGGTGCCCAAAAATAAAATAATCAACTTCTTCCTGTTCGAGGACGGAATTTGCAAATACAAAAAGTCCTTCTTTTTCATCGCCCTTGAACGGTTCGCCCATTCCCTTGGTCAGCCTGCTTTTTTTTGACCAGGCATGGGCCAGGGCAATACCCAAATTCGGGTGGATATGCGAAAAAGACCATTGAAAGAAGCGGTTGGTAAATACTTTTTTCAACAGATGATACCCGGTATCAAAAGGGTCAAGTCCATCGCCATGCGCCAGAAAAAATTTCTTCCCGCCAAACGATGCGCGCATTTCATCGTAATGCACATGAACACCGAGTTCGGTTGGCAGGTAATCGAACACCCAAATGTCGTGGTTTCCGGTGAAGAAGTGGACAGGGATTCCGGAATCGGTTATTTCGGCTATTTTACCCAGAGTACGGGTAAATCCGCGAGGCACCACTTTCTTGTATTCGAACCAATAATCGAAGATGTCACCCATCAAAAAAAGCATGGCTGCATCTTCCTTAATTTCGTCGAGCCAACGCACGAACAGCTTTTCGCGTTCCGAATTGTTGGTTAAAGCCGGTGCCCCAAGGTGGACATCGGACACGAAGTATATGTTCTGCCTCTTATTCTTCAAAATTGGATTTCTGATACTGCAAAAGTGCTGGCAAAGATATCATTAAAATATTTTTTCCGGTCAACTTTTGTTGCATACACAACTGTAAATGGAAATGATGATTACCGGAGCGCTTCACCCAGCAACCGGTCCAGTCCCGGGCCTTTCAGGTCTTTACCAACAATGGCGCCCTCCTTATCGAGCAGATAATTGGATGGTACCGCCTGGATATTGTAAGCGCGAACAGCCGAAACGCTGCCTTTCATATCGCCCACATTGATCCAATTCAAGCCATCTTCATCAATGGCGTCGAGCCATTCATACCGGTTTTCATCGATGCTTACCTGATATATTTCAAAGCCTTTCGACCGGTACTTTTTATACAGTTCAACCAATACCGGGTTCATAATCCTCGAGCCGCGATCGGCAGCCGACCAAAACTGCAGCAGCACATATTTCCCTTGAAGCGACGACAAAGCCACTTCCTTTCCATCGGCATTGGGTAATAAAATATCAGGACTGTTCTGCCCTGCCTCCTGAATGAATTGCTGCATCCGGGCATTTCGCTCGTCTTGCATCAACTTCATCGTATTGGCATACAGCGCTTTTACATGCTCCGATTCGGGATAAAACGAATTTAAAGCCGAAGCAGCAACTTTAAGCGATTGTAAATCCTGAATGACGTACGTGTCGTCGTCAAATTTCTGGTACAAGGCCAACACATTGGCCATCGAAAACGGGTGCGTTGCCACAAATTTCTGGGAGTACTGGATTTGAGCCTCCCGGATCCGGTTATACTCTTCATCCCATTTTTGCTTTCTATCGGCATAGTTCATTTCGTTGCGGAACGAAACCATCAGCGAGCGGATCGAATCCAATTCGTGTTTGGTGCGGCTAAGTTGTCGGTTCAGTTCCTGCACCATGGCAGATCCTTCTGACCCAGTCACCCTGTAATCGCGCGAAAAGTTGGCTGCATCGCCGTGAACTTCCACTTGTTCAGCTGAATCGACCAGCAGCGTAACAAAATTTTTCTCGTTCAGTTTTAACAGGAAAAACGTGGGGTAACTCACATTTCCCTTGAATTTGAACCCGCCATCTTTCCCGACTAAAACAGAATCGATGCTCACGGTTGAGCTAACTTTCAACTCGTCCAAATAAACATACCTGTTTTCGGCATTACTTATCCGTCCCTGAATTGAATATTGCGACGGATCGCTGCAAGACACGGCCACAGCCGCCAGTACCAACAGAAAAACAATTTTTCTTACCATCCGAAATATATTTTTAAAAATCGAGGGGTAAAAATAATAATTTACACTGCATTAGGGCGAGATCGTCCAAACTTTTGGGAAATGAATTTGATTTCATGCTTATGGTTCACTGGTTAAGCCCCAAAAAATCGTATTTTTGGCACTTCTTTAAAATTCAGGCAACATGAAAGTTTACCACGACCTCCAGGATTTCCAGGTAAAAAACCCGGTGCTCACCATCGGTTCATTTGACGGGGTGCATCTTGGTCATGTCAAAATCATCGATCGCCTGAAAGAAATTGCCCAACAGAATCAAGGTGAATCGGTCATTTTCACCTTCTACCCACACCCGAGGCTGGTGCTTTTCCCCAAAGAACACAACCTGAGGCTTCTCACTACCCTACAGGAAAAAATCAGGCTTTTTGAACGGGCCGGAATCGAACACCTGATTGTTTACCCTTTTTCAAAAGCATTTTCGGAGTTAAGTTACACCGAATTTGTTCGTCAGATTTTGGTCGAAAAGCTCAACATCAAAAGCCTTGTTGTTGGCTACGATCACAAATTTGGGAAAAACAGAGAAGGAGGGTTTGAAATGCTGCAGGAACTTTCCGAAATTTACAATTTCAACTTGGAAAAGCTGGATGTTCTGCTTATGGACGACATCAACATCAGCTCTACAAAAATCAGGAATGCCTTGGAGCAAGGCGATGTTTTGCGGGCCAATAAGTTTCTTGGCCACCCTTTTACCCTGCACGGCACCGTGGTTGAAGGACAAAAACTTGGGCGAAAAATTCAATTCCCCACAGCCAATATCGAAGCGTCGGACCCTAACAAAATCATCCCCGGATATGGGGTATATGCGGTATTTGTTCATGTTGACAACCAAAAATTTATGGGCATGCTCAATATCGGCACCCGGCCAACCGTCAATAAAAATGCCGACCACCGCAGCATCGAAGTACACATCCTGCAATACGATGGCAACCTGTATGGCCACGAAATCGAGCTTGAATTCATCCGCAAAGTACGCGAAGAACAAAAATTCAGCTCCATTGAGGAACTGAAAATGCAGCTGGAACTTGACAAAACAAATGTGATGCGACTGCTGGAACATGAATAGCAGAATTCCTGAAAAATTAATTGGCGTGTAATACTTTTTGCCGGCAAACAATGCTGGTGGATAAAACGTTCTCAAAGTCAATCCTGCTATTTGTACTGGATTAATTATCTTTGCACAACGAAAAAAAATTGAAACAAGCATGATAACAATGACAGAAAAAAAGATGGACTATAAAGTAGCCGATATTTCGCTGGCCGATTTTGGCCGAAAAGAAATTGACATTGCCGAGAAAGAAATGCCCGGATTGATGGCCATCCGGAAAAAATATGCCGCTGCACAACCCTTGCGGGGCGCCCGGATCATGGGATCGTTGCACATGACCATCCAAACAGCCGTATTAATTGAGACCCTGGCCGAGTTGGGCGCTGAGGTCCGCTGGGCCAGCTGCAACATTTTCAGCACACAAGACCATGCGGCCGCGGCCATTGCTGTCGCCGGAATCCCCGTTTTTGCCTGGAAAGGCGAAACATTGGAAGAATATTGGTGGTGCACCGAACGTGCGCTGGATTTTGGCAACGGACTGGGACCAAACCTGATTGTTGACGATGGCGGCGATGCCACCATGATGGTTCACCGCGGATTTGCTGCCGAAAAAGATGCAACCATTCTGGATGTCCCTGCCGACGGAGAAGATGAAGTTCAACTCAATAAAATACTAAAGCGGATACTGGCGGAAACTCCAACCCGCTGGAGCCAGGCAGTGCCCGAACTGAAAGGCGTAAGCGAAGAAACCACTACCGGGGTTCACCGCCTTTACCAAATGATGGATGACGGCAAGCTGCTTTTCCCGGCCATCAATGTAAACGACTCGGTTACCAAATCGAAGTTCGATAACCTGTATGGCTGCCGCGAATCGTTAGCCGACGGAATCAAACGTGCCACCGATGTCATGATTGCCGGGAAAGTGGTTGTCGTTGCCGGATACGGCGATGTAGGCAAAGGTTGCGCCCGTTCCATGCGGGGGTACGGCGCCCGGGTCATCGTTACAGAGATCGATCCGATCTGCGCCCTGCAGGCTGCCATGGAAGGTTTTGAGGTGAAAACGATGGAAGATGCCCTGTCAGAGGGCAATATCTATGTCACCACAACCGGCAACAAAGATATTATTACCGCCGAACACATGGCGGCGATGAAAGATCAGGCCATTGTGTGCAACATCGGCCACTTCGACAACGAAATACAGGTAGCCAAACTTGAACGCTGGCCCGGCATCCGGAAACTTAATATCAAACCACAGGTTGACAAATACATTTATGAAGACGGACACGCGATTTACCTGCTGGCCGAAGGACGTTTGGTAAACCTGGGCTGTGCCACCGGTCACCCGTCATTTGTGATGAGCAACTCGTTTACTAACCAAACCCTCGCTCAGATCGAGCTTTGGAAAAACGATTTTGCCATCGATGTTTACCGCCTGCCGAAGCAGCTTGACGAAGAAGTGGCTCGCCTGCACCTGGAACAACTGGGCGTAAAGCTGACCAAACTAAGCAAGGAACAGGCCGACTACATTGGCGTCCCGCAGGAAGGCCCCTACAAACCCGAGCACTACCGCTATTAAGCATACCGAAAAGCAGCCATCCGGCTGCTTTTTTTAGTATCTTAACGCGACTATGCAGGATAAAAAAGACATAGAGCAAACCGTACTGAATACCTTTATCCGGTTATTTGACGAATTGCCGAAAGGGAAAATTGTTCCCGGCGAATCGCCCGACTTTCTGCTGAAAATTAAACCGCGGAAAGCGATTGGCATTGAACTGACAGAACTGAAAGGGCAAGATTTCCTGAACCACACCGGCAGCCTGATCGAACCGCAAAATGCGCTCATCCATATCGAGCACACCATCCGGGCCAAGGAGGAGAAACTGTATCTCTACCGGAAAAAGAAACTCTATCAGCTATGGCTGCTCATTCACCTACACTCTCTCAGCCCGGGAGTAAATTTCAGGCTCGGCAATAAGTTGAACAAGCTGAATTTCAACTCCGGGTTCGACCGTATTTTCCTGATTGAACTGGCACGGGAACGCCTTTACGAACTGCTGTCCGACTAATTGGTAATATAAAGCCGGTTAGCGGAATAACTAACCTGGTATTGTTTCAAAGGCTGCGTGCCCGGGCCGGTGCCCGAAAGCGTGTAGCCTCCGTCCCATAAATTATACTGTGTCCCGCAACACGAACAAGTGCCAATGCCACCCTCCACCGTAATGCGGCATGCGGCATCAACCTCGTACGGACAAGCCGCATCAAAAGCATAATAACTGATCCCATTGTACAGCACAACAATTCCCCCGTAACCACCGTTAAAAAACACAGCATTCCCCGGCACGGTCAAATCATTGTAATTAACCAAGTTCACCTGAAAATTCACATACACATACGGAATGGATGAATTATATTCATCTTTACAGGAATAGGCCACCGACAGGACAAACAGCAAGATGAAACTAAAACGGAGGGATAATTGTTTTAAGCCATTCATTTTTTATACCTTTATCAGACAAAACCCAAATCAGTTACAAATAGTATATCGGGGATACAAAAATAACCAAAATGGAAGATTATATCTTTATATTATTGGCCATTGTGCTGTCGATCATCGGAGCCTACAACCAAAGCAAGAAAAAGAAGGCAGCCGAACAGATGATGGACGAGGAAGACACCATTGCCCCACGGCCATCGGTGTTTGAACAGCTCTTCGAAGACGACTTTTTCAATGACGAGAAACCCGTCGTCAAACCGGTTGTTACGCCGGTTGCCAGGCCTGAGCCACCAAAGCCCATGGGTTACCAGCCACTGGTACGCGAAGAAATCAGGAAAAAGCCGGTGAAACCTGTTAAGAAAACACCCATTCAGGTGATCGAAACCACTCAGGCTGCCAGCCCGGCCAAAAACAACCCGATCCGAAAGGATTTTTCGCTGAAAAAAGCGGTGATCTACTCCGAAATCCTCCGGCGAAAATACTAGAACAATTTCATAAACAACCGCTTAAATCCTTTTTAAAAACATAGGATTCGCAAAAATCAAATATTTTATATAGCTTTGTGAAGCTAAAGAGTTCCGCTCGCCGGAATTCTTTTTTGTTTATATGTAGCCATACACAATCACAATAAAAAGTTTAAATGATATGGGAAAAGTGACCTATATTACCCAGGAAGGTTTGAATAAACTGAAAGAAGAACTGGAATACATGATGAACGTGGAACGTCCCGCAATTTCGAAGCAAATTGGGGAAGCCATTGAAAAAGGAGATATCTCGGAAAACGCCGAATACGATGCGGCCAAAGATGCCCAAGGCATGCTGGAAGCCAAAATTGCCGTGCTCCGCGGGAAAATTGCCAATGCCCGGATCATTGATGAGTCGAAGATCGACACCAACAGTGTTCAGATCATGAACAAAGTGACTATCAAAAACAGAAAGAACAATGCAACCATGCAATATACCATTGTTTCGGAGCACGAGGCCGATTTAAAGTCGGGCAAAATCTCTATTGAAACCCCCATTGCCAAAGGTTTGATTGGCAAGAAAGTGGGCGATGTGGTGGATATCAAAGTCCCGTCAGGAATCATTCCTTTTGAAATTATTGACATTTCGCTGTAAGGATATGGCAAGCATTTTTACAAGAATCGTCGCCGGAGAAATCCCCGCCTACAAAGTGGCCGAGGATGAAAACTATCTGGCTTTCCTGGATATTTTCCCGGTAGCCAAAGGGCACACGTTGGTCATCCCCAAAAAAGAAGTGGATTACCTGTTCGACCTGGACGACGAAACCTACCTGGGCCTGCAACTGTTTGCGAAAAAAGTGGCCGCCGGAATCAAAAAAGCCATCCCCTGCCAAAAAGTTGGCGTAATGGTGTTGGGTTTGGAAGTGCCGCATGCACACATTCATTTGGTGCCCATGCAAACCGAAGCCGATTTGTTGAATTTTTCGGACAAGAAGAAATTTTCGCCCGAAGAGTTTGCCGAAATAACGAAAAAAATTGCTCTGCAAATTGAGTTGTAAGCATTCAACTCAACCTAAAGAATTTCAAAAACCATCAGCCCCGCTGGTGGTTTTTTATTTTCAACCAATTCACAATTACCGATTACCCAAAGCCCTAAAAGAGAATCATTTCACCCGCCCGGGATTTTTTTTGACAAAGTCGCCCCAATTTTTAAATTCGCCCTTACCCACCGGATTTTTCAGTTGCAGGTAATGGCAAACGGCAACAGCAACAGCGTCGGTAGCATCCAGCTCGGGCGGCAAGTTGTCAACTTTCAGCATATTTTTCAGGAAATAGGCCACCTGTTCCTTGGCGGCACGCCCCATTCCGGTAATGGCCTGCTTCACTTTCAGCGGAGCGTATTCAAATACAGGGATGTCGCGGCTCAAGGCCAGCCCCATCACAATGCCCTGTGCCCGCCCCAACTTCAGCATGGCCTGGATATCTTTCCCGTAGAAGGGAGATTCGATGGCTAACTCGTCCGGCAAATATTCTTCGATCAGGACTTGGGTACGGTTGAAAATATGTTTTAACCGTAGGTAATGATTGTTGAAACCGGCTGTTTTCACGACACCAACCTGCAGGATAACCGGCTTGTTGTTCACAATCTCAATCAAACCGTAACCCATCACCACCGTTCCGGGATCAATCCCTAAAATACGTTTCCCTTCCAATGCCATGTTTGTCGATAAAAATTAGCCAAGTGAAATAAATAAAAATGCCCCGAAAAACGCTCTCTTTCATGAAAGAGAACTCAATTTTCCCGGTTTCCGTTTCAGTTGCTGAATAAATATGCCTAAAAGTATAAAACTTAATCCAATAAAGGTGGTCGCGTAAATGGTTTCATTGAGAATGAAATAGATGAATACCAACGACAAAAAAGGTGTCAGGAAAATGAAATTTCCGGTAACGGCGTTGTTTTCGCTCTTGTGCAGCGCGTAAATCCAAACAATATAGGTGATGCCCAGCTCGAACATGCCCACATAAACGGCCGCCCCAAAATACCGGTCGAATTGAAAACTGAAGACCGCCTCACTGCTGAACAAACTATATATCAGTAGATAAATCAAACCAAAGGCGAAATTCCAGAACAACACAAACAGCTTGTCGCGCTTATCTTTGGTGCTGAGGATCCAGTAAAGCGACCAAATGATGCTGCTGGAAAGAGCAAGGACAGCGCCGGTGGTGTTGGTCTTCCCGAAACCATCCAGGCTTCCCTGGGCCGAAATAAAAACCACACCTGCAAAGCTGAGCAAAATAGCCCACAGGTTTCGCCAACTAATTTTTTGCCCCAGCAGCGGCACCGACAGCAAGGCCAGGGTGATGGGCCAAACCATGTTCAGCGCCTGCGTAACCTGCGCGGGGTTTAAGGAATAGGCTTCGAACAAAATCAGGTAATACAAAAACGGATTTAAAAAACCCTGCATGGCCGATTGGACGAACTGGTTTACCTGCATCGAAAACAGCAGACGGAGCTTCCCCCGAACCACCAAAACCAAAAAGAAAAAGACCTGCGACACCAACGCCGCAATAAAAATCAACTGAAAAGGGCTGAGCCCGCGCAAGGCAATTTTAAAACTTGTAGCTACTGACGACCACAACAACACAGCGAGCAAGGCCAGCAGGATGGCCGCTTTTTGGTTCTTCATTCAATTGATATCTCTTTCGTTAAAAACTTCGGTTTCTTTATCTTCAGAAAAATCGCCCCGCAGCTCACGATATTTCTTCCGGGCTTCGCTCACATATATACTCCCTGGATACTGCGATAGGATATTTTTGTACAGTTCACGCGCTTTATCCGGCTGCCCCAGCTGTTGTTGATAAATTCCGGCCAATTGGTACATGGCATCGTCACCCAACAAGTCGAAAGGATAGTTGGAAACAATCTTTTCGAGATATTCCGCCGCCTGCACATAATCGCCATTGGCTGCCAGCAAATTAGCTTTCCTGAAATAAATATCATCGATCAGCGAATGGTACGGGAAATCAGTTTCGATGGAGTCGAGCACGGCCCAGGCTTTCTCCTTTTCATTGCGGAAGCTGAACAAATCGGCACGGGCAAACCGCGAGACCGGCACCATGGTGGTGTCCAGGTTGATGTTGTTGCCAATAAAGAGTGAAAGCTCCAGTGCATCGTTGGCTACCAATTTCGACGTGCTTGCTTTGATGACATCCAATTGTGCCTTTGCCCATTTCAAGTCGCCCATATAATAGGCCAACTTTGCTTTTTTCAGTTTGGCCTCGTCACCCAGCTCCTTGGTTTTATTGTTTTCGATGACCTGTGAATACAACAAAACAGCTTCCCACATATCGCCCGAATACACCTGAATATCGGCCAGTTCCGCTTTCAGTTCATCCTGCTGAACAGGCGACAGACCGGGAAGCTCCATCCCTTTCTTCAGCAGGGAAATAGCCTGTTCCGGTTTTGCGGAATAAAAAGCCAGCAAATGCCCGTAATTCCGGATCAACTGGTAAGTTGCAGCCGAATACCCCAGCAAGTTCAGTGTTTGTTCGAACTGGCTTTCCACGCGTTCGGGTGATTCGTCAGCCAACTTGCTTGTTGTAAATTGAAGATAAAGCAGGTTCATCCGCTCCAGCCAGGCATTTTTATACGAGGCAGCTTTTTCACCTTTGGCAATCAAATAATCATAGGCTTGCAAAGCCTGGCTAAAAGCGCCGTTCCGACCCGCAACCCGGGCAAGTTCCAACAGCTGGCGTTCCTCCTGCCCTGTCCGGAGGTCCAGTGCAAGCTGCTGCCGCAACGCATTCGAAAAATCCTGCTCTTGCAAAAACAACCAAATAAGCACCCGGTTATAGGCTAACACATCGGGCTCCTTCTGCATGCGCTTTAATAAGTGGGTGCGGAGCAGCCCTTGCAGCGACTGGTCCACATCCATGCGAAAGGCAGCTTGGAGTGAGCTCTCCACGCGCACCAGGGCCGTTTCATCCTCGCGGACCATCTGCAAATATTCATCAAACATTTTCACGTAATCACGCTGATACAGATAAATCCGGCCCAATTCGTAGTGAAAGTTTTCGCCAGGCAATTTCCGGCTGCCATCGCGGTAGA
Source organism: Mangrovibacterium sp. (assembly GCA_050178015.1). Classification (GTDB taxonomy): domain Bacteria; phylum Bacteroidota; class Bacteroidia; order Bacteroidales; family Prolixibacteraceae; genus Gaoshiqia. The sequence goes on from JBFXGM010000028.1 coordinate 55,797, forward strand.
GCTTTTCGGCAAACGGATATTCACCCCGGCCGATCATGCTGTTGCCCAGGCGCAGGTAATCGGTTTTATTGGGCATGACGGACTGGATGGCCCGGTCAAGCATGGCATCGCCCTCCTCCACCCGGTTCTGTCTTTTCAGCAAGAAAGCCCATTGCACATATAACGAAGCATCCTGGCCCGTTCGGCGCAACTCACGTTTGATTTCCTTTTCAGCCGTTTCAAAATCACCGTTTTCAATCAGGCAGGTAAGGTAAACCTCAAAATAATACTGACTGCCGGTGGTTTCATAAAGTTCGCGGTAAAGCACCGCCGCCTTGTCGTAGGTTCTACTTTGATAGTAACGGTTGGCCAATTGCAACTTATCCGTATCGGGCAACAGCTGCTGCGCCGGCACCAACAAGGGAGACAGCAACATGAGCAGGAGCCCCAAGCACAAAAACCATTGTTTCTTTTTCGTGATCATTACCTGCAAAAATAGCAATCCATTCAGCTAAATGATTAAAACGACGGGGAATATTCATCACTCAAACGCGCTTGCATTACCCGCAAATTTTCATTTCAAATAATTCGGTTAATTTTGGTGAAAAATTTCCGATTAGCATGAGCGACGAATTGCAGCCACGGCCACGCCTGCCACGATGGATGAAAATGCAGCTTCCAAAAGGTGAAAGTTACTCGAAGGTTAAAAACCTGGTCAGCAAGCATGGCCTGCACACGATTTGCACGAGCGGCAACTGCCCAAACATTGGCGAATGCTGGAACCGTGGAACGGCCACCTTCATGATCTTGGGCGAAATTTGCACCCGCAACTGCAAGTTTTGCGGAGTAAAAACGGGCAAGCCACTCCCGCCCGATCCACTGGAACCCGCACGTGTGGCTGAGTCCATCCGGATTATGCAGTTGAAACACGCCGTTATCACATCGGTTGACCGCGACGATTTACCTGATTTGGGGGCCGCTTTTTGGGCCGAAACCATCCGCCAGATAAAACAGCTGAATCCCGATACCAGGCTGGAAGTGCTAATACCGGATTTCCAGGGCCGCAAAGAACTGATTGTACAGGTAGCAGCCGCAAAGCCCGACGTAATTTCGCACAACCTGGAGACGGTGGAGCGGCTCACACCACAAATCCGCAGCGCCGCCAAATACCGCCGCAGCCTGGACGTAATTTCAGCTATTGCCGAAACGGGGCTGGTTGCCAAGTCGGGCATCATGCTTGGGCTGGGAGAAACCGAAGCCGAAATATTGCAAACCATGGACGACCTGCTGGTTGCCGGGTGCAAAGTAATGACAATCGGCCAATACCTGGCGCCAACTGTATCACACATTCCGGTGAAAGAATATGTATCGCCGGAGCAATTTGAAAAATACCGGGAAATAGGCCTCGAAAAAGGTTTTTCTTTTGTGGAAAGCAGTCCGCTGGTGCGCTCGTCGTACCGTGCCGAGCAGCATGTGAAGGCATAATTTGAACGGACAACCATCGGGTAGGAAAAGTAATCGGCAAAACAACCCGGGACGAAAACAGGAAGACATGAACGTAGAAATAGATCAAAAATCAGGCTTTTGTTTTGGCGTGGTGAATGCCGTCAGCAAAGCAGAAGAAGCACTGCATTCCAACGAAAAACTATACTGTTTGGGCGATATTGTCCACAACGGGATGGAAGTATCGCGGCTCGAAACCCTCGGCCTGATCACCATCGACCACAAAAAGTTTTTCACCCTGAAAAACTGCAAAGTACTCTTGCGTGCCCACGGCGAACCTCCTTCAACGTATGAATATGCCCGGGCAAACAATATTGAGCTGATTGACGCCACTTGTCCGGTGGTGCTGAAACTACAGCAACGGGTAAAAAAGGCCCACGAAGACATGCAGCAACATCAAGGACAGGTGATCATCTTTGGTAAAAAAGGCCATGCCGAAGTGAAAGGGCTCCTTGGCCAAACCGGCAATCAGGCAATTTTGGTTGAGAACGAAGCCGACCTGGAGCAGATTGATCCGCAAAAGCCATTGGTCATGTTTTCGCAAACCACCAAGCCCCTGGATGATTTTCACCGACTGTCGGCGAAAATCCAGGAACGGGTACAGGCGCCAACCGACATCAAGGATACGATTTGCCGCCAGGTAGCCAACCGAGTGCCCCGACTGAAAACCTTTGCTGCCAGTCACGACGTTATGATTTTCGTGGGTGGAAGAAAAAGCTCCAATGCCAAATTGCTGTTCGCGGTTTGCCAACAGGCAAATCCCAACAGTTATTTTATTTCCGGCAAAGAAGAATTGGACACCAACTGGTTTACAGGGCACCAAAGTGTTGGAATAAGCGGAGCAACCTCAACACCACAATGGCTCATGGAAGAAATTGCCGAAATCATCCGGAAAATTTAGCTTACAAATACCAGGACATTCGCGAAACAAGAATAACGCGGGGACGGATTCCCGGAAACTGACTAAGTGATGGGAAAGCAATTCAATTTCTCAAAAAAGGCGATTCCGGCGCGACTAATAGGCTCCTCAAAAGTCAGATTTCGATATTGGAGGGTGCAGATTTTTGATTTTTTCTCAATCTTCCTTAAATATTGCAGGTTGATAAATGCCGACCGGTTTGCCCTTACAATATTCGAATAATCGATCAAATCAACCACCTTGTAAATATTCATCATGATCAACTCTTCGCGACCATCTTTCAAAAAAATCCGACAGTAGGCAGCTTCGGTGTGCATCAGCATAATGTCTTCCGGATTGACAAATATAATGCCGGTACGGGTGGCCAGTTTCACTTTCGGGATCGCTTTGTTCGACTGCATAAACAGTTCCATGCGACGCTCCAGTTCTTTCCGCTGCTTCTTGGCATGGTAGCGGTTAATAACCGAAATAAGTTCTTCCGGGCCAAACGGTTTTACCAGATAGCCCAGCGGTTCAACCCCCAGCGCATGATAGGCATATTGAACGTGTGCGGTCGTAAACACGATTTCGGTTCCCAAACCGTGATCTTTGATCACCTGGGCCACTTCCAGCCCGTCGAGTTCGGGCATGTCGATATCCAGAAAGACGATGCCCGGCACAGTCCTTTTCAGCAGCCTGATTCCCTTTTTCGGATTGGTGATTGATTCGATCACCTCCACTTCCTGAAATGCCTGCAGATAAATTTCCAACAAGGAAAGCGCTTCCTTGTCATCATCAATAATAATAGCCGTTATCTTTCTGTCGATCATTTTCTCAATTAAAATTCCAGTTCACACAAAATACGTATCTGCTTTTGCGCCCCCACCAGTTTTACTTCGCGCCCATCTCCAACCAACACACATGAGCTTTCGGCACGGTTAACCTCCACCAGCTTTTCCAGGTTGATCACGTAAGAACGGGAGAGCCTGAAAAACCGGTCAGATGGTAATATCTCGGCAATGCGTCCCAGATAGGTATTCACAATTTCCTTGGTGCCATTATCCAGGTGGAACATGGTGTAAGAGCCTGTTGCCTCGCAATAAAGAACTTCAGCCGGATCGACAACAATGTGGCTGTTGGCTGACGAAATTTTAATCTTCATCCCATCCGCATACAATTCGAGGGCTTTACTCAGCTTTCCATCCAGGTTATTGCTTTTTTTCAGCCGGTATTTATCTACTAATTTACGGATATCGGGAAGGTTGACCGGCTTCAGTACGAAATCATAAACGTTGTTTTCAATGGCTTTCAAAGCATAGTCTTTATAGGCACTGACAATGACAACATTGCATTCCGGATCCTTTTTTTTCAGCAACTCAATCAGGCTGGCGCCATCGCGACCAGGCATCACCATATCCAGGAACACAATATCGGGAGTAAAGTCCAGGTATTTAATCAAAGCGGTTTCTGCAGAATCAGCCACTTCGACAGCCGAAATCCCTGGATTCTTCGCTAAATAATAACGCAACAAATCCCGGGCATCCCGTTCATCATCAACAACCAAAGCTTTTAATGTTATCTTCTTCACACCTTTGAATTCTTTATTGGTCTTCTTAATCAGTTTATTACAAGCAGATTTTAACTTTTTGACAAACAAAATCCAGGCAACACACTTTCCTTAACACCTGGCTTATCAAAATTTCAACAACCTCCTTATCCGGCCAGACCTTCACTTCCGGACCGATCTGAGTGCATTTCGTTGATCGTACAAAAAATGGCCAAATACAAATTTATCAAAAAATGCACTATACCATGTTTATTTTTTCGTCACAAAGGCAATTTTTATAAAAATACCTACGACCCGAAATTTCATAACCGTTCCTCCGGAGAATATGCCCGGTACTCAAGCATTACTTACCGTCTTCTTGTCTGTTTAACGGGCAGCAAATACCTGACGGGAAAGATTATCCTCTATATTTGTACAAAAACACTGCGATGATCAGCATACAAGGAAAAACAAAAACGGTGTTAATTACAGCCGGAATCCTACTGGCCATGTTTTTAATTTGGTACTTCAGCTCCATCGTTACCTATATTCTGGTTGCTGCGGTCCTTTCCCTCATCGGCAGGCCATTGGTCCGGCTGGTACAGCAAATCAGGCTGGGCAAGTTCGGGGTTTCGCGGACCTTGGCCGCATTTATCACACTTGTGGTGATGTGGGTGTTTGCTATCGGCGCCATCCGCTTCCTGATTCCATTACTGATCAGCGAGTTTGAGCAACTATCAACGGTCAATCCCGAATCGATTATCGCCGTATTGGAAGGGCCGCTAAAACAATTGCGTGAGTTTTCGGGCAGTGAAAATACGGATGAAAAACTGACTTTTCTGGAAATAATCAAATCTCACTTTGGCGACAAGCTTAACTTCTCGAAACTGACCGATCTGGTTGGCTTTATCGCCGGCGCCATCGGAGAACTGTTCATTGCCTTCTTTTCCGTATCTTTTATCACTTTCTTCTTTCTGAAAGATGAAAATATGTTTACAGAAACAATCCTGCTATTGGTTCCAACGACGTACGAAGAGAAAGTAAAAAAAATCATGGGATCAGTTTATTTCCTGCTGAAAAGGTATTTCACCGGGCTGTTGGCTGAAGTGGTGATGGTGGGCACCCTGGTTACGCTGGGCCTGACGATCGTTGGAATTGGTTTTCACCATGCCGTCGTCATCGGCCTCTTTTGTGGCCTGTTTAACATTATTCCCTATTTGGGACCTTGGATGGGCGCCACCATCGGACTGCTAATTGGTATGGCCATCAGCATTCAGGCTGATTTCATGTCGCACACCTTGCCCCTGCTGGGTTTTATGCTGCTGGTTTTCATCATTGTGCAAGTAATCGACAACATTGTTTTTCAACCACTTATCTATTCCAGTAGTGTCAAAGCACACCCACTGGAAATATTTCTCGTCATCCTGGCCGCTGGAAGCGCTGCCGGAATTCTTGGGATGATTCTGGCCATTCCCGCCTATACCATCCTTCGGGTGATTGCCAAAGAATTCCTCGATAACCTGAAAATCGTCCGGAAATTGACCCAAAACTTAAACGGATAATCGATTTTTTCTATACAATCATCTGTGCCCATCATTTATCCAGATGAAACAAACGTCTAAGGTAGCCAACCGACACATTGGCTACCAACCAATTAATACGAAATAGCTCATCTCTCCTGTTTCTCAGCAATACGAGCACTCTTGTTTTCTTCATTTTTTATCAGGCCGCTGAAAACCTTCAACTTAAATGATTGTTAAATCTGGTAAGTTGCAAAAACCCTGATTAAACGAAAACATACTAAAGCTTGTAGAATGAAACGCATGTACCCTGCCAGACCTGTCTTCCTGTTCTTTCCTTTGGCGATACTATTGGTTCTTCTGTTCATTTCTTCACCGTTCTTTTCATCTGCCCAGGCCCATGCGCCCCTCATCGAAGGGCACTCGCACGAAGACATAAAACGCGGTGAGCGTTTTTTTAAGGGACTGCTTCCATTCAACTCTAAAGGCAACGCATGCTCGTCGTGCCACAACCTAACCCCGTCCGACACACTAAACTGGAACCCATCGGCCATCGCGATTGCCACAAAGTACCTGGGAAAGGATTTTGAATCATTTCAAACGGCCATCATCGAACCTTCGGGAAGCAAAATGTCCCAATCACACCAAAACATTCGCCTTCAGAAAGAAGATCTCAGGATGATAAAAGCCTATCTGGATGATTTGGCCATGAAAGGCCCAAGCCCCATGAAACCAAGCATCAACAACCTGCTGCTTTTTCTTTTCCTCGGTCTGCTCATTACCTGGGCCTTGCTCGAACTGATTTTCTTCCGAAAAATAAAATACCGCATCATTCCGGTCATCATTTTTGCCGGGGCGTTTGGTCTTCAGGTGAAAATGCTGGTGGAAGAAGGCATCAAACTTGGCCGTTCGCAAAATTATGCCCCTGACCAGCCCATCAAGTTTTCACACAAAGTACATGCGGGCGAAAATGGCATCGACTGTATGTATTGCCACCACACCGCCGAAGACAGCAAATCGGCCGGGATACCTGCCATGAATCTGTGTATGAACTGCCACGTCTTAATCCGTGAAGGAACCAACTCCGGCCAATTTGAAATTGCCAAGATTGTGGAGTCTGTTGCAACTGAAACCCCGGTTGAATGGGTACGACTGCACAACCTGCCCGACCATGTTTTCTTCAGCCATGCCATTCACGTTGGCGTTGCCAAGCTTGATTGCCAGCAGTGCCACGGCCCCGTGCAAGAAATGGACATCATGCGCCAACATGCCGACTTGTCGATGGGTTGGTGTGTTAATTGTCACCGCGAAACCGATGTTAAGTTCACCGAAAACGGCTATTACGAAACGTTCGTGAAACTGCACGAGGAATTGGAAATAGACGACTTAAAACGCATAAAAGCAGAAGATATCGGCGCCAACGACTGCATGCGCTGTCATTATTAACGGAACAAAATACCCTCTTGGATGAAGACATATTGGAGAAGTCTTGAAGAACTGGAAGATCCGAAAGCCCTTCGAATTCGGGAAGCCCGGGAAGAAGCCAGGCAAAAAAGCCTGCTTTACAAATCGAAAGAAGGCGTTGATGCCGGGAATTCGCGGCGCGACTTTCTGAAAACGCTCGGTTTTAGTCTGGCCGCAGCCACCCTGGTTGCCAGTTGCAAGCGCCCGGTAGAAAAAGCCATTCCATACCTGATCAAACCCGAAGAAATCACCCCCGGAAAAGCAAACTATTATGCCACATCGTACTACGATGCAGGCGACTATTGCAGCGTGGTAGCAAAAGTGCGCGACGGACGGCCCATCAAGATCGAAGGCAACGAGCTGAGTTCCATTTCGCAAAGCGGAACCAGCGCCCGGGTGCAGGCGTCCATCCTGAATTTGTATGATGGCGCCCGCTATAAAGGGCCGCTAAAGCAAAGCCAGCCCATCTCCTGGGTTGATGCTGATCAGGAAATCGGCCAAGCTCTCGAAGACCTGAAAAGCCAAAACGGACGACTGGTACTGCTCACCCAAACTGTCATTTCGCCTTCAACAAAAAAAATAATCACCCAATTTTTACAATCTTACCCGAATGCAGAATGGATCCAGTATGACGCTGTTTCTGCATCCGGAATACTGACAGCCAACCAAAAAAGCTTTGGACTACGCGCCATTCCTGATTACCGGTTCGACAAGGCAAAAGTTGTAGTCAGCTTTGGGGGCGACTTTTTAGGCACCTGGCTCTCGCCGGTTGAATATACCAAACGCTACACCTCGGCCCGCAAACTGGACGAAGGACAACGGACCATGTTACGCCACTACCAGATCGAATCGCACATGTCGCTCACCGGCTCCAACGCCGATGTTCGTTTCCCGGTAAAACCTTCCGAAGAAGCTGGCATGGTACTGGCCTTGTACAACGCCGTTGCCGGGGCAAAAGGTGCCCAACAATTCTCCGGCCCAAACACAACGGTGGATGTAACTCCTTTAGCCGAAGAATTACTCGGGAACGAAGGTAAATCCATCGTTATCTCAGGCAGCAACGATGAAAATATCCAGTTGCTGGTGAACGGGATAAACCACCTGCTGGGCAACTACGGAGAAACCCTGCTGTGGGACTCGGCCTTGCTCACCAAACAGGGATTGGACGAAGAAATCAGCCAGTTGACAGCAGACCTCGTGGCCGGTAAAGTTGACGGACTGCTCGTGTGGGGGGTGAACCCGGTGTATGATCATCCGAAAGGACAGGAACTGGAAGCCGCCATCCGAAAGCTTAAATTGTCGGTTTCTTTTTCGGAACGAAAAGACGAAACAGCAGCGGCCTGCCAATATATTCTTCCCGAACCCAATTACCTGGAATCGTGGAACGACCTGGAACCGAAAGCCGGAATTTTCAGCCTGGCCCAGCCTACCATTTCGCCCTTGTTTGACTCGCGCGATGTGCAGCAAAGCCTGTTGAAATGGGCCGGACAGGAACAAACCTATGCCGACTTTCTGAAATCAACCTGGGAAAATGAATTCTTCCCGAAGCAAAACGAATATACCGACTTCCGCCTGTTCTGGAACCACAGCCTGCAAAAAGGTGTATTTGAACCCGGCACAACCATCGCGGCATCATTCAGTCCCGAAAACCTGAATGTGGCAGCATCTTCATTGGCTGCCGCCCAGTCGGGCACAGAGGTTGTTCTGTACGAAAGCATTGCCCTTGGCAACGGCAAATATGCCAACAATCCGTGGCTGCAGGAACTGCCCGACCCAATGGCCAAAATCAGCTGGGACAATTATGCTTCTGTTCCGGTAGCTTTTGCCGAAGAGAACGGTTTGCAAAACGAAAGCGTCATCCGCATCAACGGATTGGAACTGCCCGTTTTCATCCAACCCGGCCAGGCAAAAGACACTATTGCAGTGGCGCTTGGGTACGGCCGCACCCATGCCGGAAAAGTAGGCGACGGAGTCGGAAAAAACCTTTTCAGCTACGTGACCGAAAAAAACGGGGCGCGCCAGTATTACTTCGAAAATGCACGTGTTGAAGTGGTGAGCGGCGCAACCTTTCCGCTGGCCATTTCACAAACACACCACAGCATGGAAGGTCGCCCGATTGTTCGCGAAACCAACCTGGACGAATACCTGCTGAAACCGGATGCCGGCAACGAGCTGCACGAAGAGTTTGAGAAACACCATGTCACACTTTACAAAGAAATTGAATTTAAAGGCCACCATTGGGGCATGGCCGTTGACCTGAACTCATGCACCGGTTGCGGCAACTGCGCCATTTCGTGCCAGGCCGAGAACAATGTGCAGGTGATTGGAAAAGAGCAAGTACGCAACCGCAGGATCATGCACTGGATCCGTGTTGACCGCTACTACTCGGGCGACCCGGCAAACCCGGATGTTTCGCACCAACCCGTGATGTGCCAGCATTGCGACAACGCGCCCTGCGAAAATGTTTGCCCGGTGGCCGCCACCCCGCACAGCGACGAAGGGCTGAACCAGATGGCCTACAACCGCTGCGTGGGCACCAAGTACTGCATCAACAACTGCCCGTACCGCGTGCGCCGGTTCAACTGGTTCCAGTATGTAAACAACGACAAATTCGACTATAATGCCAACAACGACCTCGGCCGCATGGTGCTAAACCCCGACGTAACCGTTCGTTCGCGCGGGGTGGTGGAAAAATGTTCGATGTGCGTGCAACGCATTCAGGAGAAAAAACAGGAAGCCAAACTGGCCGGACGACGGCTGGACGACGGCGAAATAAAAACCGCCTGCCAGCAATCGTGCCCCGGCAACGCCATCGTGTTTGGCGACCTGAACAACCCGGAAAGCAAAATCAGCAAACTGTTCAAAGACAAACGCAACTACCATTTGCTGGAAGAATTGCATACGCTGCCATCGGTTGGATACTTAACGAAAGTGAGGAACAAAGCCTGAATTGTGAAACAGAAACAAACTTGAACCTATGTATAAAACATCGATCAGAGGGAAGCTCATTGAAGGAGATAAATCGCTTTCGCAAATTTCGCATGAAATACTGGCACCGATTGATGCCAAAACTCCGCGCTGGTGGTACATGGCCATGACGGTGAGTTTGGCCATGTTCGGCTGGGGGCTGTATTGCAAATATATCACCATCACCCAGGGGATTGGCACCTGGGGCGTCAACAACACCATCGGCTGGGGATGGGCCATCATCAACTTTGTTTGGTGGATCGGCATCGGTCATGCCGGAACCGCTTTCTCCATCTTCCTGCTAATTTTACGCCAGAAATGGCGTACAGCCATCAACCGCGCCGCCGAAGCCATGACGGTAGTTGCTGTTTTTTGTGCCAGCCTGTTCCCCCTGATGCACATGGGACGCCCGTGGTTGTTCTTCTTCATATTCCCGTACCCGAATACGCGCGGCCCGCTATGGGTGAATTTCAACTCCCCGCTGTTCTGGGATTTTGTGGCCATTTCCGCCTATATGCTCATCTCTGCCAGTTTTTGGTATTTTGGCATGGTCCCCGATTTTGCCACCATCCGCGATACCACCAAATCAAAAATCAAGAAAGCCGTTTACGGGTTCTTCGCTTTTGGATGGACCGGCTCATCCAAAGAATGGCTGCGCTTTGAAGCCCTGAGCTTTGTGCTGGGCGGTATTGCTGCCGTGCTGGTTGTTTCGGTCCACTCCATCGTATCCACCGACTTTGCCGTATCGGTTGAGCCCGGCTGGCACACCACCATTTTCCCGCCGTACTTTGTGGTTGGGGCCATTTTCTCGGGTTTTGCCATGGTATTGACCCTGGTCACCCTCATGCGAAAACTTTATAAGATGAATGATTTTATTACAGATTCGCACGTTGACGCCGTTTGCCGAATTTTGGTTTTTATCTCACTGATTATGGGTACCGCCTACCTCACCGAAATTTTTATGGCTTGGTATTCGGGTTCTCAATATGAAATGTACACCTTCTTTCAAAACCGCATCACTGGAGAATACGCTTTTCAGTTCTGGGCCATGTTTGTGTTCAACGCCCTGATGCCGCAATTGTTCTGGTTCAAATCAGTGCGCAAGCGCCTGTGGATCGTTTTTATCATTTCCATCCTGATCAATGTCGGTATGTGGTACGAACGGTTCAACATTGTGATCACCTCGCTGAGCAAAAACTACCTGCCGGCTAATTGGGCAAGCTATTCGCCTTCGATCATCGAGATCGGCTTTTTTGTGGGCACCCTGGGGATGTTCGCGGCCGGCGTATTGCTGTTCTTCCGCTACATTCCGATGATTGCCGTATCGGAAATAAAAAGTGTGGCGAAATTCAACAACGAAATTCAACCAACCCATCATCACGAATAAGCTATGACCGGAGTATTTGACAACGAATTTGATTTGGTAAAAGCTTTTGAAAAAGTGAAAGCCAGTGGCGTGCAGATTGAAGAAGTTTACACTCCCTACCCCATTCATGAAATTCTGGAAGGAATGGGTAAAAAGACACGAATTACCCATGCGGCATTTTTCTATGGTTTATTTGGCGCGTTGGCCGTATTGGGAGGAATGTATTACGCTGCTGTGATCAGTTGGCCGTTAAACTTTGGAGGAAAACCATTCAACACATTCCCGTCGTTTTTGGTGGTCACGATCGTAGCCACCATCCTGATTATCACCCTGGCAACATTGTTTACCTTTTCGGCCCGGGCGCAAATTTTCCCGGGCAAAGCAGCAAAAATAGCCGACCCGCGTGCCACCGACGACAAGTTCGTGATGGTCATCAATTCGGAAACCCCCGAATTTAAAGCAACATCCGTTGAAAAGTTATTAAAAGAAAACGGAGCATCGGAAGTTTATTAACCAGCACTCTGCAAAACAGCATATTATGAACCTGAGAAATACGATAAAATCCCTGCTAATCCTAATCTTCCCGCTGGTTTGGTCGTCGTGTGACCACAACCGGAACACCACAGGATGGCAATATTTTGACGATATGGTCAAATCTCCGGCTTACGAAAGCTATACGCCCAACCCCAATTATGCGGATGGCAAAACGATGCAGGCCCCGCCGGAGGGAACCGTTCCCCGCGGTTTCATGAAGTACCCCTATTCAAAAACCGACGAAGACCGCCTGGCTGCCGGACTCAACCTGGAAAATCCTTTCTTGCCATCAGATGAAAACCTGGTACGCGGGGGAAAAGTGTATGCCGTTTATTGTGCTAGTTGCCATGGCGATAAAGGCGACGGGCAGGGCCATTTATATACCTCCAGAAAATTCCCCTACCCTCCGGCAAGTTTGCTGTCCGATAAAATGCTGGAAGCTCCCGACGGCGAAATCTTTCATGTGATTTCCGTTGGTTGGGGAATTATGGCCGAACACGGGTCGATGATAAAGCCGGACGACCGGTGGAAAGCCGTGTTGTACATCCGGAACGAGTTACAGAAAAACTAAGCTGAACAGGAAAAAATGACGATCATGACCGAAGAAAAATTTGTTGCCCCAAAAAAACTGAAATATTTCACCTACGCCTTGATTGCCATTGGCGTTATCTCGTTTGCTATCGGTTTCTTAACCGACCCGGGACGCACCTGGGCAAATTATCTGCTCAATAACTTTTACTTCGTTTCGCTGGCCATCGGTGCCGCGTTTTTCATCAGTATCCAATACATTGCACAGGCAGGCTGGTCGGCAGCTTTTAAGCGCATCCCCGAGGCGATGACTGCATATTTACCTTTTGCAGCTGTTTTCTTTTTGATTTTGCTTGCCGGCGTGCATTCGCTGTACGAATGGTCGCACCAGGAGGCCCTGGCCACCGACCGGCTGATTCAACACAAAGCACCGTTTCTGAACACCCCACTCCTGGCCATTCGCCTGGTGGTGTTTTTTGCCTTATGGATTTTTCTGACCAAATTGATGCGGCATATTTCGCTGAAAGAAGATGCCGAAGGAGGACTGGCCCACTTCTACCGCTCGGAAAAATTATCCAAGATATTCATTTTTGTTGTGGCTATCAGTTTTTCGGTTTTCGCGGTGGATATGCTCATGTCGCTCGAGGTGCACTGGTTCAGCACTCTCTTTGCAGCCAAAACCTTTATTTCGGCATTTTTACACGGCTCGGCAGTCATCACCCTCATCGTTATCCTGTTACATCGAAAAGGCCATCTCAATCTGCTTAACCGTTCGCACCTGCACGATTTCACCCGCTACATGTTCATGCTGGCCATCATTTGGGGGTATTTCACGTTTGCCCAGTTCATGCTGATTTGGTACGGCAACATTCCCGAAGAAACCGCCTTTTATGTGCACCGCTGGCACAGCCCCTACCAATTCCTGTTTTACGCCAGCATTGTCCTGAACTGGCTGGTCCCGTTCCTACTGCTGATGCCCCGTAAAACCTCGCGCAGCAAACTGGCCATGACACCGGTGATTGTTCTGCTTATGATCGGTTATTACATTGAGCTGTATTATGAAATCTGGCCAGCCACCGTGCATGATGCCAAGTTCGGGCTGCTTGAAATTGGCGCCTTCCTGGGGTACGCCGGATTGTTTTCGCTGGTGGTCATCACCTATCTGGCTAAAGCGAGTTTAGTTCCCGTCAAACATCCGTATTTGGAGGAAAGTGTGCAACATCATTTTTAACCCGACAAGTCATACAAAATAAAAACCGGGAATGACCAATTTTGACCACAACCCGGCTTCAACCAATTAATCACTAAATCCCAAAAGAGCTATTACGGCTTCAATTTGCCTTTTTCTTTGAATTAAAACTCACTTGTTTGGGTTCTTTGTCATTCAGTTGAAGTTTGATCAGAATGTAATCACCGTCAACCCCTTCCGTCTTTTCAATATCTACGGAAACTGGCTTATACCCGCTGGCCGTAACCTGTAACTTATTACTGGTAAGGGGTATATTCCACAAACGGAATTCTCCGTTAAGGTTGGTGATCGTGCCAATCGTGCTGTCTTTATCCGGCAGGCAAACGTTAACACCTGACAATGGGTCACTTGTTTCTTTATCGATTACTTTTCCCCACACATTTTTAGTGGGTATTTTTCCGGCTGTTACTATAAATGCAGGAAAGATCAGCAGGCTGAGTAAAATAAGGGCTGTTCTCATGGCTAAATCTTGTTTCTATAAAGCAAGACATTCAAAACCAGAAAATAGTTGCGCTCCCAAGGTTAAGTTATTGTTAGCAAAAATTTTGACCGGGAAACTAATCCTTTTCGCAGATCAACCATTAAATTCTGAGTTGAACGTTTTGATTGTCAGAAAAAGATACAAAAAAAGCTGCCCCAAAACAAACAAATGTTTAACGGAGCAGCTCCTTACATATAAGTTTAGACCGGAAAGTCTAAATATTTTACCTTTTCAGCAATGCATAATTAAGTACATCGCTAATATTTTTTACAAACCGAAATTTCAATCCTTTCAGGTACACCTCATTTATTTCAGTCAGGTCTTTTTTGTTTTCATCGGAAAGCAATACCTCTTTAATTCCGGCACGCTTGGCCGCCAGGATTTTCTCTTTGATGCCTCCTACTGGCAAAACTTTCCCCCGTAAAGTAATTTCTCCCGTCATGGCAATGTTTTTCCTCACCTTACGCCCGGTAATTATTGATGCCAGTGAGGTAACCATGGTAACCCCTGCCGATGGGCCATCCTTTGGAATTGCGCCTTCCGGAACATGTACGTGCCAACTGTTGTTTTCAAACACAGCCGGGTCAATATTTAGTTCGTCAGCATGAGATTTCAGGTATTCCAACGCCAACATGGCCGATTCTTTCATGACATCGCCCAGGTTCCCGGTCAGGGTCAGGCTGCCTTTCCCTTTGCTTTGGCTCGACTCCACATACAATATTTCGCCTCCGTGTGCTGTCCAGGCCAAGCCGGTTACCACACCCAGGAATTCATTCCCCTGATAACTTTCGCGGGAATATTCTTCAACGCCCAGATACTCGCGTATATCATCAACCGTCAACTTCTTTTGGTACTCTTCGCCAAAGGCAATCTTTTTGGCTATCCGGCGGATTACCTTGGCAATCTTCTTATTTAACTCACGCACACCTGACTCGCGGGTATAACGTTCAACCAGGAATTCAAGCGACCCGGTTGCAAATTCCACCTGCCCGGCAGTCAAGCCATGACTTTCAAGCTGCTTGGGAATCAAGTGGCGTTTGGCAATTTCTACCTTTTCTTCCATAATATAACCACTGACATCGATCAGCTCCAGACGGTCGCGCAAAGGCGGAGCGATAGTACTCAATGTATTGGCTGTGGCCACAAACATTACATGTGACAGGTCGTATTCAATTTCCAGATAATTATCGTGGAATTCGGAGTTTTGCTCCGGATCAAGCACTTCCAGCAAGGCCGAGGCAGGGTCGCCATGAAAATCGCTGGAAACTTTATCGAGTTCATCCAATATAAAAACCGGATTGGATGATTTCGCTTTTTTAATATTCTGGATAATGCGTCCCGGCATGGCACCAATGTAGGTTTTCCGGTGGCCACGAATTTCCGATTCGTCGTGCAAACCGCCCAAACTCATGCGAATGAATTTCCGGCCCAATGCCCGTGCTATCGACTTACCCAGCGAGGTTTTCCCTACCCCCGGAGGCCCGTACAGGCAGAGAATGGGAGCCTTCATATCTTTTTTGAGCTTCAATACCGCCAGGTGTTCCAGAATACGCTCTTTGACTTTTTCCAGCCCGTAATGATCTTCTTCCAGCACTGCCTCGGCATGTTTCAGGTCGAAATTATCCTCGGTATATTCGGACCAAGGCAGATCGAGCAAAGTCTGGCAATACGAAAATTGCACCGAATACTCGCCGGCAGCCGGATTTAACCGCTGTAGTTTATTCACTTCCTTTTCGAAATGATGGGCTACTTCCTCGGTCCATTTCTTCTCTTTGGCGGCTTCTTTCAAATCATTGATTTCCTGCTCCACCGGATTTCCACCCAGCTCGTTCTGAATGGTTTTTATTTGCTGATTCAGCAAGAATTCGCGCTGTTGCTGATCCAGTTCCAGTTTTACTTTGGTCTGGATATCCCGCTTCAACTCCAAAAGCTGCACCTCCTGCACCAGGTACGAAATGGCCTGAATACCCCGTTCGCGGAGGTCGGCAATTTCGAGCAGGCTCTGTTTCTCGTCCACCTTTAAATCGGTGTTGGAGCAAATGAAATTGATCAGAAAGGTGGAATTTTCAATGTTCTTCACCGCAAAGCTAGCTTCCGGCGGAACATTGGATGAATATTGGGCAATTTTAACGGACAAGTCTTTGAGCGAACCAACAATGGCATTAAACTCGGCCGTTTCGTCGGTTGGAACAATTTCTTCGAGCAAACGGACTTTTGCTTTGAAATAAGGAAATTCTTCGAGATATTCCTGCACCTCGAACCGGCGCTTTCCCTGGATGATCACCGAGGTGGAACCATCCGGCATTTCCAGAATTTTCAGAATTTTAGCAACCGTACCAATCTTGTAAAGATCTTTTTGCTCCGGATCGTCAATGGCACCGTCGATTTGGGTTACGGTCCCCAGCAGCTTGTCACTGCGAAAAACTTCCTGAATTAATTTCAACGATTTTGCACGTCCCACGGTAATGGGAATCACCACGCCCGGAAACAGCACCGTATTCCGAAGCGGTAAAATTGGCAGGATTTCAGGTGCTTCAAAGTCTTTCAATTCCACATCTTCCCCTTCAGTAATGATGGGAATCAATTCACTTTCATCATCCATTACTCCTGTAAATATCATATTTCTGTATGATTGTTCTTTTCTGTCACCCATGATTCTTAAATCCTTTCAATATGACAAACTGACGGAATTCCGCCAGTTTATAAGCCGGATCAATAGAAGGCAATAGCCATGCCAAACCGCGCCCTGCCCTTCTTCCGGGATTAAAATTTGCGGTATTGGGCCG
>JBFXGM010000029.1:0-67883 GCA_050178015.1 Mangrovibacterium sp.
ACCAGTCAAAGACTGACCACTTCTTAACTGTTCAAGCGCTTTGGCTTGCATCGCTTTAAATTCTTCTGATTCCATAATTCTGTCCTACAAAATTAATACTTGCAGACAGAGTTCAGTTTACAGTCTCCACGCCACGCAAATGGAAGTGTTGCTTTCCTATCACCAGACTTTCGTAAACGCCGTTCGTTCCACCGGCGGACGAAACACCTACAGGTCGCTCGTTATCCAAGGGTCGCATCAATACCTTGACGCGAGCAAATTCCCTACGGATCCAACCCCTAATCGCCTGATGTATGAAGAACACAACTACACGCCATCACAATTCACGTTTCTCAGTAAAGATGTAGATTGGGGTAACATGGTCTATTATTGGGGCGAAGGGCATCATTCAACCATTGAACCCGACCGGAACCCTACTTATGGAGAAGAGGACGCTCATATTGAATTTTTCCAAAAAATGAAGAGTGAGTTTATTGATAAAGGTATTCCTGTGCTCATGGGAGAGTATGGCGCTTACCGGCGAAATAACAGTGCAAATGTTCCCTTAGACCTGGAAACACACGAGGCTTCGGTTGACTATTGGACAACTTTTGTGACCAAGCAGGCCATATCTCACGGTGTGATCCCTTTCTGGTGGGATACCGGCGGCGCTTTGGACCGAACCAACTTAACGGTAAAAGACCAACGGACAATAGATGCCCTCATTGCAGGCGTTGAATAGTAATGTACTTTTTTTAAGATCTGTCAGGTTCCGAAAACCTGGCAGATCTTATTTTTTAAAATCAAATTTGTTTGTTAGTACGTTGTAGTTTTGAGACCTGCCTCCATTTGATATTGGTTAAACTACTTGTAGCCACCCCGGAACACGATAGCTAACATATAAGGTGAAGATAAAATCAAGCGGTGGCAGGGGTATTGTCCCGTTCTGTTGGGATACCGGCGCAGTCTTCAACTGAACAACTGCTACTGTTAATGATCAGCGTTTATTGGATGCGATCCTGGCAGGCGCTACCGAATAAAACGATCGGAGAAATAAGCCTTGAATTGTTGCCTTTAATACAGTGGAACAGGCCATGGTTTTTGGATCGCGGGGACATACTCTTGTTTCAACCTTTGCAACCTGTTTCTTGGGGAAGCGGTATGACTGCATAAATGTGTTATTATTCTTATTTTTAAAAGAAAATATATTGTAACAATGAAGTTTATTAAAATGACTCTTTTTTTAGCCTGTATAATCTGCTTCTCTATTGCAGGCTCCGCTCAGGGATATCAAAATCCGGTTATCCCCGGATTTCATCCCGATCCAAGTGTCTGCAAAGCAGGCGATGACTTTTACCTGGTAACCAGTAGTTTTGAGTACTTTCCGGGAGTACCAATTTTTCACAGTAAGGATCTGGTAAATTGGAAGCAGATAGGACATTGTTTGACGCGTCCGTCTCAATTGGAATTAGAGAAAACCAGGCCTTCAGGTGGCATTTACGCACCTACGATCCGTTATCATGACGGTACGTTTTACATGATCACAACAAACGTTTCGGGCAAAGGGAACTTTATTGTTCATACGACGAATCCCGAAGGAGAATGGTCAGATCCGGTCTGGTTAAAGCAAGGAGGGATCGACCCTTCCTTATATTTTGAAGGCGACAAATGTTACCTCACCTCTAATCCCGGCAATTGTATCTATTTGTCCGAGATTGACCCGATGACGGGTGAACAACTTTCGGAAAGCAAAGCTATTTGGACCGGGACCGGAGGACGCTATCCGGAAGCACCGCATATTTACAAAAAGGACGGCTGGTATTACCTGCTGATTTCGGAAGGAGGCACTGAGTATGGGCACAAAGTGACCATTGCGCGTAGTCGTAACATTGACGGGCCATACGAATCAAATCCTGCTAACCCGATTTTAACACACATGAATGTAAATGCCCAATCAAGTCCGATCCAAGGCACCGGGCATGCTGATCTCATTCAGGCCAACGACGGTTCCTGGTGGATCGTGTTCCTCGCTTTTCGTCCGCAGTCCGGGCTTCACCACATGTTGGGGCGGGAAACTTTTCTGGCCCCGGTAAGATGGGACAAGAACGCGTGGCCTGTTGTTAATGGCGATGGAACGGTCGATTTAAACATGGATGTTCCTACGTTGCCCTTACAGCCTTTTCCGCAGGTATCTTACAACACCGAATTCGATGAAGATAAATTGGGGTTTGAATGGAATTATTTAAGAAACCCCAAAAGCGAAAATTATTCATTAAGCGCAAGAAAAGGCTATTTACGCTTAAAGGCAACGCCTGTATCGCTGGACGATATTGATTCACCGACTTTTGTTGGCCGCAGGCAGGAGCACATCGACTTCACCGCTACCGTAAAAATGGATCTCTTCGATGCCCGTGAAGGTGACGGATCAGGCATCACCGTTTTTATGAACAACGAATCCCATTATGACCTGTTTTTAAAGCAAACTGCAACAGGGAAACGTGTATTGGTTTTACGATACCGTTTGGGGGCACTGTCCCATACCGCTTGTGAGGTTGCTATTCCTAAAGGTAACGTGTATCTGCAGGTTCGTGGCGAAAAAGATTATTATTCATTTACATATTCGACTGACGGCATGGATTTCGAGACTTTGGATAAAGCAAATGTACGTTACATCAGTTCTGAAACCGCAGGCGGGTTTACAGGGATTTACCTGGGACTGTATGCAACTTCGGCCAGTAAAACCTCGAAAGCCTATGCCGACTTCGACAAGTTTGTGTATGTGCCCAATGAGTCAGGCCAATAGTGATCTAACGGGATGTAATAGTCTTGATAGGTAGCAGACGAAGCTGTAAATTTTGTTCTTTCTGAAATGCTTATTGACTTGCACCACGGGAAAAAGTAATCAGGTTGAGACCATTTACGAAATTCTTCGTGCTGTTGTTTTGGAAGCAATAATTAATGCAGTCGCACTGTTTCACGAAGTGTGTAAGTAAAAATATGCCGAGGGTTTAGCTATCTTATAGCTGGACCCTTTTTTCAAAATAGCGATATTCTCATTTGGATCCTTAACCAAAAATGTTGTCACTCAGACGGCAGAGGGGGCTTATTCAACCACGTTGGCTCTTCAATTATCCAAACTTTAAAATCATATATCTAAAATTGATATTCATCGATACGTTAATGGCCTAATTTTACAATAAACAGACTAAGTGGTCAGTTTTTCAATTATTCCGGTATAACTAACTTAAATCCATTATGAAACAAATCGTTCTTTCTGCTTTCTTTTTTTTGCTGTTTGGCCTGACTGGTTATTCGCAAGGCCCGGCCAAACAAGCTCCTCAAGGTTTCGACAAGGTTCGCGAAGGCATTGCGCAAGGAAAAATTGACACGATTGTATATGCTTCGAAAACTGTTGGCGTCAACCGAAAAGCGCTTGTTTATACACCTCCGGGTTTCTCGAAAAACAATAAGTACCCGGTGCTTTATTTGTTGCATGGCATAGGCGGCGACGAAAAAGAGTGGTTCAACGGGGGCGTGCCTCACATCATTCTTGACAACCTGTATGCCGGTGGAAAACTGGAACCCATGATTGTGGTGTTGCCTAACGGTCGAGCCATGAAGGATGACCGGGCTACCGGAAATATTATGGCGCCGGATAAGGTGCAGGCATTTGCCACATTTGAACAGGATTTGCTGAATGATTTGATTCCGTTTGTTGAGAAAGCCTATCCGGTAAAAGATGACCGGGAGCACCGGGCTATTGCAGGTTTATCGATGGGAGGCGGGCAGTCGCTTAATTTCGGACTGGGAAACCTGGATAAGTTTGCTTGGGTTGGCGGTTTTTCTTCGGCACCCAACACCAAAAAGCCTTCTGATTTGTTGCCCGATCCGGCAAAAGCAAGGGAACAACTAAATCTGCTTTTCCTCTCATGCGGCGATCAGGACGGCTTGCTTGAAATAAGCAGCCGTACCCACGATTACCTGAATAAGCATGAAGTGCCCCATGTTTATCATATTTTCCCGGGAGGAGCTCATGATTTCAACGTATGGAAAGAGAGTCTTTATTTGTTTGTGCCACTACTTTTTAAGGATTGAAATTAATTGAACCGAGCATGAGCAGAATGCTTGTCGCACAGATTAGTACCTGTACAATAATAGTTCTGATAGCAACGATCTGAAAAATTTAAGTGTGATTATTGAATGATGCTATTTAAAAAGTGAACCCAAGGCTGAAAGGCTCAATAATAATAACCTAACTATTTGAAAGATGAAAAAGATAAAACAAATCTCCTTATTGATTGTATTGTGTGTTTTGGTTTCGATAAACACAAGCGCACAGGTGGTCGAAGACTTCCAGCCGTCGCCGGTTAACCAGCCCGGAAGTGCTTTCCCACAAGTGAATTCCGAAGGGCGGGTGAGAACACAGATCATGGCTCCCGATGCCAAATACGTTCAACTCGACATTGGCGGGGTAAAGTACGACATGGTGAAAGATGAAGACGGTTTATGGACCGGTGAATCGGCTCCGCAGGATGTTGGTTTTCACTATTACCAGCTGAATATCGACGGTGCTTCGGTTCCCGATCCGGGCAGTTTATTCTTTTACGGAGCCTGCCGTTATGGAAGTGGCATTGAAGTTCCTTCCGACGATCAGGATATTTTTGCCAAGAAGGATGTTCCGCATGGCCACGTGCACGAAATCTGGTTTCCTTCGGAAAGTACCCAAACCGATCGCCGGGCCTATGTTTACACCCCCCCGGGTTACGACAGGGAGTCGTCGGAGCAATATCCGGTATTGTACCTTCAACATGGCTATTGTGAAAACGAAACTTCGTGGCCCATCCAGGGGCGTGCCAATTTCATTATGGACAACCTGATTGCCGAAGGAAAAGCCACACCTTTCATCATTGTGATGACCTATGGTATGACCAACGAAATCAGCTTTGGCGGCCTGCGCAATTTCGACATCAAGCCGTTCCAAACTGTGCTGGTTGATGAATTGATTCCATACGTTGATGCCAACTTCCGCACTTTAGCCGACCAGGAGCACCGTGCCATGGCAGGTCTCTCGATGGGCGGTTTTGAAACCAGGCTGATTACCCTGAACCGGCCCGATGTATTTTCGCACTATGGCCTTTTCAGTGGCGGTGTGTACAAGTCGGAAGAACTGGTCGATCATAAAAACCTGAAGCTCGTGTTCATGAGCTGTGGAAGCAAGGAACGTCCCGACGGAGTGAAAAATGCAGCTGCAGAATTGAAATCTGGCGGATTTAATGCGGTGTCCTACATTTCGGAAGGAACGGCCCACGAATTTCATACCTGGCGCCGCAGCCTGCATCAAATGGCTCAATTGCTTTTCAAATAAAAGAAGATGAAGCATTTTTTATTGATACTGGCCTTGTTTGTTTTATCGACGGCTAACCTTGTTTTAGCCCAAACAAGCCAGGCAATCGAAGATTTCAAACCGTCGGAAGTGAACCAGCCGGGGAAAGCTTTTCCGCAGGTAAATTCCGAAGGCCGCGTTCGGGCACAGATTTCGGCACCGGAAGCAAAGCTGGTTCAGCTCGACATTGGCGGTGTAAAATACGACATGGTGGTAGATGAAGACGGTTTGTGGACCGGCGAATCGGCTCCGCAGGACGAAGGTTTTCACTATTATCAACTGAACATCGACGGCGCATCGGTACCCGATCCCGGAACCAAGTACTTTTATGGTGCAGGCCGATGGGGCAGTGGCATTGAAATTCCGGCACACGACCGCGATTTTTACGCCGTGAAAGATGTGCCCCACGGACTGGTGAGCGAACTGAATTATTTCTCACAGCTGACCCAATCGTTCAGGCGCTGTTTTGTTTATACCCCGCCCGGCTATGAAACGCGCACCGATCAGCGCTACCCGGTACTTTACCTTCAACACGGAAGTTTTGAAGACGAAACCGGCTGGCCCGGCCAGGGAAAAGCCAACCTTATCCTCGACAATCTGATTGCAGAAAAGAAAGCAGTGCCCATGATTATCGTCATGGACAATGGCTACGCTTATAAACCGAAGGAAAACTCCGATGGCAATGCCCGTCCGGTTTCGGTATTTGAGGAAGTGATGATTACCGAAATCATTCCCATGATCGATACAAAGTTTCGTACCATGGCCGACCGCAAACACCGCGCAATAGCCGGTTTGTCGATGGGCGCCAATCAAACCATGCGCATCATCATGAACAACCTGGATGTGTTTTCAAATTATGGTGGTTTTAGCGGCACGTCCAATTATCCAAGTGCCAACGAAATTGATCCGGCAACTTTTCTTGACGGAAAATTCGACGATGGAAAGCAAGTGAATGAGCAGATCGATGTTTTCTGGTTGGGCTTGGGAACCAAAGAACCGGAGCCTTTCCCGGGTTCCATCGGCGCTTTCCGCAAGATGCTTGAAAAACAGGGGATAGCGTATGAATATTACGAATCGCCTGAAACAGCCCACGAATGGCAAACCTGGCGCAGGTCACTGCATGAATATGCGCAGCTCTTGTTTAAATAGAATTGATCATGAAAAAAATCTTTGCATGCATCGTTGGTTTTCTTTTGATAGCGCCTTTCATATTGAAAGGGCAGCAAGCCAATGTCAATCTTGATTACAACCCACAGAAGAACACTGAAGGCCTGACTCCCTTCAGCGCTCCGCTGAATTCGCCCGAAGTGCACGATGACCGAACGGTAACTTTCAGAGTGAAAGCACCCAATGCAGAATTGGTTGAATTAAACCCGGGGGCAATTCATACCGCACTTGACCTGGGACGTGAACCGCTGCCGTTTACTAAAGGTGAAAATGGGATCTGGACCCTGACCATTGGCCCGCTGCCTGTTGATATGTATGCTTATCATATAAGGATTGACGGGGTGCAGGTGGCAGATCCAAGTAATACCTGTGCTGCTTTTACGGCCATGCCGCCCTATAGTCAGTTGATTGTGCATGGCGACGGACCGGCCTGGTACGATGCGCAAAATGTTCCGCATGGAAATGTCACCCGCCACATTTACCGCTCCGAAGTTACCAAAGGCGAACGCGAATTGTACGTTTACACACCTCCGGGCTACGATCCGAATAAAAAGTATCCGGTTTTGTACTTGCTGGGTGGAAGCGGCGAACTCCCCTCGAACTGGGTGTACGACGGCCGGGTGAATTTCATCATGGACAATCTGCTGGCCGAAGGAAAAGCCGAGCCCATGATCATTGCCCTTCCCAACAACCAGATCATTCACCGGAATCATCCGCAACATGCCGAGCTCACCTTCGATCTTTTTGAAAAGGAACTTCGTGAAGAGGTCATTCCATTGGTCGATGAAAGGTACAGCACCATTCAATCACCCAAAGGAAGGGCCATTTCGGGCCTGTCGATGGGCGGCCGCCACAGCATGTTCATTGGCTTTCGTTCGCTTGATTTGTTTGCCAATTTTGGTATCCTCAGTGCCGGCGATGTAACCGCCGAAACAACCTTGAAAAGCTTTTTAAATGATCCTAAAGTCAACGATAAGGTCGATTACCTTTTTGTTGGACAAGGTACGAAAGAAGCGCAGGGCTTTTTTAATCAGCGGGTTCAGGGACTGATCGAAGCCTTAGACAATCATGATATTAAGCATGAATATTACGTAGGTGGACATGGTGGGCACGACTGGTCTACCTGGCGACACCTTTTGTATTACCGTTTTCTGCCCAACCTTTGGAAAAAGAATTAAAACTGAAAAAATGAAACCTATCAACTTTTTACTAATTGCTTTTGTGATACTTTCTATCAATGCCTGCACCCAACTTCAACCTGGTCAACTAAAGGTTGAAGGCGGAATCATTCAGGGAACCCTTACCGATGATTTAGGCATTTACAAAGGCATTCCCTTTGCGGCACCGCCTGTGGGCGAACTGCGCTGGAAAGCGCCGCAACCGGTAGAACCCTGGGAAGGCGTAATGCAAACCACCGACTACGCACCCGCACCCATGCAGGGCGGAAATCCGGTCTCAGGAAAAAGCGAGGATTGCCTCTATCTGAACGTATGGACACCTGCCAAAGCTGCAAACGAGAAGTTGCCGGTTATGGTGTGGATCTACGGCGGTGGCTTCAGCTTTGGTTCCACCTCTGACCCTGTTCACAATGGCGAGCACCTGGCACGCAAAGGCGTTGTGCTCGTGAGCATTGCTTATCGGGTAGGGCAGCTCGGTTTTCTGGCGCATCCCGAATTGAGTGCCGAAAGCCCCAACGGAGTTTCGGGCAACTATGGTTTGCTCGACCAAATTGCCGGATTACAATGGATTCAGAACAACATAGCAGCCTTTGGTGGCGACCCGGATCAAGTGACTATTTTTGGTGAATCGGCCGGTGGGATCGCCGTGAGCATGTTGTGCGCATCGCCGCTGACCAAAGGCCTGTTTCATGGCGCCATTTCCCAAAGTGGTGGCTCTTTTGGCCCAACCCGGCCCACCACTTATCCCGGTGAAAACATGAAAACCCTTCAACAGGCAGAGCAGGATGGAATTGAATATGTAAAAAGTTATGGACTTTCATCCATTGAAGAACTTCGAAAGCTGGACGCTGAAAAACTGATCCCTCAGGGTTGGACCATGCCGGGCGGTTGGCCCATTGTCGATGGCTATGTGATTACCGATGATCAGTTTAAGTTGTACGAAGCTGAAAATTACAACGATGTTCCTGTGCTCATAGGCTATAACTCCGACGAAGGCCTAAGTTTTTCACCAGGCCGAACGCCCGAAGAATATGTTGCGAATGTTGAACGCAGATTTGGCCCATATACCGACTCACTTTTGCATGCCTATCCACTTACTGATAATGAAGTGAAGCGCTCTGCCCGTAATTTGATGCGCGATGCTGCCTTTGGCTGGCACACCTGGAGCTGGGCAAGGCTTCAATCTAAAACAGGGAAGTCCGATGTGTACCTTTACTATTTCGACCAACACCCCGAACGCCCCGCAGATTCACCCCAGGCCGACCATGGTACACCTCATGGAGTGGATGTGCCTTTTGTTTTCATGAACCTCGATCCGGCCAGCCCGAATACCAGCGAATCTGATTTGTCCATTTCGGAAACCATGGGATCCTATTGGACCAATTTTGCCAAATACGGTCATCCCAATGGCGATGGACTAATAAAATGGCCGGCTTTCAGCGAGGCCAATCCGGTGGTCATGTATCTCGGTCCAAATGCGTACCCAGGCCCTGTCCCCGATGAGGCATCCCTTCAGGTATTGGACAAGTATTATCGATGGAGGCGTTCTTCCGAAGGGAAAGAATGGGCTCAATAAAATTATGCACTAAACGCTAAATCTATTTGCTATGAATAAATTCAAATTGCTTGTTTTGACCGTGCTGCTGTTGTTCGGCTTATCAGTCTTTTCACAAAATCCCGATTTTCACATCTACCTGTGTTTTGGCCAGTCGAACATGGCAGGGGCAGCCCGGGCTGAAGCGCAGGATTCAATTGTGGATGCCCGCTTTCAAATGATGAGTGCCATGGATTGCCCCGACAAAGGAAGGGAAATGGGAAACTGGTACACAGCAATTCCGCCGCTTTGCGACTGCAATGCAGGAATTTCACCAGCCGATTATTTTGGACGCACACTCATCGACAATTTGCCTTCGAACATAAAAGTGGGTGTTATCAATGTTTCGGTTGGTGGCTGCCGAATTGAATTGTTCGATAAAGAAAACTACCAGTCGTATGTTGAAACCGCACCCGACTGGATGCAGGGCTGGATCAAAAACTATGGTGGAAATCCATATGGCAGACTGGTAGAAATGGCCAAACTGGCACAAAAGGATGGCGTGATTAAAGGCATTTTGATGCACCAGGGAGAATCGAACCCAAACGATTCGCTTTGGACTCGAAAGGTGAAAGACATTTACGACAACTTAATGATCGATTTGAAGCTTGATCCAGCGAAAACACCTTTGCTGGCTGGCGAATTATTAAGTGCTCAATACGATGGGAAATGTGCCGGGTTCAATCAGTTCATCGCACAGTTGCCCGCAGCCATTCCAAATTCCCATGTTATTTCTTCGGAAGGATGCCCCGGAAAGCCTGATGGTTTACATTTTACAGCCGAAGGTTACCGGATTTTGGGTAAACGCTACGGTGAAAAAATGCTTTCATTGCTCGGTGAGAATCAAACAGGTTTAATGCAACGGGTGGTTGAGGATGGCGGAACCGGCGCCTACAAAGCAATCATGTACACCGACAACAGCCTGCCCACCCACACGGTGTTCCGTCCCGATGACCTGAGTGTTTTCGGGAAGAAAAACCAATTGCCCATTATTGTCTGGGGAAATGGAGCCTGCGCCAATTCACCATGGGAACACGTCAATTTTTTATCCGAAGTGGCTTCGCATGGTTTCCTCACCATTGCCATTGGGCCTATGCCGCAAGAAGGCGAGCGCGGTAGCGGACGATCAACATCGTCGCAACTGACCGATGCCATCGATTGGGCCATTGCGCAAAACAGCGACGAATCGAGCATGTTTTATGGAAAAATTGACATCTCAAAGATCGCAGTTAGTGGCATGTCGTGTGGCGGTTTACAAACCCTTGAAGTCGCGCCCGATCCGCGTGTTACAACTGCGGTGGTTTGCAACAGTGGCATCATAGGAGATGGAGGCGGCATGCCGGGCATGCCCGGTTTAAGCAAAGACCACCTGGCCAAATTGCACAGCCCAACCCTCTATTTGCTTGGAGGCGAATCGGATATCGCCTACAAAAACGGGATGGACGACTATGAGCGAATCAACCATGTTCCGGTATTTGTTGGCAATATGGATGTTGGACATGGCGGAACTTACCGTCAGCCTCACGGTGGCGAGTTTGCCAAAGTAGCTACTGCCTGGTACAAATGGCAATTGAAAGGCGACAAGAAAGCCGGCAAATTGTTTACCGGAAATCCCTGCGGGCTATCCAAATCAGATGTTTGGGCCGTTGATAAAAAGAATCTGCCATAGTTTTTTGGAAGTGTTAACCCATCAACCAAACGATTGAAGGTGTAAGTGTAAAACCGAAAAAATAAAATTGAACAACCATAAGTAAATGAAAGAGATATGTTTAGAAATAAATTTGTAAGTTTTGTATTTGCATTGTTCGTTTTTTGTTTGCTGGGTTCTTTTTATGCAAAAAGTCAGAGTCTAACACCTTTACAATACATTGAAACTGAAAGTTCAAAAAATGCTTTTCAGATTGTTGCAAATGGGAAAGGGGCTGCCATTTATGTTGACCCCAATGATGAAAAAGGGGTTGCAAGGGCTGCTAAGGATTTGGCTAATGATGTGGGCAAGGTTTCAGGTATTGCCGCTCAAGTCAACGAAAGTATTAAAGCGCCCAAAGGTTCCATTCTTATTGGTACCATCGGCTCCAGCCAAATTATCGACAAACTTATTGTCGATAAAAAAATTGATGTATCGGAAATAAAAGGGCAATGGGAATCTTATCTGATACAAACAGTTGACGGCAATTTGGTCGTTGCAGGTAGCGACCGTCGTGGTACCATTTATGGCATTTATGATATTTCAGAAAATATTGGTGTTTCGCCCTGGTACTGGTGGGCCGATGTGCCTGTGAAAAAGAGCGATGCCTTGTTTGTTAAGGCAGGCCGCTATGTGCAGGAATCGCCCAAAGTGAAATACCGTGGCATTTTTATCAACGATGAGGAACCTTCGTTTGGAGGCTGGGCACGCGATAAATTTGGGGGCATCAATTCAAAGATCTACGCACACATGTTTGAGCTTATATTACGGCTGAGAGGTAACTACTTGTGGCCGGCCATGTGGGGAAAATCATTCAATGAAGATGACCCTCTGAATCCTGTGGTGGCCAACGAATATGGAATTGTGATGGGCACTTCGCACCACGAACCCATGATGCGCTCTCATACAGAATATACCAGTCGCAAAGACGAAGTAGGTGCATGGAATTATTCCACCAATAAAACGAACCTCGACAAATTCTTTACCGATGGGCTGGGACGCAATAAAACGTACGACAATCTCATAACCATTGGTATGCGTGGCGATGGCGATGTGGCGCTCAGTGAAGAAGGGGATGAAAAAAACATGGAAACGCTGCGTCAGGTGGTGAAAGGCCAGCGCGAAATTATCCAAAAGGTGTACGATAAAAAACCATCGGACGTGCCGCAAATGTGGGCCATTTTCACCGAAGTGCAACGCTATTATGATGCCGGGTTAAACGTGCCCGACGATGTGTTGCTGCTGTTTTGCGACAACAACTGGGGCTATATCCGCCGTGCCGGCCCCGAAAAGGAAAGGAACCGGAAAGGGGGCATGGGCTTGTATTACCACATTGATATGAACGGTGGGCCTTGGAACGACCGCTGGATAAATACCACCACCATTCCAAAACTTTACGAACAGTTTAACTTAGCTTATCGAACAGGGTTGGACGACTTATGGGTGGTAAATGTGGGCGATTTGAAACCCAAGGAATTGCCCATCGATTTTATAATGAGATTTGCATGGAACCCCGATAGCTATAATCCCGATAATCTGAAAGATTATACCACTGATTGGGCAGCGAGCATTTTTGGCTCGGAACATGCCGGGGAAATTGCCGATATCGTATCTAAATATCCGAAATACAACTTGTGGCGCAAACCCGAGGTGCAAAGTACACAGATATTCAGTTTTGTAAACCATCACGACGCAGCCCGGGTGACTGAACTTTGGCGCGATCTTACAAAACGTGTTGAAGCGTTGCGTCCCAAAATTGCACCGGAGGCACAGGATGCTTTTTACCAACTTGTTTACTATCCTGCCAAAGCATCAGCCGGCGTGGCCGAAATTTACCTTGCTGCTGGTCGCAATAATTTATATGCCAAACAAGGGCGTGTCAGTGCCAATACTTATGCCCAGCGTGCACGCGATTTGTTTGAAATTGATAAACAGTTGAGCGATTATTACAATGGCCCGATGGCCAATGGAAAATGGAAAAACATGATGTCCGATGTGCATATCGGCTACACGCAATGGAGCATGCCCCGCGAAAATAAGCTTCCGCAGATGACCGAAGTGCAACCATTGCCAAACGCCGCCATGGGTGTTGCCATCGAAGGCAGCGAGCTGGCATGGCCGGGTGCCGATGCCCAGGCCACTTTGCCAACGTTCGATGTGTTGCGCAATCAATCGTATTATATCGATGTGTTTAACCGCGGTACAGGTTCATTTCAGTTCGAAGCAAAGGCCAACAAACCATGGATAAAATTGAGCGCTAGCAAAGGAAACGTCGATATTGAAACCCGTTTGCAGGTCGAAATCGACTGGAAATCGCTGCCAATGGGCAAGTCGGAGGGCTTTGTTGAAATAAAGCAAGGCAGTAATGTGGTGAATGTGAATGTTGTGGCGCTAAATGCACCCAAGCCCGACGCCCAGCGTCCATTCTTCGGTGGTTTAACTGGCGAATTTTCTATTCCGGCCAATCAATTCAATGCCAATATTCCAGGCAAAGAAGCAAAATGGATTGTACTTCCCGACCTTGGCCGGTCAGAAGCTTGTATGGGCATAAGCCCGGTTACGGCACAAAGTGTTGTGGGTAAGGATGCTCCCTGTCTGGAATACGATGTTTTGCTGAACGAGAATGGTAAAACGACCATTTGTATTGGTATTTTGCCGACGCAGGATGTGCAACCAGAGCGAGGGGTAAGGATTGCCGTGGCGCTGAACGATGCAGAACCTATCCAAATCGATGCCCGAAAAGGGTTTCACGATGAGTTTAAGGAATACACGCCCGACAACCTTTCAAGGTCAAAATCGCTCAAGCCGCTGTCGGCGGTTGACAATAAAATCGCTCTGATTGCACGTGGTAAACACCGCCGCTCTGAGGTGTTCGACAACCTCCGCTGGCTCGATGTTGAATTGGAGGTGTTAGAACCCGGCATTCAAACATTAAGAATTTATATGGTTGATCCTGAAGTTGTTGTTGAAAAAATTGTGGTAAACCCCGATAATGACTATCCAAGTTATTTTGGCGCTCCGGTGGAAAAAATTGAAAATAAATAAACTTTTTAGATATGCTTAAAAATACAGTTCAACTAACGGTCATTCTTTCAATGCTTTGCATGGGTTTGGTGATTTCCTGTACAGGAAGTGAAAAAACCAATGAGAAAGGGCGAGTTGAAAGTCTGGATGAAAACAAGATATTAAACGCAAGCAATTCAAATGTAAGGGAATTTAGATACACCAATCCCATCACCCGCGATTCTGCAATTTCGATGCGCGATCATTTTATCATTAAGGTTGGCGAAAAATGGTACTGTACAGGAACTTCCAATCCTGTTTGGACAGGCCCAAACCCAGGTGTGCGCTTGTTGGAGTCGGACGATTTGCTCAACTGGAAGCACCACTCGTGGCTGATCGATGCCAGTAAATTGCCCGCCGATTGCCCTTACAACGGACGTTTTTGGGCACCGGAAATTCATTTTCTAAAAGGAAAATATTGGCTTACCGTTAACAGCGGAAAAGTTACCGATGAGGATCCTTCTGGTATGGCAACTCACAGTGTTTGGCTTTTCTCGTCCGATGAAGTAACCGGACCTTATAATCTGGTGAATGGGCCGCTCACTCCGCAATACAACAACGATGCAACCCTTTTTGAAGACGAGGATGGGCAAGTGTATTTTTATTGCAGTGGTGGTGGCCTTTTTCAAGCTAAAATCGATTTGGAGAAAGGAAAACTTACCACTCCAATCGAAAAGTTTTTAGATAAGAAAGAACCCGGATGGCCCGAATGGATGGTGGGTGGTATCGAAGGGCCTTTTGTGCTAAAAAGGGACGGTTTCTATTTTATGTTTTTCTCTACCTGGACCCGTGGTTACGAAGTTGGGCTTTTAAAATCGAAGTACCCGCTTGGCCCCTGGGAACTGGTTGACCGCGAAACCATTTTTGGCACCCGTAAAAAAGGCTATCGGCCCGAATTGGCCATCGGCGGCGGGTACGACCACCTGAAATTCAGCGACACCCAAGACCCTTATTGCGAAACCGGGCACAATGCCCTATTTATTGGTCCCGACGGAAATTTATGGAGTTCATGCCATTACATGATGTACGGGCAGCGGCCCTATCCGTACAGCCAAACCTTCGAGTCGTGGGAGCTCACGCCTCA
Organism: Mangrovibacterium sp.; assembly: GCA_050178015.1. Lineage (GTDB taxonomy): Bacteria > Bacteroidota > Bacteroidia > Bacteroidales > Prolixibacteraceae > Gaoshiqia. The sequence goes on from JBFXGM010000029.1 coordinate 15,136, forward strand.
AATGGGGTACGAGCCAATATATTACAAAAACGGTAGGTTCCACATTGATGGTCCAACATGGACAGAGCAGGTAATAGAGTACTAAATGTATTCTGAAATAAAATGTTAATAATTAAAATAGTTCAGATGAAGAATAGAATGATCGCCTTATTGGTTTTTGTTTCGTTAATGTCCTCGGTTGGTTTAGCTCAAAATCCCATCGTACAAACTTATTTTACAGCCGATCCGGCACCGATGGTGCACAACGGTAGGGTTTACGTGTACACTTCGCATGACGAAGATGAAACAGTCGATAATTTTTTCACCATGTACGACTGGCGTTGCTATTCATCGGCCGATATGGTCAACTGGACCGACCACGGCGCAGTGGCTTCGCTGAACGATTTTGTGTGGTCAGGCAAAACAAATGGAGCCTGGGCGCCACAATGCATTGAACGGAATGGCAAGTTTTATCTCTATGTGCCAATACATGGCGATGGAGTCGCGGTGCTGGTCGCCGATTCTCCCACCGGGCCATTTCACGATCCGCTGGGGAAGCGCTTAATCGATGGTGAGAATATTTGGCATGATATTGATCCGACTGTCATGATTGACGATGACGGCCAAGCCTATTTATACTGGGGAAATCCGGTTCTTTCCTATGTCAAGCTAAACGAAGACATGATTTCATATGACCGTAGCATCGGCAAAAATGGCATTGTTGGAATTGAAATGACCCCCGAGGCTTTTGGATCACAGGAGGGACGAGACGGGAAAAAACGTGCTTCGTATACCGAGGGCCCTTGGATTTACAAACGTGATAAGCTGTACTACCTGGTTTACGCGGCAGCCGGAATTCCTGAGTATATTGCCTATTCCACAGCACCCACCGCCGAAGGCCCCTGGACGTATCAAGGTTTTATCATGGAAAGGGCCGATCACCTCGCTTTCACCAACCATGCGGGAGTGATCGATTTTAAGAACAATTCGTATTTCTTCTATCATGACCAGGCTTTGTCAGAAGGCCAGGGTTTCAAACGGTCAGTTAGCGTGGAGCAGTTCGAGTACAATGAAGATGGCTCCATTCCGCTGATTGTACCCACCAAGGAGGGCGTGACAGAGAGCGTCTCAAATCTGAATCCCTTTCAAAAAGTGGAAGCCGAAACCATGGCCTGGTCCGAGGGCGTTAAAACAGGTTCCGACACCAAGGCCGGTATTTACGTCACGAATATCAATAACGGTGATTTTGTTAAGGTGCGCAGCGTCGATTTTGGGAAAGGTGCCAAAAAATTCGAGGTCAGTGCTGCTGCGTTGGCTGGAGGACAAATTGAGATTCGGCTGGATGGTAAAGACGGCTTATTATTAGGTACTTGTGAAATAAAAAATAGCGGCGACGTGAATGCCTGGAAAACGTTCACTGCAAAAGTGAGTAAACAGAAAGGCATCCACGATTTATATTTTATTTTTAAAGGTGGGGAAGGTGACTTGTTTAACTTGAATCATTGGAAGTTCAATTAGTATTCGGCTGTTTAGCTGGAAATTGGCTACTATGTCTAAAGTTGAATGTCAGGGTGAAATTTCAGTCACTGCCCGTAAATACGGCCGGGGGAGTTTACTATGTCCGACTAATAAAACATTAAAGATGAGAAAATTAGAATTGAAATTTATCGTGTGGCTTTTTGCAAGCTTTTTTCTTATAAGCAGTCAGGCATGGGCCACCCAAGGCGGAAAACTAAAAATGTGGTACGATAAACCGGCGACGGTTTGGAACGAAGCGCTCCCGATTGGCAATGGGAGGCTGGGCGCCATGATTTACGGTGATCCGGCCGCTGAAAAGATTCAGTTGAACGAAGAGACTTTTTGGTCGGGCGGGCCCTCGCGAAACGACAACTCCAAAGCGCTGGAGGTTTTGCCCGAAATCAGGCAGCTTATCTTCGATGGTCAATACCACGAAGCCGAAAAAATGGTCAACGAGAATTTGATGACCGGACGCAATGGTTCCATGTATCAAGTGGTTGGCAATCTGAATCTCAGCTTTGACGGACATCAGGGCTACACCAATTATTACCGCGAACTTGATCTGGAGCAAGCGGTTTTTACCACCACCTACCAGCTTGATGGCGTGACCTTTAAACGCGAGATGTTTGCTTCGCAACCCGATCAGGTGATTGTGGTGCGATTGACTGCCGACAAGCCCGGCATGTTAACCTTTGTTGCCAATTTGAATGGGCCATTACAAAAATCGGCCATGGCACTCAATGCCAATACCCTGGAAATGACAGGCCTGTCGGGTAGTCACGAAGGGATTGCCGGGCAAGTGAAATTTACCACACAGGCCCGGATGATCAACAAAGGGGGGACAACATCGGCAGATGCAGACGTGATTCAGGTGAGCGATGCTGACGAAGTGCTGATCCTCATTTCAACAGCCACCAACTTTCTCGATTACCAAACGCTTACGGCCAACGAAACCGAAAAATGTGTGGACTATTTGGTAGCAGCTGAAAAGAAATCCTTCAAAAAATTGCTGAAGAATCATGTTGATGCTTATCAGCAATATTTTAACCGGGCCAGTCTCGATTTGGGGACTTCGCCGGCAGCGCAACAACCCACCGATGTGCGCATCAAAAATTTCTCAACAACCCACGATCCCGAGCTGGTTTCGATGTATTACCAGTTTGGTCGGTACTTGTTGATTTCGAGTTCGCAACCGGGGGGACAGCCTGCCAATTTGCAGGGAATTTGGAACGAAAGCACCAATCCGGCATGGGACAGCAAATACACCATCAACATCAACACAGAAATGAATTACTGGCCAGCCGAAAAATGCAACCTGACGGAACTGCACGAGCCGCTCATCCAAATGGTGAAAGAGCTGTCGGAAACCGGACAACAAACGGCCCGCGATATGTACGGAAGCAAAGGTTGGGTCACCCATCACAATACCGATATCTGGCGAATCAGCGGTGTAGTTGATGGTGCTTTTTGGGGCATGTGGCCCATGGGAGGCGCCTGGCTTTCGCAGCATTTGTGGGAAAAGTATTGGTACAGTGGCGATTTGAACTACCTCGAGTCGGTTTATCCCATCCTGAAATCGGCCTGTGAGTTTTACCAGGATTTTCTGGTTGAAGAGCCAACACACAACTGGTTGGTGGTCAGCCCATCCATTTCGCCGGAGAATGCGCCTGCTGGTCGTCCTTCAATCACCGCCGGGGCCACCATGGATAATCAAATTCTGTTCGATTTGTTTTCGAAAACCATTAAGGCCGGCAACTTGCTGAAGAAGGATGCCGCACTGATGGCTGACTTACAGCAGATTGTCGACCGTTTACCGCCCATGCAAATTGGCCAACACGGGCAGTTGCAGGAGTGGATGCAGGATTTGGATAATCCGAATGACAAACATCGGCATGTGTCGCACCTGTACGGGCTTTACCCCAGCAACCAGATTACGCCCTATGCCACGCCTGAGCTCTTTGATGCGGCGCGCACAACCCTGATTCATCGGGGCGATGTGTCAACAGGCTGGTCGATGGGCTGGAAGGTGAATTTCTGGGCCCGCCTGCTCGATGGCAACCACGCGATGAAATTGATCAAAGACCAGTTGACGCTGGTTGATCCGGTGAATGGCGGAAGAAATGGTGGAACCTATCCGAACTTTTTCGATGCTCACCCTCCTTTTCAAATTGACGGAAACTTTGGCTGCACGGCCGGTATTGCCGAAATGTTGCTGCAAAGCCACGATGGCGCCATTCATTTCCTACCCGCTTTGCCCGATGAATGGAAAGATGGTGAAATTACCGGACTTCGTACTCCGGGCGGTTTTGAAGTGAGTTTTACATGGAGGAATGGGGAAGTCCAAAAAATTGAGATCAAATCAACTTTAGGAGGAAACTGTCGTATTCGAGTTCCCAATGAAGTGGTTCAGGCAGCAGGCGATGGGTTGGTAGCAGCAGCAGGCACCAATCGCAACCCGTTTTTCGAAACGACGCAAGTTGAAAAACCGTTGATTTCGGAAGCTGCTCAACTGAATGAACTCGATCTTGACCAAACGTATGTATATGATTTGCCAACCGAGGCGGGGAAAACCTATTCAATAGTGATTAAATAATTGATTGTGAAATATTAAATATAGTAGGAGATGACGAGGGTAAATATTGGGCAATTGTTTGGTGATCCCAACCGTCATAGCCGCGTAAGGGTGTTGCGTTGGCGTAAAGACGGATTTCCCGATTTTGATTAGGAATTGAAAGATTATGAATGGTTTTTAAAGAAAGATTTAAACAACGAAAAGATATTATAATGAAGAAAGCAAAATGTGCATTTAGGAGTGATTTCATGGTTTTTATATTAGCAATTTCGGTGATACTGTTTTTTGTGTCAGAAGCAAAGGCCGATGGAAAATTTGTACACCGTGGAGCGGGCAATCCGTACTTGCCGTTGTGGGAACACTTGCCCGATGGCGAGCCCCGCGTGTTCGAAGACCCCGACAATCCGGGGAAATACCGCGCTTACATTATTGGTTCGCACGACCTTCGTTTTACCAGCTATTGCGGTCCCGACATTCGGATGTGGTCGGCTCCTGTTGAAAACCTGAGCGAGTGGCGCGACGAAGGCCCCGTTTTTACCTACAATATTGAAGGACAGTGGGACGTGATGTATGCGCCCGACCTGGTTGAGGTGAAACGCAAAGATGGCACCAAAGACTACTACCTGTTCCCGCATAGCCGTGGCCGCGGCCGCGAAGCGATGGTGTGCAAAGGTTCTCGTCCCGACGGCCCTTTTACGCCCATAAACATGAACGAGGATGGAACGCGCACTATACCTGGTAGCATTTTGGGTTTCGATCCAGCTGTGTACATTGAATATGTGACCGATCCCAACGACCCCGATTTCGATATTGGTTTCCGCGCTTACGGTTTCTGGGGTTTCCAACGCTCCATGGCCGCGCAGTTGGATCAAAATACGATGTACTCCTTGCGTCCCGGTACCGAAATCATCAACTACCTGCTGCCTGCCAGCGCCCGTTACGGCGTCATCCGCGACCCCGAAGGAACGGTTTATCCCAACGTGTATGCTGATCAGGATATGGGTACGTTCAACTTCTTCGAAGCATCGTCCATCCGCAAGGTTGGCAACAAATACATTACCGTTTTTAGCGGTTACTCAGGGCCGGAATACGGAGTGGGCAGTTCGAACTCTACGTTGCGTTACGCAGTTGCCGACTCGCCTCTTGGCCCTTGGAAAAGTGGGGGAGTGTTGGTCGATTCGCGCGGTCCCGTGTTAAATCAGGACGGTTCGAAGATTGTGACAGCCAACGGTGGGCACAACACCCACGGTAGCATTGAGTTGATCAATGGCCAGTGGTACGTTTTCTATCACCGTCCACCACGCAACTTCGGTTTTGCACGTCAGGCTGTGGTAGCACCCGTCACCATTCAGTGGGACGAAAAACCCGTAGCTCAAGGCGGAACTGCCGTAATTAGAGGTTACGATCCGTATGCGAAAGATCAAATTTGGGAATTGAAGGACAATCAAGGTGTTGAATACAAAGGCGCCGAAGTGACTTCCGAAGGTTTCCATGTTTACGGCCTCGATCCCTATCAATATTATTCAGCGGGATATGCTTGTTATCTTTCCGATGTTGGTTTACAGCAAGATTCGTGGGATATTTGGGACAACCACATGCCCATAACCAATATGAAAAATGGAAACATCGTTGGTTTCAAATACTTCGGATTTGCCGGACTAGACAAAGACACCAAAGGTTTGAAAGCGTTCGAAGGTGCCCAAAAAGGAAACAAAACAGCATTCAACCTTTTCATTGCGCCTAAAACAGCCAAAAGCTTCAAAGTAGCTGTTTGGTTGGATGGTCCTTGGGACAATGCCGCATGGAAAGGGAAGAAGATTGGCGAGATCGTTGTTCCGGCCAATTCCAAACAAGAAATCACCAAATACACCATCGATGTGGCCAAATTTGTCGAAGGACTGGACAAGAAACACGCTATTTTCCTGGTGGCCGAAGGTGCCGATCAGGAAACCTTGTTCGATTTTATTGGCTTGGGTTTCAGTTCGGCCAAAAAACCAATCGAACGTCACATTGCACCAACTGTAAGCATTTCGGTTAACGGAAAAGCCATTGAAGTGCCCGCAACTCCCGTTCGTTCAACCAACGAAAACGGCATTGTGAGCTACGATTTGTATGAAACTACAGTTAAGCTTCCTGCAGGTTCAAACCAAATTCCGGTAGTTACGGCAACTGCAAGCAATAAAGCCGTGAAGATGATCATTTCACAGGCCGAATCGAGCACAGGGACAGCTCAGGTGAAATGCGATTACAACGGTGTTATGAAAACCTACAACGTTGTGTTTGCAGCTGATTAATAAATTCTAAATTTCTTAACTGTAATCGCCTTTTTATCAGAATGATAGGGGGATGTCATTGAAAAATGACGAAAACATGAAACAGGTCATCTCGATAAAACAATTGAGATGGCCTGTTTGAGTTGAAACCTTTAATGGAATTAATTTTGGTTTAGAGAATTGCAAATCTTTTGTTTTTCGGGTGTCTCATAGCAGAGAACAGGGAAAATTGTTGGAATAGTCAGATTACCACAATATAGACCTGAGATAGCCATATCTTGGGTCTTTTTGTTTATAATGAATTTGATACAGATTCCTCCTTTTTTCTTTTATTAAGTTTTTTGTGGTATATCCCTGCCCGGTAGATTTTAAGAGATCTTTTAAGATTTTTATTGAACCGATGGGATGAAGATCTTTCCAAATTTGGTTTCCAAATCACACTCGATAATTTACATTTTCCTTGGAAATTCAAAAGTTAACAAAATGTTAAGATGGGCGTTCATGCGGGAAATCGAACATTTTAAGGGGTGAAAAGCATTCGTTCGTGAAATAAAACGTTGTCTTAACACGTTCAATCACTCAGATTTAACATTTTGCTTTATCTTTGCCACAAACTTAAAAGCCATGCACATATCCGTTCTGTTAAACCTGCTAACAAGTTTTTTACTCGCATACCTTGTTATTCCTCCTATTGTCAAAATATCACATGCAAAACACCTGTTTGATGTGCCTGACCATAGGAAACTGAACACTGTTGTTGTGCCAACCTTGGGGGGAGTGGCCATTTTTATTGGCTTATTGCTCAGTACGCTGATCTACCTGAAGGGAAACTCATCCCCCGGATTTCGCTATTTGTTTGCGGCTATCATCATGATGTTCTTTATCGGAATAAAAGATGACATTATGGTAATTTCTGCACGGAAGAAGTTTCTGGTGCAATTTGCTGCGGCTTTCTTATTGGTTGTGTTTGGTGATTTCCGGTTGGTTCATCCATACGGATTTGCAGGTTTGGCCCAGCTGAATGATTGGATTAGTATCCCGTTTTCAGTCTTGTTTGTGCTGTTTTTGATCAATGCCCTTAATCTGATTGACGGAATTGACGGCCTGGCTTCCGGTGTCGCGTTATTAATTTCGGCCACGTTGGGGACTTGGTTTTACCTGGCCGGATACTCCGATTATGGCATTGCCTGCTTTGCCTTGAGTGGTAGTTTGCTCGCCTTTTTGCGATTCAATCTTTGGGGCGGGGAGAATAAAGTGTTTATGGGAGATACCGGTTCGTTGATTCTGGGAGTTTTTCTGGCTGCCATGGTTATCAAATTTAGCGAACTGAATTATATGACTTTTAATGAGTTTTACCTGGAACAGGCACCGTTGATCGCATTAGGACTTTTCATTGTCCCGATTACAGATACGTTGCGTGTATTTGCCGTGCGGATTTATAACAAACGATCACCCTTTTCGCCGGATATGAACCATTTTCATCATTTGCTGATTCGCTCGGGGCTTACCCATATTCAGGCAAGTGGTTTCTTAGTGACCTATACTATTTTATTCACGCTGATAGCTTTGACATTGCAGCATTATCTGGATATAACATCCGGCTTTCTGTTTATGTTGATTGCTAGTTTTTCATCTGTTGGGTTAATTTACCGGAGGACAAAACTGATTGAGGCCCGTGTTGAGAACGAAGGGGCATTGGATGCCGAGCCAAAAACTATTCGTATGATGAGCTGGAAAAGAAGTTCGGATGGCTTGGAGACCTATCGTAAGGGGAAAACCTTTTACCGCTAACCATCAATTCAGAACTTTATAGAACAGTAAGAGGTTCATCTTACCCGAAGAACAGCAGGTGTTTGCAAAAAGAGCACCTGCTGTTTTTTTTTTTCATAATGCCGGACATGCTTCAGTAGTGCCTAGATCTCGGATTCGATATAGTAATGCAGGTTTTCCTGCGTGATGATATCCAAAGGTAAATACTTGATCGGTTGGATGTTTTTCTTGAAAAGCAAGTAGTCGATCAGTAGCTGGATGCCATAATAGCCTTGCCTTTTCGGATTCTGGTTGATCAGGAAATTGATGGTCCCTTTCTCCAGAAAAGCCAGGTTTTGTTTTATTAAATCGTATCCTACCAAGTGAATATTGTCAAACTTGTTTTCAAACAAGTACTCTGCCAGGGTGAATGCCTTGGAGTTGGTCACAAAAATACCCCGGGTGTCTGGGTTTTTATTTAATAAGTTGGTTATCAATGTCTGGAAGTGTTCCTTCTCGCTGCTGTATTTTAAGTCGGCATGAGCAATCCGGAATTGGCCGTTTCCATGCTGTTCAAAATAATCGATAAAACCCTGTTCTTTGCGTATAAGGTGTGACGAGTTTGGAACATCTTCGTCAACGTGCGCTACGAAAAAAGTTGCCGGGGTAGGGTGCCCGTAGTGTAGCAGTTTTGCAGCCAGAAACCCGCTTTGATACGAATCCTGCCCGATATAAGCCAGTGGTTCGTAATCGGGAATATGTGTGTTGAACAGGTTGAACGGAATGTTTTGCCGTTTCCATTTGCTCAGGTAGGCCAGCGATTCCTTGTAAAAGATGGGCGCTATCAGGATGCCATCGTAACTTGAAACTGAAACTTTTTCGGCGGCTTCTTTGAAGCTCTCTACGCTATACTGGCTGAATAAAAACTGGTCCACCCAAACGCCGTATTGCCGTAGTTCTGTCTCGGCTTTTGCGATTCCTTTTTTGGGATCTTCCCAGTAAGCATCCACCAAAGGATCGGGGATGACTGCGGCAATTCTGTATTCTTTTTTCGATACCAATGCCCGGGCAAGCAGATTCGGCTCATAGTTCATTTCTTTGGCAATCCGCAAAACACGCTCGGAAACTTCGTCCGAAACCCTTCCGCGGTTGTGTAAAACCCGGTCCACTGTTCCTGTCGAAACATTTGCTTTTTGGGCGATATCCTTAATTCGGACTACAGTTCGTTTCGATGAATTTCTTTTGTCCATTGTTGGTTTATCAGATTTTGCTTTTCCTTATTTTGCTTGCCAGCTGTAGTGTACGTACATGATAATGGCTATGTGTTCTTCTTTTCTTTGGCTCTTTTATAACCATTTTTATCCGGAAATACTGCTTTCATTCCTATTCTACTTTCTTCTTTGTACATGAAAAAATATCTTTATATCTGTTTAAAACCAGTGATATGCATGTTTGCAGGTCATTATTGTTAAGCATGTTCTGTCATGAAGGTAAAAATAGCAGACTTTTCTCAGGAAAAAACATTTTTTGATTAAAAAATGTGTGTACGAACACGCAAATTTAATATATTTGTCGCTCATGCAAGGTTGTGGGGTTGTGTTTTGTGTGGGAAATATACTGAATCCAAGTTGCCGCTGCTATTGCGATTAAGAAATTTTCCCATGGTGTGTCGGGCTTGTTTGTGAAGAAAACCGTAAAAACTAATCAGATGGAAAACAATAATCGTCGCTCATTTTTGAAGCACTTGTCGCTTGGGGTTGGCATGGTCGTTACCGGTGTGCCTGCCTGGTCGTTAGAGTCAAATCAAAAGAGCAAAAACCGGGTAAGTAGGAAATCCACCTCTTCATTTAATATGTGCAACTATGCTGCCCCCAAAATCCCGGTGGTTCGTGTCGGATTTATTGGATTGGGAATGCGCGGTCCGGGAGCGGTAGTCAGGATGTCACATATCGAAGGTGTAGAAATCAAAGCCCTGTGCGATATTCGGGAGAACTCGGTGAAAGGTTCTCAGAAGCATTTGAGGGAAGCCGGCTTGCCCGATGCAACGGAATATTTTGGTTCCGAAGATGCCTGGAAAGCCCTCTGCGAACGCGATGATATTGATCTGGTTTACATCTGCACTCCCTGGCATTTGCATACGCCCATGGCGGTTTATGCCATGAATCACGGAAAACATGTGGCCGTGGAAGTACCGGCAGCTGTTACCCTCGATGAGGCCTGGGAACTGGTGGAAACTTCGGAAAAGACACGCAAACACTGCATGATGCTCGAAAACTGCTGCTACGATTTCTTCGAGTTGTTGACCTTAAATATGGCCCGCCAAGGGTTGTTTGGCGAGTTGGTTCACGGCGAAGGGGCCTACTTGCACAACTTGCTGGATTTGAATTTTGATAAGAATGGCTATTACGATATGTGGCGTTTGAAAGAGAATTACCGCAACGGTAATCTGTATCCAACACATGGGCTAGGCCCGGTTTGTCAGGCCATGAACATCAACCGTGGCGATCAGATGGATTACCTGGTATCGATGTCTTCAAACGACTTCCAAATGGCTGCCCGGGCCAATGAGCTTGCGGCTGAAGATTCGTTCTACACCGAATTTGCGGACAAAAAATATAAGGGAAACATGAACACGACGGTGGTGAAAACCTATCACGGCCGTACCATCATGATTCAACATGACGTTACTTCTACCCGGCCGTACTCACGAATCCATTTACTCAGTGGAACAAAAGGAATTGCCCGCAAATGGCCTGATCCTGCGCGGATTTCGTTCGGTCACAATTGGGTAAATGACGAAGAATTAAAAAAACTGGAACAGGAATATACGCCAGAAATTGTTCGGAAAGTGGGCGAAATGGCCAAAAAAGTCGGCGGGCACGGCGGAATGGATTTCATGATGGACTGGCGCCTTATTGACTGCCTGCGGAATGGACTTCCGCTTGACCAGGATGTTTACGATGCCGCTTTGTGGAGCGCTATTGCCCCGCTTAGCGAATGGTCGGTGGCCAACCGTTCAAATTCGATTGATGTGCCCGACTTTACCCGTGGAAACTGGAAGCATAACGCGCCGGTAAATCTCACTCTTGCAGGAGGCGGAAATACAGAAGTTCGCCGGGTTCAGACAGATCCACAATCGAAAACTCAATTGGAAATCAATTAAACTATAAAATACATGAGCATGCTTTTAAAACGTTTTATTCCGCTTTGTTTGGTATTAATTACAGTTGTTGCCTGCAATAATAACTGTAGTAAGTCTGAATTGACTGTTGCTATTGTTCCTCAACCGAACGAAATGGTTCCGCAGGAAGGCTCATTCACCGTAAATGACAAAACGGCTTTTGCGCTTCCCGAAAATGAGAAACTGGCTGCAGCAGCCGATTTGATTAATCAGCGTTTTGTCCGGGCTGCAGGTTTCGCCCTGAAAACTGCCGGTGAAAGGCCCGGCAAAAATTACATTGCCGTTGAGTTGGATCCTTCTTTGAGTCAAGATAGTGAAGCCTACGAATTGACCGTAACCACAACTGGTGTCACGGTAAAAGCCGCCTCGGAACGCGGCGCATTCTATGGACTGATGACCATGTTGCAACTGCTTCCTCCCGAGATTGAAAGTCCGACTTTGGTGGATGATGCCTGCTGGACGATGCCCTGTGTGCAGGTGAAAGATCAGCCCCGCTTTGTGTGGCGCGGAATGCACCTCGATGTGTGCCGTCATTTTGTGCCTGTCGAATTCATTAAAAAACAGCTGGATGTCATGGCCCTCTTCAAAATGAACACGTTTCACTGGCATTTAACCGAAGACCAGGGCTGGCGCATCGAGATCAAAAAATATCCACTGCTTACCGAACTTGGCTCAAAACGTATTGAGGGCGATGGTTCGGAGTACGGCGGTTTTTACACGCAGGAAGACGTGAAAGAAGTTGTGGCCTATGCGGCAGAGCGGTTTATCAATGTAGTGCCCGAGATTGAATTGCCGGGCCACTCGCTGGCTGCGTTGGTCGGCTATCCGGATTTGTCGTGTACCGGAGGCCCCTTCCAGGTTCGCAATGTGTGGGGTGTCGAGCCGGACGTATATTGTGCTGGTAAAGAAGAAGTTTTTCATTTTTTGGAAGATATCATCAACGAGGTGGTGCCGCTGTTTCCCTATGAATATTTTCATATTGGCGGTGACGAATCACCCAAAGATCGCTGGAAAGAATGTGCTGCCTGTCAGAAGCGCATCAAAGCTGAAGGCCTGAAAGATGAACATGAGTTGCAAAGCTATTTCGTGCAACGCATTGAAAAGGTATTGCTGGCCCATGGCAAGAAAATGGTGGGCTGGGATGAAATTCTGGAGGGCGGACTGGCGCCTTCGGCCACGGTCATGTCGTGGCGAGGCGAGGCAGGCGGTATCGAGGCTGCCAAACAAGGCCACGATGTGGTGATGACCCCAGGTGGTTGGGTGTATCTGGATCATTATCAGGGCAACAGCCAGGTGGAACCGGTAGCAATTGGCGGTTTTACCACCCTCGAAAAATCGTACGGTTATGATCCTGTTCCCGCTGAGTTGGAAGGAGAATTGGCCAAACATGTGCTGGGTACGCAGGGAAATGTATGGTCGGAATACATGTACACGCCGGAACTGTTTGAATACCGCATTTATCCCCGCATCATTGCACTGGCTGAAGTGGGATGGACACAGAAAGAAAATAAAGACTTCCCCGATTTTCTGAAACGCATGGACCCGCAGTTTGTGCGCCTCGACTATCATGGAATCAATTATCACATTCCACTTCCCGAAGGCCCTGTAAACCAAGTTGCTTTTACCGATACTGCAAATCTCGAATTTACTTCACCCCGACCGGTAAAAATGGTTTACACGCTCGATGGTAGCGAACCCGACCAAAACTCGTTGGTGTATGAGTCGCAGCTGACTTTTACCGAAAATGCTACCGTGAAAATCCGTTCGGTGCTGAATACCGGTAAAATGAGCACCGTGCGTACCATTCAGGTTGAAAAGCAGGAGCTGTTGCCTGCCGTGGCTGTTGAAACAAGCAAATCCGGCCTGAAAGGTAACTATGCAGAAGGAACTTTCATTTGGGTAAAAGATATTGAATCAGTTGATAGCTGGAAGGAAATTGCGGTGACAAGCGATAACCTGAAAATGATCAACAATTACCAATCCCCCACAGCGGTGGTTTTGACTGGTTATATCGAAATGCCTGAGGATGGCGTTTATGAATTTCAAACCAATTTCGACCAGTTTTATATTGGTGAGAAGTTGCTGATAAACAACGATGGCGAAGTGAAGCGTTTTTCGCGTAACAATGCCATGATGGCTTTGGCAAAAGGAAAGCATCCGGTAAAGATTATTTATCTGAACAACAACATTGGCGGGTTCCCTCAATCGTGGAACCACTTTATCGTGGAGTACAAAAAGGGCGGGGATGAAAAATTCACCACGGTTAAGCTGGAGGATTTTACCTATTGAATTGGTCGTCAATAAAATGATCTTGTGAAAAGACGGGGTTGTTTTAAAAAGATGAAAACTTTTCGGTAATGACTCCGTGAAACGCTGTGTGTAATGTTGTGTTCCTCTGTGGTTAAACAATAAATAACTAAACTTTAGAGATACACGGATACCAATCACAGTGTTTCACGGAGTTTTTGTACTCCTTTTTTAAAAAAAAACCAAATCTTTTTAATATCCCTATCATGAGAAAAAGAATACTACTCATCATTATTGCTTTGTTGGTTGGGGCTGAGGGGTTTACCCAGCGCCCTGATCCGGTGACCAACGTTTGGGAATATGTCGAAAATATCCAAATGATTGGCGATAACAAGGAACCGGCCCATGCCTCATTTGTGTCGTGTCGTACAGTATCGGAAGCGTTGACTTCAAAAGCAAACGAAGTCGATACCCGCCAATACCTGGATGGCATCTGGAAATTCAAGTGGGTGCGTTCCCCAAAAGATCGGCCGACCAGTTTCATGAATCCGGAAGAAGACGTAGAAGATTGGGACAACATCAAAGTGCCCTCAAACTGGGAGGTTGAAGGATACGGCGTGCCGATTTACGTCAACCATCAGTATGAATTTGCCGATTATAAAGCGCCGGTTTCACCCGAAATGGAGTTTGAAGACCGGATTTATCCCAAACATCCCGGGAAAGTTCCGCACGATTATAATCCGGTAGGCTCGTATCGGCGAAATTTCACCTTGGCCAGCGATTGGGACGGGAAGGAAATTTTTCTGCACATCGGTGCCATGAAATCAGGTGGCTTTGTTTGGATTAACGGCCATTATGTGGGCTATTCGCAGGGCAGTAAACTGCCTGCCGAATTCGATATTGCACAGCACCTTCAGAAAGGCGAAAATACCATTGCGCTGCAAATTTTCCGCTGGACCGATGGCTCGTATTTGGAATGCCAGGATTTTTGGCGCATTAGTGGAATTGAGCGCAGTGTCTATCTGTATGCACAGCCCAAACTGCGCATTCGCGATTTTGAGGCAAGCGCAACGCTCGACGCTGCATACCAAAATGGTGAGCTGCAACTGGTCGTTGAACTGAACAATCATTTGCCCAAAGCGCAGAAAATTCGACTGGCTTATCAGCTCATTGATGAGCAGGGTGGGGTCGTAAGCAGTGGCTCGAAACAGCTGGAAGTTGACGGGCAGGCAGCTGCTGCGGAAGCCTTTTCGGCTACGATTGAAAAGGTAAAACCGTGGAGTGCAGAACATCCGAATTTATACACTCTTTTGCTGGAAGTTCAGAATAAGAAAGGGCAAACCCTCGAAGCTACGGCCATCAAAGTTGGCTTTCGTACGGTCGAGATTAAACAGGGCTTGTTACTGGTTAACGGGCAGCGCATTACTTTGAAAGGCGTAAATACACAGGAAACCGATCCGGAGACCGGCCATGTGATGAGCGAAGAAATGATCATGAAAGATATTCGCTTGTGGAAAGAGAATAACATCAATGCGGTTCGCCTAAGCCACTACCCGCGTGGGGCCTGTTTTTATGAATTGTGCGACGAGCATGGAATTTATGTGGTTGACGAGGCCAATATCGAATCGCACGGCATGTACTACGGCGACCATTCGCTGGCCAAAAAGCCCGAGTGGGAAAAACAGCATGTGGATCGCATGGTTCGTTTGGTGGAGCGGGACAAAAATCATCCGTCGGTTATCATCTGGAGCATGGGCAACGAAGCCGGCAATGGCGTGAACTTCTATGCCGGCTACAAAGCAATGAAAGCTGCCGACCCGCAAAAGCGTCCGGTGCAATACGAACGTCCATACATCGATTACGACGGCAGTATTCTGGATATGGATTGGAACACCGATATCCTTGCGCCGCAATATCCGTCGCCTGCATTTTTTGAATACGTGGGCAAACGCAAAACCGACCGCCCGTTTATTCCCAGCGAGTACGCCCATGCGATGGGAAACAGCACCGGAAACTTCCAGGATTACTGGGACATCATTGAATTGTACGACAACCTGCAAGGCGGTTTCATTTGGGACTGGGTGGACCAATCTATCTGGAAAACCAACGAAAAAGGGGAGCGTTTTTATGCCTACGGGGGCGACTTTGGCAAAAATATGCCTACCGACAATTCGTTCCTGAATAATGGCATCGTTTTCCCGGACCGTACTCCGCAGCCTGCTCTTTATGAGGTGAAAAAAGCCCACGAATTCATCAATTTTAAAGATGAAGGTATCAACCACCACAACGAGTTGCGGGTGCTTGTTGAAAATTTGTACGATTTTACGAACCTGAATGCTTTTAACATTGCAGCCCGGATAAAAGCTGATGGTGAAGTGTTGAAAACGGTGGAGTTTCCCGATTTGGATGCGGAACCCCATACCGGGAAATTAATTCGCATTCCGTTGGCGGATGTGGTAGTGGCGCCAAATACCCGCTATTTTGTGCATTTGTCGGCAACGCTGAAAAACAATTGGGGACTGCTCCCGAAAGGCTTCGAAGTAGCCGGAGAGCAGATCGAACTCCAAAAACTGTACAAAGCCGAAACCGTTGCGATGGATTATGGCCCGGAATTATCTGTAACGGAAAAGGAAGGAGAGATTACGGTTACGAACGCTGATTTTCGTTTGATTTTCAGCAGACAGGAAGGTCGTATGGTCTCATATCAATATCATGGAAATGAATTGCTGAACGATGGCAATGGACCCAAACCCAACTTTTGGCGGGCTCCAACCGACAATGATTTTGGCAACCGGATGCAGTTCAACAACCGCGAATGGAAAAAAGCTTCGTTGTTTTCTGAAGTGATCTCGATGGAACCCGAAACACTGGCCGAAAACCTCATCAAGTTGGAAGTGACCTACCAACTGCCTGGTGTGAATACCACTTTTGTAAGTGTGTATGAAATTGCTGGTACAGGCGTGGTGAAAGTGTCAAATACCCTGGCCGAAACGGATTATCGTGCGGATATCCCCCGCGTAGGCATGCGCATGCAGCTGCCAAAAGCTTATGATCAGCTTAGCTATTTTGGCCGTGGCCCCTGGGAAAACTATGTGGACCGGAAAGCTTCTGCTTTCATCGATTTGTATCAGTCAACTGTCAGCGAGCAGTACGTTCCGTATGTACGTCCGCAGGAAAATGGGTATAAAACCGACGTGGAATGGCTGGCACTGACGAACGATCGGGGCAACGGGCTGTTGGTGGTAAGCAGTCATCCCGGCGTCGGACTGTGCATGAGCGCCCTGCATATGCTGAACGAAGACTTCGACACTACTGAAGGACTGGATTACGCCGGAAACAGCGAATTGGAGCCGGAGTACCGGATCGACGGAATTCCCGAGGTAAATGGCAGCAAGCACATCAACGACATCAAGGAACGCGATTTGGTGCAGTTGAATATCGACCTGGGACAACGTGGACTGGGCGGCGACGACAGCTGGGGAGCCCGGCCGCAGCGAAAATATACCATGAGCGGACAGGAAGTGCATGAATATAGTTTTTACCTGGTACCGGTTACAAATGCAACCGTGGATAGCTGTAAAAAGCTTAGCAAAATGGTACATCGCTAATGGAATGGTTGTCAGCCTTAACGTTGGCGTCGGTTTATCCGACATGTACTGATTAGCCGTGTTGGAGGACTTTTATTCAGTGTAGAAAGACATATACTTCTGATTGTAATGCTTCTGCTGTCGGAAATTTTGCCTGAAAAAGTAACGAGGCTGTCATTGTGTGACAGTCTCGTTATTGGTGTATTTGTTTTAAGATATCTATTTCCCGCTTTTTTCGATCAATGAGATGCGCTGAAAATGGTTTTCTAGGTGTTTGCGCATCGCCACCCGGTATTCGTCAGCTGTGCCGTTTTTCAGCACATCCACCAGTCCTTTATGCGATACATAACGAATGTTTTTCACGGGTTTGTTGATTAATCCGCTGTCATATACGTAGTTGAATACAGGCAGAAGGATGTTCTGAAAGTTGCGGAGTGTTTCGTTACGGGTCATCTCATAGAGTTTACTATGAAATTTAATCTCGTGGCTGACATCAAATAAAACATCCTCGCTAAACTCCGGTTCCTGCTCTACAATGTGTGTTAGTTCCTCCAGGTCTTCCGGGGTTTTGTGTGCAAAGAGCAGATCAGCGATCCCGATTTCCAGCACCAGCCGGAGCTCAAAAATATCTTTCAGGGTTGCATTGTCAAGAATATGCGGGATCATCGATTTTTGCAAAAGCGAACCCAGGTTGGGACTTTTAATGACCGTTCCCTTATGCTTTTTCGATTCAATCAACCCCATCGTTTTTAAACGGTTCAGCGATTCACGGATCACTGTTCGGCTCACGCCCATGGCTGCTGCCAGTTCTACTTCTTTCGGAATAACATCGCCCGGCTGCAACGCTTTTTTGGCGAAATATTCCACCATGTTCATCTCTACTTTATCTACTAAGCTTCGGGTATCAATGGCTGATAACATATCGGTTTTGTCTGCTTTTTCCATACTTGGTGTTTTATAATATGTCCTACATAAAGCAACAAATTTCGGAAAATAGTTGGAATTAAAAAACAATTCAATATTTTTGTTGTGTCTTATGTAGGACATAATGCGTAAATCATAGAATGAAAAAACTTAATTTATGAGAAGAATGAAAGAAAAAATGCTGTCAATCAGTTTATTGGTATTGCTGGTGCTGCTTAACAGTCATGCCTTTGCCCAGCAAAGCATCACGGGGCGAATCACTGATGCCGAAAATGGTGAACCATTGCCCGGGGCTACAGTGGTGGTTCCTGGTACAACAACCGGTACTATCAGCGATTTTGACGGGAATTATACCCTTGCCGTTCCGGCCGGAAGTGAACAACTTGAGTTTTCTATGGTCGGTTTTGAGAAACAGATTGTGAAAATTGCAGGTTTATCGGTGATAAATGTGGCTTTGAAAACAGAGGTGACTGCTTTGAATGAGGTGGTAATTACCGGTTATTCTACGCAGTCGCGTGCCGAAATGACTACTTCTATTTCAAAATTGAATACGAAGGTATTGGAAAGTGCACCCCGCTCGAATGCGGCCACAGCCCTGCAGGGAACCATTGCCGGTTTGAAAGTGACCCAAACCACCGGCCAGCCAGGTTCTACGCCGAGCATGGTGGTCCGCGGCGGAACCAGCTTCTCGGGAACCGGTAGTCCGCTTATTTTGGTGGATGGGGTACCGGGTTCGTTTTATGCGTTGAACTCGGACGATATTGAATCGATGGAAGTATTGAAAGATGCTGCATCAACAGCCATCTACGGGGCAAGGGCAGCCAACGGGGTAATTTTGGTAACCACCAAGAAAGGCAAAGTAGGCAAATCGAACATTAACTTCCGGGCCAAGTTTACCAGTAATGAACGTCGCGAAGACCCTATGGAATATTTGGGAGCCGCCGACTACGTAAAATTTAACCGGATGGCCGTGAAAAGTGCTCAGGAGGTGATGGGTTATGCCTGGCTCGACCAGTTTTTAACGGGCAATCATGCTGCTGCTACCGGAAATAACACCACGAATTCAATCTATACCACCATGGTATTGTCTGATGCCAACCGCTATTTATTAAATTACGAAGGCTGGCAAACCATCGAGGATCCGGTTAATCCGGGGACCATGCTGATTTTTCAGGAAAATCAGATGAATGAATTGTTCTATCAAAATAGTCATGCACAGGATTATAGCCTGAGTTTTGATGGCGGAAATGAAAAAGGAACATATTACCTGGGCCTTGGTTATATGGACGACAATGGATTGGTGTTTGGTTCTGCTTTCAAACGCTACTCGGGAACCTTTAATGCTTCTTATAAGTTGTCGGATGCGCTGAAAGTTTCTTCGAATTTCATTTATGCGCATTCTAATCAAAATTTGCCTTTCGACAACGAGTATAACCTGTTTCAGCGTACTGCGGGATTGGCGCCAACCTCACGGATTTACAACAATAATCCCGACGGAAGCTTATCCACCGACTATCAGCCCGGTACTTACCTGGGATTTGGTAACCCGCTCTATTATCGCGATAAATTTGTCCGCTACAACCTGGAGCAACGCCTGACCGGTTCGGTACAGTTCGATTATAATTTTCTGAATGATTTTACCCTGACGGTCCGCGGAAGTCATTTTACGATCAACAATTCCAACGAATCGTTCGACAAGGCTTACCTGAACTCGGGCCGATTGAACACGGAACGGGTGGCCTCGGCCTCTCATCAGCGGACCTTGCGCGACCAGCTGACAGCCATGTTGAATTATAAAAAGTCCTTCCTCGATAAGCATAACGTGACCGCATTGGTTGGCGCCGAATATTTTCAGGAGAAATATTTCAGCTTTAATGCTTCTACACGGCTTTCGCCAACCGACTTGATTTATACCATGAACGTCGGATCAGAGGCCAGTGGTGTGCCATATTCGTACCGCACCGGATATGAGATTTCATCTCTTTTCGGTCAGGTGAATTATGATTTCGACTACAAATACTTGCTTGGATTTACGTTCCGCTATGACGGTACTTCCCGTTTGGGAAACAACAAATACGGTTTCTTCCCGGGGGTATCAGCCGGATGGAACCTGCACAACGAGGACTTCTTTAAAAAATCGAAGCTCAATTCCGCAATCAGTAAAATCAAACCCCGTGTAAGTTACGGGGTGAACGGGAACATCGATGTGTTGAGTAATTTCGGCGTATTTGGAACTTACGGAAAATCATCGGTGTACGATACCCAGGCTGGTTACGTAAACAATGGCCTGCCGTTGCTCGACCTGAAATGGGAACGCTCAACCACACTCAACTTTGGCTTGGATCTTGGTTTGCTGAACAACAAAGTAACCGTTATTGCCGATTACTTTATCCGCGACGTGAAAGATAAACTGGCCGGGTTGACTTTGCCACTCTGGACTGGCTTTTCTTCGATAACCACGAACAACGGAACGCTGCAGAATAAGGGTCTGGAGCTGCAAGTGGATGCCAACCTGATTGGCAAGGGTGATTTTAAGTGGAATGTAGGCGCTACTTTCTATACGGTTCGGAATTTTGCCAAAGCTCTTCCTGAAAACGGAGTGGAGAAGAACCGTCAGGGAGGAACTGAAATTTATGATCCGGCTACCGGCGAAACCAAATATGTTGGCGGTTTGCAGGAAGGCGAACGGGTTGGGTACGATGTAATTACTGCCTATGTGTTTGATGGCGTATATAAAACCCAAGCCGAAATTGATGAGCATGCCGACCGGACCGTTGAATTTGCTTACCGCAAAAACACCCGCTTCCTGGGCGATGCTCGTTGGAAAGACCTGAACGGCGATAACGTGATCAATTATCTGGATCGCACTGTGATTGGCCGGAGAACTCCTGACTTTTCCGGTGGGTTCACTTCCGATTTCAGCTATAAGAACTTCAGCTTATTTCTGAAAACCGACTTTGCTGTCGGACATTACATCATCAACGGACGCCGGGTGAAAGGGATTTCCCAGACTCAAGGTAACCAAAACGGACCATTGGAAATCCGCGATTCCTGGACTCCCGAAAATCCAACATCAGAGATACCCATTTTCACCTTAGTTGACCGGCAACGGAACCACCTGGCAGCCGGTGGCGACCAGGGATCGATGGACCACAGTAGTTCGCGGATGTGGGAAAAAGGCGACTATCTGGCGCTTCGCGAAGTAACCCTGAGCTATGATTTGAGCGGGAAAATGGTTAAAGACCTTTTCCAAAATATGAGGCTTTATGTAACCGGATCGAATTTGGCCTATTTCAATGGTTTTTCCGGAAGTTCTCCTGAAGAATCCGGTGATGGGATCGATATGGGGCGCTTCCCCTTGCCACGGACAGTGACTTTTGGTGTAAACGTAACTTTTTAACCCTCAATTACAATGAACATGAAAAAATATATCATTTTAATACTATCAATTGCTCTTTTCGGCGCCTGTGAACTCGACATGCAACCGGAGAGTGACCTGACCTACAATGGCTTTTGGGAGTCGGAAGAGGCCGTGAAGGCTGCCCATACCGGTATTTATGCCAGTTACCGGGGATATGCCTACACGATTTGGCAGATGGGCGAACTGCGTTCCGACATTTGGGGCGGAAACACCATCGAATCTCCTTTCGGAACCGATCTGATAGATAACAATATCAGCACCTCGATTGTACACTTTGGCAACTGGGCCAATTTTTACGGACTTCTGCATTACGTCAATGATTTTATTGCCAATGCTCCCAATGTCACTTTTGCCAACGAGGCCGATAAAAACCATATGCTTGGTCAGGTTTACGGCATCCGGGCACAAATTTATTACACCATGGTAAAAGCGTGGGGAGATGTGCCAATTAGCACCGAACCACTGCTGGAAGTGAATCTGGAAAAACTGAAGAAACCGCGTTCGCCAAAAACGGAGGTGATGCAGCAAATTAAAAGCGATATTGCCACTTCGCTCGAATATTTTGGCAGCGATAACCGGTTGTGGTTGAATAAGAATGTGTATTGGTCAAAAGCAGCCACCCTTGCCCTGAAAGGCGACGTTTACCTGTGGTCGGGCAAAGTACTGGGAGGCGGCACGGCCGATTTCACCGAAGCAAAAAACGCCCTGTCGCAAGTCACCGGATTTAGTCTGGTGGAGTATAACAAGCTTTGGGGACAGGCAAATGAAAATAACAACGAGTTCATCTTCTCCTTCGATTATCAGCAGGACCAGGCAGATAACTATTACGCTTCCTTTACCGGGCGTGCGGTAGATTTTGCAGGCTTGTTTGATGATGCCGGAAATTCGGTAGCCAGCCTGGTGGTTAACGGGGCAAGCCGTTTTGGACCGTCCGATAAGCTTTTGCTGGCGGTGGATGACACCAACGACCTGCGCCGGAATACCTTTGTTCGCTTATACAACGATGGCGCGACACATTTTCCGTATCAGGCAGGCGAAGCCAGTTACAAAGGTGCTGTACTTGCTAAATTTCTGGGAATAATTGGTGATGATGGCTCACGCAAAAACTACAACAATGTTCCGTTGTATCGTTATGCCGATGTGCTGTTGCTGTTGGCCGAAGCGAAGAATAACCTGAATGAAGATCCTTCTGCTGAAATCAACGCAGTTCGCGAACGGGCATATGGCGAAAATTTTGCCGGAAACGAATTTACGAATGGAACAAAAGCTGAGAATACTCAAGCCATTCTGGACGAACGACTGAAAGAGTTTGTAGGCGAAGGCAAAAGATGGTGGGACTTGGTGCGTGCCGGCGATGGCATTGTTTTCGATGAAGTGGCAACTTTAAACGCTTCCGAAGCCTATAAAATATACTATTCCATCTCGCAGAGCATGTTGGCGAACGATTCGGAACTGATACAAACCGCAGGGTACTAATTGAGACGTGATAGATAGAGGATGGTTTACCAGCTTTTGGTAGCTTTACAGGATAAGGAGGCTGTTCAAAAACTTTTTGATCAGCCTCCAATATCCGACAAAACCAATAAAACGCAAAAAACTAAAAAAAATGAAGCTATTTGTTTTATCGCTGATGATGTTGCTAGCCTTTTTTAGGTGCGAAAAAGCCAACTCCGAAACCTCGGATGGAGTTTCCGGTTCCGTGGAAATCGTTCAGGCATCGGTTCCACTATTTACGGGGCAGGACAACGACAAACTGATACGTTTGGCGGTTCAGACCGGAGAAGAAAATAAGGCAATCGAAGTTGTTGGGGTGACAGTGGTTTTTACACCTGAAAGTGATACAGACTGTCTTACATCCATTTCTGCCATCGCGTATGAAGGAAACAACGAATTGCTGTTTGGTAGCTCCACTGAAATTGGTAAAACAACCCAAATCGAAGGTTCAGTACAAGTTTCTCAACCGGTGCAGCTATTTCATCTCAATTTTTCGGTTAACGAAAACGTCGGATTGTTGTCCACTTTGCAGCTGGAACGGATGGATGTGACCTTAAGCGATGGCTCGGTTATTTCGTCAGGGCCAGCTAATCCGCACACCTATCGCCTGGCCAAAGTGCTTCGCGCAGCCGGACAGGATGATTGCGATACCTACCGGATTCCGGGACTGGTCACCACCAACAAAGGGACTTTGATCGCGGTTTACGACAATCGCTACAACAACAGTAAGGATTTACAGGAAGACATTGATGTGGGCATGAGCCGCAGCACCGATGGCGGACAAACCTGGGAACCCATGCAAGTGATTATGGACATGGGCGAATGGGGCGGCCGTTCGCAACGGCTGAATGGCATTGGCGACCCCAGTGTGCTGTACGATCACACAACAGGAACACTTTGGGTAGCCGGACTGTGGATGAGTGGTGCAACGGAAAAAGACATGCTCTGGTGGGCTTCAAAACCCGGAATGAGTCCCGAGGAGACTGGCCAGTTTATCATTGCCAAAAGCACGGATGACGGCCTGACTTGGTCAGAGCCTATCAACATCACCGGGCAAATCAAAGATCCCTCGTGGCAACTGCTGCTGCAAGGGCCCGGCCGGGGCATTACGCTGGAAGATGGCACCCTGGTTTTTCCGGCACAGTTTAAGGCCGATATTGGAGAAAAAGCTTTGGACGGCGGACAGTACACCAGCCATTCAACCATCGTTTACAGTACCGATGGTGGTGAAAGTTGGCACATTGGAACCGGCGCCAAACCAAACACCACCGAAGCCCAGGTGGTTCAGCTAACGGATGGCAGCCTGATGCTAAACATGCGTGACGACCAGAACCGAAATGATAAAAGTGAAACCAACGGGCGTGCGGTTGCTGTTACAAAAGACCTGGGAAAAACCTGGGAAGTTCATCCGTCTTCCAATTCGGAACTGCCCGAACCCAATTGCATGGCCAGCATCATCTCAGCCGACCTGAAAATAGACGGCCACCCCAAGCGAGTATTATTTTTTTCAAACCCGAACAACAAACACCAGCGAACCAACATGACCATCAAAACCAGCTTGGATGAAGGCATGAGCTGGCCAGAGGAATTCCAGCTGGAGTTGAATGAGACAGCCAGATACGGCTATTCGTGCATGACCATGATCGATGAGCATACCATTGGAATTTTGTACGAAGGAGTGAAAGAGCTTTACTTTCAGAGCATTCCTGTTTCTGATATCATCAAATAAGAATAAAACCGGAGCCTGAACAATGAACCGATTGCATTTTCAACGACTGATACTCTTGCTGGGCATTGGACTGCTTTTTTCGTGTAGCACTGAAAAAGACCCGGTTCCTGCGTTGATTCCCATGCCCCGGCAACTGGAGTGGAGATCGCAGCAGTTTGATATGGCTGACAGCAGTGCCCGTTTTGTGCAACGAATTGTGGCCGGGATTCCGCAGGTTGAGTTAAACGATAAGGAAGCTTATTCATTAAAAGTCTCAGCAGATTCCGTTATTCTGGAAGCCACAACCGAAATGGGAATTTTTCGCGGCCTGCAAACCGTGAAACAGCTCATCGTCGAAAAAAATGGCAAGCGTTTCTTGCATGGGTGCACGATTGTTGATTGGCCGGCATTTTCGGTTCGTGGTTTTATGCAGGATGTTGGTCGAAATTATATGCCCGTTTCACTTTTGAAGGAACAAATTGATGTGATGGCGGCCTACAAATTCAACGTATTTCATTTTCATGTTACCGATAATCCCGCTTGGCGGCTCGAAAGTAAAGTGTATCCGCAACTAGCAGATTCTGCCTCGATGACCAGGTGGCCGGGAAAGTTTTACTCGAAGGATGATTTTATCGAGCTGGTTGATTATTGCAATGAACGTTTCATCACACTTATTCCTGAATTCGATATACCCGGTCATAGTGAAGCTTTTCGAAAAGCATTTGCCATCGACTCGATGAGTGATGTTCGTGTACAACCCATTCTACTCGATTTGATTGATGAATTATGTGAATTGGTGCCGCCCGATAAAATGCCCTACATTCATTTGGGGACAGACGAAGTTTGGCATCAACACGAACGTCCTGCTCCGGAATTACTTGCCGCATTGGTTGAACGAGTGGAAAAACATGGTCGCGAAGTCATTGTTTGGCGGCCCGGCCAGCTAATAGGCGGAGACGATGCTTCCATCACACAGCTGTGGTCATCAGCCGGAAGTCCGAAACCGGGGCATCGCTGCCTGGATTCGCGGTTGAATTACCTGAATCACCTCGATCCGCTGGCTGGAGTCCCCCAATTGTATTTTGACCGGATTTGCGGAGCAGCCCGCGGAGATTCATTGAGGCTTGGTGGTATCCTTTGCTGTTGGAACGACAACAACGTAACTGAACCAAACGATATCCTTCGTCAAAATCCGGTTTATCCGGGCATGCTGACTTACAGTGAAACATCCTGGTGCGGACAAAAAGCAGAACTTGGTGAAGAATATTTGGCCAAAATGCCCGAACGTGGAACAGCGCTGTACGAGGAATTTCAAAATTTTGAAGATCGTTTGTGCCAGCACCGCGATCGGTATTTCAAGGGTAAACCATTCCCGTATGTCCGGCAAACCCGGATGGAATGGGCTATTCTTGGCCCGTTTAGCCTGGATGATCCGACTACTGTAAATGTGTTGGAAGAAGAACTGCTGAACAACGATAAATCGGTCAATGCGTTGGATTGGACAGGCCCTTATGTCGGAGGAACGATTCATATCCGTCATTTTTTTGGTTTTCCTTCTTATTTTTCTGTAAACGAAGGAATTGTGTATGCAACCACCAATATTTGGTCTCCTGTCGATCAAGAAGTTGATTGCTGGGTTGGATTTCACGATTGGTCCCGTTCCGGGGGCAGGCGTGGTGGCCCCTTCCCAACGCAAGGACAGTGGCATAATACTGATCCCAAAGTATGGCTAAACGGAGACTTACTGCATCCACCTGTATGGGATAATCCCGGATTACAGGAAAAAACGGAGGAGATCGCGTTTACCGATGAGAACTATTTCTTTCGGAATCCAACAAAAATAGCGCTGAATAAAGGATGGAACAAGGTTTTGCTCCGCGTTCCGCAAAAAAGAGTTTCCTGGAAATGGATGTTTACGTTTGTCCCTGTTCGATACTCTGATGGAGTGGTCCGGGAAATGAACGAGCTGAAATTTTCAGTTGATAGGATGAAAATTTAATCGTATTGAAACAATAAAATTATGACTAATAAAATTGAAGGTCTCATCGCAGCGCCATTTGCTCCGATGAATGTTGATGGGGGAACAAATATCGATTTGATACCGGCTTATTACGACTTTTTACAAAAAAATGGCGTAGTTGGCGCGTTTATCAACGGTTCAACCGGCGAGGGCGTTTCTCTTTCACAAAAAGAAAAAGAAAAAATTACAGCTGCCTGGACAGCCAAAAGTAAGGAAACGAAAAACATGAAAGTGATCAACCTGGTTGGCGGCACCTCATATGCCGAGTGTATCGACAGCGCGCAAGCTTCGGCCGATATGGGAGTGGATGCCATTGCAATTCTGGCACCATTTTATTTTAAGCCTGCGGGAGCGAAACAACTGGCCGAATTTTGTGCACGAATTGCCGAATCGGTGCCACAATTGCCGGTCTATTTTTACCACATTCCGGTGCTGACAGGTTGTTATGTGTCGATGTTCGATTTCCTGCATGAAGCCGATTCCATGATTCCCAACCTGGCCGGGATCAAATACACCCACGAGGATTTTATGGACTTTCTGAGCTGTTTGAGTTTCAAAGACGGCCAATACGACATGCTTTGGGGCCGGGACGAAAACCTGCTGTCGGCCTTGGTTTTGGGCGCCCGTGGGGGAGTGGGGAGCACGTTTAATTACGCGGCGCCGCTTTACCATAAACTGATCAGCGCTTTTGATGAAGGTAACTTTACCGAAGCCCGAAAATTGCAGCAATTGTCGATCGATATGATTCGTCTGCTGGGCAAATACGGCGGCATTGCTACCGGAAAAGCATACATGCGCTACGTCGGCCTGGAATGCGGTGAATTCCGTTTGCCGGTTAAGAATATGACGGCTGACGCTTACAGGGCATTTGAAGCCGATGTAAAGTCGTTGAACATGGAAGATTTATTCTCTAAATTTTAAGAAGTGAAAAGTTTTGGATGGGGATTGGTTGTCAGCCTGTTTTTGTTGGCCTGCAATCAGCCTAAAACAATAGAAAGTAAAATAATGAAAATTACTTGGGACACGTTGGCCGTCATTCCCCCGGCACAGGGTAAAACCGTTCAGCTCGGCCTGGCCGGGCCGGTGGCGGGGGCTTATCAAAACCACTTGATCGTGGCAGGCGGCTCTAACTTTGAAGATGCGATGCCCTGGCAGGGAGGTACAAAACTGTATCACGATCGGATTTATGTGCTGACTCAAAAAGCAAACAACCAATACGATTGGTGGCAGCCCGACGAAAAGCTACCGGCGCCAATGGCCTACAGCGCTTGTGTTTCAAACGGCAAAGGGCTGCTGAGTATCGGGGGCGAAACAGCTGACGGCCCTGTTGACCGGGTTTTTATGATTTCGGTGGATGGCGAAAAGATCCGGATGACGGATTATCCGCCTTTGCCCATCGGGCTGACCAGTGCGGGTGCCGCCCAGAAAGGTTCGGTGGTGTACCTCGCCGGCGGACTTGATTCGGTGGGCGCTACCAGCCACTTTTTTGCACTCGACCTGGCAGCCGTTGATGCCGGTTGGAAAACCTTGCCCGATTTGCCTGTACCCCTGTCGCACGCTGTGGTGGCTTGCCAGTTCGATGGTCAGGAAGACTGTGTTTTCGTGTTGGGCGGTCGAAATAAATCAGGCATCACATCTGCTTTTTTAAGCGATATCCGGAAATTTGTTCCTTCAAAAAACGAATGGCAGCAGGTTGGAAAATTGCAGGTGGAAGGAGAAGAGGTTTTTGGCCTTTCTGCCGGGACCGGACTGCCCGTTGGTGAACATGGTATTTTACTTTTTGGAGGCGATAGAGGCAACATTTTCAATCAAACAGAACGATTGATTGATGCTGCGGCCAAAGCAAAAACACCGGATGAGCGCGAAAAAATTCAGCAGCAGAAGGCGGAAAACCTGACCAATCATCCGGGCTTTTCCAGGGATGTTTATCTGTTCAATACCCTCACCGGTAAAATAAGCCGGATCGGCGCGTTGGACGGACTGGCTCAGGTCACCACAAACGCCTGCTGGTGGAACCAGCAAATTATCATTCCCGGCGGAGAAATCCGTCCGGGAGTACGATCGGCAGTAATCACACGGGGAATAATTTCGTTGGACGAGTAGTTCAGTTGCACGGACACCGTTCATCACAAAAAGCAGGAAAATGAGTTTGGATTTTAATAGAACAGCATCAATGTACCAAAAGGAATTGCTTGAAAAGGTGGTTCCCTTTTGGGAAAAACATTCGAAAGACGAGCAGTTTGGCGGGTATTTCACCTGTCTCGACCGGCAGGGGAACGTGTTTGATACCGACAAATTTGTGTGGCTTCAGGCCCGTGAGGTGTGGATGTTCTCGTCGCTGTACAACCGGGTGGAAAAGAAAGTGCAATGGCTGGAAATGGCCGAACACGGCGCCCGCTTTTTGCAGCAATACGGGCACGACGGAAGCCTGAACTGGTACTTTTCGCTGACCCGAGAAGGAAAACCGCTGGTGCAGCCGTACAATATTTTTTCGGATTGCTTTGCAACCATGGCTTTCGGCCAGCTTTACCAGGCTACCGGAAACGAAGAATATGGCCGTATCGCCAAGCTAACCTTCGATAATATTTTAAAGCGACAGAACGACCCAAAGGGGCAGTACAATAAGCTGGTTCCGGGAACCCGCCCGTTGAAAGGTTTTTCGCTTCCCATGATTTTGTGCAACCTGGCCCTGGAAATTGAACATCTTCTTCCCAAAGAGCTGGTTGATCAAACCATTGACCGGGCCATTCATGAAGTGATGGAGGTTTTCTACCAACCGGATTCGGGGCTCATCCTGGAAAATGTAACGCCGGAGGGTGGCTTTTCCGATTGTTTTGAAGGCCGCTTATTAAATCCCGGACATGCTATCGAGGCCATGTGGTTTATCATGGATCTGGCCGAGCGAAAAAACGATCGGGCTTTGATGGAAAAAGCTGTCAAGATTGTGCTGGATACCTTGAGCTATGGCTGGGATAACGAATTTGGCGGGATCTTCTATTTTATGGATATCAAGGGAAATCCACCGCAGCAACTCGAGTGGGACCAGAAGCTTTGGTGGGTGCATATCGAAACGTTGATCAGCCTGATCAAAGGGTATTATCTAACCCAAAACGAAGAATGTTTGAGCTGGTTCGAAAAGGTACACGAGTACACCTGGTCGCATTTTGCCGATCCGGAATATGATGAGTGGGTTGGCTATCTGAATCGCCGGGGCGAAGTGCTTTTGCCGCTGAAAGGGGGAAAATGGAAGGGCTGCTTCCACGTCCCGAGAGGTTTGTACCAATGCTATACTACCTTGGAAAAACTTCATGCAAAAAATCAAAAACATGAGTAAACAACTTTTTAACCTGTCAACGAGCTGTTGGGCCGACGTGAAACAGCAAACCTACGATGTGGCTATTTTGCCGTGGGGGGCCATTGAACCGCATAATTATCATTTGCCTTTTGCAACCGATGTCATTCAGGCGGAGGCTGTCGCGCTCGAAAGCGCCCGGCTTGCGTGGGAGGAAGGAGCAAGGGCAATCGTTCTCCCAACCGTACCCTGGGGGGTCAATACCGGGCAACTGGATTTGAAATTGTGTTTAAACATGATGCCTTCGACCCAACTGGTTATTTTGAAAGACCTGGTTGAGAATCTGAAACGCCACGGTATTCAAAAGTTGATTCTGGTGAATGGACACGGAGGCAATCATTTTATCCCGATGATCCGCGAATTGTCGGTAACTCATCCCGAGGTATTTATTTGTTGTATCGACTGGTGGAAGGTTTGTAAAGCCGAAACGTATTTTGACGAACCGGGCGACCACGCCGGTGAATTGGAAACCAGTGTCATGATGCATTTGGTGCCGCAGTTGGTATTGCCCCTCGATATTGCCGGAGACGGGAGCGCTAAAAAATTTAAACCGGAAGGATTAAGGGATCGTTGGGCCTGGGCCCAGCGCCAGTGGACTTCCATTACGGAAAGCACGGGCGTTGGAAATCCCAAACAGGCAAGCGCCGAAAAGGGAGCGCATTTTTTTAACGATGTAACACAGAAAATAGCGAAGTTTATAACGGAGCTTTCGTCCTGTAACATAAATGAGATCTATGAATAATTCGAATAAAGAAAAGGTTTACAGTTGGGTTGTCGTTGGACTTTTATGGGTTGTAGCCCTTTTAAATTACATGGACCGGCAAATGCTTTCAACCATGAAAGTGGCCATGATGGGCGATATTCAGGAGTTGGAAACTGCCGAGAATTTTGGCCGGCTGATGGCCGTCTTTCTGTGGATTTACGGGCTGATGAGCCCGATGGCCGGCCTGATTGCCGATCGGATCAATCGCAAGTGGTTGATTGTGGGTAGTTTGGGCGTGTGGTCGGGCGTTACCCTGGCAATGGGCTATGCCACCAGTTTCGATCAATTATATGCGCTTCGTGCGCTGATGGGCGTGAGCGAGGCGTTGTACATCCCGGCAGGGCTGGC
This sequence comes from Mangrovibacterium sp., assembly GCA_050178015.1. Lineage (GTDB taxonomy): Bacteria > Bacteroidota > Bacteroidia > Bacteroidales > Prolixibacteraceae > Gaoshiqia. Next base: position 46,272 of record JBFXGM010000029.1, read on the forward strand.
GCTGATTGCCGACTATCACCGCGGAAATACACGCTCGCTGGCTGTGGGCATCCACATGACGGGCTTGTATTTCGGGCAGGCGCTGGGTGGCTTTGGCGCTACGGTGGCCCATACCTGGACCTGGCAAACGGCTTTCCACAGTTTTGGATTGGTGGGCATCGTTTACAGTGTGGTACTGTTGCTCTTTTTGAAGGAAAAACGAACTCCTGAAATGAAGCCGAAAGAACCGGCAAGATTTGCTTCCGGCCTCAAATCGGTGAAATATAGTCTGGGGATGTTGCTGGGAACCGTTAGTTTCTGGGTGATTCTGTTCTATTTTGCCGCTCCAAGCTTCCCGGGATGGGCCACCAAGAACTGGCTGCCAACCCTGTTCTCCGAAAGTCTGAACATCGATATGTCGGTTGCCGGTCCGTTGAGCACTTTCACCATCGCGCTTTCTTCGTTTATTGGTGTTATTGGAGGCGGAATCCTGGCCGACCGCTGGATCACCCGCAACCTGAGAGGGCGTATTTACACTGGAGCTATCGGTTTGACCTTGATGATCCCCTCCTTGATATTGCTTGGTTTCGGCCACAGCTTTGCCTATGTAGTGGGTGGCGGCATGTTGTTTGGAATTGGCTATGGCATGTTCGACGCGAATAATATGCCTATCCTGTGCCAGTTTGTTTCGCCGCGTCACCGTGCTGCCGGTTACGGGCTGATGAACATGACCGGCGTTTTTGCCGGTGCCTTTATTACCAGTTGGTTGGGGAAATCAACCGACGCCGGAAACCTTGGGCACGATCTCGCGTTGCTGGCCATTCCCGTGGCATTGGCTGTCGCCTTGCAGTTGATCACCCTGAAACCCGGCGTTGCCGATAAAACAGAGGATTAGTGTTCATTCCGGCTGCAAAACACCCAGCGAACTCAAAATCTGTTTCAGGTTGTTGACATCCATGTTTTTGGCGATGATTTTTTTGTCCTTATCCAGCAGAAAGAGGGAAGGAGTGGTGCGTACCCCGTACAGATAGCGGAAATTAGAGGACTGGTGCGGATCCCAAACGTTGAGCCAGTCCCGGATTTGTTGTTCCTCCACAAAGCGGAGCCAGGCGTCTTTTTCGCTCATCGTATATACGGCGTACACCGAAAGCTTGGAAGGATTGGCTTTCAGAAATACCTCCTGATAAAGTCGCGGGATTTCGGTTTTGCAGTGTCCGCACTCCGGCTCCCAAAAGGCCACGATCGTATAGGTGGTGGCCTGTTGTTTCAAGCTGTGAAACTCTCCGTCGGCATCTTCCAGCAACAATTCCCTGGCCGTGTTGCCCATCAGGTTGTTCTTGCGGATGGCGACTTCCTGCCGGATGTAACCCAGCGTTTGGGCATCGGCCCAAAAGGCTTGCCCGGACAGGTAATATTTTTCGGCCAGCCCGACAAACACATTTTCGATGCCAATGATTTGAGACTGGATGCTGTTGTTCAGGATGAAGGACGTCAGGTTTTGGAAAACGGCTTTGTTGTTTCTGTGCTTCTCAATCAGTCGGATGGCTGCCGGGAGTACCGTGTCCGGATGCTGGAGCAGCACCTTGTTGAAATAATCGTTCAGGCGCTCTTTGATGTAGGGCGTGTGCCACATGCGCAGGTCGCTCAAATCGAAATAGTCCCAGTAATGGTTTGCCCGGTAGTTGTATTCGTACACCCAGCGCAGCGAATCGTTTTTCAGGATGGCTGCCGGCAGTTGTTTTTCTTCCGGTTTGGGAACATGTTTGGCAGCCATAAATTTACCGTAAAAGCTATCTGTGTATTTTAAGCTTTCCACCAACCGGAAGGACATCAGGTCTTCGTCCATCTTTCGGAGTTGCTGATTGTAAAAACTGACTGAATCCGTCCGGTTTTTATAGTGTTCTTTTTGGGCGGTGATGGCCTGGTAGCGGGCCCGTTGTTCTTTTACCCGGTTGAGGTATTCCTGGAATTTTTCGCTTTCCCAAGCTCCTTTTATTTGCGGGGATGAGGTTTTATTTCCCATTCTAATTTCAAAATCCTGATCCTGGCCGACCAGAAAATCAACTTGCTTTTCCTGATCAAAGTACAGCTGGTAAATGCCTTGCTGTAGGGGTTTTGAACCGGAAAAAAGCGCCAACCCTTCCGGGTTGGTTTGCAGGCTGTCCTTCACATAGATGTTTCCGAAATAGTAGTACGTTACCAATACCCGTGAGTTGGCGTGGCCGGGCAGCGAAAGGCGGATGGAATAGCCCTGCCCGGAGGCAACAAACGGCAACACAAATAGTAAGGGAAGGCTAAAGCACAGCCATGATCTTTTGAGCGTTTTTTTCATTCGAGTAGAGGTTGTCAAGTTGTTGTTTGCGTTGGTAAATTTCGTCGAGGGTAAAGCTTTTTTTCATGTATGTATTGATCAGGCCGATCATTTCCGGGGCCGAACCTGCTATATGACAAAGGTCGTTCAGCCCGGTGCCTTCGAGCATGTGCGGGGTGGTGATGCAATGCCTTCCGCCAAAAAGCGAAGCCAGCAGCTTCAGCTTTAATCCGGTGGACTGAAACGTCGGAATCAGACAAATGTGGGCTTCGCGGATTAAAACGTCCATCTTTTCGATGGAGGGATTTTCAATCAGCGTAACATGGGGAATGTCTTTTATTTGTGCAACCAGCCATCCCGGTGGGTTCTTTCCGGCAATAACAAATGAGCAGGTGATCTCGGAGAAGACTTCATCGAGCAGGAATTTTACGGCCTGCTGGTTTTCGCTGATGCTCAGGTTTCCGTGGTACAAAATATAATCGCCTTTGCCCTCCTGCGAGCTAATCCGGGTAAACGGATGAAAGGCGGGGAGGTGCAGGCTGTGCCCGTACTTTTCCTGAAAGTAGTCCGTTTCGGTAGCAGAAATGCCCAGGATCAGCGAAGCTTCTTGCAGTTTCCGTTCGAAGTATTTTAACCGGAGGGCCTCAATCAGGTAGTAATATTTTCGGTACGTGTTTTCCGATTGGCCCAGCGAATGATAATAGGCGTGCTCCAGGTTGTGTGCCCGTACCAACTTGGGATAAGCGGCCAGCAGCGGATGGTCGAGAAAGTAACAGCTGTGCAGCCCTTCGAACAGCACGGGCGAAATATCGGCCAGCAGGTTTGCCAGCAAATCCTGATGGTTCCGGGTGTTGACGATGTACGGAAGCCACGACAACTGCCGTCGGGAGCCCAGCTTGCGCGGATAATAATAAACCGTGTCGCACAGTTTTTCGAGTTCGGGCGCGGGTGGCCGGTCGTACTCGAAGCAATGCAGCCGGATATGAGCCCCGGCCTGGTGTAACGCTTTTATTTTGAAATAAATATCGATGATGCCCCCGTAATCGGGCGGGTAGGGAACATTGAAGCTGACGATGTGAATCTTCTTATTTAGCATTCGAAATAAAATAACCGGGATTTGTTTGAATATCGCCAGTCGCTTGCAGTAAGCAGCTTGGATATTTTTTTACCCGACTAAAGCTAAAAAAAAAACCGTAGGTATGGAACCCACGGTCATAATTTCTATATGTCCTGATAACAAATAGCTATTCCGTTAATTTAAGGCTGCCATAGCGGCTGGTGACAGTCACCTGGCGGTTTGTGTCGCCGTTGCCCACTTTTCCCTGCACCTTCAGCCGCGTATTTTCTTTCAGACGGTTCCCCTGAAACTTGTCGGCCGGATATTGAATGTCGCAATAATCACATTCGGCATTCAGTTGGTAAGTCGCTCCATCCAGCCCGAGGGTGATGCCGCCGTAGCTGTTGGTAATTTCAATCCGGTTGAAATCGGGTTTCACCTCGTCCACCCGTACCGATCCGTATTCCGTATTCAGCTTCAAGTCTTTTTTCAGGGTACCGATTTTGTAATTGGTGTATTTCGAATTGGCCGTAATACCGCTTACTTCTTCAATGCTGACCCCGTCGTATTTCGATTCCAATTGCAGGTTTTCCAGCTTTTGTACGTTCAGCCCGGAGTATTTGCTGTCCAGTTTTATCTTTCCGGAAGGGCCGATGTATATTTTAGAATATCGGATTTCGCCGGCCAACTGGTTAACCGATTTGATGTCGGCCTTCCCGTACGACAAGTCCAGCCAGAAGTCGGTGCCTGTCTGAACGTTCAGGGCCCCGGTAGTCAGGTTGCCGTAGGCGATGACGAAGTTGCCTTTTCCTTCCAGCTCGTTCAGCGCCACATTGCCAAACTTGTTGCTGACCGTCAGGTTGCGGTCTTTGGGAATATTGATCCGGTAGTCGATCGAAAAGTTCTGCTTGGTCTTAAAATTATCGGTCAGGATGGTTTCCACGGTAAGCAGTCCTCCGCTTCGGCGGATGTCAATGCGGATCTGATCGAGCAATTGCGTGGCTTTGGCCTCGTTCAGGCTTTCCACCGTGATTACGGCATCCACTGTGACCGAGTCGCCGCCCCGGTCGTTTATTTCGATCATGCCGAACTTGTTCGTGATATCCAGCGCGGTGATTTGCGATTTTACAAAGCCCTGGTGTACCTGTTTGGTGTAATCGGCTGCCTGCAGGGTCAGGGGCAGGATGCCCATTAATAGGACGAAAAGCTTAAATTTCCATTTCATGATTGGTGGTTTTTTGATGTTTAATTTCTTCCAGTTTGTTGATAATCATCGTGATGATGCTGAGTTTTGCCTGATAGAGTTCGAGCATAGCATGGATGACTCGTTCGTCTTCGGGGTTGGCTGCCAGTTCTTCCTGCAGGCGGGCGTACGTTTCGTCAAATTCGGCCATCTCGTTTTTCATCACTTCCTGTTCGTTGGCTGAAATGAACCCGTCGCGGCCCAGTTGTTCCCAGGCACGCATGCCCTGGTCGATCGACGACGTGTAGTAAAATTCAGCTTCGGCATATTCGGGCGATACCGAAGACAGGCCACCCGGCTGCGGTTGTTGCTGCCGGTAGCTGCCAACATACTCGGAAACCTGGTTGCCGGCCAGTAATACCAACAGGATGGCTGCGGCAATTTGCAGGTATTGTTTCCAACTCAACCGCCTTTGTTTGCCAAACTGATGGTCCAGCTTGCGGGCAAACCGGTCGGCATGTCCATCCGGCGCTTCCACCTCAAAGGCTTCTTTGTTTTCCCGGATCATCTTTTCCAGTATATCAGTCATATCTTTCGGTTTTAAATCAAGATAAAACAGGTCCGTGACCTTAATTGAATGAAAAAACTTCATCTTTCCGCAACAGGTCGCGCAGTTTCTTTTTTGCCCGTAACAGTTGGGTGCGCGACGACACGTTGGTGATGTGCAAAATCTCCGAGATTTCATCGTGGTCATATCCTTCCAGCAGGTACAGGCTGAGCACCACGCGGTAACCTTCGGGCAGTTGCCAGATGGCCTTCTTTATTTTTTCCACATCAATTTCATGTGTTTCCATGAACGGGTTTTCCTCCTCTTCCATCACCCGTTCGTTGATTTCTTCAAAAACTACCCGTCGTTTCTTCAGGTAGTCGAGCGAACGGTTCACCACGATCTTTTTCAGCCAGGCGCCAAAGCTCACTTTCCCTTCGTAGCTGTCCATCTTGTTGAAAGCGCTTAAAAAAGCCTCCTGCATGATGTCCTCCGCGTCGGCTTCGTTGCCGACAATCCGCAGGCTGGTGTTGTACATCGACTTGTAATAGAGTTTGTACAACTGAAATTGGGCCTCGCGGTTGCCTTCGCGGCAGCGGTCGATAATCTCCTGGTGGATATTTCTGTACAGCGCTTCCAAGGTTAATATATAAGCTGTTTCTGATCGAAAGACGGCGCCGGAATACCGGATGTTGCATCAGTCGGGATGATTCTTTTCAAAATATTTGTTGCAGATGGAATGGAGCAGGTGAATGTCGCCTTCGCCCAGCAGATTTAGCCGTTCCAGGATGCGCGGGTAGATGGCCGAATCTTCGCGGAAATTAAGTTCGAGCAGGATGGAGGCGGTCTTTTCTTTCAGGGATCGAAAGCCGTTTTCGTTTCGTTCGCGCGGCTCGGGCGCTGCCGGAAGGTTGAGCGCCGATAGCTCGTAGGCGTACAGCATGACGGCCTGTGCCAGGTTGAGGGAAGGGTAGGTGGTTTGCAGGGGCACGGTGCTTACCAGGTCGCAGCGGCGAAGTTCCTCGTTGCGCAGCCCGCTGTCTTCGCGCCCGAATACGATGGCCGGGCGTTTTACCGTGTCGCCTTTGTCGTGCAGCAAGTCGGCCAGCTCGCGGGTGGAAAGGTAGTCTTCTTTCACCAGCCGTTGTTTGGCCGAGGTGCCAATCAGAAAGTCGATGTCGCTGACGGCTTCCTCGAAGGTGGCAAAAACCTGTGCCTGTTCCAGAATGTCGTTGCTGGCATGGGCCAGCCAGCGTGCCGGTCCGCTCAGGTGGTCACAGGGATTTACCAGCCGCAATTCATGAAAACCCATTGTTTTCATGGCACGCGCCGTGGCGCCCACATTTTCGGGCGTGGCCGGTTCAACCAAAATAAAAACCATGTTCATAGCAGGAATTTTTGCAAATATAAACGACAAAGCCCAAACGATCCGTCATTTGGGCTTCATTTACGGGAAATCGCGTTTAAATAAAGTTCATCGGTTCAATGCGCACAGGCCTCAAAAACTCCAAATGCCTGCGGTGTTTCCGGCAGATACCGGATAGGTTTCCAAGTGCTTCCCAAAGGGTTATGGCGGTAAGGTCACGACATGTCGTGACCTTAACTGGCTTTCCCGTTTTGGGGTGTTTTTGATTTTATCCGACGTGCAAGGCCAAGGTAAACCCTGGCCGGACGGATGGTAACGACTTTGAAAGACCAGTTTAGCATTTATTGAGAGAACGAATAGCATTTAAATTCTTTTAAAGCGATTTCCCTGGCTTCATCTCAGGGAAAAGCATTCTTATTGGTTGCTGTATTGGATGAGCTGAATCAGGTCTTCCTCTTTTTTAAGGTTCAGTTTTTCATTTTTCACCCAATCGGCTATTTCGGGTTTAACCGGTTGAAGCAGGTCAAACGCTTTCCGGGTGTTGGTGATCTTTTCGGCTGGTTGCCCGTTTACCGAGATATACAGGTCGGGCTGCATGTGTACAAATTTGGGCGGTTCCGGATCTTTGAACGGCTTGGCAGGTTCTGCCGGCCGGTAGCTGATCCGGTAGCGTTTCAGCAACTGGTTAGGGCCGCTCACCAATACCTGAAAGTAGCCCTTTTCAATCGTATTCCCATCGGCGAAGGACAAGTGCATAAAGCTTTCTTCTCCAACCATAAACAACTGGTACCGGTCGGGATCGAGAATCTCCATCACCTCGCCGTTGCGGTTGGTAAATTCGATGTTATCCGAGTAGATATTGTACCGCAGCGGCACTTCGCTGTACAGGCTACTGTCCTGCGACAGGATCCGGCTGGGGGCGAAATCGTCATGCAGGTAAGGCGAACCTTTAATGTCGTCGTAGGTAAAATGGTGACTGCCGTGGCTCAACGAGCGGATAATCCCGTTTTTGCCGAGCATGTCCAGTTCGTAAGCCGCCCGGGTGGGTTGCGCCTGGGTTGACCAGTAACAGATGGTCAGGAATACGAGCAGTAAGCTGTTTTTCATCGTTGGTAGTTTTTGTCGTTTTGTATCAATATGGTGTTATTTAGGGTCTGTTTCCAATATTTCAGGTTCGAAGATAAAGAAGGCCAGCCAATTTTAAATGGCTCCGTGAGCTTAATTTGTGATGAAATCGCTTATAAAGTTACAGTTTCCAGCAATCTTTTTGTCTTTGGCTTTGTTTTTTAGGTAGTGGCTTAGGCTCAATGACGATCAATGACTTAATAATGACAGTTATACCCCCGGAAAACTAAAATAAGTTGATTATGTCGCACGAACATACCCATAACCGACTGGGAATTACCATTGTGCTGAATGTGATTATTACCGTGGCCCAGCTGATTGGCGGTCTGATCTCGGGCAGTTTGGCCCTGATTTCGGACGCCGTTCACAACCTGAGTGATGGCGTGGCCGTGCTGCTGGCTTACGTGGCCGATCGGCTGGGACGCCGCGAACGAACGGCCAAAAGCACTTTTGGCTATAAGCGGGCCGAAATTCTGGCAGCCTTTCTGAATGCACTGGTGTTGATTGCTATTTCGTTCTTTCTGATGATTGAAGCCATCGAGCGTTTTTTCTCGCCGCAGGAAGTGGACTTTCGCTGGATGCTGTGGCTGGGCGTGTTGGGTTTTGTGGCCAACAGCCTGTCGGTGCTGTTGCTGCACCGCGATCATCACCATAGCCTGAACATCCGGGCGGCCTACCTGCACCTGCTGGGCGACGCGCTCACCTCGCTGGCCGTGATAGCAGGCGCGGTATTCATCTGGCTCTGGAATTGGCATTGGATTGACCCCCTGGTGACCTTGCTGATCAGCTTCTACTTGCTGTTCCACACGTTTAAGCTGCTGAAAGAGTCCACCGAAATTCTGATGCAGTTTGCGCCAACCGACATCCATACCGATGACGTGAAGCACAAGCTCGAAAGCCTGGCCGAAATTAGCCGGGTTTATCACATTCACCTCTGGCGGCTTACCGACCAGACCGTGCATTTTGAGGCGCACGTGGAGCTGACCGCCGACCTGCAGCTGTCGCAAACCCGCCGCATCAGCGAGCAAATTAATACGCTGCTGCAAACCGAATTTGGCATTGCCCATGTCACCTTGCAATTCGAATTCGCCGGGACGGAGGGGTATCGGGAATGCTAGTCCGAAGTTGCAGCATTTACGTATAACGAAAATGAACTGACCAGAGAAACGCTGACTATGGAACAGTCCGTCGCATATATCCATCTTTTGTTTGAATCGGTACCGTTATATCTTACGGCAATCAGGCAACGCCAGGCAGCGGATGATGTCCATCAGTTGCGGGTAACCCTGCGGCGGTTAAAAGCGGGCTTTTCGGTTTTGAGTTTTAAGGAAATGACGGATGACAGCGGGAGCGATTTTGCCCAATTGGTCAGCGGATTGTTTACCCAGGCAGGTAAGGTGCGCGAAACCCAGGTTAATCAGGCGCTGGTAAACCGGAAAAACGTTCGGTACCTCGAAGGGTATGTTGCCTGGCAAAAATCGGCGGAGCAGAAATACCTGAAAAAGTTGATCGCCGAAATGGACCAGTTTGATTTAGCGGCTTTGGAGCGGTCAGAAAAAGAGTTTTATTCCCGGTTGAGTGACTTGACACAGCAGCGTTTAGTCATGAACGCCCTCGCTTTTTTAAAATACAGGCAGGAAAAGATCACGACGCTTCAGCACACGCGGATGAGCAATCATGCACTGCATAAAATCAGGATCCAGTTGAAAGCGATGAGCGACTGTCAATTGCTGTTGAAGAATCTTTCATCCGGCGCTGTTTTGCCCGTGCATTACCCGCCCATTAAAAAACTGAATAAGTTAGTGGGAGCGTGGCACGATGAACAGGTATTGGTTCATTCCGTAAAACTGTTTTTAAGAAATAAGAGCAGGAATAAGAAGCAGGAACCTTCCCTTAAAAAATGGGTGCAGCGCAGGGACCATGCCTGCCGGCAAAAGCGGCGCAAGATTTATCAGACCATACGAAGCCTAACCGGCCTGTATGGTCACGACAGGTCGTGACCGCCCACCACTACTCCGAAGGAGTTGTATATTCATCACCGCCAGTGGTACTGGCGGTAAGGAAGGTCTTATCTCCCCGAACTCCGAAGGCGTTCAACATCTTCTAAGTCGTTCAACCCGCTTCGGGGTTGGGTAGGGCCACTGGTTTTCCGCCATCCCCCAATTGGATGGGGGGTGATGAATGGTTCGATCACTCCGTGATCCGGCGCTACTCCGAATGCCGTCCGATTTTCGGGTGCGGCGATCCGGGTGCCGCGATTTCCAAATCGCGGATAAACGATCTCTGATTGGCATTGGCCCGTATGGTCACGACAGGTTGTGATCATACAATTAAAAAAGAACTGGCTGGTTGTTTATTCGAATGGTAAAAAGACGGTATTCCAACGCAACCCAAGTTGTCCTTTCTTCATCCCTATGGTAACTTAAAACGAATGACCATGTCTTTCTGCTATGTACGCTATTGGCTATTTTTGGTGTTTGTGTTGCCGCTTTCGTGTTCCAACCACGACGAACCGGTGCGCGGCGATTGGGATACCCTGCCGGAACTGCATGCATACAACCAGGGGAAAATCACCCTGGAGCAGGGCTATGCCGGCACCCTGATCCTGAAGGAAGGAAACTGCATGCCCATGGTTGGTGTGGGGCTTCCCGGCAATACCTGCCAGTCATATCCGGTGAAGCGGACCATCCGCATTTACGATTATACCCTGCAGGAAGAAACCGAAGGCGGCGGTCCGTTTTTCACACTGGTGAACACCTTGTTGCGCGAGCGTGTAACAACCGACCACGAAGGCTTCTTTCAGGCGGAACTGCCTCCCGGTAATTATTCGGTTTTTATAGAAGAAGCCGGAAAACTTTACGCTAACCTGTGGGACGGGCAGGGTGGCATTCACCCCATTACCGTAGCTGCCGACAGCATCGGCTATGAGCAACTCACCCTCGATTATGCGGTATATTAGTCAAAAAACAGTACAAATGAAACGACAATTCTTTTTGATGACGCTGGTAGGGCTGGCTTTCGCTGGCTGCCAGGCACAAACGAAGCTCAGCCGGACTGAAACAGGCGAAAGCGGTTTGGAGATGCACCATAGCCAAAACTCGCTCGATTGGGCAGGGGTGTACCGGGGCGTGGTTCCCTGTGCCGATTGCGAAGGAATACAAACCGAACTGGTCCTGTCAACCGACATGACCTATCAACTGGCCACCCGTTACCGGGGCAAGGACCAAACTGTTTTTCGCTCGGAGGGTACGTTTAGCTGGGACGAAACCGGCAGCACGGTTATGCTGAACGATGCCCGGCGCCCCGGTGAAACAACCCGCTACAAAGTGGGCGAACAGGTGCTGATCCAGCTCGACCGGCAGGGAGATGTCATTCAGGGGCCGTTAGCCAATCACTACCGGCTCACAAAAGACCAGCCGGTCATCACCGAAAAGTACTGGAAACTGGTGGAACTGAACGGGCAAAAAATCGGCCCGGACGAAAATCAACGGCGGGAAGCGCACCTGATCCTGAAAGACGTTGACAGGCAAGTGGTTGGCAGCAGCGGTTGTAATTCTTTTCACGGAACGTATGAACTCACGGAGGGGAACCGGATCCGGTTCTCGCAGCTGGCATCTACCAAGGTGGCTTGTCCGGATATGGATACCGAGAGAGCGCTCTTTCAAGTGCTCGAGCTGGCCGACAACTACAGCCTGACCGGCGACACCTTATTTCTCCACAAAGCCCGGATGGCCCCGCTGGCACGCTTCGAAGCCGTTTATTTTCAGTAGCGAAACTGCATAGTCGTTCGCTGGATGGGGATGTCCCAAAAGCCGGATTAAGGAAATTTTAACTTAGAAAATGAAAGCGACCTTGAAATTTACCCCTCCAAACCTCCCCTAATGGGGAGGATAAAAGTCCCCTTGAGAGCTTGTCCGGCTTTTGACGGAGGATTTAGGGGTCAATAACTTGGGATGGACTTACAATTTGATCGTTCAGAAAATGCTCTTCAGCCTTTTTGGACGGTGCCATAGTCGTAACAAAATGAAATCGGGTACCAAGGAAATCGCTTTTAAAATATAGTTCACCCTTTCAATGCACATGTACCTCAAAAACTTCCAATGCCTGAGGCATTTCCGGTAGGGGCAGGATAAGTTAATATGGGCTTTCCACGTGGCTATGGCATGTCGGTCACGACGTGTCGTGACCATACCAGGCTTTCCCGTTTTAGGGCGTTTCGGATTTTATCCGGCGTGTAAGGCCACGGCATGCTTCGGCCGGACGGATGGTGACAACCTTAAAAGAGCAGTTTAACATCTTCTAATAGAAAGAATGACATTTAATTCCTAAAATCGATTTACCTGAAATCGGGCACGATGAGTTGCCCGTTTTGGAATTTATTGTGTTAAATTTCGGGCGACAATCTTTACCTGAATTATTTTAACGAAGGCCCCATGAAACTACGCTTATTTCTCGTTGTATGTATGAGTTGTGTGTCGGCAGCTATTGCCGCGAAGGTGGACACCCTGATGGTGGAAAGCAGTGCTATGCACAAAACAATTCCCAATATCGTTATTACTCCGGAAGGAGCTGATACGCCGGAGGATGGATTTCCTGTCGTTTATTTGCTTCATGGCGCTACCGGTAATTATAAGGATTGGGTTTCGGTGGTACCGGCCATTAAAGATTATGCAGATCAGTACCAGTTGATGATTGTTTGCCCGGATGGAGGCTTTACAAGTTGGTACTTCGACAGTCCGGTTGATCCGGCCATGCAATATGAAACCTACGTTTCCAACGAGTTGGTTACGGCTATCGACACGAAATACCAGACCCTGGCTGATAAAAAGGGGAGGGCCATTACCGGCTTGAGCATGGGAGGGCACGGCGCTTTTTATCTGGCTTTCAGGCATCAGGACGTCTGGGGCGCCGCCGGAAGCATGAGTGGCGGATTGGATATTCGTCCATTCCCGAATAACTGGGATATTGCCAAACGGTTGGGCAGTTATGCCGAAAATAAAGAGGCCTGGGAAAATAACACCGTCATCAAGTTGCTTTATTTGCTCGATGGTAAAAGCCTCAACTTAATATTTGATTGCGGAACAGCGGATTTCTTTTATGATTGTAACAAGCGTATGCACCAGGCATTAGTAGAGCGAAATATTCCGCATGACTATACCGAACGCCCCGGAGCTCATACCTGGGAGTATTGGAAAAACTCCATAAAATATCACCTGTTGTTTTTCGACGACTTTTTCAGAAAGAATTAATCGGTATTCGTGGTTCATTTTTTTGCCATTTCCCGATCGAAATCGGCTATTCGTTGATCAAAAAGGTCTTTTCATTGATCTTATTTGGTTTTATTCTATATAACCCGCCTTATCGTAAAAACAACATTTCTGCGTTTCCGGTTTTTATGGATTTCCTCATCTTTGCGGCTTCAAAAAAACAGGAACAGGTCAATTCGATCTGTGGGCCAGGTGGCGAAGCTGTGTTTTAGGTCCATCGTTTTCTCATGAATCCCTGACCACCCCCAATGGTTCATTTTAGCGGATTTTCAAGCGGATGCAGGATCACCGCGTCCGATCAATCCAACAGAAAATTTGAAAAACACACATTCTTTTACCGGGAGTAAGAGCAGGTTTGCTTTGTGGTTTTCCCAAAGGAGAAGTTTAGCTACCATGAACGCAAAGAAGATTTAAACGCAAAGACGCGAAGACGCAACGTAGAAAACAGTCACAGTATTACTCAGTTCCTTAGTTTCTCAGGCACTAAGTTACTCAGGCACTCTGCTACTTTGATAAATGCTATCTTTCTGCCCATAAAAAGTCTTTTAACGCCATGACATTCCAAACAACGAAACGTCCTGATCACTGGTATGCGGTGTATGTGCTGGTCCGCTCGGAGAAGAAGCTGCTGGCGGCTCTGGAGCAAAAGGGAATTGAATGTTATTTGCCCCTGAAAACCGAACGCCGGCAATGGAGCGACCGCGTCAAAGTGGTGCAGGAGCCGTTACTGCGGGGCTATATTTTTGTGCGGGTAAATAATAAAGAGTATTACGAAGTGCTGAATACCAGCGGGGCGATCCGCTATGTTTGTTTCGACGACAAACCGGCTGCTATTCCTGACCAGCAGCTGGAGAGCCTGCGCATCTTTGTGGAACATGCCAACGCAAGCCTGGAAGTTACCACCGAACGGATTCGCAAAGGTACCGGGATACGCGTGGTGACCGGGCCCCTGAAAGGAGTGACCGGCGAGGTGGTCGAGATCCGTGGCCGCAAACGGGTGTTGCTGCGATTTGGCACCCTGGGCTATTACCTGCACGCCGAGCTGGGAACACAAAGCATTGAAGTTGTTTCCGGGAAAAATGAGGCCTCGTGAAAATACAACTTGAAACCTGTTGGCGAACGTATGGTCTGTTTTTTTTTCGTCGATCGGCCAAAAACATATCGTTCGTGTGTGGAAAGTGCCGTTTCGAGGCCTGTAATGGCTCGTTCATGCAATTTCATATTCTGTTAACATTCAACTAAATGGATCGGGTTAGTTTTGCAATTCTGAAATTTGGTTCATCATGACCAGGCAGATTAAAACCAAAAAGCAACACTAACCAGACAGCCCCGTGCCTGTGACTGAGCTGGCGCAGCCGTCATAAGAGGGCCCAACTTAAAAATCCGGAAAAACACAAACACCCATATTTATAACCACCCATGAGATTTATTACCACCCTTTTTCTTATCGGATTTTTAATCAGCGAAACCCTGGCCGGATCTGTGGCCAACAAAAACAAAACGAAAGAAACGGAAGCCCGTTCAGCCGATGTGTCCTTGTGGATGCCCGCCAGGGAACAAAAGTACCTGCTTTCGGGCGGCTACTCGTCCGACTTTAAGTACGAAGGCTACCTGGGCGTAAAAGGCGCCGTTGAATATCTGATCAGTCCTGCTTTTTCGGCCGGACTGGAAGGTGGTGTTTATGCCGGTAACACCGACTTCGACTGGATGCGAACCGTCGCTGCAGGTGTTCGTGCCAATTATCATTTTATTCCGTTTGAGAAGCGGCGCAATAACGCCTGGAACGTCTATGGCGGAATTAGCGGAGGAACCATGTTTGGTGCAGGAGGCAAAGTTGTGGATGAAATAGATCCTTACGTGGATATCCATGCAGGCGCCCGATACCTGATTACCAATACCTGGCTGGTCTTGGGTGAAGTGACCACCCGTAACGCCACCATCGGGCTTAGCCTTCGGTTTTAGGCAAATTCGCTCATCGGCCGGAATTAACCGCAAAAATGGCGGAGAGGGTTTAAACACGAAGAACACAAGGAAGATTTAAACGCAAAGAACGCGAAGAAGGATTTAACCACAAAGAACACAAAGAAGATTTAAACACGAAGAACGCGAAGAAAAAATATAACGCAAAACTTGTCCCGGTAACGGGAGGCCACAAAGAAGGCGCGAAGAAATATCGCGTAGCGGTAAAAGTATTGTAGCTGAGTAAAGCCCGCAGGGCCCCATCCGCGTGGATCGGTTATGAGTAGTGAGACACGAGTAGCGAGTAACGAGTAGCCAGCCGCCAATCATCAATCATCAATCATCATTCATCAATCAAAACGTCTGCGTGAATCGGTGAAAGCACAGGTTGGAGCAAAGCGACAAACATGATATGGGGTATCCGATCAACACCCGTTAAGTAAAACCTGGTGCAGAGCATCTAAATATTTGTAGTAAATTCATGAATTCTTATTGAAGGTGCAGCGCACCGTAACAAAAAAAACAAAATATGTTTCGGTGCTCTGCACCTTTTGGTTTGTTTATGCATTTTTGACTACAAATATTTCGCAGCTCTGCTGCTAAATCAATTTATATTTAAACAATTTTATCACGGGCAATGATCGGATACCCCATAATACATGAAATCATAAATATCATATCCAATCCGCGTCATCAGCGTCCCATTCTTTTATTCATCAATCATCAATCATCAATCAAAACGTCCGCGTCTTATTTCTTTATTCATCAATCATCAATCATCAATCAAAAGAGCCCTCAAATAGCTTAATTTCGTACATTTGTATAAAAACTTCGGTCATGGAAACCATCATCAGAATTAAGAAAAATAAGCCCGCGTTTAAAGCGCTGATCCTGTTGGCGAAAGAATTGGAAAAATCAGATCACAGCGCTATTTCAATCAGCGAAGTGGGTATCTCGAAAAAGACTGTTGAGGTTGTTGAACCTACCGAAAAAGCAGATGACCTTTCGGCCTGTTTCAACCAGTTAGCTGATTTTCCCGCACTGGAAGAATTAAGAAAACAAGCATGGCCAAAAATCTAATACTGATTGATAGTTGTGTATTGATCAAGGCATTTCGCAGGGATGCAATGGCCAATAAAACCCTGCAAGAAATTGCTAACCGCACAGCCTATTCTGATATTACCCGGCTTGAACTGCTGGTTGGGGCAAATACCCCGGCAAAAAAAGAAGCCATGAACAAGATCTTCGCTTCCTATTACCGCGTTCCGCTAAGCCCTGAAATTGCAGACCAAGCCATGCAGATCATGAATGCCTACGTCACTGGGCAAAAAGTAATTTCTGTGCCCGACTGCCTGATTGCAGCGACATCAATTGTATCAGGCTTTCCGTTGTTGACCTACAATAAAAAGGATTTTGAGTTTGTTGAAAGGATTTCTTTTTACAAGTAGCTGAGTAAAGCCCGCAGGGCAAAATCAGCGTGAATCGTTTATGAGTAGTGAGTAGTGAGTAGTGAGTAGTGAGACACGAGTAGCGAGTAGCCAGCCGCCAATCATCATTCATCAATCATCATTCATCAATCAAAACGTCTGCGTTCTATTTTTAACCACAGAGTTACACGGAGGAAAACACGGAGAACACAGAGAAGCAGCCAGCCGTCAGCTATCAATTCCAAAAACCTTATTTTAGTTGTTAACCTTAGTAGAAAAGCGAGCGGTATGTTTTATAAACCTTATTACCTTATTTCTTTCACAGCGAAGAGCGCAAAGAAGATTTTAAACGCGGAGAAGATTTAAACGCAAAACTTGTCCCGGTAACGGGAGGCCGCAAAGAAGGATTTAAACATGAAACTTGTCCCGGTAACGGGAGAACACAAAGAACGCGAAGAAAAAATATAACGCAAAACTCGCGAAGAAATACCGCGTAGCGGTAAAAGTATTGTAGCTGAGTTAAGCCCGCAGGGCAAAATCAGCGTGAATCGGTGAAAGAACAGGTTGAAGCAACGCGACAAATATGATATGGGGTATCCGATCAACACCCGTTAAGTAAAACCTGGTGCAGAGCACCTAAATATTTGTAGTAAATTCATGAATTATTATTGAAGGTGCAGCGCACCGTACCAAAAAAAACAAAATATTTTTCGGTGCTCTGCACCTTTTGGTTTGTTTATGCATTTTTGACTACAAATATTTAGCAGCTCTGCTGCTAAATCAATTTATATTTAAACAATTTTATCACGGGCAATGATCGGATACCCCATAATACATTAAATCATAAAAAATCATATTAAATCCGCGTCATCTGCGTCCTATTCTTTTTAACCACGAAGAACACAAAGAAGGATTTAAACACGAAACTTGTCCCGGTAACGGGAGAACGCGAAGAACGCGAAGAAATACCGCGTAGCGGTTACATATTGGTAGAAAAGAAGACGCCCCCTCCACCCCGCACAAGCTGTTCAACGCGAGAACAAACATGAGTAGCGAGTAGCGAGACACGAGTAGCGAGTAGCCAGAAGCCAATCACCGTTCTTGAACCACATAAGGCACATAGAACACATAAGAAGACACGAACAACCAGTAACAGTATAGTCCGCAGGGCCACACGCCAGCTATAACCGTCATTGCGAGGGAGGAGGAACGACGACCGCGGCAATCTGCCAGCGAACGACTCCGACCGTAATGGCGAGGGATTTGGGGCAACGCGACAAACATAAAATCATAAACAATCATATTAAATCCGCGTCATCCGCGTCATATTCTTTTTAACCAAGAAGAACAGGAAGAAGGATTTAAACACGAAACTTGTCCCGGTAACGGGAGGACACAAAGAAGGCGCGAAGAAATACCGCGTAGCGGTTACATATTGGTAGAAAAGAAGACGCCCCCTCCACCCCGCACAAGCTGTTCAACGCGAGAACAAACATGAGTAGCGAGTAGCGAGACATGAGTAGCGAGTAGCCAGAAGCCAATCACCGTTCTTGAACCACATAAGGCACATAGAACACATAAGAAGACACGAACAACCAGTAACAGTATAGTCCGCAGGGCCACACGCCAGCTATAACCGTCATTGCGAGGGAGGAGGAACGACGACCGCGGCAATCTGCCAGCGAACGACTCCGACCGTAATGGCGAGGGATTTGGGGCAACGCGACAAACATAAAATCATAAACAATCATATTTAATCCGCGTCATCCGCGTCCTATTTCTTCATTCATCAATCAAAAAACGAGAAGCGGGTAGTCAGGAGTAGCGAGAAATTTTAGACTTAAGGGGAAAATGAATATATTTGTTTCAGGCAACCTGGTTGAATAGTGCAATTTGTTTATTTAAAGTAGTTTAAAATGAATTCAAAACAGGAATATATCCGTCTGTTATCCGATTTTAAAACCCAAAGAGGATTGGTTTACGGAATAAACCGGATTGGAATATTTGGTTCGGTAGCCCGTGGTGAACAAACAGAAAAAAGTGATGTGGATATTTATTATGAAGGAGAACCTTTGAGCCTGTTCAAAATAATGACACTAAAAAATGAACTGGAAGCCCTCTTGCATTGTACCGTTGATATTGTGCGTCTTCGCGAAAAGATGAACCAGGTATTGAAAAATAGGATCCAAAAGGAGGGTATTTATGTTTGACCGGACGCTGGCCCTTGAAATCATAACGCTGATCGATGAAAACCTGAAAGCAGTTTTGCAGCGAACAAAACACTTAAACTCAGCCGATGATTTTACATCTTCCGAGGCTGGTATGATCCTCCTCGACAGTGTTTGTATGAAATTGATCGCAGTTGGCGAAAGCATTAAAAACCTCGATAAGATAACCAACCAGGAGTTGTTGCCCCAATACACCCAAATTCAATGGAAACAGGCGATGGGAATGCGTGATATTATCGTCCATCATTATTTTGATGTCGACGCCGAACAAATTTTTAATACCCTAAAAGAAGATATACCGACATTAATCGATGTGTTGATGAAAATGAAAAACGAACTCAAAACCGAAAACCAGTAGCCAGTAACCAGTCTCAGTTTTCAGTAAAGCCCGCAGGGCCCCATCCGCGTTCTATTTTTAACCACAGAGTTACACGGAGGAAAACACGGAGAACACAGAGAAGCAGCCAGAAGCCAGCTATCAATTCCAAAAACCTTATTGTAGTAGTGAACCTTAGTAGAAAAGCGAGCGGCATGTTTTATAAACCTTATTACCTTATTTAAACTGCTAAGAAGATTTAAACACGAAACTTGTCCCGGTAACGGGAGAACACGAAGAACGCAAAGATAAAATTTAACACAAAGACTCAACGAAATACCGCGTAGCGGTAAAAGTATTGTAGCTGAGTAAAGCCCGCAGGGCCAAATCCGTGTGGATCGGTTATGAGTAGTGAGTAGCGAGTAGCGAGACATGAGTAGCGAGTAACCAGCCGCCAGCCGCCAATCATCATTCATCAATAATAATTCATCAATCAAAACGTCCGCGTTCTATTTTTAACCACAGAGTTACACGGAGGAAAACACGGAGAACACAGAGACGCAGCCAGAAGCCAGCTATCAATTCCAAAAACCTTATTTTAGTAGTTAACCTTAGTAGAAAAGCGAGCGGCATGTTTTTTTAACCTTATTACTTTATTTTCCCTGAAAGGCACGAAGCCATCAAGGGAATACCCCAAACCTCCGTCAAAAGCCGGACAAGCTCTAAAGGGGCTTTTGGCATGGTGCCGCCCGACACGACAATGCGAACACGCTGCCGGCATTCATCAATCATCAATAATAATTCATCAATCCAAACGTCCGCGTCCCATTTCTTTATTCATGCAGCTCCAGGCTAATTATTATTAACGAAATTCAAAAGCGAATTGACTTGTCAAAATCGTATCTTTGAAAATAAAATAGAACGGTTATGAAACTTACAGTGAATATTAAGAAGAAAAGTAAGATCGCGGCGTTTCTAAAACTAATTAAGGAACTTGACTACATCGAGATAGTAGATGTTAACGAAGGTATGGGAGAACTTCCACCGGAGCACCTTGATTTGCTGGATAAAAGGCTTCAGCGAATTGAAAAAGGCGAAGCAACTTTTAAGAAATGGGACCTGATCAAGGCAAAATATGAAAACAAAGCGATTTAGGATCGAAATTTCAGATGAAGCTGAGATTGATTTTGACAAATCTTACCGGTACTATTCAGATGAAAGCCAAAAAGTTGCCAGTTCTTTTTATAAACAAATCAATTTGAGCTTTGAAATTCTAAAACAACATCCTGAATCTTTTCCCATAGTCTATAAAAATGTTAGAAAGTTTTTCGTTAAAAAATTTCCCTTTGTAATTTATTATCAGTTGGTCGGTTCAGCAATTCGCGTTATCGCTATATTTCATACAAGTCGAGATCCGGAGATTTGGAATGACAGAATATAGAACGCAACGGAAAAACCCAGAATGAGTAGCGAGTAGCGAGACATGAGTAGCGAGTAGCCAGAAGCCAGCCGTCAGCTATCAATTCCAAAAAACCTTATTTTATTGGTTAACCTTAGTAGAAAAGCGAGTGGTATGTTTTATAAACCTTATTACCTTATTTAAACTGCGAAGAAGGATTTAAACACAAAACTTGTCCCGGTAACGGGAGGCCGCAAAGAAGACGCGAAGAAATACCGCGTAGCGGTAAAAGTATTGTAGCTGAGTAAAGCCCGCAGGGCAAAATCAGCGTGGATCGGTGAAAAAATAGGTTGGAGCAACGCGACAAATATGATATGGGGTATCCGATCAACACCCGTTAAGTAAAACCTGGTGCAGAGCACCTAAATATTTGTAGTAAATTCATGAATTATTATTGAAGGTGCAGCGCACCGTAACAAAAAAAAACAAAATATGTTTCGGTGCTCTGCACCTTTTGGTCTGTTTATGCATTTTTGACTACAAATATTTCGCAGCTCTGCTGCTAATTCAATTTATATTTAGACAATTTTATCACGGGCAATGATCGGATACCCCATAATACATGAAATCATAAACAATCATATTAAATCCGCGTCATCTGCGTCCTATTTCATCAATCATCAATCATCAATCATCAATCATCAATCATCAATCATCAATAATAATTCATCAATCAAAACGTCCGCGTCCGATTCTTTTTTAAACAACGCGAACACGCTGGCGCCATTTATCAACCATCATCCTGCGGACGAGGAAAACAATCAAAGGTTTTTCGTAAATTCGTATCAAAATGCTGTGCTAATGGAAACGATAAAAATTGAATTGAAAAATAAAAATGCTTTGGCTATCCTGAAAAGTCTTGAGAAGGCCAACATGATTAAGCTGATTCATACCGGAAAGTCAGAGAAGAATCCCCTTCTTCGGTTGAAAGGTTCAATTTCACACGATCGGGCAATTGAATTAGCCCATGAAATCGAAAATTCAAGAAACGAATGGAACGAAAGAACTATTTGATTGATACCAATGTAGTGATTTATTACCTGGGATTGGCCTTATCCAAAGAGTCAGAAAAATTGATAGATCATATTCTTTCCGGGAACTATCATATTTCAGTCATTAACCGGATTGAACTGTTAGGCTTCAGTAAGCTGACAAAAAAGGAAACGATTGTTTTAGAATCTTTTGTGGCCGGATCAACGGTGCTGGACTTGGACGAAGAGGTCATTCGGGAAACAATTCAAATACGGAAAACCCATTCCATTGAGACTGTAAACTGAACTCTGTCTGCAAGTATTAATTTTGTAGGACAGAATTATGGAATCAGAAGAATTTAAAGCGATGCAAGCCAAAGCGCTTGAACAGTTAAGAAGTGGTCAGTCTTTGACTGG
>JBFXGM010000030.1:0-66654 GCA_050178015.1 Mangrovibacterium sp.
ATTTGAAACTGTTTGATTTTATCAATGTATTTTTCTGCGAATTTGCCGTCAGTCATCACATCTTCATTCATAAAAACCGCAATGGGTTTGGCTACAAAAACGGTATGGTCGCCAGTCGTAATCTGGTCAATTACTTTACATTCAATATTCAAGAAACACTCTTCAATCATTGGAGCGTTAATCTTGTCCGATTGCATTGGTGTTAAACCCGTTTCGGCAAATTTGTCCACTTCATTGCTGTGTGTGGTTCCTACCTTAAGTATGGCTTCGGTAAGTTCCGGAGTTGGCAGGTTTAGCCCAAATTCCTTGGTTTCGTTAATCAGCGCGTGGCAGGCACGGTAAGAATCTTCGCTTTTTTCACCATTTCCGACAGATGCTGTAAACAAAAGCGGACTATGAGAAGTTGGAGTTACCCAGCAAGCTGTAATTATTCCATTGATAGATTTTTCGGCGTTGCAGCAGGTAAGCATTACAACCTGCCCGTTGCTTAATAACCAGGAGAGTTTCATTACTTCCGGTCCATTTAAATCAAATTCAGCTTTTTTCATGATTTTTTTGATTAATAGTAAGTGTACTCTCTCAAAGCAACGATGAATGGCTTTTCGTGAACAAATGACACAGCTTTCGTCCAGTTACCTGCATCGTCGTATTCATATTCATACCGGTTCGTTTCTGATTTTCCGGTGATTTTGCTGTAAACTTCCTGCGTTTCCCATGAACCATAATCGTTGTAGGTAAAGTTCATTCCCATTCTTACAGAATCGTTTCTTGAAACTGTATATCCCATCAATTGGCCGGAAGAATTATACATCCATTCGTATTTACTGGTTGGTTCCCCTTTAAAATTATAAAATTGGAAGGTTTTGTTATTCCGGTTTTCATTCAATTCCAAAACACCACTGCTTCTTAATGTATCAGCTTGCGGGTTAATAATTTTCCACCGGTAACTGGTATCATTTATTTTCGTAATTTCCTGTTTTCCTGCAATTGAATCTTTTACAAAAAAACTTGCATTCACCGGGTAGCCAGCTTCATTTTTTATAATCCACGATTCATACGGGTCATCATTTTCATTGAAATGAATTACTCTTTCAGCAAGGCCCGATTCATTAAACTGAACCATAAAATCAGGAGTCCAGCTTAACGTGTCTCGCGCAGCAATGTTGAGCCGTTCGCCGGCTTCAATTTTTCCTTCGTTCACTATTGGCCAGAAATTCAACTCTTTCATTTCCTTCACTTTTTTATGAACAATTTCAGGGAAAAGTTCATAGGGTGTAAATACCCCAACTACTGTTGTGTCACTTGGTTTGATAGCTGTTTTTTTGTCAGAACATTGCATAAACAGGATTGCAATGAATAGGAATGCAATTAATTTTTTCATGATTTTTGGATTTTTAGTTGTTAGTCAAGCCCTCACTCAAAATGAGTGCATGACTAAAACAGCGTTATAAATTATAATTCCCATTAATTACTTTACGAAGTTGTTCAGTAAGTAGTTCATTAAATTCTTCAGGGTGAGAAAGCATAGAAAAATGACTAAGCCCGTCCATCCTCAAGTCGTAAAAATTGACGCCATGCTCCCGGAATGCTTTTACATCGGGCTTTGATTCTGATGCAATGCTGATCTAGCTCCGGGCTTTTGGTATTGATGAAAATTGGTCAAGACAGGTTCTCGTGTAAAGAACTATCTAACTATCTTTACCATTCCAACAAAACGATCATGATAAAAGAAGCCTGTATTGAAAATTTTGCCGAAGCACTGGCCGCGCAGCAAGCCGGCGCCAACCGGGTTGAACTCTGCGAAAACCTGCAGGTCGGCGGCACCACCCCATCCTTTGGAACCATTAAAATGTGTGTGGAAAAGCTGGCGATCCCAGCCTTTGTGATGATCCGGCCACGGGGTGGCAACTTTGTATATTCGCCGGACGAGTTGGAAATCATGAAATCCGATATTGACATTTGCAAACAACTTGGTGTACCTGCTGTTGTATTCGGGTTGCTGACCCCGACCGGTGAGATTGATGTAAAAAAAACACGCGAACTCATTGAACGCGCCAGGCCAATGCAGGTCACTTTTCATAAAGCCTTCGACGAGTTGACCGATCCGTTGGCCGGAATGGAAATCTTGATCCGCATAGGCGCCGACCGCATACTTACCTCGGGAACAAAAGCAACAGCCGAAGAAGGCATGGACATGCTGAACCAATTGATAGAAAAAGCAAGCGGACGAATCACCATTGTGGCCGCCGGAAAAGTAACCAAAGAAAACTTGCCTGAACTAAGCAAATTAATCCGCACCGACGAATTTCACGGAAAGAAGATCGTATAACCGAAATTCTGCACGTGTCAAGTTAAAAGTGAAAAGGCAAAACAAACATCCACAGTAGGATTGACCAACAAAGTTGAACAGGCTGTTTTCATTTCCGCGAGAATGTTGTATTTTAGTTAAGCAGAAATTCATTTTGATGCCCCTATCAACGTCCATCAAAAATAACGGACCTATCGACCATGACAGAGATTAAAAATGACCAGCTTCAATTAGCTTCGGATTTTGTACGCTTCACCAACCAAAACATCTTTTTGACCGGGAAAGCCGGGACCGGAAAAACCACCTTCCTGAAAAACCTGAAACGCGAGTCGCCCAAGCGCATGGTTGTAGTTGCGCCAACCGGCGTGGCTGCCATTAATGCCGGTGGGGTCACCATTCATTCCTTCTTCCAGGTTTCGTTCGGACCACAGGTGCCCCAGGAAAATCCAGCCATGAGCGTCAGCAGCCCAACCGGATTAAATGCGCCTACCAACATCAAACGGTACAGCCAGGAAAAAATCAACATCATCCGCAGCCTCGATTTGCTGGTAATCGATGAGATCAGCATGGTGCGTGCCGATTTGCTGGACGCGATTGACGAGGTATTGCGCCGTTTCCGCGACCGGCGAAAACCTTTTGGCGGCGTACAACTTTTAATGATCGGCGATTTGCAGCAGCTCGCCCCAGTGGTGAAAGAAGACGAATGGAACATTCTGAAAAGCTATTACGACACCTGCTACTTTTTCAGCAGCCGCGCGCTCCGGCAATCCAATTTTATCAGCATCGAACTGCGTCACATCTATCGCCAAAGCGATGAAAAATTCATCAACCTTCTTAACCAAATCCGTGAAAACAATATTGATGCAAACACGCTTACCGAACTGAACAAACGCTATATCCCAAACTTTAAGCCAACTGACGAAGAGGGCTACATCACACTGACTACACATAATTACCAGGCCCAGCAAATCAACCAAACGAAGCTGAAGGAGCTGAAAACAAAGGAACATTTTTTTGAAGCCAATGTACACCTTGATTTTCCGGAATACCTGTACCCCACCGATTTTGAACTGGTTTTAAAAACAGGCGCCCAAGTGATGTTTGTAAAAAACGACAGCTCGCCTGAAAAACGCTATTTCAACGGAAAGATTGGAAAAATCACCCATATTTTCGAAGACACCATCGAAGTTTCCTGCAAAGGCGATTTTGAACCCATTACAGTTGAACGCGAAACCTGGCAGAATGCCAAATACTCACTCGACCCGGAAACCAAAGAAATAAAAGAAGAAGTGATTGGCACGTTTGAACAATTTCCGCTGAAACTGGCCTGGGCCATTACCATCCATAAAAGCCAGGGACTCACCTTCGAAAAGGCCATCATCAACGCCCGGTTGTCGTTTGCCCATGGACAGGTTTACGTGGCGCTCAGCCGCTGCAAATCATTGGAAGGAATGGTATTGAGTTCCCCCATCGAACCGCAAAGTATTAAAAATGACGGCACCGTGCGTTCGTTCACTCAACAGGTTGAAGAAAACCAGCCCGGTGAGAAAGAACTATCCGGTTCGCGAAAAATTTACCAGCAACAACTGCTGAGCGAACTTTTCGATTTCAAACCCATTTTATGGCAGCTCCAGTACCTTCAGAAATTATGTACCGAACACGGCGCCTTGTTGCTGGGCAACCTGCCGCAAACACTTCAACAGGTTTTGCCCGACATGAAAGCCGACATGCTGGAAGTATCCGAAAAATTCGACCGGCAAATCCGGCAACTGATCAGCCTGACAGCGGATGCAGAAGCTAATGACCAACTTCAGGAACGGGTAACAAAAGCCAGCGCTTACTTTTTGGAGAAACTGGAAAGCCTCGTCATCCAACCCCTTCAGAAGACAGGCTTCCAGACCGACAACGCGGCCATCCGGAAAAGTTTTCACGAAGGGATGGAAAAACTACATCGCGAGCTCGCCATCAAGAAAAGTGTGCTAAGTTGTTGCCTGAATGGCTTCCAACTGAAAACCTATCTGGAGACCAAGGCAAAAGCCTCCATATCGCCCGGATTCAGGCCCCAAACTACCGATCATGCATTGGCGGC
Organism: Mangrovibacterium sp.; assembly: GCA_050178015.1. Taxonomy (GTDB): domain Bacteria; phylum Bacteroidota; class Bacteroidia; order Bacteroidales; family Prolixibacteraceae; genus Gaoshiqia. Next base: position 4,398 of record JBFXGM010000030.1, read on the forward strand.
TTCGTCCTCGCATCCCGATTTTTTCAACACGATAAACACCTGGCGACTGAAACAGTCGAAAGCACAACGAGTTCCTGTCGCAAAAATCATTCCGCAGAATACACTGGCCGAAATTGCCGAAAAACTGCCGCCCACCTTAATCCAGCTTAAAGCCATCAAAGGAATGGGAGGCAAAAAGATGCAGCAATATGGCCGCGAAATCCTGGAAATGGCCATCGCTTATCGGAAGGAAAAAGGCCTGGAGCTGCCCAAACATGCTGAAAAAGAACCCGCCAAAGCCTTGCTCGATTCAAAACACATCAGTTTTAACCTGTTCGTTTCCGGCAAAACAGTTGATGAAATTGCCAAAGAGCGGGAAATGGCCCTTTCGACCATTGAAGGGCACCTGGCCCATTTTGTCGGCAGCGGAGAATTGGAGATTAAACGTTTGGTATCCTCTGAAAAGCAAAAAACCATTGCTGAATTGGTAAGTAAGAATCCAAGCCTGTCATTTGGCGAACTTAAAGCAGCATTGGGTGAAAGTTACAGTTACTCTGAAATACGGTTTGTAATGAAATACCTGGAAGCAACCAATCAATCGGCAAAATAAACTACACAAGAAACATCTTCACTGTTTCTTAATCACTTAATTGAAAAATATTGATAGTTTTATCCGCAATTAACAGTGCTGAAATGAATGGAACTCCGGCGAGTGAAAAAACGAAACAGCTGGTAAAGCGGTTAAAAGAAGGAGACATGAAAGCCTTCGATATACTTTACCGGCAATACAGTGAACGGCTGTATGGTTTTGCCTTTTCCATTCTGAAAAACCGCGAAGATGCCAAAGAGATTGTACAGGAGACTTTTCTGAAACTGTGGAACAAACGTATGGAAATCCACCCCAACCAATCGTTGAATGCTTATCTTTTCACCATATCTCACAACATTTCCATCGACCTGATCCGAAAACGACTGAAGGACGAAAAGTATGCCGAATATTTAAAAACCCATGTAACCAAAGAGGGAACAGAAACAGAGAACCTCTTTCATTTCAACGAATTGACCTACAAGCTTCAAGAAGCTATTCAGCAATTACCCGAACAACGCATGCGCATTTTTCAGATGAGCCGGGAGGAAGGCCTCAGTCATGCCGAAATTGCAACGGCACTCAACATTTCCGTAAAAACGGTTGAAAACCAAATCAACCTGTCCTTAAAATCCATCCGGGGAAAATTGAATTCAGGAGAACTGAAATCATTTCTTTTTACTTCTCTATTCATCTAATCAACGATAAATTACAAAAAATTCATTTTTTCCCTAATTTTTCTTGGGGGATACAACCATCTTCTGCGTATTACCTCTGAACTTCTGAAAATCACTCTTGGCTTGGAGCTAACCAGAGTTCAGTTTTTTAAATCATTATCGAATGGACAAATCTGAAAATATAGTTTCACTGATAGAAAAATACCTGAACAATGACTGCAATCCGGAAGAGCTTGCCCGGATGATACAGTTGTTTCAATCGGATGAGCACAAGGAACAGTTGCGGATGCTGCTTTTCGAATACTGGCAACATTCTCCTTCATCCCGCCATAAAATCGGGGAAGGCGAACATAACCAGATGCTCGACTCCATTCATCATCAGATTAATCTGGAACAAAAAGCGAAACAACCGATCCTCCGAAAATTATACCAGTATGCTCAGAGGACTGCCGCCATCCTGTTTATCCCTTTGCTGCTAGCCAGTGTCTGGATGTTCTACCAAAACGCCAATTATGCCACAAGCGGGCAATATATTACGCTGGAAACACCCATGGGCTCGAAACTGAAAACGGTATTGCCCGATGGCACCGAAGTTTGGCAAAACGGCGGAACAACCTTGCAGTATCCTAGTCAGTTCACGAAAAAGAACCGCGAAGTCATCCTCACCGGAGAAGCCTATTTCCATGTTTCATCCGATAAAAAGCATCCGTTTGAAGTAAAAACAACTGATGGCACCATCACGGTTACCGGCACCCGATTTAATGTTTCGGCATTCGCAAACGATGATTATTCTTCCGTTGTGCTTGAAGAAGGAAAAGTTTACTTTACACCGGCCAATAACGAGAAAATGGAAATTGAATTGGTCCCCACCGAACAACTTATCTACCAGAAAGAATCCGGTTCATTGACAAAACAAAAAGTGGACGTGGAAAAATATACCGCATGGACCGAAGGAAAACTTATTTTCAGAAATGACCCGCTGGAAGAAGTAATCACCCGTTTGAGCAGATGGTACAATACTGCAATTGAGCTGAAAGATCCAACCGGAAAACTGGGCAAACACCCGTTTACCATGACCATCCAAAACGAAACGTTACCCCAAGTATTGGAGTATCTTTCCAATGCTGCCGGATTTCGTTTAGAACAATACACCATAAGCCCCCAACAAAGCAGCAGTATGACAAGAACTAAATACGTGATCTCAAGACACAATTAAAAACGACACAACCAATGAAGAAAAAATAATAAGGGAAAGTGCTGCAACACCTTCCCTTGTGGTCACTCAGAATAACAACATCGGTAATTTATTGTCAAACTAAAACCATTACAAAATTATGGAAAAATTACGAAAAAGGTTTGGCCCGGATAGTTATTATCCGCAAGTCAAAAAAATTGTAAGATGTATGAAATTAACTGCACTACTGGTTCTTATCGCCATCAGCCAGGCGCTGGCGATCAATTCCTACTCACAAGGAACACGGTTGTCGCTGAATATGAGTAACACCAGCGTGAAAAACGTATTGATGGAAATCGAACAAAACAGCGAATTTTTCTTTCTGTACAGCAACGAGTTGATTGATGTCAACCGCAGAGTAAGCATTAATCTTTCAGAAAAAAAGGTAAATGAAGTGCTGGACGAAGTTTTCCGCGGCACCAATGTAAAATACGACATCAAAGACCGGCAAATTATCCTCAGTCCGGCACAACAAGAAAATGTTGGCTCAGTTTATACCCGTCAGCAACCCGCCTTGGCCCGTGGGTCGGTGTCCGATGAAAGCGGCAGTCCCATCCCCGGGGCAACCGTAATGCAAAAAGGCACTTCGAAGGGAACCATCACCGACTTTGACGGGAATTTCAGCATCGAAGTATCGGGAACCAACCCGGTCCTTATTTTCTCTTTTGTCGGGATGAAGAGTGAGGAAGTCAGCTACACCGGTCAGCAAACCATCAATGTCATCCTCAAAGCCGATGTTGTTGGCCTGGAGGAGGTTGTAGCCATCGGCTATGGTAAAAACTCGCGTAAAAACCTATCGAGCGCTGTTACCTCCATAAAGTCAGACGATCTGAACAGGGGAGCTATTGCCGATGTTGGAACCTTGTTACAGGGTAAAGTACCAGGATTGAATATCTCATCCAGTGGAGACCCAACACGCGGAGCAACCATTATCATGCGCGGATCATCAACCATTAATAGTTCGCAAAGTCCTTTCTATGTAATCGACGGTGTTCCCGGCGCCGACATTTCGCTGATTGCTCCCGACGATATCGTTTCAGTGGATGTATTGAAAGATGCGGCAGCAACTTCAATCTATGGTAACCGCGCTGCGAATGGTGTGATCATGATTACCACCAAAAGAGGTAAAAAAGACCTGGAGCAAATATCCTATAACGGTTACGTAGGTATCGAAAGTGTTTCGAACCAACTCGACATGATGGATGCCAATCAGTTGCGATCTTTCCTTGATAAAAACAACATGAGTTTTGCTCCCGAAGATGATATGGGCGCGAATACCAACTGGCAAAAAGAAATCCAGCGCTCAGCGGCAATTTCAACCAGCCACAACCTGTCGTACAGCGGAGGCAATGAGCGTAGCAATTACATCGCCAGTATTACGTATATCGACAAACAGGGTATTTTGCTCAGCAGTAACCAAAATCGCATTGTTGCGCGGATGGCCATCGAACAGTTAGCATTTAATGATAAGGTGAAGTTTGGTCTGAGCGTGACCAATTCCAACGTTAAAAACACAAAAGTACCTCAGCGAAACACAGCCTTGTTGCAAGCGGCCAAGTACCTGCCTGTAACCAGTCCCAAAAATGAAGATGGTACCTATTTCGAAAACTTCAACCATTCGGGCTACTTTAACCCACTGGCTATCATCGAACAAGCTGATGACGATTCAAAAATAAACACCTTGCTTGGTAATTTCACCACAGAAGTGACCCTGCCCTATGGTTTCAAATACAACCTGAATGTAGCCTACCAAAAAAGTACTTCGCTGAACGGAGAATACTACAACAGTTATTATGCAACCAATTACAACAGTGCCCAATTTTATAACAATCCCGATCCACCAGCGGTACACTCCATCATCAATTTTGGTGACAACGGGCTTGCCATCAGGAGCTCCTACCAAAACACCAATGTAATTCTTGAGAATTACCTGACTTGGGCCAAAGAATTTGGCAAACACAATATCAACACTGTTTTGGGCTATTCCTGGCAGGATAATGTATATGGCGATGGATTTACCGCATCAAACACAAATTTCCCGGTCGATAATGTAAGCTACAACAACTTAGCTTTAGGAAACTATGCTGCGGTAAACGGATTCATTGTTAATTTTGGCGATGCATATGCTTACCAGAAAACTCGCCTGATCTCCGATTTTGCCCGTTTAAACTATAGCTTCGACAACAAGTATATGTTGCAGGCTTCAATCCGCCGAGATGGCAGTTCGGTGTTCGGCGACAACAACGAATGGGGATATTTCCCATCGGTAGGTTTAGCCTGGCGAATTGACCAGGAAGGATTTATGGAATCGCAAAGTCTGTTCAGCGACTTAAAACTACGCGGTAGTTTCGGGGTAACCGGGAACTCATCAGGCTTTAATGCTTATACTGCTCAGTTTATCGTTGGTCCGCTGGGTACTTATTACTCGCAAGGCAATCAAATTTTTGCCTACGGTCCGAACCAGGCAGCAAATCCTGATTTGGCCTGGGAAAAAACAGCCACCACCAACCTTGGTTTGGATTTTACGGTACTGAACGGGAAATTAAGTGGTTATGTTGAAGTTTACAACAAAAAGACCACGGATATGATTTACACGTACTCCGTAAATACTGTATTAGTCCCCGCCGGGGTCATTACTGCCAACGGTGGTGAGATGTCGAACAAAGGAGTTGAAATCAGCTTAAATGCAACTCCAGTAAAATCCAGAAACTTTAGTTGGACTAGCAACATTAACCTGGCCCACAACAAAAACGTGATTAAAAAGCTGGAAAATGCCTTATTCACAGGTGGAGACTCAATCCGGATTACACAGCCTGATGGTGGTGGCCAAACCGGAAGTACCCTTCAAATTTTGAAAGAAGGCAAACCAATCGGTCAGTTCTTCACGCTCCAGTATGCCGGCAAAAATTCGGAAGGGGTTTCGCAATATGTTGCCGCCGACGGAAGCCTGACGACTAACCCGGCAATCGGCGTTGATTATCACTATCTGGGGAGCCCCCAACCCAAATTATTGATGGGGTGGACCAACGATTTCAGATACAAAAATTTCGACTTGAATATTTTCGTCCGCGGGGTATTTGGCAATAAAGTTTTCAATGCCACCCGGGCCGATCTGTTCCGCCCAAGTACAGCCCATTCGACAAATATATTGGTTGATGTTGCCAACGAATCTCCTACGGATTTGAACTCCTATAAGTATTCATCCCGCTTCATCGAAAACGGAAGTTATATCCGTTTGGATAATGCAACGTTGGGTTATAACTTCAAAAATCTTGGGAAAATGATGCAGAACCTGCGTGTTTATACCTCGGTGAACAACCTTTTTATCATCACAAAATATAAAGGTATCGATCCTGAGGTGGAGCAAGGAGGAATTGCGCCAGGAGTTGATTCGAATAACTTCTATCCTAAAACACGGACAGTACTGTTCGGCTTAAAAGCAACATTTTAAGTAAAATCGAAAAATTAGCAGACAATGAAAAATAAAATTAAATATTTCGTATTATCAGCGGTCGTTGGGCTTCTGATGGCCTCCTGCCACGACATTGATGTTCCGATCACGACACAGATGACCCCCGATGTTTTCCCGCAAAACGAAGAACAATACGCCCAGACCGCCGGCGCAGTTTATTCCGTTTTCAGGGGAGAATATGCTCACTCTTTTTTCTTCATGAGCACCATCAGCACGGATGAAGGAATTCTTCCGGCCAGGGGAGGAAACTGGTACGATAATCAAGGCTATCTGAAAATGCATTATCATACCTGGGATAAAGACCATGGCGCAACCAATTACCTTTGGTACATGATGGAAAAAACCATTGGGGTAACCAATCAGGCCCACTATATCCTCAAAAACGTCATGCCCGAAGGCTCAAACAAAAACACGACTTTGGCCGAACTTCGGACCATGCGGGCCATCACCTATTTTATCCTGATGGATTTTTACGGCAACGTTCCGCTGGACACCCTCTACGGCGATTTTGAGCCACGTACAAACACGCCGCGTGCCCAGGTTTTTGAGTTCATCGAAAGTGAATTGAAAAAAGCCATTCCCAACCTGAGCGAAGAAACCGGTGATGCTACTTATGGCCGCCCGACCAAATGGACGGCTCAAGCCCTGCTGGCTAAAATGTATCTGAACGCCGAATACTACACCGGAACAGCTCGCTGGAACGATTGCATTGCGGCTGCCGATGCGATCATCAACTCCGGAAAATTCGCTGTCGAACCACGTTCTTCCTACCTGCAAATGTTTTACCCGAATAACGGACCACAAATGAAAGAATTCATTTTTGCCGTTCCGTTTGATCCCTCGGCTGCAGCCTACCCCGGAACAAACGGACAGATGTTCCGCGCTCGTTACGATGTTCCGCGTTCGCTCCAGGCAAAATTTGAATTGCCGTTCCGCCCGAGCGCGCCAATGAGTACTTTGCCTGAATTTTACTCCATTTTTGATGATGCAGGCGATATCCGCAACGACCAATGGCTAACCGGACCGCAATACATGAGTGATGGTGTTACCCCAATTATGGTGACCACCACCAAAAAAGGCTATGACCAATTTTATACCGGCGACGATGGCGGTGAGCCTTACACTTACCATGTTACCTTGTCGCCTGATATTGTTTTGCGCCAGAACCCAGCACTGTTTGACTGCGGAAACGACGAGATTGCCTGGAACATGGGCTATCGGAATATCAAGTTCTACCCCGATAATACATCGACAAACCGGAACCAGAACAACGATGTACCCTACCTCCGTTACTCCGATGTGATCCTGATGAAAGCTGAAGCCATCCTCCGCGGAGGGTCTGCAACACTCGGACACACAGCCCTTTCACTGGTTAACATGGTACGTGAAAACCGTTCTACTTCGTCGGCTTGGACAAACGTTACACTGGAAGACCTTTATAACGAGCGGGGCCGTGAGTTTGTGTACGAATGCTGGCGCCGTAACGACATGATCCGTTTTGGTAAGTTTGAAGGATCGTGGGGCTTCAAAACAAACAACGAAACCTACCGTCGTATTTTACCGATCCCAACCGATGCGATAAAATTAAATTCGCTGTTGGTCCAAAACCCGGGGTACAATTAATTTGATGGTCAAACGACTTACGCTAAAGGGGGAAGAAGGTACAATCTTCTTCTCCCTTTTTTTAAAAAATATTCTGAATATATGTTGATTACACTACTTCATTTCAACATACAAGCCTAACCAAACATGCAAAAAACATTCAATTCTCTTTCCCGAATCCTGCTTGGCAGTATTATCACATTAGGCAGTTGCCAAACTCCGGCCAAAACAACCGGACTGGTCGATTACGTGAACCCGCTGATTGGAACGGCCCCGGCAACCACCATCAGCGCGCTGAAACACGGGGAGGGTTCTGAGAACAATGCGCAGGTGGTTCCGTTTGTTACCGTCCCGTTCGGCATGACCAACTGGACACCGCAAACCCGATCCACCGAAACCAAATGCGTGGCCCCCTATTACTACACCGATCCGGTCATTTCCGGATTTCGGGGAAGCCACTGGCTGAGCGGCTCGTGTGTGCAGGATTACGGAAGCGTGACCATCATGCCGGTTGCAGGCCAGTTAAAATTCCGGGCAGATGAACGTGGTTCTTCTTTCTTGAACGATCGCGAAGAATCGACCCCCTACTCCTACCAGGTGCATCTCGACGATTATGCCATACAGGCCGAAATGACGGCCACCAAACGCTGCGGACTGTTCCGGTTTACCTTCGAAAAGGGCGGAGAGTCGCACATCTTACTGACACCCAACAGCGATGAGGGCCAAGGTTACATTCAAATTAAAACCGATAAAAACGAAATTTCAGGATATAATCCGGTGCACCGAATCTACCAGGGCTGGGGTGAATCGGCCGGCTTCAGCGGTTACTTTGTTGCCCGCTTCAGCCACGACTTCGAAAACTACGGTATTTTCCACGACAGCTTGCTGCTGGAGATGAACACCGAATTGGCCAACCAGGCAAACCTGGGCGCGTATGTTTCATTTCGGTTGAAGGCGAATGAAACCGTTTTAGTGCAAATCGGCACCTCGTTCACCAGCATCGACCAGGCCCGCAAGAACCTTGATGCCGAGACGTCGGGAATCGATTTTGCACAGGCCGAAGCCAACCTGAAAGCTGAATGGGAAAAGCTATTGGGCAAAGTCAGGGTGGAAGGTACCGACGAAGAGGCGAAAGTAAAATTTTACAACGCCCTTTATCACAGTTTCTTGCACCCGCGAACTTTTAATGATGTAGACGGCAGTTACCCAAGCTTTGCCGGTGGAACGGAAATATTAAATTCCGGCACTCACGATTATTTCGTCGATTTCTCGATGTGGGATACCTACCGGGCATCGCATCCGCTATTCAACCTGCTTGTGCCGAAAACCAATGCCGACATGATGTACAGCTTGTTGGATAAAGCCAAGCAAGGTGGTTGGCTGCCCATTTTCCCTTGCTGGAACAGCTACACCTCGGCAATGATTGGCGATCATGCGATTGCCGCAATCGCCGATGCGTACCTCAAAAACAACATCGATTTAACCGACGAACAATACGGCTACCTGCTGAAAAACGCCTTCGAATCGCCGGCTTCGTTCGAAGAATACGAGCAAGGCAAAGGACGGCGCGCCCTGCAATCGTACCTCCAATACGGCTACGTACCGTTGGAGGACAGCGTTCAGGAATCGTTTCATAAAAAGGAACAGGTTTCACGCACCTTGGAATATACGTTCGACGACTTCGCACTCAGTCAGATTGCCGAAAAGAAAGGCGATTCCGCCAATTACAAAACCTTGCGCCAACGCGCCCTCAACTTTAAAAATGTTTACAGCCCAGCCGATTCGTGTGTTCGCGGCCGCTATGCCGACGGTTCCTTCACGTCCGAATTCGACAAATTTGCCCGGATGCCGTACATTACCGAGGGAACGCCCTGGCAGTATACCTGGTACGTTCCGCAGGACATTGCAGGATTGATGAAATTAATGGGCGGCTCAGATGGCTTCAACGCCAACCTCGACCGATTTCATGCTGCCGGTCAATACTGGCACGGCAACGAGCCGGGACACCAGATTCCGTTTCTGTACAATTACTCGGGCGAACCCTGGAAAACACAGCAACTGGTTTCCGAAATCATGAAAACCGAATACGGTGCCGGTGTTGGCGGATTAAGCGGCAACGACGATGCCGGACAAATGTCGGCTTGGTATGTATTTGCAGCCTTGGGGCTTTATCCCGTTTGCCCTTCCGTTCCCGAATATATCATTTCCGGCCCGCACTTCGACAAAATCACGCTTCAATTGGAAAACGGGAATACCTTGACCATTAATGCGTCGGGTGCTTCGGAAGGGAAAAACTACATCAGCAGACTATCGGTGAATGGGAAAGAGACAGACCGCAACTTCTTCCATCACTTCGACCTGATGAAAGGCGGAACCATCGATTTTGAAATGAGCGGCCAACCTGATTTCGACTGGGGTGTGGCTCCGGAATCGCGCCCCTATTCAATCAGTAAAAATCAGTAAGCCGAAACCATAAAACTATGAAGAACAAAACCATGAAGAAATTGCTTGCCGTGGCCTGTGCGGCCACTTTCATGTTGACTTTTTCAGCCTGCACCTCCCCAAAAGCCAAACCCGAAAATTTATCGCCCGAAGCGGCCTTGATTCAGCGCATCTTGCCCGAATATGCAAACCGGTTCGAGGTTGAAGTTATCGCATCGGACTCGGCCGACAGTTCGGCGGACTGGTTTGAACTGGAATCGAAAGACGGCAAAATCCGGCTTCGCGGGAATAATGGTGTATCGATCGCCTCAGCCTTTTACTACTACCTAACCGAATTCGGGCATTGCCAGATTACCTGGAACGGTACCAACCTGAATCTGCCTTCGGAGCTGCCGGTAATTCCTGAAAAAGTTCGGAAAGACAGTCCTTACGAATACCGCTATTACCTTAACTATTGCACCTTCAACTACAGCATGAGCTGGTGGGACTGGCCCCGCTGGGAAAAAGAAATTGACTGGATGGCACTGCACGGCATCAACATGCCGCTCGCCATTACCGGAGAGGAGTCGATTTGGGACGAAGTGTACCGCTCGTACGGCTTTACAGACGAGGATTTGAACCCGTTTTTCTGCGGACCGGCTTATTTCGGATGGTTCTGGATGGGCAACCTCGACGGCTGGGGCGGCCCGCTGCCCAAAAGCTGGAAAGACAATCAGCGTGCGCTTCAGCTAAAAATTCTGCAACGCGAACGCGAACTGGGCATGAAACCCGTGTTGCCGGCATTTACCGGCCATGTTCCGGCTTCGTTTAAAAAATTCTTTCCCCAAGCGAACATGAAACAAACAAATTGGGGAAACGACTTCGACGACACCTACATTCTGGATGCCAATGACCCGCTGTTTGCCGAAATCGGCAAAAAATTCCTGGAAGTGCAGCAACAGGTTTACGGAACCGACCACCTTTATTCGGCTGACACCTTCAATGAAAATGAACCGCCCTCGGACGATCCGCAATATCTCTCAGAGCTAAGTGCCAAGGTGTTCGAAGGAATGAAATCGGCTGACCCGGACGCGGTTTGGGTGATGCAGGGTTGGCTGTTTTACAGTCACCGCGATTTTTGGAAAGCACCGCAAATCAAAGCGCTGCTTGATACCATTCCCAACAACCGGATGATTATTCTCGACTTGGCTGCCGAAATTGAGCCGATATGGAAAGGAACCGAGGCATTCTACGGAAAAGAATGGATATGGTGCATGTTACACAATTTTGGAGGAAATATCAGCCTGTTCGGGCGAATCGAGAACGTGACATCCCACCCTGCGGAAGCTCTGAACGATTCAGCTTCAGGCCAACTCAAAGGTATTGGGCTCACGATGGAAGCCATTGAACAGACTCCGGTTTTATACGAGTTGATGACCGACCACAGCTGGCGCAACACGCCCATTGACCTGAAGGAATGGCTTCCGCGTTACATCCGCAACCGCTACGGCCAAACAAATGCCGATTTGGAACAAGCCTGGTCGGTACTTTGCCAGACGGTTTACAACGGCCAGACCATCCGCGACGGCGTCGAATCGATCATTGTGGCTCGGCCAACTTTCGAAGGTTTCCGCCGCTGGGCACGTACCAAGCTGAATTATGCTCCGTCCGAGCTGCTGCCTGCCTGGGATTTGCTGGTTCAGCAAGCCGCCAGCTGCGCCAACTCCGACGGTTTTAGTTACGATTTGGTGGATGTGACCCGACAGGTGCTGGCCAACTATGCCCTGCCGCTTCAGCAAGCCTTTGTGGAAGCCTGGCGTACCAACGACAAAGTGGCTTTTGCCCGGTACAGTTCCGAGTTTCTGGAATTGATGGACGACATGGATCGACTGCTGGCAACTCGCCGCGATTTCATGCTCGGGCCCTGGCTGGCTGATGCCCGTGCCTGCGGACAAACCGACGAAGAAAAAAATCTGTACGAGCAAAATGCCCGCAACCTGATTACCCTGTGGGGAGGCGCTAACAATCGCCTGCACGAGTACAGTTGCCGCCAATGGAGCGGCCTCATCAGCGATTTTTACAAGCCCCGCTGGGAACAGTTTTTCGCGGATGTAAACCAAAACTGGAAAGCTTTCGACCAGTCCGGATTCGACCAAAAAATTGCTGATTGGGAATGGAACTGGGTTTGCAGCCACAAACAATTCCCCGTGGAGGCCGATGGTGACGAAATTCAACTGGCCAAAGAACTGCATACCAAATACCGCAACCGCATTGAGCCGCTGACCAAACAAATGAAACCAATTCAATACGACTATTGATATGGAACAATCACGAACTGCAAAACCTGAGCGTTTCCTCTCGCTCGACGTATTTCGCGGGCTGACCATTGCCCTGATGATTGTGGTGAATACCCCCGGCACCGGGGCACCGATTTACCCCTATCTCGCACATGCCCAATGGTTCGGCCTCACCCTGGCCGACCTCGTGTTCCCGTCTTTCCTGTTTGCCGTGGGTAATGCCATGAGTTTTTCAATGCTGAAAATGCGCCAAATGTCCACGCCCGAACTTTGGGCAAAAATCATCAAACGCACCGTCATCATCTTTTTGCTGGGCTACCTCATGTACTGGTTCCCCTTTTTCAAATTTGGCGACGACGGCAGTTTCCTGTGGAAACCCATTGCCGAAACCCGCATTATGGGCGTGTTACAGCGAATTGCCCTCTGTTATTTCTTCGCTGCGATTATGGTGCGCTACCTCTCAGAAAAAGCAGTAATTATTTCTTCTGCATTAATTCTGCTCGTTTATTGGGGCATCCAGTACCTTTTCGGACAACCGGGCGCCGAGCTCGAAATGGCAACGAATGCTGCCACAAAATTCGACCTTTCGATTCTCGGCTATGACCACATTTATAAGAAAGATGCCATCCCATTTGATCCGGAAGGAATCCTCAGCACCTTGCCGGCTATCGTGAACGTATTATGGGGATACCTGGCTGGCGTATTTATCCAAAAGAAAGGAAAAAGTTTCGAAGGACTCGCTTACCTGCTGATGGCTGGATTTCTGCTGACCTCGCTAGCTCTGTGGTGGAATTTGATTCTCCCGATTTCGAAGAAACTCTGGACCAGCCCCTTCGTGCTGTACACAGTCGGCCTCGACTTGTCGATTATGGCTTTGTTGCTATTCGCCATCGAATTTAAAAAGGTAAAATTCGCCGTGAAGTTTTGCGATGTCTTCGGCAAGAATCCGCTCTTCATCTACCTGTTCTCCGAGCTGTTTTACGTGGTATTGCGCATGATTCCGGTCACAGCCGATTTGGACGCTTTTGAATGGGTGAGCGAGCGCATTTTCCAGGCTATTTTCCCTGGCTCGTTCGGGGCGTTGGCAACGGCCTTAGCTTACGTCGCGCTGTGTTGGGTGCTTGGCTGGTGGCTCGACAAACGCCGGATTTACATTAAAATTTAGTTTGAATTTGAAGGAAAGCGCCGCATTGCTTCGGCAATCGGCGCGTAATGGTTATTTTCGGCTTCTAACTACAACTACTGATTTATCATGAAACAATTCAAACGAAAACTGATAACCGGGCTATGTGCCCTTTTGGCCTTCCTATTCACACAGGCGCAACAAGCGCCGAAAACCACCCGCTTCGACCTGGCATCGCCGGGCAAAATCACATCAATTTATATTGACGACAAAGAGACAAAGGTGGTGCACATTGCCGCCGATTTGCTCGGCAACGATATTCAAAACGTCTGCGGACAGCAGCCCAAGATTGAAACCGGGCTGCCAAAAGGCAGTTTGCCTCTGATTGTAGCCGGCACCGTTGGCAACAGCGAATTGATTGATCAGTTGATTGCCGAAAAAAAACTGGATGTATCGGCCATTGCCGGTAAATGGGAAAGCTGGAGCATCCAGGTGCTCGATAAACCTTTTACAGGAACCGGAAAAGTACTGGTCATCGCCGGCTCCGACCGCCGGGCTACCGCCTACGGTTTGCTGGAAATTTCGCGCCAGATGGGCATTTCGGCCTGGGAATGGTGGGCCGATGTTCAACCCGAAAAACGGGAAAGTATCAGCCTCAATATTCAGCTAAAAACATTCGGTTCGCCTTCTGTGAAATTCCGCGGCCTGTTTTTGAACGACGAAGACTGGGGACTCCAGCCCTGGGCTGCCAAAACCTTCGAACCCGAAACCGGCGACATTGGCCCGAAAACCTATGCCAAAATTTTTGAACTGATGCTTCGTCTCCGTGCCAACACCATTTGGCCGGCTATGCACGGTTGCACCAAAGCTTTTTATACCATTGACGGCAATGCGCAATCGGCCGACGATTATGCCATTGTGGTGGGTACGTCGCACTGCGAACCCATGCTTTGCAACGTCAACGCCGAGTGGAAACACGACAGCATGGGCGAATGGCGCTACGACAAAAACGAGCAGAATATTCGTCAAATGTTCGAAGACCGGGTAAAAAGCACTTCGAAATTCGATAACATTTATACCATTGGCATGCGCGGCGAACACGACTCGCCCATGAACGCCAAGGACCTGACCGAAGCCGAACAAATGGCCCTCATTGAACGCGTGATAGCAGACCAGCGCTCCATTCTGCAGGATGAGACCGGCAAAGACCCGAAGACGGTTCCGCAGGCTTTTATTCCCTATAAAGAAGTGCTCGACTACTACCAAAAAGGCCTGCAAGTGCCCGAAGATGTGACGCTGATGTGGACCGACGATAACTACGGCTACATCCGCCAATTCAGTACGCCCGAGGAGCAAAAGCGCCCCGGCGGTTCGGGCATTTATTACCACGCCTCGTACTGGGGCCGCCCACACGATTACCTGTGGCTGAGCTCAACTGCCCCGGCCCTGATTTGGGAGGAAATGTACAAAGCCTTTCAGCTGAATGCCCGCGACATGTGGATTCTGAACTGCGGAGACATCAAACCGCTGGAGTACAACATTGAGCTGTTTATGGATATGGCCTGGGATATGACGCGTTTCCCCTCGACCAAAGAAGTTGGCGAACACCAGCAGAAATGGCTGGGCAAACTGTTTGGCGACAATAAAGCTACCGAGTTAAACCAGTTGATGACCGCTTACTACCAACTTTGTTGGGAACGCCGCCCCGAGTTTATGGCCTGGAGCCAAACCGAACCGACCACCAAACCGGGTGCAACCGAACTGAACCAGATTTTATACGGCGACGAATTGAGCAAACGCCTCGATACCTGGGAAAGCCTGTCGAGCCAAGTTGAAAAACTGAAAAGCGCCATTCCTGCCCGTTTGCAGGATGCATTCTACCAACTGGTTTACTACCCGGTAACCGGCGCTTCGCTGATGAACCAAAAATGGTTGTACCACTACAAGAACGAACTGGCAGCCCGCCAGGGAAGAAGCAGTGCCGCCGATTTTGCAGCGCGCTCCGAAGCCGCCTACAACCAGATAAAAGCTGAAACCGACTATTTCAACAATAAACTGCAAAACGGCAAATGGAAATACATGATGAGCATGAGCCCGCGCAACCTGCCGGTATTTTCGAAACCAGCTTTCGCTCTGCCTCCTAAAGCCAATAAAACTGAACTTGGATTGGCGCTTGAAGGCTACGAAATGGAGGCCAACAAACTCATCGAAAATAACTATGCCGATGTATTGCCGCTGCTGAACAGCTATCTGAAAGATTCGGTTTATGTAGATGTTTTCCTGAAAGGCGAAGGCGAATTGAACTGGCAGGCCACAGCTGCTGAACCCTGGATTTTGCTCTCGGCCGACCAAGGCAAACTGAGCATGAACGAGGGTGAAAAAGAACAACGCGTTTGGGTGAAAATCGACTGGGATAAAGTTCCGAAAGGAAAAAACTTGAAAGAGGCGCCACTCGGCCACGACTACCAACTGATTCCGCCGGCATACAAAGTGAACAGCTCCATCGCTTTCTCAACGGCCGACACCATCTTTAACATCGGCGTTTCGGTCTACAACCCGAAATTCCCGGAACTGGAGAACTACAAGGGTTTTATTGAAGCGAACGGCTATGTGTCGATTAATGCCGCTAATACCAGCGCACATTTGAAAGGCTCGGAGGCTGATTGGGAACTGTTTGAAGGTTTGGGCTACTCAGGCACTGCAGTTAGCGCCCTGCCCTTCCAGGCTGAATCGATAACCGACCCGACAGCCATTAAAGCCAACAGCCCGGTGCTGCAATACGATTTCTACACCTTCAATTTCGGCGAAGCCGATGTACGGGTTCAGATTGTGCCAACTCACCCGTTGTATGAAGGGAAGGGTGTGCGCTGCGCCGTTGCAATCGACGATGCCGAGCCGGTTGTTATCGACTTTCAGACGTTTGGCCGCAGCAACGAGTGGAAGCAAAACGTGCTGAAAAACGCCGCCGTGAAATCAGCCAAGCAGCAAATTTCAGCCCCCGGCAAACACCGCCTGACTGTTTGGATGGTTGACCCCGGCGTGATGATTGACCAACTATTGATTGATTTGGGCGGCTGGAAAGGCAGTTATGCGTTCCCAACCGAAACGATTAGAAAATAATTCATTGATGCATCCAAAATACGGAACGAAACACGGACTGCCCGGATTTAACTGGCAGGGCCGTGTTTTTCTTTTATCTTTGTTTGTAAACTTAAATTGATCTGCTTTGGACTTAACGATAAAAGAAGAACTCATCCGACTGTATGAGAACCATTTCGGAGAGGAAATGACTGCTTTTGAAATATTGCCCCCCTCGGGCTCCTATCGCGAGTATTGCCGCATCAAAAGCCCAAACTACCAGGCCGTTGGAGCCTACAACAACGATATCCGAGAAAATGAAGCTTTTCTCCAATTTTCGAAGCACTTCCTGGAACAAGGTATTTATGTTCCCAAAATTTTCGCCGTGAACGCGGAAAAGACCTGTTACATACAGGAAGATCTGGGATCGCTCACCTTGTTTGACTACCTAAGCCGCACCCGTGAGCTGGAAGGCTTTTCGGACAAGATTGTACAGGTGTACAAACGCGTGCTCCGGGAGCTGCCCAAAATTCAAATCAAAGCAGGAAAGGAGATCAACTACGGCTATTGTTACCCGCGGGCGGCTTTTGACAAACAATCGATGATGTGGGACCTGAATTATTTCAAGTACTACTTTCTGAAGCTGGCCAAAATACCTTTTGACGAGCAGGAGCTGGAAGATGATTTCCAGCACTTCAGCAATTACCTGCTGGCTGCAGACGCCGATTACTTCATGTTCCGCGATTTCCAATCGAGAAACATCATGCTGCGTAATAACAAGGTTGCTTTTATCGATTACCAAGGCGGACGAAAAGGCGCCCTGCAATACGACCTTGCCTCGCTGCTGTACGATGCCAAGGCCGATATCCCGCAATCCGTGCGGAACGAGTTGCTCGAATTTTACCTTGACGAGCTGGAGAAATACATGACCGTTGACCGCGACGAATTTAAAGCCTACTTCACCGGCTATGTGCTTATTCGTATCATGCAAGCGATGGGCGCATACGGGTTCCGCGGATTTTACGAAAAGAAAGAACATTTCCTGAAAAGTATTCCCTTCGCCCTCGAAAACCTGAAATATTTACTCCAAAACAACAACATCCCTGAAAAATTACCGGAACTTTTCAACGTACTCGAAGCTGTAAGCAAATCCGCCTTCCTGAAAAAGATAGGTGCACAGCAGGCAAAACTGACGGTACACATCACCAGTTTTTCCTATAAAAAAGGATTGCCGGAAGACCCATCAGGAAATGGCGGCGGCTTTATTTTCGACTGCCGGGCCATTCACAATCCCGGGCGCTACAACGAATACAAGCAACTTACCGGTAAAGACCCGGAAGTAATTGATTTCCTGGAAACCAAATCCGAAATGGCCGAATTCCTCCTGCATGTTTTCGCCTTGGTGGAACAATCGGTAAAAATTTACCTGTCGCGCGGATTTACCCACCTGAGTGTCAACTTCGGCTGCACCGGCGGACAACACCGCTCGGTTTACGCTGCCGAACAATTGGCGGAGCACCTGAAAAACAATTACCCGGTGAATGTTGTTCTTTCACACAGAGAACAAGACTTTTAGCGAGATGAGCAAAACTGCGTGCAAAAAAGACGATTACAAAGAACCTGAGAATCCTAAATATTACTGCAAGAGATGTGGACAGAAGGCAAAAAAAGAAGAAAAGCTTTGCAAACCCAAGAAAATAAAAGATAAATAACCGGATGAACGGCTTTTCCAGATTAGTTATTGCCGGATTGCTGCTTGGGTCTCCAGTGGTAGTATCTGCGCAAAATATTGCTACAATAAAAGGAGACAGCCTGCAAACCGAAATACATTTCCCCATTGAAGAGGTTACCGTACAGGCTTTCCGCTATGGTTACCGGTTGGTTGAAACACCCGGGGCAATCACCGTTCTGTCGGCCAGCCAGCTTCAGCAAAATCCGGGGCAAACCATCGCCCAAACCATCAACCAGGCGCCGGGGGTGTACATGCAAAGCGGCAGCCTGAATACCAACCGGCTTACTATTCGCGGTATTGGAAGCCGGTCGGCTTACGCCACCAACAAAGTGAGGGCTTATTACGAAGATATTCCGCTCACCAACGGCGTGGGCGAAACCACTATCGAAGATTTGGATCAAGCCATTGCTTCCCGGCTCGAAATTATCAAGGGGCCTGCCTCTGGCTACTACGGGTCGGGACTTGGCGGCACCTTGCTATTCAATTCCCCAATACTTTCTCCGAATAAATTTGTAGTTGAAAGCACCCTTTCTTCCTTCAACAACCAGCTTTATCGCGGCAACCTAACGGCAGGCAATGAAAGATTTCAAAACGCTTTCTTCCTTGAAAAGCTGAATGCCGACGGATACCGTGAAAATAATCAAACCAAGCGAACCAATCTGAGTTATGTCGGAAAAACCCAGATGAACAATCATCTCATCAACCTGATTGCGAATTATACCGATTTGATGGCGTACATTCCCAGCTCGATCGACTTGGAAACGTTCAACACTACACCACGAAAAGCGGCCTCAAACTGGGCGGCCATCCGTGGTTACGAAGATTACCAAAAGTGGATGGCCGGAATTTCCATGCAATCGGATTGGAAAAATAACATCACCACCCGGTTGAGCCTGTTTGGTAATCACCGTGAAAATGATGAGTTACGTCCGTTTAACCGGTTGCAGGAAAATAACGCCCATTTCGGAGGAAGGTTTATTGCAGAAAAAATCTACCGGTTTTCCGGCAAAACACTAAAAATCAGCTTCGGCAACGAAAGCTTTTTTGAAGATTATAACTGGTCAACTTTTGCAAACGACGGGCGGGAAAAGGGCGAACTTCTATCCGAGAACATGGAAAAACGGAACTACACCAACTTTTTCACTCAGGCCGAATATAAACCATCCGGTAGCCTTCGTGTAACGGGAGGGTTCAATATCAACCACACATCCTACCGCTATACCGACCTTTTCCTGGCGGATGGCATCCAGTCGGCCAATCACCGTTTCGACCCGGTCCTGTCGCCACGCATGGCATTCAACTATCATTTTTCTGAAAATCTGGCACTTTACGGATCGGCCAGTCACGGGTTCTCGCCGCCCAGTCTGGAAGAAACCCTGCTTCCCGACGGACAGCGCAACACGGACATTCAACCCGAAACCGGATGGAACATTGAGATTGGCAGCCGTGGTTTTCTTTTCGAAGGGCTTTTCTACGATCTTTCGGTGTACTACATGCAAATCAACAACCTGCTGGTGGCCCGCCGAACTGACGACGACGCCTGGATGGGCATCAACGCCGGAAAGACGGCTCACCCTGGCCTGGAATATGCGCTCAGTTACCACTTTTTCCGCACTTCTTCCCTAACCAGCCGGTTTTCGGTAAACGGTAGTTTTACCCCGGCGTATTTTATCGATTTTGTTGATGGAGAGATGGATTACTCGGACAACGAACTGACCGGCAGCCCGCGAAAACAACTGAACCTGGAATTGGAAAGCAGCTGGAAAAAATCACTCCGGTTGAACCTGCAATACAGCTATACCGGCTCCATGCCCCTCCGTGACGACAATTCGGTTTATACCAATTCGTACCAACTGCTAAACCTGATAATCAGTTATCAGAAACGCTGGAAACAGGTTGAACTCAACCTGGCAGGAGCCGCATATAATATAACAGACACGCATTATGCCTCGATGGTACTGATCAATGCAGCTACCTTGGGCAACCAGTCGCCACGCTATTATTACCCCGGACTGCCCAGAAATTACAGTGCCCGGCTAGCCATTCGCTATTTCTTCGGACCTAAATCTTGAACTTCAGATTCAAGCCCAACACATCGGCCTCTTTCCAGTAACCGGCAGATTTTAGTTTCTGCCAAACATAGAACAGATCGACACCAACATGATCGCTCTCCCAAACATGCAATCCACCGTATAAACGGCCTAAATGAAGTCCATTTCCATTCAGTTTGGTAAAAAGTTCTTCACCCAGGTAAGGCTTTGGTAGCTTGGGAGCCAAGGCCGGAAAGTCGACAAATAAATTGTGGTAATAACGAAAAAATGCCTCGCCCAAATTAAACGAAAGGTATTCCAATCGATTCGTCGTTCTGAATTTGACCGCATGGGTTGTGGCGGAAACTTTCGTCACAAACTGCGGACGATATTCATAAACATCGTCGCCGGTTTCTTTGGGCATTTGCGACACCCGAAAGGCGAGACCCAATTGAAACCAGCTATTCAATTTGCGCCCCACAGCAAGATCCGCATAAGTCATATCCCTGAAATTATCCGAGGGCAAATAATGAGTTTTCACACTCAGTTCCAAGCTTGATTTCGGAGACAATCCGGCAACAACAGACGTTGTATTCCATAGGTAGAAATTGCTATTTTCCTGTCCGTTTGTTCGGACAAAAACCGACAGCAACAGCATCAAGGCAAGAAGTATTTTCATTTTTTCAGGCAAATCAATTTTGGTTCCGCCGTGAAAGTATTTCTTTTCCTGAAAAGATTCTGCACTTTTACCTGTGAAAAGCTAATCCATTAACACAAATTTTCCATGAAACCAACCATCTTATTATCTGCAATCCTGCTCATTTCCAACCTCACCGGACATTCACAGAACCTGAAGCAACTAATACCGGCAAGCAAGCTTATTGAAACAATTGCTACCGGATTTACCTTTACAGAAGGACCGGCAGTCAACCCTCTGGGCGAAATTTATTTTACCGACCAGCCCAACAACAAAATTTATATCTGGAACCAAACCGACAGCATCAGCACCTTCGAGGTTGACGGTGAACGAGCAAACGGGCTCTTTTTCGACGCTGAAGGAGATTTGATAGCCTGCTCAGATTATCGCAACAAGCTCATCAAAATCAGCATGGCCGGCGAAAAAACCACCCTCGCTGACGGATTTGGAGGCAAACACCTGAACGGTCCTAACGATTTGTGGATCCACCCGAACGGCAACATTTACATCACCGACAGCTATTACCACCGTCCCTGGTGGCCCGAGGGGCACAAACAGGAACAGGATTGCCGGGGCGTGTACTGCGTGAAACCGGATGGAGAGATCATTCGCGTCATTGATGACTTTGAAATGCCCAACGGGATTATCGGAACACCAGATGGCAAAACCCTGTATGTAGCCGATATCAATGCCGGAAAAACCTGGAAATACCGGATTCAGGACGACGGCGCCCTTATTGATAAAACATTCTTCGCGCCGGAAGGATCGGACGGCATGACCATTGATCACCAAGGCAATGTTTATTTAACCAATAAAGCAGTGTCAATTTTTTCTTCCGAAGGAAAAAAGCTTGGCGAACTGCAAATTCCGGAAACCCCTTCGAATGTTTGCTTTGGCGGAAAAAACCGGAAAACGTTGTTCATCACAGCCCGGACATCGGTGTATAAAATTGGAATGAAAGTAAGAGGGGTTAATTAGCTCCCGGCAGATTTCTTGTCTGATTTATCTGTTTGCTCTTCTATGGAATGCAAAAGAGGGCTGCCATGTTTTACACAGCAGCCCTCTTTCAGCTTACAAAAATGGGAGCTTAGATAACAGCCTTACAAGCTTCGATCAACTTGGCAGCATTGGCATTGGAAGCGTCCAACGCTTTTGCTTTTTCCAAAACTTCCAAAGCAGCTTTAAACTCAACTTTTGATTTATCAATCTCAGCAGCGTATTCGGCATCAGTAGTTTTCAGGGTACCGGCGTTCACTTTTTCGTTAGCGGCATTAATAATGGCCACGCCTTTTTGGTAGAGCGCATTTCCTTCCTGAACGTAAATATTGGCCAGGGCCGAAGTAATTTTATCATTAGTGGGGAACTTTTCAGCACCTTCCACCAAAGCTTGTTTGTAGTCCTCGCCTTTATCCAACTTTTTTAGCGAGATCGCTTTGTAATACATCGCGGTTCCGCCATTGTAATTTTCAGCTACTGCCTTTCCGAAAAGCTCAACTGCCTGCTCAAACATGTTGCCTTTGTAAGCAACAATCCCGGCATTGTAATACAAGGTGCCCGCTTTATCCGAACCCGCTTCGACGGCCTTGCCGTAGGCTTCAATGGCCTTGGCTGCATTGTCCAATTTGGCGTAAGAGTTGCCAATGTATTCGTAAGCACCGGCAACATTTGCTTCGGCAGCAATGGCTTTTTCGAAATACTTGATGGCTGCCTCATATTTATCGGCCTGGAAAGCAGCAAAACCAATATTGAAATTGATGGCTGCATCCACCTGTACGTCGCCCAGATTGTTCATTGCACTCTCATACAACTCAAAGGCTTTGGCATAATCTTTCGCTGTTAAAGCCTCCTGGGCTTTGTTAATCATTTCTGCTGCATCCTGCGCGAAGCCACAATACGCTCCCAAAAAGAATACAATTACTAAAAGAATTCGCTTCATAATCAGTTTTTTTAATTACATTTTTTGAATAAGATTTGATAAATTTTCTCTGTCTTTTTCAGGTTGAATCCCAAAAATAGCAATAATGATTTAAAATCCTATCAAAAAAAAAAAGAAGGGAAATGCGGAACATAAGTGTCAGTACTTCACCCTAACGGACTGATTGGAACCGAATACAGGAAAGAAATAGCTAGTATTCGCGGGTTATTGACCCCAGGCCTTCCACCCGCTCATCTAATTGCGGATGGCCTTTATAGCGGATTTTACCCACTCCTTCAACAGTAGCTTTCAAGGTATTGGAGGCATTTACCAATGCAAAGCCGCCGCCTTCAATTTCGATATCGGCATGACTGGCCTGCAGGTTTCCTGCATCCAGGTAGCCCACGCCTGAAATAAGTGCCTGAAAATAGTCTGTTACCCCTTCAAAAACAAAATTGACACCGCCAGAACCTGTCACACCAATATAATCAGCCTTAACTTGCATCCGCAAGGTAGCGCCACCATCTACCCGGAGATGAAATTCGCTCAGGTCGATATAACCTTTGGTTTCCAGCTTCACCCCACCTTCAATATGAATATTCTCCAGGTCAACAAACCGGATATATAAAACCGGACGTTGGAAATCGATCTTTTCCCGCGTAATACGAAGTTGATTTGAAAAAGAATCAAGATCGACAACCAGATCATCGAAAGCTCCTTCATTAGCCTGAATACGGAGGCCTGGTTGTTTGGCCTGCTCCAGCACGATACGAAAATTGCCTTTCAGATATAATTGGGAGAAACTACCAATTTCGAAATTTCGCTCCGTTTCATCGGCCGCACTGCGGGAAGCACAGGAAGATTGTGATAAGACGACCAAACTTAAGACCAAAAGGGTAGATAACTTTTTCAGGATGCTTTTCATGATTTAAGAGTTTGTTTTTGCTCTGTCAAAGTTACATTCTCCGACACCAATGTCCGTTTATTTTTCGATGAATGTCAGCTTTTTAAAGGCAAAGCAGGAATACTGCTGTTTAGTTGCGTCGGACAAAAAGCACCCGCAGATAAAGAAGAATATACAGCAACAAAAAAAACGACAGCACCCAGATGAGCAAATCGATGGTGCCAGGAAAGCGGGAAGGCCTGTTTAACAGAAAGAACAGCAGAGGCCCTGCAACCAACAACAGCAGCATGAGGTAGATGTAGCCGCCCCGGTGAGTTTGCCCAGCCTGATAAGCCAGTAGCCCCCAGCTCAGGCCCAGTCCGCCAAAAACAATAAAATTCAGCTGGTTGCCGCCGGCATAAGCAAGCCCGGCATAAATAAGCGGGAAAAGGGTGGCCAGATACACGACACGCATGAGGCTTTTTATCACCTTTCGAGTTTGGGAAGCGGTATTAAATCTGGGAAAAATAGTCGATCCAGCTGTTTTTTGAGCATGAAATTCCAGCTCCGGCAAATCCTCCCGGCTGTTGATCAATCCCCGGGACAAAGCCACTTCTACGGCCACTTCAACCGCGAGTTCCTGATAGCCAGCCTGATTTTTCAGGATCTCCAGCAATTGTTCATCAGGGTATTGTTCAAAACGGCTTTTCAAACTGTCTTTATCCGGAAACTCCATGCCTTATTGGTTTTCAGCAAAAATAATCCTTTAAACTTATTAACATCCTGTTTCCCTATCATTTTATAACTTTGTACATCAAACAAATTCATTCTTAAAAACCATAAAATAACTGAATATGTACAACTTCGTGTTCAAAAACCCGGTAAAAATTTTGTTTGGAAAAGGCGAAATCGCCAACATGCGGCAAGAATTGCCCGAAAAAGCAAAAATCATGCTTACGTATGGCGGCGGCAGTATCTTTAAAAACGGGGTTTATGATCAGGTAAAAGCAGCCACAGAAGGGCTGGACCTGATCGAATTTGGTGGCATTGAGCCCAACCCCAAGTTCGAAACCCTGATGAAAGCCGTGGACATTTGCAAAGCCGAGAAAGTCGATTACTTGCTATCAGTTGGTGGCGGATCGGTACTCGATGGGACCAAATTTATTGCCGCAGCAGTTTTGTTTGAAGGAAACGATCCTTGGGACATTCTGGCCAAAAGCAGCAGCTGCCCGGTAACCAAAGCCCTGCCAATTGGAGCTGTATTGACTTTGCCCGCTACCGGATCGGAAATGAACGGCAACGCCGTAATTTCAAAAGTAGCAACACAGGAAAAGCTTTCGTTTGGCTCTCCGGCTGTGATGCCCCAGTTTTCGGTATTGGATCCGGAAGTGATTTTCTCGCTGCCCGAACGTCAGGTAGCCAATGGCGTGGTTGATGCTTTCGTACACGTAATGGAGCAATACCTCACCTTCCCGGTAAATTCACCGTTGCAAGACCGTTTTGCTGAAAGTATCCTGAAAACGTTGGTTGAAGAGGGACCA
Organism: Mangrovibacterium sp.; assembly: GCA_050178015.1. Taxonomy (GTDB): domain Bacteria; phylum Bacteroidota; class Bacteroidia; order Bacteroidales; family Prolixibacteraceae; genus Gaoshiqia. The sequence continues at coordinate 29,665 of JBFXGM010000030.1, forward strand.
AAAGTATTGGCCAACCGCGCCGATTACGAGGCAGCGGCCAACTTTATGTGGAGCGCCACGATGGCCCTGAACGGAATGATTGCCGTTGGGGTGCCGCAAGACTGGGCCACCCACATGATCGGACATGAGCTGACGGCCTATCACGGAATTGACCATGCACAAACACTGGCTATCGTTCTGCCGGGCATCATGCACATCCGCAGAAAAGAAAAAGAAGCCAAAATATTGCAGTACGGCGAGCGCGTTTGGGGAATTACCGAAGGAACTAATGACGAACGGATTGACCAAACCATCCAGGCAACCATCCGCTTCTTCGAGTCGGTGGGCATTAAAACCACCCTGCCCGACTACGGGGTTCCCGCCGAAAGCATCGCCAAAATCACCAACCGCTTTGCCGAACGCGATATTAAAATCGGCGAAAAAGCCGATATTGGCCCCGAAGAAATCAAACTGATTCTGGAAGACCGGTTGTAATTAAGCAACCGGACAAATAATACAAAAGCGGTGAAGGAGCTAATCTTTCACCGCTTTTTGTTTTTACAGGAAATAGCAGGGACAATAGAACTGACCTTGCCAGTTTTCCGACAATTCACTGCTTCGTTCCGGCAATTTCGGGAGAGGGCATCACTAATGCCAAAATAAAGTAAATGAGCACCATCAGCGGATTGAACAGACTGATAATGAACCAGGCCAGGCGTACAATCAGGGGGTCCAGTCCTGGATTGATATAGTCCGAAATACCGCCGCATACACCGGCCAGCACACTGTCGTAAGATTTAACTAGTCGTTTCATGGCTTTCTGTTTTTATTGGTTATTGTTTCTGTTTTTCCAAAATCCAATATGATTTTAACTGAGATTGTTTTCATGAGCTTTTTTTATTTCGCAGTCTGGTAGTGCCCTGCCGAAGGCTGGCCCAAGGCCAACCCCCGGAAAACAAAAACCACAGGACACAAATCAATTAGAACACTTTGTTAGAAGCGATTCATAATCTCAGATATTCAACAAATTTGGGTTATTCAGCCAGGCTTTTCTTTTCTTCCAGCCCCAGGCGCGTCATTTCCCAGAACTTGCCCACCATATCGCCATCCCAGGTATTCGATACGTTTTCGATATCATAAATGATCTTCACCATCTCTTCACCCAAATAGATGGCCTTTCCTTCCGGCACTTTCACGGTGATGTCCACTTCCTGGCCCAGCCAGCGCTTTCCTGTTCCAAGGGTATAATAGGGATCAAAATAGATGACCGAATCTTTTTGGGTGAAGTTATAAACGATGTCTTCCACATGCTGATTGGCGGTTTCCTGGCTGCTCCCACGCGATTTTTTACGGATCAGGATCACGAAATCGTTGTTATTGCTCTTTTCCACATCCATTCTTGGGTTTCCCAGCAGAATGGGTTCCCCGTTTTCAGAAATTACCTTCATCCGTTCCAGGTCCATTTCGTAACCGTAGTTGTCCTTATAAACATCTTCCCCCAATTCGAGGTACAGCGTTTTGCAATCCTGGCAATCCACCACCTGGCTCTGACTCACGGTAGTCCGCTTACTGTAGTCGTCAATCTGGCTCAACGAAACGGTGATCACTGTAATTAATGCTACCAACCAAACACCCAAACCGGCCAGAAAAACCATTTTGTTATTCGACTTGAAGCGAAAAACCATTTTGGTACCGATAAACAGAATAGCCAACAGCGGAATTCCCACCAGGAACGCAACGGCAATCATCAGGATGGTCATGGAACCGGGAGCAATAAAGAAGTTGACCACTTCGGGCATATGGAATTCGGGGCCCCAATGACCAACCCACGGGGCGGCGCTCATCAGGGAATGACCAACAAACATGGAAGCAATGAAGCTGACCAGTCCGAAAAAACCAACCAAAATTAGCAGCGCCCCAAAAAATACGACCAACACTTTCAGGGCTACTTTGAGGATACTGTAGGTTACTTCGCCAAAACGCGAAACATGTTCGCGGCCTTTGTTATAGGAGTCCGATTCACGAAAGCGTTTGTAGCTTTCCTTCACTTCTTTAACTTCTTCTTTAATTGATTTTTCGATGTTGGAAACCGTGGCTTCCTGTCCGCGCATTTCCAACCGCTGAGCTGTTGTTTTTGCTTTGGGAACGGCAATCCACAACAGGATATACACCAGCAGCGCGATTCCGGCGCTCACCCAGAACAGGACGAAAAATATAATGCGCAGCACCACCGGATCGATGTTAAAATAGGCGCCCATACCCGAGCAAACCCCACCCAGGATCCGGTGATCGGGATCGCGGTACATGCGACGTTTCACGGTTCCCGAAACCGGCGGGACTGCTTCCTTTTCACCGGCTTCCAATTCTTCTGCTTCCATAAAATCCTCGGGCTTTCCCATTCGGGCAATTACCTCGTCAACCCAGGGTTCTATGATCACGTCTTTCTCTTCGTCGTGCATTTTCTGGCTGAACAGCTCTGATATGCGGGCCTCGATATCCTGTAAAATTTCGCGCCCATCAGCATCGGAGCCAAAATGTCCGGTCAGCATGTGCAAATAGCTTTGCAGTTTTTCGTAAGCATCTTCATCGATGTGAAAAACACTGCCGCTAATGTTTATGGTGAATGTCTTTTTCATGTCATTGAAATTTTGTGCGTGTGTGTTTTTGTTTTCTCTTGGTTATGTTGGTTATGCTGATTTTCTTGTTTTGATGGTGGCGACGGCCTCTACCAACTCATCCCACGAGCCGCCCAATTCTGCCAGGAATTGTCTTCCTTCGTCTGTCAATTCATAATATTTACGAGGTGGTCCCTGGGTCGATTCTTCCCATTTGTAACCCAACAGGCCGTCATTTTTCAGGCGGGTCAACAATGGGTAAAGTGTTCCTTCTACGACAATCATTTTCGAGTTTTTCAATTCGTCAATGATGTCACTGGCGTAGAGGGGTTTTCCCTCGAGTACCAACAAGATGCAGTACTCCAAAACCCCTTTACGCATCTGTGCTTTTGTGTTTTCAATTTTCATAACATTCCCCTTTCTTAGTCTGTAATCGTTCGCCTTATTACCGGCTCGTCCTAAAATGCCCAGTAATAATCATCGGTCATCCAGGCTTCCAACTTCAAATCTTCATCTTTTTCGCAAACAATGCGGTTGGCAAAGCAAGCGCCGTTTGTCATCCATTCTTCCAGTTCAAGCGGCTCGTCGGTAGCAACTTCGAAGAAATTGTTGTAAGCTCCAAAATAGGTATCGTCGGTCATCCAGCTTTCTACTTCCAGTGCTTCATCGGTTGCCTGTTCAAAGTTGAAGGCAGATGCATCGGCCGCAGCCGGTTCTTCTGATGCCTGGGCTTCGCTTACCATTAGCATGGCCATTTTACCAAAACTGTTGTAAGTTAACAACTGTTTCCATAATCCCTGGGCGCTCACGGTAAAACTCAACAAAACTACACTTACCACAACGGCGGCGCTTCTTAACAATGCTTGACTTACTTGATTGTTTCTGTTTTCCTGGTTGTTGTTGTTGTTGTTAATTGTTTTCATGACTTTGTCTCCTGTTTGTTTTTGTTTCTGTTTCTGATCCTGTTTTCTAATGTCTAATTGTTTCTGTGTGCTTTGAGAACTTGTTTGTTTTCTGTTTCTGTTTTTAAGACGACTAATTTTTGTTTCCGTTACACTTATATAGAACTTTTTTTAAACTATTTCTATCCTTTACCTTGAATTTGGTATTACAAATATACATACAAAATATAGTTCCATGCAATACATAGTAGTATATTTTTTTGCTTTTTTTAAAAATATTTCTCATATTACTGGTTTACTGCACATTACAACTCGCACCTATATTTAGATTCCCCTGAAAACCCCCAATGATCATTTCATATAAAAAGATGCATCAGCACTGCAACCGGAAAAAAGCCAAATGCTTCTCTTATTTCACCCGGGTCTATTTAAAATAAAACTATACTTAACAGATAATTAACTTTATTTTCATACCTGTTTTTTTCCTTTGTAACCGCTCTCTCAACTATCAAGGCTAAATTTGTAAATTAGAACTAAAAACTATTTCCGATATTACCAAGATTAGATTAGTAGTAACTTCAAACTTTATATTTTCCAAAACTTTAGAAATCTATGAAAACACAACTTCTAAGACCAACCTCAAAGGTTTTTTCTGAATTCAGAAAACTATTGACCGTAACACTATTTCTCTTTTTGTTTACAACATTTGCAGTTCATGAGAGTTTTGGCCAGCTAACTACGTCTACCGTAAAAGGCCAGGTAAAATCCAGCAGCGGCGAAACGCTTCCCGGTGCAACTGTAGTAATGGTACACATCCCAACCGGGGCCCTGTACGGAACAACAACCAATTCATCAGGGGTTTACAACCTGGCAAACATGAACCCTGGCGGCCCCTACACATTAACCATTTCTTTTGTTGGCTACAACAAATTCGAAAAGACCAATTTATTCCTGACTCTGGGACAAACCCTGCAACTCAATGCTGAGCTCGCCGAATCATCGGAAGAACTGAGCGAGGTGTTGGTTATTGCTGGTGTAAGCGGCGTTTTTGATGGAAACACTACCGGTTCAAAAACAACTGTTTCAAATGAGCAAATTGCCACGATCCCTTCTATTAGCCGTGGAATTAGCGACATGGCGCGTTTAACTCCCCAGGCAAAAATCAATAGCTACGGAGGGTTGGAAATTGCCGGACAAAACAGCAAATACAATTCTTTCACCATTGATGGAGCTGTGCAGAATGATGTTTTTGGTCTGGCTTCAAGTGGAACTAACGGTGGACAAATCGGGATCAACCCAATGAGTATGGACATCATTGACCAAATCACGATTTCACTTTCGCCTTACGACGTTACCCAAAGCGGGTTTGCAGGTGCAGGGATCGATGCAGTTACTAAAAGTGGGACAAATACATTTAAAGGAACAGCTTATTACTACTTGCGCAATGAAAATTTAGCCGGTAAAACCCCGACGGACGATCCCGATGTAGAACGCAAAAAACTAAATCCATTTACATCAAATACATATGGTTTTACTTTAGGTGGCCCAATCATTAAGAACAAAGTGTTCTTTTTTGCCAATGCTGAAATTCAGCGTGATCAAACTCCAAAACCATTTGATTTTAACACATACACAGGTTCGGCAGAGAAAAGCAAAATTGATGCATTGTCATCAAAATTGAAAAATGATTATAACTATGATGCCGGAACATACGAAAACACAGAAGCTACCCTTGATGCCGAGAAAGTGTTTGCGAAAATTGACTGGAACATCAGCCAAAACCATAAATTTTCAATTCGTCACCAGTACTCAAATGGCGTGAGTATAAGCCCGAGTACTTCCAGCAAAACATCCATTTATTTTTCAAACTCAGGAATTGATTTTAAATCTACTACAAATTCTACTACAGCTGAATTGAAAAGTATTTTCGGTAATAAGTTCGCCAATAAATTGATGATTGGCTATACTCAGGTTAACGACAACCGTGACCCCATGGGGGACAAATTTCCATACGTTTATTTTAATACCGATAAAGTTTATCTTGGAAGTGAGCAATATTCAACAGGTAACCTGTTAACTCAAAAAGTATTTACTTTCACGGATAATTTCAATATCTACGCTGACAAACACAACATCACCCTTGGCATGCACCATGAATATTACGACATGTACAACGTATTCATCCGTCAAAATTTTGGTGTATATAAGTATAATACCATCGATGAATTTCTGAATGGATCACCAGCTGCACAATACGACAGAAGTTTCTCTAACCTTGATGAAACAACTGGCGACGACACCCAAGCTGCTGCCGCATTTAAATTCCTGCAGTTAGGATTTTATGCTCAGGATGAATTCCAGGTAAACAGTAATTTCAATTTAACCTATGGATTGAGGGTTGACGTCCCCATTTACACCACCGATCCGTTGACAAATGATGACTTCAATAAGAATGTAATTCCATATCTTGAAAGTGAATATGGTGTTGATGTGATGGGGGCTAAAACAGGAAAAATGCCAAAATCAACTCTACTGTTTTCTCCACGTATTGGTTTTAACTGGGACATTAATGGCGATAAAACGCTCCAACTTCGCGGTGGTGTTGGTCTATTCACCAGTCGTATCCCATTTGTATGGCCAGGTGGTCAATACAACAACAATGGTTTGTCTGTTGGCGGCATGCGTGTAACTTCAGCCGGATCGACCGAACTTGATTTCAACCCGCAATGGGATGCCCAACCTAAAGTTTCAGGAAAACCATCCGGGCAAATTGACCTTTTCTCATCTGATTTCAAAATGCCACAGGTTCTTCGTTCTAACCTTGCAGTAGATAGGAAATTGGGGAATGGTTATTATTTAACTGTTGATTTCACCTATACTAAAAATATCAACAACGTTACCTACCAAAACCTGTTTGTACATAATAGTGGTAAAATCCTTACTGGCACAGGCGATAATCGTCCTATTTGGGAAAACGTAACTACCGATGTGAATAACAATAGCGGAGCAGAAGGAAGTTATACAGGTGCTTTCCTGGGTTCAAACACCAGCAAAGGATATAGCTACAACGCTATGACACAGGTGGACAAAACCTGGGATTTTGGTCTTTCCGCGTTAGTTGCCTATAATTATGGCGTTGCCAAATCAATGAATGACGGGGAATCATCACAAAACTCATCTCAATGGCGTGTTGTAAACGGCAATGGACGTAACAATCTGGATTTAGGATATTCTGTTTATGACTTGGGACACAGAGTAATTGCCAGTGTTTCTTACAAAATTGACTACAGCAAATTTACCAACACTACTATTAGTTTGTTCTACAACGGTCAATCGGGACAACGCTTTTCTATGGGATACAACAATGGCCCGTCTTCCAGTATGTATGGACCATCTAACGATAACGTAGATGGTTACGATCTCACCCTGATGTATGTACCCAAAAATCAAAGCGACATCAACCTTGTGGATGTTAATGATAATAATGGAAACGTAACCTACTCAATTGCACAACAATGGACAGACTTCAACAAGTTTATCGAAGACCATAAAGAACTGAGAGACAATCGTGGTAAAATAGTTGACCGTAATGGTTCACGTATGCCTTTCTCTAATATCTTAGATTTGAAAGTGATGCAGGAATTCAAATTCAACGTTTCGCCTGATCGTGAAAACAAAATACAGGTTGCTTTGGATATCTTCAACTTTACAAACATGCTGAACAAAGATTGGGGCCGTATGTATTATTCACTGGGTGACTACGGCAATTATCAAGTGTTGCAGTTCCGCGGGTATAAAGCAGATGGTACAACACCAACTTACACATACTATAACAAAAATGGGAACGATACCTGGGGAACTGATGATGCAGGCTTGCAAAGCTCAAGATGGCAAGCTCAAATCAGTCTCCGATACATTTTCTAATAAAATATATTTCACGGGTAAATCCTGAATTACATTTTGATTTAAACTGCTCCTCTGATTATAACTGAGGGGCAGTTTTTTTATACCGCAAAAACAACAATAATTATACAGAATATCACACACAATCAATCCATTTAAAAATCATCCGGATAACCTGCATTCATGCCCAACCGATTTTCTTTTTTTCTCTTGCTTTTAAAAATTCTTTTTTAGATTTTTGCATACCAACCAGTACCAACCAGTACGGTGGTAATCTAAAACTAATCAACACAATGAAAAGAATCAATTGGTATCCAATTTCGATTGTACTGCTGCTTTTAACAGCCGTTGCCTGTACCAGCAAGTACACAGATGTTCCGTTTGAGGAACCGGTCCCCAAGCCTTGGGAAGACCCCACGATCAATCAAATCAACAAAGAAGCGCCACGGGCATCGTTTGTTCCATTTGCCTCAACGGAGCAGGCCCTGCTTGATGATAGTTGGTCGTCCCCCTTCATCCAATCGCTTAACGGAACATGGAAATTTCACCTGTCCCAAAACCTCGACGAACGCCCGTTCTGGTTTTTCAAAAACGATTACAACACGAAAGATTGGAGCGACATTGAAGTTCCATCGAATTGGGAAGCAGTTGGTTACGACTATCCGATTTACACCAACGTGAAATACCCGCACGCGAAAACGCCACCATTGATCCAGAAAAACTACAATCCGGTGGGGTCGTACAAACGCATATTCACCTTACCCTCTGACTGGAAAGGAAAAGAAATATATCTTCATGTTGGCGCTGCCAGCTCGAACCTGAATGTTTGGGTAAACGAACAATTTGTTGGATACAGCGAAGACAGCAAAACCCCGGCCGAGTTTAATGTTTCGCCCTACCTGAAAGGCGGCAAAAACACCATCGCCATTGAAATTCACCGCTGGTGCGACGCCAGTTACCTCGAAGATCAGGACTTCTGGCGGTTGAGCGGTATTACCCGCGACATTTACCTGATGGCCCGCGAAAAACAACACATCCGCGACTTCCGGGTTGTTGCAGGGTTGGATGAAAATTACGAAAACGGCACGTTCAGCCTCAACGCCGAAGTGGTCAACCCGCAGGATGAAGCAGCGAAAGTGAGCCTGGAAGCGGAATTGTTCGACGGTAGCACCAGCCTGAAGAAATACAGCAAAGAAATTGAATTAGCTGATAAAAAGGCGATGATCTCTTTCGAAGATATCATCGCAGGTATCGAACCCTGGTCGGCCGAAAAACCGAAACTTTACCAACTGTTGCTGTCCCTGAAAAACGGTTCGGGCGAAGTAATGGAAATCATTCGTCAGGATGTAGGCTTCCGCACCGTTGAAATCAAAAACAAGCAGCTGATGGTGAACGGCAAGCCCATCTACGTAAAAGGTGTGAACCTGCACGAACACAACGATATCACCGGCCATGTCCAGGATGAAGAAACCATGCTGAAAGACATCCTGCTGATGAAGACGCACAACATCAACACCGTGCGCACCTCGCATTACCCGCAGCCCGAAATGTGGTACAAACTATGCAACCGGTATGGCCTTTACGTCATCGACGAAGCCAACATCGAATCGCACGGCATGGGTTACGGCCCCGAATCGCTGGCCAAAGACCCGCTGTGGGGCGATGCACACATGTACCGCACCGTAAACATGTTCGAACGCGATAAAAACCAACCTTCCATCATCACCTGGTCGCTGGGCAACGAAGCCGGGAATGGCGTGAACTTCGAAGCCACCTATCAATATCTGAAAGACGTGGACAGTACCCGTCCGGTACAGTACGAACAAGCACACGGCGGCGCAAACACCGACATCAACTGTCCGATGTATGCCACCATAGAACACATGGAACGGTATGCCAAAAACGATCCACAAAAACCAATGATCCAGTGCGAATATGCCCATGCCATGGGTAACAGTGTCGGGAACCTGCAGGACTACTGGGACTTGATTGAAGGTTACGACGTGCTGCAAGGCGGCTGCATTTGGGACTGGGTTGACCAGGGGCTGCTGACCACCAACGAAGCCGGAGAAGAATTCTGGGCGTACGGCGGCGATTTTGGCCCCGACACAGTCGCATCCGATGGCAACTTCTGCCTCAACGGGCTGGTCGATCCGGATCGCGGCATCAAGCCACACCTGCTGGAAGTGAAGAAAGTATATCAAAACATTGGCTTCAAACCAGTGAACCTGAAAAAAGGTGAAGTGGAAATCAGCAACAAATATGCTTTCACTAATTTATCCGATTTTGCCATCAGCTGGAGTATCACTGCCGACGGATCTGTTTTGAAAGAAGGGAAACTGGACAATTTTGAATTACAGCCGGGCGAAAGCAGCCGGGTAACGCTGGACTACACCATTGACCCGCAGCCGGGGACCGAGTATTTCCTGAACTTTTCGGCCAAAACAAAAACCGAAAGCGGATTGGTACCGGCAGGTTACGAACTGGCAGCCGAACAAATGCAACTGCCCGAGTATAAGTCAGCTGTTAAAATTAGCACCGCTCAACTTCCGGCGCTTCAAACCGAAGAAACCGATGACAACATCCAGGTAACAGGTGACGGTTTTGCATTGGTTTTCGACAAAAAGGCCGGCGTATTGGCCAGCTTCAAAACCGGCGAAACCGAGCTGCTGCTGGAAGGACCGGAACCAAATTTCTGGCGTGCCCCAATCGATAACGATTACGGCAACGACCTGCACAAGCGCAGCCGCGTATGGCGCAAAGCCGGGGAACAACGCCGCGTAAATTCAGTCAAACTCACAGCGGCAGACAACAAGGCAACCATCAGTTTCAGTTTTGATTTAAATGATGAGGCCGGTGAAAAAATTGCTGACTACAACTCAACTTACACTGTATTTGGCAGTGGCGATGTACAAGTAGCCAACAGCTTCAACATGGCGAAAAATGATTTGCCCGAAATCCCACTGATGGGCATGAACCTGGTAATGCCTCGCCAGTTCGACCAAATGAGCTGGCTGGGCCGCGGACCTCACGAATCGTATTCGGACAGAAAAACCGGTGCGTTTGTCGGGAAATTCAGCGGTTCCGTTGCCGACCAATATTGGGCCTATGTACGTCCGCAAGAAAACGGTAACAAAACGGATGTCCGCTGGATGACCATTACCAACGAAATCGGCGCCGGCTTGCTGGTGGTTGGCGAACCGCTGCTCGAAGTCAGCGCACATCATAATATCATGGAAGATTTTGAATCGCCCGAACGTACCGACGGCCGCCACATCGACGGCGTAAAACCGGTACATCGGCACATTAACGATGTAAAACCACGCGACCTGACCTCGGTCAACATCAACTACAAACAAATGGGCGTTGGTGGCGATAACAGCTGGGGAGCCTGGACACACGACCAGTACCGCCTCACCGGCAAGCAATACAGCTACTCGTTCCGGATGAAGGCTATTACCGCTGAAGACGATCCTATTCAACTGGCAAAACAACTACTTTATTAATACTAACTCACTCTCAAGGCCCCGGCAGAGCAATTTGCCGGGGCTTTTTCATACCTGGCAGCCAGCCATCTCTTCCCCCTAAAAAGAAAAAACATTTCAGACAACCGCGTGTTTTTTTAAATGGAATTCGTAATTTTGCGGCCTGATTTTTCGGGAATAAAACAGAGTAAGATGGAAAAAGAACAAATCCAAGTGATGTTGGAAAAAGACGGGTACATTACCGAAACGATTGACCCAACCGTGAAGCTGACCGAAGAAATTATCCGCTTAAAAAAGGAAAAAAACGCCGTCATTTTAAGCCATTATTACGTTGACGCTGATTTGCAGGACATTGCTGATTTTGTTGGCGACAGCCTTCAACTTGCACAAGCAGCAGCCAAAACAGAGGCCGATTTGATTGTTTTTGTGGGTGTGCATTTTATGGCTGAAACGGCCAAAATCATCAACCCATCCAAAAAGGTCATTCTCCCCGATCTGAAAGCCGGTTGCTCGCTGGCCGAATCGGCCCCTATTGAAAAGTTCCGCGCGTTTAAAGCTCAATATCCCGACCATAAGGTCATCTCGTACATCAACTGCACCGCCGACCTGAAAACCGTGACAGACGTGGTGTGTACTTCTTCCAATGCCGTAAAAGTGGTTGAAAGCTTCCCTAAAGACCAAAAGCTGATTTTTGCGCCAGATAAAAACCTGGGTAACTACCTCAACAGCCTCACCGGCCGCGATATGGTACTGTGGGATGGCGCCTGCATGGTTCACGAGCAGTATTCGGTTGAAAAGATCATCAACCTGATGGACGAAAACCCGGATGCCGAGTTCATTGCCCATCCCGAATGCGAACGCCCCGTGCTGCTGTTGGCCAAACACATTGGCTCTACCTCATCGTTGCTCAACTACGTACAGGAAAGCCCGGCCCAAAAGTTTATCGTGGCCACCGAAAGCGGCATTTTGCACCAGATGAAAAAAGCTTGCCCCGACAAAGTATTCATCCCCGCGCCGGCCAACGATTCAACCTGTGCCTGCAACGATTGCTCGTACATGAAACTGAACAACCTGCAAAAGCTTTACATTTGCATGAAACACGAACTTCCTGAAGTTCAATTACCGGAGGAAGTGATTGAATTGGCAAAAAAGCCGATTCTCCGGATGATGGAAATTTCAAAATAAGTTTTTCAGATCGGAAATCAACGTTCACCTATAAACAAGAAGTCCGGCTACGGGCTCTTTTTCTAAAAAATCTTTTAAAATAAGGGTTTTGAACAGCTATTTGTTAATTAGTTTTATGCGAATAGCCCGAAACCGGTTTTACGATTTTGTATCTTCGTATTAATCGTAAAACTTATTTTTATGCCGTACCGAAGGTTGCCCAATACAGATCAGGCCAGAATGAGGGCCATCGAAACTGCTCTGGAAAAGGGGAAGAGGATCGCCATGAAAGAACTGGCCTTTAGCTTACAAAGCCTCGAGAAAATGCAATTTTTGTATCCCCGTCTGACGGCTGCTATCCGCCAATTAAATGCCGCCAAGCAAAACCAGTTCGATAAGTCACGGGAATACGGAGAAACCTTCAAAAGAGCAAAACTATACATCAGCCACTTTATTCAGGTGATGACCTTCGCCATCATCCGCGAAGAAATAAAACCCGAAGCACGTGCATTTTACGGTTTGGAAGTTAATTCGCAAAAAATTCCAACCATCAACCTGGAAAAAGACGTGCTGGAATGGGGCGAAAAAATAATTTCGGGCGAACAAAAACGGTGCATGCATGGGGGCAGCCCAATTTACAGCCCGTCCATCGCCCTGGTTAAAGTCCACTACGAATCTTTTATTGACGCTTATCGCCACCAGATGATGCTCCAGAATATCACCAATCGTGCATCGGAACAAATCACTCAGGTTCGCGAAGAAGCCGACCAGCTAATCCAGCAAGTTTGGAATGAAATTGAGTCCAGGTACAGCAACCTCCCCGACGAACTAAAACGTGAAAAGGCAACCGATTACGGCGTAACTTATTTCTATCGGCCAGCCGAGTTAAAAAAGATGGAAGCCGACAAACTGCAAACCAACCTCTTTTAGAAAGCAATCCGAAAAGAATGGTCATTCGTTGACGACCAATTCATGTAACGGCCCGTTTTTTTTCATGGCACGTATCAGTATATAAGTCAACCACAAGCTAATCGCAGCCAAAGGCCACAGGTAGATAAAACTATCGCCAAATTCGAAATTAAAAATCCGCTCCACCTGTTCGTTGCCGCGGCTGGCAGCATGCAACGACAAAACGCCCAGCGCATTGTTCACAAAATGGCATAAAACCGGTAGCCACAACGAGCCACTGTAAACCAGGATATAGCCAAACAAGGCACCAAGTAACAAACGAGGTACAAAACCAAAAAACTGCATGTGCAGTGCGCTGAACAAAAAAGATGAAATCCAGATTCCCCAATGATAATTTCGGGTGATTTTGGTGAAGATTTTTTGAATGACCCCGCGGAACAGAAACTCCTCGCCAACGGCGGGAATCACCGCAATCATAAACAAATTGAAAAGCAATCCGCCGGTGGTCTCCACGCGGATAAACTTGTCTATCAGCTGTTCGGCCTGAGTTTCCATGGTGCGCATCCATTCTTCCATACCCGATAAAAAGCCGGGTAAACTCATGTCGCTGTTCCATTTTCCAACCATGGTAACAAATGGTCCAAAAGCCAGCAAAGACAATACTGCCAACCCGACTACCCGTTTACTCACCTTCGTATTCAACCGGAGATATCGGGCAAGGTTTCCGTCGAACAGCCAGGCCACAACCAATGGCGGCAGCACAAACAAGCCGACCGACTGCACCACCTGAAAATATTTCAGGATCATGATGGTTCCCGGGTCATCCCAATTGCCGCCGGATAAGCTGGCCAGCATTTCATTCAACCCGATAACCGGAATAGCTGCAACAATAGCCAGCAGAAACAAAACCAGAAAACTCACCAGGATTACAAAAGCAGTCATGATTAGTTGCGACCAGGGATTCATCCCCCGAAAAGCAGTAAACGCCATGTCATTCAATTTTGAAAATCCAAATATACACCTTTCTGGTCTTCCGGGAAACAGCCAGTTTAATTGTTCCGACCGTACTTCGCAAGGACGAATTTTCCAAACCATCCAAACTGATTATCTTTGCACCGTAAAATCAGAATAACTGTGAAAATTGGAAACATAGAGCTGGGAAACCTGCCGCTTTTTCTGGCGCCCATGGAAGACGTGACCTACAAATCCTTCCGCTACATGTGCAAGAAATTTGGCGCGGATGTGATGTACACCGAATTTGTATCGTCGGAGGCCTTGATCCGCGATGTGAAAAAAACCCACCAAAAGATGCACCTGTTTGATTTCGACCGGCCGGTAGCCATCCAGATTTATGGGCACGATATTCAGTCGATGGTGAATGCCGCCAAAGTTGCCGAAGAAGCACGACCCGATTTTATCGACATCAACTTTGGCTGCCCGATGAAAAAAATTGTGGCCAAAGGCGCAGGGGCCGGCATGTTGCAAGATCTGGACAAAATGCAGCGCATGACCGCCGAGATCGTCAAAGCAGTCTCGTTGCCGGTAACTGCCAAAACACGGCTGGGCTGGGACGAAAATTCGAAAGTAATTACCGAGGCCGCCGAACGATTGCAAGACGCCGGCGTGGCTGCACTGGCCATTCACGGTCGTACCCGCAAGCAACTATATACCGGCGAGGCCGACTGGAGTTTGATTACCGAAGTGAAAAACAATCCGCGCATCACCATTCCCATCATTGGAAACGGCGACATCAACGGTCCCGAAAAGGCCGCTGAATTTCTGAGGCAAAGCGGCGTAGATGCCCTGATGATCGGTCGCGGGGCCATTGGCCGCCCCTGGATTTTCAGAGAAGTGAAACACTATCTGCAAACCGGCGAAGCCCTCCCCCCGCCCACCGTCTCCGAAATCGCACAAAACATGCTCGACCAGCTGCACATGTCTATTGAATGGAAAGACAATGTCCGCAGCGGCATTTTGATGATGCGCCGCCATTTTGCCAAATATTTCCCCGGCCTGCCCAACTTCAGGCCCCACAAAATAAAGCTGTTGCAAGCCACCGAAATGGAGGATATTGAACAGATTATGGCCGAAATTATTGAACACTACGGCGATTTGCGGGTTGATTACACAAATGTCAGCTTGAAATGACCGGAGAACGCTTCAAAAAATATTATTCCGAAGAAACTTTCACGGAGAAGTTAAAAAAATACGCTAAAAAGGCAGGCATTCAGGTCGTTTACGCGGCACTGCTCCTCTATTTTTTAATGAAAGACGAGAAGGTTCCGTTCAAAACCAAGCTCACTATTGCCGGAGCTTTGGGCTATTTTATCCTGCCCACCGATGCCATCCCCGACCTGGCGCCACTAATAGGGTTTAGCGACGACCTGGGTGTGCTGATTTTTGCCCTGTCGCAAATCAGCATTCATATCACCCCTGAAATAAAAGCCCAGGCCCGCGAACAACTTCAGCACTGGTTCAAACAAGTTGACGAGACGGAACTCGATGCCCTCCACGAGAAAATATCCTGACACCAACATTTTTATTTCATACTCAACCTCAATAACGGCTGATAATCTGCGACAAATCACAATGGCACTGTTTTTGATTTTTCACTAGCAAACCAAGCATTCACAAACCATGAAACGTAAACTACTCATCTTAATAACCGCCATCGCGATGATCGCTTTCGGGAACACCGAAGCGAATGCACAAGTGGTAGTGCCCGAAAAGCCGGTGCCGCCCAACTTGCATATGCAAACACCACCAAAACCAAGCTCAGCCCATGTGCTGATTCCCGGCCATTGGGTGTGGTCACGAAAACAAAAAGTGTACCTGTGGGTTGTATCCACCTGGATCCCCGAGAAAGAAGGGCACAAATGGATATCAGGTTATTGGAAAGAGATGCCAAAAGGGTGGAAATGGGTGCCTGGCCACTGGGAAAAAATCGATAAAAGACGCTATTTCTTTAAACTATAAAGCGGCCTTCATGGCGCATCTTGTTTGTTTCGAATGTTTAATTGTTGGGAAAGGCCGGAATTACGTCCGGTCTTTCTTTTTTACGCTTCACTGCCCGATAAAACAGCTCCTTTTTTAACTTTGTGCTTCTAAACAAATCGAATGCAATTTCTCTTTTTAGACCTCAACCTCTTGGAATGGACACTGATGGCCTTATGCGGCTTGCTTATCGGCATGTCGAAAGTAGGTGTACCAGGTGTTTCACTGATCGTCGTTCCCGTCCTTGCTTTTATATTCGGCGGAAAACAATCGACCGGCGTATTGCTGCCCATCCTGATGATGGCAGACGTTTTTGCAGTAGCCTATTACCGGCGCCACGCCAAATGGAGCTACCTGCTGAAAATCTTACCCTGGGCATTTATCGGGATCGGACTAGCCTTGTGGGTGGGCGAAATTGTCAACGATGAACAATTCAAAGACCTGATTGCCATCCTGGTTTTCATTTGCATCGGGCTGATGATTTGGCGCGATCGCAAGAAAAACAAGCTCATTCCTCACCAATGGTGGTTCGCCGCCGGAATGGGCATTCTGGGCGGTTTTGCCACCATGATTGGAAACGTGGCCGGCCCCATCTTTGCCATTTACCTGCTGGCCATGCACCTTCCCAAAAACAATTTTATCGGCACTTCGGCCTGGTTTTTCCTGATTGTCAATTTTTTCAAATTTCCGTTGCACCTGTTTATCTGGGAAACCATCAGCTGGCATACCCTATCGCTAGATTTAATAACCTTTCCGGCCATTGCCCTCGGCGCGTTCCTGGGCATCCGGCTGGTGAAAATTGTCCCCGAGAAAACCTACCGGTCAGCCATTATTATCATCACAGCCATATCGGCCTTTTTGCTGTTAATCTGATGAAGTGCATATAAGTTCATAAATACATTAAACGAAATACCATGAAACAGTTACAAGATTTTTTTCATAATAAAGCCATTGAATCCGTACTGGATATTGGCACCGGGACCGGTGATTTTGTGAAGGTGCTGGATAACGTATTCCAAGGTCGGGCGCACATTACCGGCATCGATCCGGGAGAGCAATGGCTAAACGAAGCCCGCAAACGCTTTCAGCAACCCAACATCGAATTTCGCCGGATGGAAGGCGAAAAGCTGGCATTTGACGACCATCGTTTCGATGCTGTTTCTATGTCGAAAGCTCTGCACCACCTGGCCGATATTACTGCTACCATGCACGAAATCAGACGTGTGCTCAAACCCGGCGGCTGGTTCATCATTGACGAAGTTTCGGCTGACGAACTCAGCGAGGCGCAGGAAAACCACAAAATGTTGCATCATGTCAAATCATTCGTTGACCGGGCAAACGGCATCAGCCACCAGGAAACCTGGAGCAAGGACGAAATCCGCGACATCCTCATTCAACAAGGTGTCAGGATAAAACTTTCGTTTCCCCACGAGCTCATGGAAAATGCCATCATCGACGAAGCCATCCTCAACGAAAAATACCGGATGATGGAACAACACCTGGAAGTGTTAAACGGCAAGCCCGGGTACCACCAAATAGCCGGCCAACTGCCTCTTTTCAGGGAAAGGCTGAAAAAACACGGCTTCAAAATGGCTACCATGTTTATGGTAGTAGGGCAATTCAGATAAGTCAGAGGAAAAGCAAGGGCTTGAAAAATGTAACGAAATATCTCGCCACCCTTGATTTTTCATCCCCGGAAAAGAGTCAAATTTTGCTACTTTTGTGGCAATGATCGATCAGACAACCATAGACCGTATTTTAGACGCCGCGGAGATTTCGGACGTGGTGGGCGAATTTGTCACCCTAAAAAAACGCGGGGTGAACCTGCTTGGAAATTGCCCTTTTCACAACGAAAAAACACCTTCTTTCACCGTTTCCCCGGCCAAGGGCATCTTCAAATGTTTCGGTTGCGGAAAGGGCGGCAACTCGGTCAACTTCATCATGGAGCACGAGTCGTTGAGCTACCCAGAAGCGCTGAAGTGGCTGGCCAAGAAATACAATATCGAGGTAAAAGACGAAGAGGAAACGCCCGAACAGAAGCAGCAGAAAGATGAACGCGAAAGCATGATGATCGTGTCGGCTTTTGCCCAAAAATACTTTACGCGCTATTTGTGGAACGAAAACGAAGGCCGCACCATTGGGCTGAGTTACCTGCGCGAACGGGGCATCCGCGACGAAATCATCAAAAAATTTGAGCTGGGCTTTTGCCCCGACTCGAAAGACACCTTCACCCAGGCAGCCCAAAAGGAAGGCTACAGAATGGACTTCCTCGAAAAAACGGGGCTGACCATCAAACGTGACGACTGGGTGCGCGACCGCTTTACCGGGCGGGTGATGTTTCCCATCCACAACATTGCCGGGCGGGTGATTGCCTTTGGGGGCCGCACGCTGAAAAGCGATAAAAACGTGGCCAAGTACCTCAACTCGCCCGAATCGGAAATTTACCACAAAAGCCGCGTGTTGTACGGTATTTTTCAGGCCAAGCGCGACATCACCCGGCTCGACAAATGTTACCTGGTAGAAGGCTATACCGATGTGCTTTCGCTCCATCAGGCCGGTATCGAAAATGTGGTGGCCTCGTCGGGCACGGCCCTCACGCCCGACCAAATCCGCCTGATCAAGCGTTTCACACCCAACATTACCATTATTTATGATGGCGATGCGGCCGGCATCAAAGCCTCGTTGCGCGGGATCGACCTGGTGCTGGAAGAAGGTGTAAACGTGAAGGTGCTGCTACTGCCCGATGGTGAAGACCCTGACTCGTTTGCCCGATCGATGAGTTCGGGCCAGCTGCAACAATATATTGCCGAACACGAAACTGACTTTATCCGGTTCAAAACCCAATTGCTGATGAAAGGCGCCGAAAGCGACCCGATCAGCAAGGCACGTTTAATCAACGATATTGTGCGCTCCATCGCCATGGTGCCCGACGCCATTACCCGCTCGGTATACATCCAGGAATGCAGCCGCCTGATGGATGTTCAGGAAGAAATTCTGTACAACGAAGTCCGAAAAATTAAGTTCCGCGACAACGAAGAGTTTCAGAAAAAAAGCTTCCGCGAGCAATCGAGACCTGTCCAGCCAACCGTCATTCCCGCTGCTCCGATCAAAAATACCTGCGAAATTGAGGAGCGCGAAATCATTCGCATCTTGTTGAAATATTTCCGACACGAAGTTTTTGAGGAAGAAGGTGAACAGGCTGGTGAGACGTATAGCATTTCGGTGGGTCAGTTTGTGCTTGAAGAGCTGGAGAACGACGGACTACGCTCGGACAATGAACTGATCAACAAGATGCTGGATTTGTTTGCCGACAACCTGGAAAACGAATCGTTCAATCCCGCACAGTTTTTCATTTACCACAGTGACCCGCAAGTGAGCCAACTCGCCAGCGACCTGTTGGCCGACAAATACATCGAAAGCAAACGCTGGAAAAAAGGCGGCGCTTTTGTGGAGGCCGAAGATGAAATCCTGGACATCCTTGTTCCCAAAATTGTACAGGAATACAAGCTTCGCAAGGTGAAAAACATGTTGGCCGACCTGGAGCACAAAATACACGAAGCAGCCCAGGCCAACAACTTTGAGCAAATCATGGACCTTCAGAACCAACATATTAATCTGAAAAAAGTAGCCAAATTTCTTTCAGAACAATTGGGCAACCGCACCATTGTCTGACAAATCCAATTCATCATGAGAACACTCTTCATACAAGACCGAAACGAAATTGACAAAGTAATACGCGCCTGCAAAACCTGCTATGTTGCCGTGAGCGATGAAGGACAGCCTTACGTGTTGCCCATGAACTTCGGATTGGAAGGAGACACCGTTATCCTTCACTCGGCACAGCACGGGCGCATGTGGGAAACGCTGAAGAAGAACCCGCGCGTATGCATTAACTGGACATTGGGCGAAGAATTGGCCTGGCAGGATGAACGCAACGGATGCAGCTACCGGGTAAAATCGAAATCGGTTAATGCAGAAGGTATGGTTGAGTTTGTGGAAGACTACGATGAAAAGGTGAAATGCCTGGAGGCAACCATGGCACAATACAGCGACCGCGAATTCAAGTTCAATCGCCCGGCTGTGGTAAATGTGGGCATCATTAAGGTGAAGATTGAAAAAATCACCGGCAAAGAGTTTGGCGCCAAGGCCGTTACCCCATGGAACCAGCATGAACGGTAATCAATCGGCGCAATTATTTCAAAACCATCATTCAACTCGTTTATTATGATTTTTGTTACCGGAGGCACAGGCTTGGTTGGCTCGCACGTCTTGTTTGACCTGGTGCGGACCGGGCGCCGGATACGGGCGCTGAAACGGAACACCAGCAACCTGAAATTAGTCAGCAAGGTCTTTGCCTATTATTCCGATGAAGCTGATCAACTTTTCAGCCAAATCGAATGGGTGGAGGGCGACATTCTGGATTACCACAGCCTGGAAGTAGTGCTTGCCGGCGTAACCGAAATTTATCACTGCGCGGCCATCGTATCGTTTCACGCCAACGACCATGACAGCATGCTCAACAACAATGTCCGCGGAACGGCCAACCTGATAGATGCTGCCCTGTTCAACAAAGTGAAAAAGTTTTGCCACGTGAGTTCCATTGCCGCATTGGGTAAAACTACCGACGGGACCGAAATCAACGAAGAAACTTATTGGACGCCGTCCAAGCAAAAATCGGCGTACAGCCTGAGCAAATTTTTTTCCGAAATGGAAGTTTGGCGGGGCATCGAAGAAGGGCTGGATGCAGTGATCGTCAACCCTTCCATCATTTTGGGGCCGGGCAACTGGGACATTGGTAGCCCAAAGTTGTTTCAGGCAATCTGGAAAGGGCTGAAATATTACACCAAAGGCGAAACCGGCTTTGTAGATGTACGCGATGTGGCAGCAGCCATGATTGGATTGATGGATGGCCAAAACTTCCCCAACACCCGAAACCAACGTTTTATACTGAATGCAGGGAATATGAGCTATCAGGAGTTCTTCAACAAAATAGCCGATGCCCTGCAAAAGCCCAGGCCCAGTACATTTGCGTCCGACCTGATTTTGCAGATGGCCTGGCGCGCCGCAAGGTTGGCCAGCTTTTTCTCGGGGAAACGCCCTGCCATTACCCGCGATACGGTTTCCGGCTCGAACCGGATCAACCACTACAACGGCAGTAAAATTGGGCAAACCATCCCGTTCAACTACCGAAACCTGGATGAGACTATCACCGATATTGCCCGCCTGTTTTTGAAGGATATCTCTTGACTGACGATTGATGACTGATGACTGGTGCAACCAATAAAAACGGGGACTTCATTTGAAATCCCCGTTCGTTTATATGCTATTCAGCGTTATTTATCAAGCTCTTTCCAAACCAAAGCACTGGCCCCAACAATGGCAGCATCACCAGCTTTCAGTTCTGAAGGAAGGATTTTGATCTTGTTTTTAAAGATCGGCAGCAAGTGAGCTTCCATGCTTTCGCGTGTTGGTTTGAAAATAAATTCACCGGCTGCTGTTGGTCCGCCAAACAAGAAAATAGCCTCCGGGCTCAGGTGGTGCACCGTATCGGCCAATCCCTGTCCCAACCATTTTCCGGTTTGTTCAAACACTTCCACAGCAACTTTGTCTCCGTGAACGGCAGCATCATAAATCGCTTTCGAGTCCAACTCCTTAAATGATTTAGTGGCCAGCAAGCTGTCAACTGCGTTATCACGGACCATAATTTCAAAAGCTGTACGTTTCATGCCCGATGCCGAGCAATACGCTTCGAGGTGGCCTTTAGCCCCACAGCCGCATAGGCGTCCACCGGGAACGAGAGTGGTATGGCCGCACTCGCCGGCAAAACCATCGTGCCCGTAAACCAAATCGCCGTTCACCACGACTCCGCTGCCTACGCCTGTTCCCAAGGTGTACATCACGAAATTTTTCATGTGTTTGGCGCCACCATAAATCATTTCGCCAATTGCGGCGGCATTGGCATCGTTGGTCAGGGCCAGGGCCTTCATATCCGGGAAATGCTTCCGCAGTAATTCCACAAAGTGCACCACACCTCTAAAAGACAGGTTCGGCGCATATTCGATGGTTCCGCTATAATAATTGCCATTTGGTGCCCCAATTCCAATACCCAGGACTTCCAAATCGGCGTTCACCAACTTCACGGAATGGATCAGTTCCTTAACCGCACTGGATAAGTCAGCGATATAGCGGTCGATATCTCCATGCGATGGCGTGGAGATCGAACTTTTCACCATCACCTGTCCATCCTGATCAACTACTCCGATGGCCGTATTTGTTCCGCCAACATCAATTCCTATTGCTACTTTTTTCATTGTATATCTGAATTTTATTTTTTGAATGAATTATCTCAAGACTTGCTTAATTAACCGGTATATCTGTATTCACATTTTTGCTGCCAATAAGCGAATAGTACAGCAAATAAGCCAATCCGAGGAATGGGACCCAATAAGAAACCATGTAACCAAGCTTGTCGGCAATACCGTTTTGTACTAACGGTAAAATACCGCCACCAACAACCATGGTCATAAAAATACCTGAAGCAGAAGCCGTAAACTTGCCCAAACCTTCAACGGCAAGATTGAAGATACCACCCCACATCACGGAAGTACAAAGTCCAACGAAAATAAGATACATAGCATTCACGGGAACATTTGCTGCCCTAAAACTGATTCCGCCGGTTGCAGTAGTTTGAAGAACAGGAATGGAAACAGTTGTTGCAGGTGAAGAAATAATAGCCATCAGAACCAAGCCCATACCAACTGCTGAAGCAAGGATCAGCATCGACCGACTGGAAACTTTACCGCCAATTGAAGCTCCCACGAAACGCCCGATCAACATCAGAAACCAATAGGTACCGGCAACAAAACCAGCAGTAGTGGCATCCAAGCCTCCGGCCATCGGGTCAGCAAGGAATAAATTCAGTGTTCCCGGAATGCCAACCTCAACTCCAACATAAACAAAAATACCTACTGCTCCCAAAATGAAGTGACGGAAAGACCAGGCACTATGCAATGATTTTTCAATGGCCTTCATCTTATCCTTAATGATGTGCGGCTCGGGAATATTAACAAATAACAAAACCAGGCCAACCAAGGCAAAAACACCCATAGCTGTAAACATCACCGGGTTTACATCTTTAATAGCAGTATTTCTTGTGATTTCGCCAACCAACGCTCCCACCAACATCGGCACCAGCGTTCCTGACAACGAATTGAAAGTAGCCCCAATTTGGATTAATTGGTTTCCTTTCTTTCCACCACCACCCAGTGTGTTCAACATTGGATTTACGACGACGTTCAACATACACATGGAGAAACCTGCGATGAAAGCACCCAAAAGGTAAACTAAAAAGCTCTCGGCAACCCCGGAAAAATATTGTACTCCAACACCAACAAAACCGACAAGGATTGCTATTAATGCAGTTTTTTTATAGCCTATTTTTTCGAGCAATTTACCTGCTGGAATCCCCATAAAGAGATAAGCTAAAAAGTTGGCAAAGTTTCCTAACATGCCTAAAAAATTCGAGGCCTGAAATTGCGATTTCACAACGACCCCCATAGGAGCTGCCAAATTTGTTACAAAAGAGATCATACCAAAAAGTAAGATCATCATAAAAATTGGCAATGCATAAGATTGTTTACTGTCTTGCATAATGAAGTAAATTAAGAATAGTTGGTTTAAATAATTTATTTAAAAATCTGAATAACTCCGATTTCAAACAGGCACCATGTGATGCCTTCTCGTGTTGAATTCAACGGAAATTTCAGAAAAACAAAATTAAAAATTAAAATTATTTTGCCCAGTTTACAGAAAGCTAATCCACAGCCTCACCCGAACCAAAAACATGTTGTAAAGCTACCTGTAGAATTTGCACAGTTACAAAGAAACGTCGCACTGGTACGTCCGGAAAATATTTCCAGCTCATAATCAACAAAATAGACTTAAAACTTGTACGAAATTGAACCAGCAGCCGCTTTATTCAGATTCATTATAAAAAGCGAAAAGAGGGATTTTTTTCACCTTCTGTTTTATGGGTAAAAATGACACTTATTTAGCCAACATATAGCATTCCTCCAAAGAGTCCAAGATTAATCAACCCCATCTTCATCAAACCGTTCAAATAAATCGTCCGGCCTATTTGGTTCACCGGGATCCTGATAAGGAGATTGAATTTTTCTTCCCCCGTAATGATAGCGCGAGGTCAAAATATTGAGAATTTCATTGGCCGACGATTCGACCGGTTTATTATTTACATTAATCACGGTAAACTTTCCCCGGGAAAAAACCAGGTTTGCATGACGAATTTCTTCCAATATCAGCCTTTCATCCACATAGTTGGTATTTCCCAAATTATTGAAACTCCGCAACCGCTTCATTCGGTGGGCAACCAATTGCGAAATCCCGATCTGCAAGCCAAATACCCTGTCGGGATCGATACTGAACAACTCAGGAGGAGGATCAATTCCCGCAACCAACGGCACGTTGGCCACTTTCCAGCCATACAGGGCAAGGTAAACGCTCAACGGGGTCTTCCCGGAACGGGATACGCCGCAAAGTACAATTTCAGCTTCGTGCAAGCGTTGCGGGCTTAGTCCGTCATCATGGTTCAGCGTGAATTCCATGGCATCAATCCGGTCGAAATATTGTTGGTTGATCTCGCGGTACAAGCCCGGCGACTGTAACGAAGGAATTCCCAACATCTTGTCGAGGTAATCGCCCAACTCGCCCATAAAATCAATTTGATAAACCCCATGCTCGCTGGCCAGCTCAATCAGGCGTGTCCGCAAGTGTCGGTCCACCATGGTGTGGGTCACCAGTCCCCCATCTTGTTTGGCCTGCAAAATAATGGCTTCCAGCTTTTCCTCATCCATCACATTGGGCACAATGATTACCGGTACATTATTTTGCGGATACTGGATCAGTGTGGACTGAACCATGTTGTTGCCCGCCAGCCCCTTCCCCCCGGAAACGACATAAATCGGGGCCGGTCCTGTTTTATTATTTGCTGTGTTCATGCCTCTAATTTGTTTGTCATCATCCAGTCAATAAAACAAAGCATTCCTGCATTCGGTTTCTTTGTTTTCAAAACTGCTTGGCGAAAGCCGATTAATTTTCCATCCGAAGGTTTATCTTTGTTTACTGATCACTATTAAATCTAAAACAGAATGAGTTACACAGCCAACCTAAACCGCTATGAATCCATGCCTTACAACCGCTGCGGCCGATCAGGCCTTAAATTGCCCGCCGTTTCGCTCGGCTTGTGGCATAATTTCGGTGGCGTGGATGTTTTTGAAAACGGACGCGCCATGCTACACCGGGCTTTCGACCTGGGCATCACCCATTTCGACCTGGCAAACAACTACGGTCCGCCACCAGGATCGGCCGAAGAAAATTTCGGAAAAATCCTGAAACAAGACTTTTCAGCCTATCGCGACGAGCTGATCATTTCAACCAAAGCAGGTTATCTGATGTGGCCAGGCCCATACGGTGAATGGGGAAGCCGTAAGTATTTACTGGCCAGCCTCGACCAAAGCCTGAAACGAATGGGCCTGGAGTATGTTGACATTTTCTACTCACACCGCCCCGATCCCGACACCCCGCTGGAAGAAACCATGATGGCCCTCGACCAGGCCGTGCGCCAGGGCAAAGCAATTTATGCGGGCATCTCGAACTATCCGGCCGATATGGCCAAAGAGGCCGCCCGAATCCTACGCCAACTCGGAACACCCTGCCTGATCCATCAACCCAAATACAGCATGTTTGAACGCTGGGTGGAAGATGGCCTGTTGGATGTGTTGGAAGAGGAAGGAATCGGTTGCATCCCGTTTTCGCCCCTGGCACAGGGACTGCTTACCGACAAATACTTAAATGGTATTCCTGAAGGTTCACGCGCCTCAAAATCGTGGGGGTTTTTGAAGCCCCACCAGGTAACCCCAGCCATTGAAAAGGTGAAAAAACTTAACGAAATTGCCCTGCAACGCGGACAAAGCCTGGCGCAAATGGCACTGGCGTGGCTATTGAAAGACAAACGGGTGACCTCGGTACTGATTGGGGCCAGTTCGGTGAAACAATTGGAGGACAATGTTGCCATGATCAACAACCTGGCTTTTACCGACGAGGAACTCGATCTGATTGATAAAATCCTGAAAGGATAGCCAAACCAAGTTTTATTCACCTGGTGACTTGAAGTCACCAGGTGAATAAAATGCCATCGGAATCCAAAATTCTTTAACTTTGATCGACAATCCCCAAATAAAAAATACTATGAAATCAGGTTTTCTGTTGGCTCTCATTATCGTACTCTCTGCTATCACTTCCGGGTATGCTCAAGACCAAAGTACCCAGGAAAAGAAAGACCTCGTATATAAGTTCAACATCATGGAGAACATTATGCCGGGAACCTGGCGGCAAACCAAGCAGGCTTTTGCCGAAGCCGACAGCCTGAACGCCGACCTAATCCTCATCCACATGAACACTTACGGGGGCACAGTGCTGGATGCCGATTCCATCCGCACCAAAATCCTCAACAGCCCCATCCCGGTCTATGTGTTTATCGACAACAATGCCGCCAGTGCCGGAGCGCTCATTTCCATTGCCTGCGACAGCATTTTTATGCGTCCGGGAGCTTCTATCGGCGCCGCCACCGTGGTTAACCAAACCGGACAACAAATGCCCGACAAATATCAGTCGTACATGCGCTCCATCATGCGGGCAACCGCCGAATCGCATGGCGGTGATACCATCATCAGTGGTCAGGACACTACTTTTCATTGGTTTCGCGATCCTAAAATTGCAGAAGCCATGGTGGACGAACGGGTTTATATCCCAGGTATCATCGACACCGGCAAAGTGCTTACCTTCACCCCTTCCGAAGCCATGAAATATGGTTTTTGCGAAGGAATTGCCGAAAATGTGCCGGAGGTATTGAAAAAAGCAGGGTTCGAAAATTACGAACTGGTGGAATACAAACCGACAAAATTGGAAAAAATCATTGGTTTTTTAGTCAACCCGATTGTTTCCGGAATCCTGATCATGGCCATTTTGGGTGGCCTTTATTTCGAACTGCAAACGCCTGGAGTTGGGTTCCCGCTGGCAGTTGCCCTGATTGCCGCCGTTGCCTATTTCGCCCCGCTGTACCTCGAAGGGCTGGCAGCGCACTGGGAAATACTGCTGTTCATTGTCGGGTTGATCTTAATTGCTGTTGAGCTGTTTGTGCTGCCTGGCTTTGGCGTGGCGGGCATCCTGGGCATCCTGTTCACCTTTACCGGACTGGTATTGGCCTTACTCGACAATATCAATTTCAATTTCGAGGGTGTGGACCCGGCCAAAATCACCACAGCCTTGTCCACTGTTCTTGTTGGTTTGTTTGCCGGGTTTATGCTGAGCCTCGCACTGAGCAAAAAGCTATTTTCGGCGGATACCGGCGTCTTCCGGAATCTATCGCTGCACTCAGTACAGGAAAAAGAAAAGGGGTTTGTGGGTGTAGATACCAATATAAAAAGACTTACCGGGAAAACAGGCACTGCCTACACGGTCCTTCGCCCTTCCGGGAAAGTGATGATCGAAGGCAAAATTTACGATGCGGTAGCCAACGTGGGCATGATCGACAAAGGCGAACCCGTAGTTGTGGTAAAAGACGAGGCCGCGCAGCTTTATGTCGAAAAAGTTTAAGTCAACAGCCACTGAATTCGCCCCGTTTTATACTGAAGACCTTGGCTCCTGCCGCCACTTTTTTGCCCGTTATTAAATGATGACGGGCTTCTTTTTTGCCGGGGAAGCTTTCATTAAATCATGAAGCCTCCATTTTTCAGTTCGACGGCCTTTCATTAAATGATGAAATCCCCTTTTTTCAGTTGGACGAGCTTTCATTAAATGATGAAACGCTCCTTTTTTCGCAGGGAGCCTTTCATTAAATATTAAAGCCTTCCTTTTTCGTTGGGCAGCCCTTCATTAAATGATGACGGACAGACAATGGCGGCGTTCCAAACCTTCACTTTTTGATGGCGAAGCAATGGCACCTTGCCACGAAACCTCCATCTTTCACTGAACACGTAAATTACCGTTTTCTACCCAAATCATGTATATTTGGCTGTTCTTCCTGAACAATTTTTGCCGTTCGGGAATTGTATATAGAAAAGGATCGTGGATGAAAACGTTTATTTCAAATTATATTTCTGAATTGGTTTACCTGCTCAACGAAATGGCGCCGTGGTTGATTTTGGGGTTGATCTTTGCCGGTTTGCTAAGGGTATTTTTCCCACAGGATAGGGTCCAGAAATACATGGGCAAACCGACAGCGAAATCAGCCGTAAATGCATCGTTGCTGGGCATACCCATGCCTTTGTGCTCATGCGGGGTCATTCCAACCGGGATTTCTTTCTTCAAGAATGGGGCTTCGCGGGGCGCGACCAACTCGTTCTTGATTTCCACTCCGCAAACCGGTGTCGATTCCATATTTGCCACCTACTCCATGCTGGGCTGGCCTTTTGCCATTCTGCGCCCAATTGTTGCCTTTGTTACCGGAATTGCAGGCGGTATTTTAACCAACTGGCTGGTAAAAGAAAAGCCAAAAGCAAAGCCCGCATTTGCTGGTTTGTCGATGGCCACTGCTACCCCCAAAAGCAACCAAAGCGTTCTTATTTCAACTAAACCGAGTGATACGAAAGCAGCAACCTGCGACGATGACTCATGCGGCTGCCATGCTGAAAAACCCAAAGGCAACGCTTTTGTAAGGGCTACCCACTATGCTTTTGTTGAACTTTTGCAAGACATTGCCAAGTGGCTGATCATTGGTTTTCTAATTGCCGCCCTCATTTCAGTCATATTACCGGACGACTTTTTCACCTCATTTCAGGGATGGGGAATCCTGGAAATACTGATTATCCTGGCTGCCTCGGTGCCTATCTATATTTGTGCCACCGGCTCTATCCCCATTGCAGCCGTGCTGTTGATGAAAGGCGTTTCGCCCGGGGCCGCACTGGTTTTCCTGATGGCCGGCCCGGCAACCAACGTAGCCACCATGACCGTCATTGGAAATACAATGGGCAGAAAATCCCTGTTTGTTTACCTGGGGACCATTATCGGAGGGGCCGTAATTTTTGGAATGCTCACCAACTGGCTGATCCCAACCGACCTGATCATGAACCAGATTGCCCACATCCATGGCGATGGCGAACACGAAATGCTCCCCAAATGGCTGCAAGTTGGCTCATCGGTTGTACTGATTGGCTCGTTAATTTTTGGCTATTTTTACGAACGTTTTGAAAAATCACAAAAGACTACCATAAGTATGGATTTTAAAACCTTGAAAGTGGAAGGGATGACCTGCTCCCATTGCGAAGCCAGTGTGACCCGCAACCTGCTGAAACTGGATGGAATTGAGGAAGTAATAGCCGACAGGAATACATCGGCGGTAAAAATTGCAGGTAATAAAATAAACCTGGGCGAAATCGAAAAAATAATTGCCGAAATCGGATATCAGTACAAAGGA
Source organism: Mangrovibacterium sp. (assembly GCA_050178015.1). Classification (GTDB taxonomy): domain Bacteria; phylum Bacteroidota; class Bacteroidia; order Bacteroidales; family Prolixibacteraceae; genus Gaoshiqia. The sequence continues at coordinate 59,105 of JBFXGM010000030.1, forward strand.
GAATTGTAATGGGCCTGCTCCAACTCGGCTTAATCATTTTTGGCGGACTGCCTGTTTTGTCCACCGCCCTGCTGGGATACCAACTGTTGCGTAACGGGCAGGGGATATTGGGAAAGCCAAGCATCTCACCCATATTGTTCTACGCTTCCAAAAGCATAACCGGACTGGCTATAGGCCTAATTATGCTGACCTCTGCCTTTCCTGGTTTTTTCAGTTTAGCCCCTTGGCTCATTCAGAATGAAATCCCCGAAGTGCAAAAGCTCATGGCGCTTATCTTTTTGCTTGGCGGAAATCTGCTGCTGCTCCCAGCCTATTACAGCCTGAGCATTTTTACCCGTGTCGGTTTGCCAACATCGCCACATATCCTGCACACCGAAGGCGTTTACCGCATCAGCCGCAACCCGATGTACACTAGCTTTTTCTTCTTTTTCGCGGCCTGTTTTCTGCTCATACCCAGCATCGTGCTGGCTGTTTTATTAATTTTCAACCTGATCATCCACCACATGATCATTCTGAATGAGGAAAAGTTTATGGCCACCGAGTTTGGCGAAGAATACCTTTCTTATAAGAAAAATACTGCCCGCTATTTGTAAAGATTGACCTCTTCCGGCAAGAAACCGTTCGTTTTGTCAACGCTACAAATTATATTTGTCCTTAACGTACTGGCCTGAAACTTCGAAAGGCCAACCGTTAAACTAATCATTCAAAAAACTACTAACGATGAAATCTGCTTATTTGCTATTGCTCACCATTCTGCTTGCAACACTGAATTTGCAAGCTCAAACTGCCAATCAAACATTTTTCCCGGAGGAACAGCTCATTACGACGGGCGCATACTACTACCCCGAACATTGGCCTGAATCGCAATGGGAACGCGATTTGGGAAAGATGGCCGAAATGGGGTTCGAATTCACCCACTTTGGCGAGTTTGCCTGGGCATTCATGGAACCGATAGAGGGAAAATTCGATTTTGCATGGCTGGATAAAGCCGTTAAAATTGCAGGTGAAAAAGGGCTGAAGGTAATCATGTGCACCCCCACGCCCTGCCCTCCTATCTGGATGTCGGTTAACCATCCGGACATTTACCGGATGGACAAGGACGGCAAAATGTTATTTCACGGCTCTCGCGCCAATTACTCGATGTCAAGCGATCTGTTTTGGGAGTACACCGAAAAAATTGTGACAGAATTGGCCAAACGATACGGAAACAACCCAACCATTATGGGTTGGCAGTTGGACAATGAGCCCAACTCGCTGGAAGATTACAGTCCGAATGCACAAGCAAAATTTCGCCTGTGGCTGAAAGAGAAATACGGCACCATCGACCAACTGAACCATGCTTGGGGGAACAAATTCTGGAGCTGGCTGTACCAGGATTTTGATCAAATCAACATTCCCAATCCAGCCATTCAATACGGTGTCAGCCCAACCGGCTTGCTGGATTACCACCGCTTTCTGGCTGACAAACAAGCCCAATTTCTGGATTTTCAGGCCAAAATATTAAAAAAATGCATTTCAAATGACCAGTGGATCACCTCCAACTACATCCATTCGATCACATCGTCCGATCCGCGCAGACCGAAAGAGTTCAATTTCAGCTGCTACACCATGTACCCGGTAAGCAGTGAGAAAAATGTGGGAGAGAATGGGTTCCGGTTGGGTATCCACAACAACATCAGCTTTGCCAACGATTTTTACCGACCGATAAACGGCGTTACCGGTGTGATGGAGCTGCAACCCGGCCAGGTAAACTGGGCGCCCATCAACCCGATTCCGGAGCCGGGCGCCGTCAATATGTGGCTGTGGAATGCCTGGGCCGGCGGCTCATCTTTTGCATGTACCTACCGCTTTCGTCAACCACTTTACGGATCGGAGCAATACCACCACGGCATCATCGGGCCGGATGGCGTAACCCCGTCGCGCGGCGGACTTGAATACGAAAAGTTCATCAACCAGATAAAAGAACTACGCGCGCATTACGACCCGCAAGCAGAAATGCCCCGGGAATTGCTGAAAAAGAAAACGGCCATCCTGTGGAGCCACGACAACCTGTGGGATACCGAAATCTCGAAACGGACCCGTCAATGGAATACCTGGTCCTTCGTAAAAAGTTACTACGACATTCTGAAATCGTTTGGCTGTCCGGTTGACATTATTACGGAAGAAAGCGATTTTTCAGCATATGAATTTTTGCTCGTCCCGGCCTATCAAATGGTTGATGAAAAACTGATTGAACGCTGGAAAGAATACGCCGAGGAAGGTGGACAACTGATTGTTACCTGCCGCACCGGGCACAAGGACCGCAACAGCCACCTTTTTGAAGCCCAATGGGCCGAACCGATGTGGGACCTGATCGGGGCAAAAATTGACGGCTACGACCTGATGCTGGAAGACGGCAACGGACTGGTTTCGTTTGACGGGAAACAATACCGCTGGAACAATTGGGGTGAACAACTGGTTGCAGATGCAGGCACCGAAGCGCTGGCCAACTACGATAATCAGTTTTACAAAGGAATGACGGCCGCAGTGACCCGCAAAGCCGGAAAAGGTACGGTAACTTATATCGGTGTAGATACGGACGACAAAAACCTGGAAAAAGACCTGATGGCTGAGGTTTATAAAAAAGCAGGCGCCAATATTGACAATCTGCCCAAAGGAGTTTTTGTGGAATGGGAAGATGGCTTTTACGTGGCGGTCAACTATTCGTCGCAACCCTATGAACTGCCACTCAGCGAAGCGGCCAAAATTCTGGTTGGAAGCAAAACCCTGCCCAGCCCCGGTGTTACCGTTTGGAAAGAATAAACAAAAGGTAGAACCCGTACAAGAAAAATCCCGGCCATTAATTTGACCGGGATTTATTCTAACGAAAAAACGGAGATTACTGTTGGTTGAATTTCCGGATCCCTTCATCCAGAAATTCGATAAAATTATTCGGGTTCAAATCATAGGCTTTGGGCTCAACCAGCATATTGCCGCCGGTATCCAGCAAAACATAGTAAGGCTGTGCATTTACGCCAAAATGGGTAATCTGGAAATCGGCATATTTTTTCCCCAGCGTCTTCTTTACCTTTCCGTCATAAGCCGAAGTCACCCACTCGCTTTCCGGCAAGGTGGTTTTATCATCAACATAGAGTGCTATTATGACAAACTCGCTTTTTAGGCGCTCCAGCACCCGCGGATCTGACCAAACAGTGGCTTCCATCTCGCGGCAGTTCACGCAGCCGTGGCCGGTGAAATCAATAAAAACAGGTTTATTCAGGGCCTTCGCACAAGCCATTCCTTGTTCATAATCGAAATAGCCATTCAGCCCGTGGGGCAAATGCAGGAAATCATCATATTTCGGGTCGTCACACAATTCATTTATGCCATTAAAAGCATGAGCGCCAGATGATGCAGTTACAAGCCTCACCTCGTCGCGGATGATTTTGTGCAAATCAAAATCGTGTGTGGTTTGCGGCGGCAGATAACCGGAAATGGCCTTCAGTGGCGCGCCAAACATGCCGGGGATCAGGTAAATCACAAACGAAAAGGTGATAATGGCCATCATTAAACGGGGAACGGAAACGTGCTTCACATCACTGTCGTGCGAAAACTTCAGTTTTCCAAGCAGATAAAAACCCAACAACACAAAAATGACAATCCAGATCGCCAGATAAACCTCACGGTCAAGAATTCCCCAATGATAGGTTTGGTCGGCAATGCTAAGGAATTTAAGTCCCAAAGCCAGTTCAAGAAAGCCAAGCACCACTTTCACGGAATTTAGCCAACCGCCCGATTTTGGCAAATTGCTCAACCAGCCGGGAAACAAGGCAAATAAAGTAAACGGCAGTGCAAAAGCCAAGGCAAATCCAAACATACCAATTATGGGTTTCAACACGGCGCCACCGGCCGACTCAACCAAAATGGCTCCAACGATTGGCCCAGTGCAGGAAAAAGAAACCAACACCAACGTCAATGCCATGAAGAAAGAGCCCAGAAAACCGCCTTTATCAACCTGACTGTCGGACTTATTGACCAGCCAACCGGGCAAGACAATTTCGAACATGCCGAAGAACGAGAAGGCGAAAATCATGAAAATGAGAAAAAACAGTGTGTTTGGCAACCAATGGGTACTCAGCCAGTTTGCAGCATCCGGCCCAAACAGCACAGCTACCAGCGTTCCGACAATGGTATAAATGGCAATGATCGAAAGCCCGTAAAAAACCGCATGCAACTTGGCCGTCAGTTTGTTTTCGCCGCTCTTCATGAAAAATGAAACCGTCATCGGGATCATCGGAAAAACACAAGGCGTTAAGATTGCAGCCAGACCTGCTAAAAAGGAGAAAAAGAAAAACAGCCACATCGTTTCGGTGGAGCCCTCTTTTCCTTTAGCGGTCATTATTTTTATTGGGGGCGTTTGTTGCTCCTCACCACTCACCTCCGCAGCGCCCTCCGGATCGGCAATATTGAATTTAAAATTGAAATCGACCTCGGTCGGAGGCAGACAGGTTTCATCGTCGCAACACATAAACTCCACATAACCGCTTATTTCAACCAGCTTGTCAGATTTCAGCCGAATAGTTTGGACGAATTCGGCCTGGTGGCTGAAATAGCGCAGGTCCATTTGAAAAGTTTCATCAAACTTCTCGGTTGGTTCCGGAATTTTTTTCAACTCGCCAATCAACTCAAACTGGCTGGTATCGCTATAATTAATTGAAGTTGGCACCGGGCCGCCATCCGGCAGGTTGGTATCGTACAAATGCCATGTATCCTCAATGGTAGCTTTAAAAATTAGCTGAACTTCATCACCCTGTTGTCTGGAATCAAAAGACCATTTTACAGGCTCAAGAATTTGTGAAAACGACTGCAGGGAAAACAGGATCAATGTGATAATAAAAGTTATTTGCTTCATCGTTCAAAATTTTTATGAATGGCACAAAAATAAGCGGTAGCGCCTAAATCCTATAAAAGCGGTAGGTTGATAATTGGCCGAAAAGGATTGAAAAAGGTTCTAGTCCCCGGTAAAAACGCATTATTTTTGTTGGTTGTACAACGTAATGGCCTCTTTCCTATTCGATACCCCCAACCGTTTGTATAAATTATTGATGTGGGTTTTTACGGTACTCAGCTCAATAAACAAATCGGCAGCAATTTCTTTATTGGTTTTTCCTGCTGCCAAACTCTCCCATATCAAGCGTTCTTTTTCGGTCAACAGACTCCTAAGCTCCACTGCCCTTTCGCGCGACTGGCTACGATGCTTTCGGAAAATCAGAAACAGTAGAAAAAAGATAATGGCCGTTTCACCCCAGATAATCCAGTTTCGCCAGGGTTTTGTAATCCTGGGGATTTCACAAACCAAATCACGATATCCAACCAGATTCGTTAGCAAATCGTTGTATGCATGCGCATAAAAATGTTTCGGATAGGAAACAGCCATTCGTTCCTGAAAGTTGAAGTAAAAACCTGGGTTCCGCAAAAAGTCTGTTTCCTTATCGGCAATGTGATAAATGGCGAACAAGCCAACGAGCACATCGTCGCATCCCTCAACAAATTCACGAATATATTTATTCAGACTTTGGCTGTGAAAATCGCGTTTGGCGATTGTATTAATTTCCTGAATGAGCTTACGTTTCTGGTAATAGGCATTCTCAAACTCGTTTAACCGAACGTTGGTTTCGGAGCCGGTAATCCGGACCGTACCAAATACATGGTGCGGATCATCATTCTCCAGGTAGATACTATCCTGATTATTCAATAGAAGATGGATAAAATTCCGCACCGAATCGGTTATAAACTCAACGGCAAAAAAATTATTACGAACAAGGTACAGACGATAAAAACGCGGATCATCCGGCATATCCTGGCCGGAAAGCCGAAAGCTGCCACCCGGATCAATGAAGGCTTCATCAATAATGAATTCGGGCGAGGCCACAAACAGGTTCTCCGGCGAATTGATAGATGCCAGGTAAATACGTGGTTGCCAATCAGAGGAAATGTTTATCCTTCCGCTAATCTCGTAAGCGTGTGTTCCTCCGGTCAGAAATACAAACAATATAAACAGGATGGCTCTCATGATAACAGCTTAAAACATCCCTAAAATAACAAATCCCGGGGAAAATGCCCGGGACTTGCCATTAAAGTATAATTTCTTCCATATTATCATCAAAAAAATGGTACTCCAGAAAACTCATGGAGTTCACTCCTTCAATAGTAACACGCCTTAAAAATTTGAAAGCCCATTTTCGCTTTTGGGACATCAGTCCCTTGGTTAAAAATGCAGCAACGTAAGGATGAACTTTCAGTGTCAAAGCCTTTTTGTTCAGGTCTTTGAAAATGTAATTGACTTTATTGTCCAGTTCATCTGTAAAGAGAATAGTAGGCGTTACTTTTCCGGTTCCCTTGCATGAGGGACAAACTTCAGCTGTCTCTACATGCTCTTCGGGCCGGACCCGTTGGCGCGTTATCTGCATCAAACAAAACTTGCTCAGTGGCAATATGTTGTGTTTGGTGCGGTCGGCGTCCATCGCCTCTTTCATGCGTTCATAAACCTTTTGTCGGTTTTCGGCATTGTGCATATCGATAAAATCGATAACGATAATGCCCCCCATGTCCCTCAACCTCAATTGTCGTGCAATTTCCTCTGCCGCTGCAAGGTTCACTTCCAGCGCGTTGGTTTCCTGATCAACTCCTGCCTTCGAGCGGTTTCCGCTGTTCACATCAATGACGTGAAAGGCTTCGGTATGTTCAATGATCAGGTAAGCCCCGTTTTTAAATGAAACGGTTTTTCCAAATGACGACTTAATCTGCTTCTCGATCCCGAAATGTTCAAATATAGGCTGACCGCCTTTGTACAATTTGACAATCTTTCGTTTCTCCGGATCGATCGTTCCAAGGTATTCTGCAATGTCATCGGCTACAGCAGCATCATTTACGATTACACTGCTGAAATTTGGGTTGTAAATATCCCTCAACAGAGCGGTTGTCCGGTCGATTTCTCCCACGATTAAAGACGGTGCATTGGCCCGCCTCAACTTCTGGAGAATCGTTTCAAATTTGGCGACCAGTTTCTTCAGTTCCTGGTCTAACTCGGCCACTCGCTTTCCTTCGGCGACGGTCCGGACAATGACACCATATTTCCTCGGCCTGATACTTTGAATCAATTTCTTCAGCCGGTTCTTTTCTTCGGTTGAGCTGATTTTCTGAGAAATACTGATTTTCTCACTAAACGGCATCAACACTAAATTTCTTCCTGCAATTGATAATTCGGAGGTTAACCGCGGCCCTTTGGTTGATATGGGCTCTTTGGCAATTTGGACCAGAATGTTCTGTCCGGCCTTTAACACCTCTGTAACTTTGCCCTCTTTGTTAATGTCGGGCTCTGATTGGATTTTTGACAGCGAAGAAATACGGTTTTTTGGAGAACTGGCAATTTTCATGAACTTATTTAAAGTTGAAAACTGCGGCCCCATGTCGAGATAATGCAAGAATGCATCTTTTTCATACCCAACGTCGATGAAGGCAGCGTTTAAGCTCGGCATAATTTTTTTGACCCTGGCTAAATAAATATCGCC
>JBFXGM010000031.1:0-61509 GCA_050178015.1 Mangrovibacterium sp.
CAACAAAATCCTGCCAATCAATCCGGTCCGATTGCACATTGCTGATGTTTTCATTTTTGAAACCGGGATTTTCATCCAGCGCAAGACATTTTGCCACGAAATAGTAAAGTTCCTTATCAGTCATGATCAAACAATTGTTTTATCGCATCCAATGCTTTGCGGTTGTTTGAATAAACAAGTTGATAAAACGAAAATTGTTCCAGACGATCAAACAATAACGCTACATTTTCGGGTGATGGCGGTACCCAGATCTGGTCGAGAAGCATTTTAATTGCCTGGATCGGCTCCAACTTTGCCATCCGAAAATCAACTTCCTGATCGTATTTAATAAAAACCAATTCATGAGCCGGGAATATCATCGTCATCTTGTGGTTCTCAACCGGTAAGTACCGCACCTGCTTTTCCGGGCCAAGGTCATGCAACGGTCTTTTTTCCAGATCCGGATAGAGAGAAGTCATCAATCTCATGGCGCCCTCTTTAACCGACATGGCTATCGGAAACGGATACGCGTGCATGGAATATTTATCGAAAGGCACAAAATCATCAGAAATGAGATGAAACCCTTCTGCCTGGAGCATGGCAGCCATGGTGGTTTTTCCACTACCGGGTTCGGCCGAAAACAGCATCGTTTTTCGTCCGTTTGTAATCGCCGAAGCATGGACCGTCATCAACCAATCGGAGTCAGACTTGTCGTGCAATACATTGATCAACTCCAGGAAGATTTTTCCTTTTGTATATTCACTATCCGCTTTGCCCCAGTACCCCTTTACCTCGCCATCCAACCGGAATACGACCCTGCCCTCGCAGGTAAATAATTCGAAACTACTGGATTCCCGTTGATCGCCATCAACTTCCAGATGCTCAACCAACGGATGGATGTATTTTACCAAGCCTTCCTTTTCGTAAGAAAACCGAACGACTTTCGTACCAAATTGATACTGATGAACGGAGATCGGGGTAAAAACATACTTCTGAAAAGCATCCATGACCGAACGATCATTTTCAAAGCTTGCAGGCGGCTGATTGAACTCCTCCACCCGATCGCGCATTTCGGTAACAAATGCCAGGCTCTCCTCAGAACTCAACCCATAGCGCTGCCCGAATTCGACAGCTATTGTTTCCGGCCGGTAACGCCTGGCCAATTTACTGAAGACAAACCAGGCAGGCTCTTCCAGCTGAAAATACAAGTTACTGTTCTGCAACCACACCAGGTACGATTGCCCTATTTTCTTTTTAACGCAAGCAACCTTCGCCATGAAATTTCCCCGTTAACATTGAGCAGATTGATGAATGACAAGTTAAATATAAAAACTATTTACCGAATCGTCGGGGTAGTAAAAACACCTGATGTCCATCCGAATATAGCTTCAAACATAAACATCGCGAAAGCGCTTTTGGGGGAAAATACCCATTGCCCCGCGAAGCAGATTGTTCGAAATTGCTTACAGAATATAAGCTTAAGTCCAATTGATCCAAATCAAATAGTATTGAAAGAAATATAGTTTTTAACACGGTCAACAAATCGAAAACCCAAAATACAACAGCTATGAAAAAGAATACCCTTGAAAACAAACAAATTGCGGGTCATGACAGCCAAAAAATGACACGCAAGGAAGCCATTAAAAAAGCCGGTTATGCTGCCGCATCAGCTGCCACCATGATGATTCTGCTAAACAACAGTGCCCAGGCAAATGGAAATAACGGGAACAATGGCAACAATGGAAATGGCTACCAGATTGGCGACAGCCAGAGAAATCAGAATCAGAATCGAGACCAAAATCAAAACCAAAACCAAAACAACGGAAATCACAATGGCCCCAGATGTTCACCCAGCGGCCATCATTGGTAGAAAACTGATCACTTCGCAAATAAACACCGCCGTGGTGTTTCCGTTCACGAGTTTTTCTAAAAAAGTGCTAAAGCCAAAGCCGGTTTTAGCATTTTTTTTTCTATACAGCAAAGCCCCCTCGAACCATCAAGCAAAAAAGCCCCCCAAACGGAAGGCTTTCAGCAAATGTATGGTGTGATTTTCTTATTCCAGATAAGTATAACCGTACAGGCCCGAGCGGTAGTTCGACAGGAACTCCTTGCCTTCTTCGGCTGTAATTTTTCCGGCTTTTACGGAGGTGGTCACCCAGGTTTCCACCATGCGCACCATCTTTTTGGGGTTGTACTGCACGTAGTCGAGCACCTCGGCCACGGTTTCCCCGTCAATCACCTGGTCGATGCTGTACGTGTCGCCGTTTACCGATACGTGTACCGCGTTGGTGTCGCCAAACAGGTTGTGCAGGTCGCCCAGAATTTCTTGGTAAGCGCCCACCAAAAACACGCCGATGTAATATGGTTCGCGCGCCTTCAACGAGTGCACGGGCAGGTCGTACGAAATATTCCGGGTTGAGATGAAATTATCGATCTTACCGTCCGAGTCGCAGGTGATGTCCTGCAAAGTGGCCGAGCGGTCGGGTTTTTCGTCCAACCGGTGAATGGGCATGATCGGGAAAATCTGGTCGATGGCCCAGGAATCGGGCAGGGACTGGAACAGCGAGAAGTTGCAAAAATACTTATCCGACAGTAATTTCGACATCGACATCAATTCTTCGGGAACATGGCGCATTTTGCTGGTCATCTGGTGTATTTCGCGGGCGACCGACCAAAACAGGCGCTCGATTTGAGCACGGGTTTTCAGGTCGATCAGTCCAAAACTGAAACGGTCCAGCGCTTCCTCGCGTATTTGCTGGGCATCGTGCCAGGCTTCGAGCATGCGGGTAGCATTCAGCATCTCCCACAGGTTGTAAAGTTCCTGCACCAGCTCGTGGTCGTTTTCACTCACCTCCACATCGTCATCCCAACTGGGTAGCGATGTTGATTCCAATACTTCGAAAATCAGCACCGAGTGGTGAGCGGTAAGCGATCGTCCCGATTCGGTAATAATGTTTGGGTGGGGAATTCCGTTTTTATCGCTCGCGTCCACCATAGTCGATACGGCATCGTTCACGTATTCCTGAATGCTGTAGTTCACGCTGCTCTCGCGGTTGGCCGAGCGGGTACCATCGTAATCGACACCCAAACCGCCGCCAATGTCCACAAAATCGATGTTATAACCCAATTTGCACAGTTGCACGTAAAACTGGGCGGCTTCGCGCAGAGCAATCTTGATCCGGCGTATTTTGTTCACCTGGCTGCCAATATGGAAGTGAACCAATTTCAGGCAGTCCCTCAGGTTATTCTTGTCCAGGTAATCCAGCGCTTCGAGCACCTCGCTGGAGGTAAGCCCAAATTTACTGACATCGCCCCCTGAGTTTTCCCATTTGCCGCTGCCGCTGCTGGCCAGCTTGATACGGATCCCCAAGTTGGGCTTAATTTTCAACCGCTTGGCCACTCGGGCAATCAATTTGAGTTCGTTCAGTTTTTCGACCACCACAAAAATGCGGCGTCCCATTTTTTGGGCCAGCAAAGCCAGCTCAATATAGTCCTCATCTTTGTACCCGTTACAGATAATCAGCGAATCGCTATCGGTATTGATCGCAATTACCGCATGAAGTTCGGGTTTGGAACCGGCTTCGAGGCCGATATTAAATTTTTGGCCATGACTGACAATCTCTTCCACCACCGGGCGCATCTGGTTCACTTTTATCGGGTAGATGATAAAATTGTTCCCTTGGTAATCATACTCGTTGGCCGCGATTTTAAAGCAGTTGGTCATCTTCTCGATCCTGCTGTTCAAAATGTCCGGGAAGCGTACCAACATAGGCAGCGCCACGTCGCGTAGCTGCAACTCATCAATCAGCTCTTTCAGATCAATCTCGGGGCCGCCTTTCTGCGGTGTCACCACCACATTTCCCTTGTCGCTGATCGAAAAATAGTTGATGCCCCAACCGTTAATGTTGTAGAGCTCTTCAGTGTCCTCAATGCGCCATTTTCTCATTCTTCAATAACAATAATCTGATTTAAAACAGGGTTGATTTTTTTGGAACGCCAAATATAGTTTTTTTACAAATGCCGTCCCTTCTTTTAACGAATTGAATTTTAGCAAAATCAAATTTCAACAATTTACGACTTTATCCCAAACGAAATAAGAAAATTAATAGTTGTCCGGCTTTATTTCCAGCTTAAAACCAAGATGTCCAGGACCAATTTTTTGTAACAAGGATTTAATTGGGAGAAATCTCCGGGATGTCGGTGAAAACTGTTTCTTTGGCAAACATTATTACATTTGTTACACGAATACGAAACGATGAAAGAATATATACAATTGCTACGGCAAATGATCCAAACGCCATCGTTCAGCCGCGAAGAAGACGCGGTTGCCGCATTGGTCCGTAACTTCCTGCGCACAAAAGGAATTTCGTTTTTTTTGAGGGACAACAATATCTGGGCAAAAAATGCACACTGGCAAGAAGGCAAGCCTGTTGTTTTGCTGAATTCGCACATCGACACCGTAAAGCCTGCGAACAACTGGACCAAAGATCCGTTTGGGGCAGCGCTGGAAGGCGATAAGCTGACCGGCTTGGGCAGTAACGATGCCGGGGCTTCGCTGGTTACGCTGATGGCCGTTTTTATCCGGTTGAATGAACAAGATGATTTACCCTTCAACCTGATTTATGCCGCATCGGCCGAAGAAGAAATTTCGGGCGCCAACGGCATGGAAAGTTTGATTGGCGAAATTGGGCCGGTTGACCTGGCCTTGGTAGGCGAACCTACCCAAATGCAAATGGCGATTGCCGAAAAAGGGCTGATGGTGCTGGATTGCACCGCGCACGGCAAAGCAGGCCATGCCGCCCGCAACGAAGGCGAAAACGCGCTCTATAAGGCCATTGACGACATTCAGCGCTTACGGGCTTACCAATTTGAAAACGTATCGGAAGTGCTTGGGGCCGTAAAACTTTCGGTTACTCAGATCAATGCCGGTTACCAGCACAACGTGGTGCCCGACACCTGCACCTTTGTGGTGGATGTGCGCACCAACGAACACTATTCCAACCAGCAGGCTTTTGAAATCATCAGCGAGTTACTGAATTCGGAAGTAAAAGCCCGCTCGTTTAAACTCAATTCCTCGGGGATTCCGATCGATCATCCGATTGTGAAACGGGGACTAGAACTGGGCCTCTCGTATTACGGCTCGCCAACCACTTCGGACCAGGCGGTGATGCCATTCCCTTCGATCAAAATAGGCCCGGGCGACAGCGCCCGTTCGCACACCGCCGATGAGTACATTCTACTCTCGGAAATTGAACAAGGCTTCCAGATATATCTGAACTTGCTGAAGGGGCTGGAGCTCTAGTATTGCTTCGGCCACCCTTCCGGCAACTGCCGGATCAGTGTCTATTTCCTGCACAGATGCTGATCCGGCAAGTGCCGGACAGCATGACGTTGCGTCGATGAAGGTTTACCATGATACCAGCTTTCATTTCGCTGATAGACAAAAAAAATCCCGCCGAAGCGGGACTTTTAGAAATCAATTTGTTATGCTAAAAAACTATTTGTTCACATTCAGGAAACTGTGGACATGAGCTGCGGCAACCTTGCCTGCTTCAATGGCATGTACCACCAGACTGGCCCCCCGTTCCACATCACCGGCAGCAAAAACCTTATCTACCGAGCATTGTTTTTTCTGGTTCACCTTCACATTGCCACGGGCATCGTACTCCACGCCCAGCTCATCCAGTAACCCAACATGCACCGGCTGGGTGAAGCCCATTGACAGTAGCACCAGGTCGGCTTTGATGATTTCCTCGGTACCCGGAATTTCTTCCATGATCCAGCGGCCTTTCTCATCTTTCTCCCATTTCACCTGAGCGATTTCAGCCTGTTTTACCACGCCGTTTTCGCCAATCAGGCGTTTGGTTGTCAGCGCCCAGCGACGTTCGCAACCTTCGAGGTGCGAACTGGAGGTACGCAGCGTGTTGGGCCAGTATGGCCACGGGTTATTATCTTCGCGCTCAACCGGCGGCTTGGGCATAATTTCGATTTGCGTTACGCTGGCAGCTTTCTGACGGATGGATGTCCCCACACAGTCGGAACCCGTATCGCCACCACCAATGACCAGCACATGCTTTCCTTCGGCCAACAAACGATGGTCGTCGGAGATTTTTTGCCCGGCTACCACTTTATTTTGCTGGGTCAGAAAATCCATGGCAAAGTAAACGCCTTTCAGCTCACGGCCTTCTACGCCCAGGTCGCGGGGTTGCTCCGCCCCCATCGCCAGTACGATGGCGTCGTATTCTGCCATCAATTCCTCCCTGGTTACATCCACCCCAACATTCACGTTGGTTTTAAGGATCATCCCTTCGGCTTCGAAGATGGCCAGACGACGGTCAATCACCCCTTTGTTCAATTTGAAATCGGGGATACCGTAGCGTAACAAGCCACCAATGGCATCGTTTTTTTCGAAAACAGTAACCGTATGTCCTGCGCGGTTCAGCAAGTCGGCAGCCGATAGTCCGGCAGGACCGGAACCGATAACAGCCACTTTTTTGCCAGTGCGCACTTTGGGCGGGTTAGGCAGGATGTAACCGTTCTCGAATGCGCGTTCTACTGTGGCACATTCGTTTTCGCGAATGGTCACCGGATCGTTGTGAATGTTCAGCACGCAAGCTTTTTCGCAGGGCGCGGGACACACACGCCCGGTAAACTCAGGAAAGCTGTTGGTTGAATGAAGGATTTCGTATGCTTCGCGGTCTTCTTTGTGGAAGAGGGCATCCTGCCATTCGGGGATTTTGCTCCCCACCGGGCATCCCCAGTGGCAGAACGGCACGCCGCAATCCATACAACGCGAAGCCTGCAATCTTCTGTCATCCTCGTTCAGGGTCTGTTCAACTTCCCCGTAATCGTATATTCTTTCATTTAAAGGCCGGTAGCCGCTTTCCTTGCGGGCTACTTTCATAAAACCTCTTGGATCTGCCATAATCTTCTAAATCTTTTTCTGTTGTTTCAACTGGTTTTTTGGTACTATTCGTGGCGTCTTGGGTCGTCTTCAGTCAATTGAAGTTTACGCTCAATTTCCCGAAGCTTTATTTCTTCTAATACTTTTTTGTATTCGAAAGGAATGACTTTCACGAATTTCGGCAGGTATTCTTCCCAGTTTGTCAGAATGGTTGCCGCCAAAGAACTTTGCGTATAAAGCAAGTGTTTGCTGATCATTTTCTGCAACTCGTCCACATCGGCCTTATCCTCAACCGGTGAAAGCTCAACCAGGCCTTTGTTGCAATAGTAATCAAAATTGCCGTCAACATCGAGCACATAAGCAATACCACCGCTCATCCCGGCAGCAAAGTTACGGCCTGTTTTTCCGAGCACCACCACGCGTCCGCCGGTCATGTACTCGCAACAGTGGTCGCCGGTGCCTTCAACAACCGTTTTGGCACCCGAGTTACGCACACAGAAACGCTCGCCGGCTACCCCGCGGATATATCCTTCGCCATTGGTAGCACCATAGAAAGTGGTATTCCCAATAATGATGTTTTCTTCGGGCTTGAACGTTGAACCGACAGGAGGGACGACGATGATTTTTCCACCCGACAGACCTTTGCCGATATAATCATTGGCATCTCCTTCCAGACGGAAGGTAATCCCCTTCACCATGAAGGCGCCAAAACTTTGTCCGGCAGTGCCTTTAAAGGTGCAGTTGATGGTGTCCTCCGGCAGGGCTTCTTCGCCATAGCGTTTTGAAATCTCTCCCGACAACATGGCGCCAATCGTACGGTCGGTATTAATGATCGGATAAGAAATCCAAACCTTCTCCTTGCCTTTGATCGCTTTGCTGGCATCCAGGATCAACTTATGGTCCAGGTGGTCCTCAATCGATTTCAGATTCGGATACGTATTATAAATATCGTATTCTTTGGCTTCTTTCGGCAAATACAGGATTTGCGAGAAGTCGATATTTTTCATTTTCCAGTTGCCCACTTCCGGATCAACTTCGAGCAGGTCGGTGCGGCCTACCAAATCGTCAAATTTGCTGATACCCATTTCGGCCATACATTCGCGGACCTCTTCGGCAATAAAACGGAAGAAATTGACAACAAATTCGGTTTTTCCGATGAAACGTTTCCTCAGGCTTTCATCCTGAGTGGCGATGCCGGCCGGACAAGTATTCAGGTGGCATTTTCGCATCATAATACATCCCATCACGATCAGGGCAGATGTAGAGAAACCAAACTCTTCTCCCCCCATGCAAGCCAGCGTAACCACGTCGCGACCGTTTTTCAACTGACCGTCCACTTGCAACTTCACGCGCCCGCGCAGGTTGTTCATCACCAGGGTTTGCTGGGTTTCGGCAATCCCCATTTCAACCGGCAAACCGGCATGTTTGATGGAGCTGGCCGGGCTGGCACCTGTTCCGCCTTCACCACCCGAGATGATGATCAGGTCGGAAAAAGCTTTGGCCACACCGGCGGCAACGGTACCAACCCCGGCTTCGGCGACCAGTTTCACCGATACTTTGGCTTTGGGATTGGTCACTTTCAGGTCGTAAATCAATTGCGCCAAGTCCTCAATCGAGTAGATATCGTGGTGAGGAGGAGGTGAAATCAGTGTGATTCCGGGTGTAGAGTTACGGGTTTTTGCAATGATCTTATTGACTTTGAAACCTGGCAGCTGTCCACCCTCGCCGGGTTTTGCACCCTGACAAACCTTAATCTGAAGTTCGTGGGCATTGGTCAGGTAGTTGTTGGTTACCCCAAAACGGCCTGAGGCAATTTGCTTGATCGCACTTTGCTTCAGCGTGCCGAAACGTTCGGGATCTTCACCACCCTCACCGGTATTGCTGCGTCCGCCAATCGTGTTCATGGCCATAGCCAGCGTTTCATGCGCTTCTTTACTGATGGAGCCATACGACATGGCGCCGGTCACGAAGCGTTTCATGATATTTTCAACCGGTTCTACCTGATCCAGCGGGATCGGGTTCTTTTTGAACCTGAAACAACCCCGGATAAAGCCCGGTTTCCGGTTATCCTGCTGTACCAGGTTACTGTATTCTTTGTATTTACTGTAATCGTTTGTGCGGGTAGCCCACTGCAACAGACCGATTGCCTCGGGGTTCCAGGCGTGATGTTCGCCATATTTCCTCCAGGCATAAGTACCCGAGTTTTCAAAACGGAAAAATTCCGGAGTAGCTACTGTTTTATAGGCTGCCTCGTGCAGGCGTTTGTATTCTTCGGCAATCTCGCTCAACCCGATACCACTCAGGCGCGAGGTGGTGCCGGTGAAATATTTGGCAATCAGGTCGCGGCTAACGCCCATGGCTTCGAACATCTGAGCCCCGTGATAGGAACGCAGCGTGGAGATACCCATTTTCGACATGATTTTCAGCAAGCCTTTGTCAATCGCTTTTATGTAGTTTTTGCGTGCTTCTTTGTATTCCAGTTCTATTTTACCTTCTTTCACCAGGTAATCGATAGCTGCATAAGCCATGTAGGGGTTGATCACACTGGCGCCGTAACCGAGCAACAGGGCAAAGTGGTTCACTTCGCGTGCTTCGGCCGTTTCAACAATGATCCCCACCTGCATGCGTTTCTTTTTCTCAATCAGGTGATGGTGAACAGCTGACACTGCCAGCAGGGATGGGAACGGTGCAGTTTCGGCATCCACGCCACGATCGGACAGGATGATGAAATTCTTCTGTTCATCCACCGCTTTTTCGGCCATTTCGAGCATGGCCTCAAACGCCTTGATGAATCCAGCCTCGCCCTCCTTTACCGGGAAAACCATCGGAATGGTCTGGTGGCTGAACATTTCATCTTTCAGGTCCTTAATTTTTCCCAAGTCGGTATTGGTAATCAGCGGACTGTCAAACTTAATCAACTTACAGTGCTCGGGACTTTCAGTCAGGATATTTGAATGCAGAGAACCAATATAGTTGGTCAGCGACATTACCAAACCTTCGCGGATAGGGTCGATGGCCGGGTTGGTTACCTGGGCAAACATTTGTTTGAAATAGTTAAAAAAGCGCTGCGGTTGGTGCGAGAACACAGCCAGCGGGGTATCGTTCCCCATCGAGCTGGTTGGTTCGGCTGCCGTTGCCGCCATTCCCTGGATCAGTTCGTACATGTCTTCCTTGGAGTAGCTGAACACTTTGGAAAGCGTTTCAAACTCATCCAGTTCCGAAGGCACACGCTTCTTCACTTTGATGTCTTTCATCCTCATGCGGTTCTCTTTCAACCACATTTCGTAAGGATTCCGTTTGCTCAATTCGGCTTTCACCTCATCGTCGGGAATGATGATCCCCAATTTGGTATCGATCAACATGATCTTACCCGGGCGCAAACGGCCTTTTTCTTTAATTTCGTCGGGAGCAAACAACTGTACGCCCACTTCGGAGCCCATCACCACTAAATCATTTTTGGTGATAACGTAGCGGGAAGGGCGCAAACCGTTCCGGTCGAGCGTACCGCCAATGTAGCGGCCATCCGAGAATACCATCGAAGCCGGACCATCCCACGGTTCCATAATCGTTGAATGGTATTCGTAGAAGGCTTTCAGGCTTTCCGGAATCGGGTTTTTCTCGTTGAACGATTCGGGGATCATCATACACAGGGCATGATGCATCGAACGTCCGGTCAGGTGCAGGAACTCCAATACGTTATCAAACGAAGCGGAGTCAGATTTTCCATCTTCAATTACCGGCAACAATTTTCTCAGGTCTTCGCCAAAAACTTCTGATTTCAGAAGGGCCTCGCGGGCCTGCATCCATTTTCGGTTCCCTTTCACGGTGTTGATTTCGCCATTGTGGGCCAGAAAGCGGAAAGGTTGCGCCAAGTCCCAGGTTGGGAAAGTATTGGTACTGAAACGCGAGTGCACCAACGCGATTGCAGACTTACATTTTTCGTGCTGCAGATCTTTGAAATACTCACCCAATTGTGCCGGCGTAAGCATTCCTTTATATACGATGGTTCGAGACGAGAAGCTGGGTTGATAGAAAGCCTCTTTATGCTCCAAACCTGAATTTACGATAGCATGTTCCGTTAGTTTGCGGACTATGTAAAGTTTGCGTTCCAAAGCCTCGGGCTCCAGGTCAGCCTTCACAAAAACCTGCTTGATGGCGGGCTCGGTCCGTTTGGCAATTTCGCCGGGGGCAGAACCGTCAACAGGAACATCGCGGAAAGTGATCAATTCGAGACCTTCTTCCTTGATATGTTTGGTCAGAATATCCAGGCAAATGTCAGCTTCAGCGGCATGACGGGGCAAAAAAATCAACCCTGTACCATACTTTCCGGCATCGGGCAGATCTATCTTAGCCACCGTTTTAAAATACTCATGAGGAATCTGCATGAGGATTCCGGCGCCGTCGCCGGTTGCATTATCAGCACTGGTAGCACCGCGGTGATCGAGGTTTTCGAGCACTTTTAGCCCGCGTTGGACAATGTCGTGAGACGCTTGCCCCTTGATATGAGCCACGAAGCCAATCCCACAATTGTCATGCTCATTGGCAGAGTCGTACATCCCCTGCGCTTTTGGAAATCTAAATTGCATCATCTATACATTTTTTTATTTTATTCACCTAAGTCCCGTTCTGACCAACAGGACACCACATCCATCACCAACTCATCATCGGTGATTAAAATTTATAAGCAAAACCCGCAAAAATCTTACGAAGTGAAAGCAAAAATAGCCAAAAATCGAATATTACCCAATTTCTTCATCAAAAAAGGATGCTCGACAACATGCTTTCAAACTTTTCCTTTTGGATACTTTTTTACAAACAAATGAAATCAAAGCACTTACACTTTCCTGTAAATTTTTTACCCCCAAAAGCAAACTTTCAAAGATAACGTTTTATTAACAGAAAAGCCGCTATTTCAGCATCTTACTCAAGGCTTCCTCCGTTCTTCCAAACTCAAAACAGTCCATCACCGAAGCCATTTTTGCGCTGATCTCAGGCAAGCACAAATTACCCAAACTTCCGGCATGCGTATGCTCAATCCGACGGTCGGGCTGGTAATTGCCCGACTGAATGCTCATCCCCACCTGCTTGTAGGCGTCCCGGAAAGGCACGCCCTGCATCACCAGACGATTCACATCCTCCACACTATATACGTATTTATAACGGTCGTCGTCCAGCAAACCGGCTTTGACGGTAATTTCCGAAAGAGCAAAAATGGCTATTTCCAGACAGTTCTTCAGATCCTGAAATGCAGGCAGAAATACTTCTTTCACAATTTGCAGGTCACGAAAATAGCCACTGGGCAGATTATTGACCATCATCGTGATCTGAGTAGGCATAGCCTGCAGCTTATTGCAGTGTGAGCGCAACAGCTCAAAAACATCCGGGTTTTTCTTGTGCGGCATAATGCTGGAGCCGGTCGTCAGTTCATCGGGCAGGGACACAAAGCCAAAATTCTGGCTCATAAACAAGCATACATCGTAAGCCAGTTTCGAGAGTGTTGCCGCAACCGACGACAGGCCAAAAGCCACGGACTTCTCCATCTTCCCGCGCCCCATTTGCGCATATATCACATTGTAGTTCATTTGTTCAAAGCCGAGCAGTTCGGTTGTCATCTGCCGGTTGAGGGGAAACGACGATCCGTAACCGGCCGCCGAACCCAGCGGATTTTGGTTGACAATGCGGTAAGCTGCCTGCATCAGCAGGTAATCGTCGGCGAGACTTTCGGCATAAGCGCTAAACCAAAGACCAAACGACGAAGGCATGGCCACCTGCAGATGCGTGTATCCGGGCATTAAAAAATCCTTATATTTTTCGGCCTGCGCGATCAACACATCAAACAGCTTGCTCCCCAGTTCCACGATCTCGCGGATTTCGTTACGGGCGAACAATTTCAGGTCGAGCAACACCTGGTCGTTGCGCGAACGTCCGCTGTGAATCTTCTTGCCCACATCGCCCAACTTACGGGTGAGCATGGTTTCCACTTGGGAGTGGACATCTTCAATGCCGTCCTCGATAACAAAACTCCCCTGCTCCACCAGCTGGTAAATGCTTTTCAGCTCAGCCAACAGTTTGTCCAGTTCTTCCTTTTCCAACAAACCAATCGATTGCAACATGGTAGCGTGAGCCATAGAACCCAGCACATCATATTTGGCCAGGTACAGATCCAGCTCGCGATCCTTGCCCACGGTGAAGTCTTCAATGAGTTTATTAACGGAATAGCCCTTGTCCCAAAGTTTCATTTTGAAAGAATTTTGGCCAAATATACTTAGAATATGCCTAAAAATCTAACTCAAGCCACCCGGAATGCAAGGATTCACATGGAAAAGATAACAAGGTTTATCACAAAAAAACAAGCACTTGACGAAACGATGTCCAACCCGGATTATTGCAAATCGATTTATTTTCGGTTACAATAAAAGACCAACCCTCAGCCTTCCTTAATTTTTGACCAATTTTGTCCGAAACTGATCGGAAAGATAACGCCAAAAGCCATTCTTCATGTTCGAACGAAATAAATTTTCCCTCATCGCGATAGTTGCCCTTCTGCTGGCATTGGCAGCGTATTACTTCGGATTATTCATCGACCTGACCGGCGATGCCGGAAAATATGCCGCCATTGCCCGTCATGTAGCAGAAAGTGGCGACTACATCAACCTGAAAATACATGGCGATGCCTACGACCAAAAACCTCCGTTGCTTTTTTGGCTCGCAGCGCTGGGCTTCAAAATTGGCGGACTGAACAATGTCAGCTTTAAAATATTTGCGGTGCTGTATGGTTTTCTGGGCATATTCTTCACCTACAAACTTGGACAAAGCCTGTATAACAAGCGCACTGGACAACTTGCAGCCAGCATGCTGTTCTTTTCGCAATTCTACTTCTTATATTGTATGGATATCCATACCGATCTGTTATTGCAGACAAATGTAGCACTGGCCATTTGGCAGCTCTCAGAATACCTGAAGCGACGAAAGGCCCTGAATTTCATTCTGGCATTTACCGGCATTGGCCTGGCAATGATGAGCAAAGGCCCGATTGGTGGCGCTGTACCTGCCTTTGCACTAGGAGCACACCTGTTACTGAAGCGCGACTTCAAACAACTTTTTCACCCCAAATGGCTGATTGGAATTGCCCTATGCCTGCTGGTCGCCTTACCTGCCTTTCTAGGCTTGGTGAACCAATTCGGATGGGAAGGACTGCGGTTTTTCTTTTGGACCAACAACATGGGACGCATCTCAGGAGAGTATGTCGGCAATAACACCGACTATCTTTTTTATATACACAACCTCCTTTATTTATACGCTCCCTGGTCATTACTGCTTTTTGCCAGCATCTTCTTCGAATTTAAAGCAATCGTTACCAATCCGCTCAAACTGCAAGAACACTTCCTTCTCGGGGGCATCTGGATATATTTCATCATCATTTCGATGGCGAAGGCAAAATCGCCCAACTACATTTTTATCCTGGTACCGCTGCTATCGGTGCTGACCGCAAAATGGACGGATCATTTTTTAAACAAACCCGAGAGCAACGGATTTAAAACAATACGGCTTTTTCAGGGTATTTCCTTCGGATTAACAGCCATGTTCCTGCTGGCCCTGATTATTTACCTGTTCCCGTCGGGAAACCCGTTGTATTGGGCGCTGCTAATAGTGGTGGCCGCCGCATGCGTGTTTATATACCTGCAGAAGGGATTTACAACCGAGAAACTATTGCTCCCTTCCATCTTATTAATAGCGTTGACCAATCTCTACCTCAACCGGCTGGTTTTTCCATACACGTTCAGTTTTCAATCATCGGTAAAAACAGCCAGGCTTTTTAACGAACAGGCCGGAGCCGATGAGCAACTATACAATTATTTATACGACCAGTATGAGTTGTTTTTTTACGGGAAAGCCAACGCCACACAAATAAAAGACAAATCGCAACTACTGGAAACACTCCAACGGCCGGGCTCCTGGATTTACACCACCCCTGCCGGGCTCGACAGCATCCGACAAACCGGGATCGCTGCCGAAAATATCATGCCCCTGAAAAATAAAAACATGAACCGGACCGGGATCAAGTTTATTATCCCTCAGCTTCGCGAAAGCTCATTGGATACCATGTACCTGGTACGAACCAACTAAATTTTTCCCATAAGCCCCCAATTTTCTTCTTATTTTTCAGAAGGCTGCTAATTTCATACTTCCTCTTCCCAAAAATATACTTCATAAAAGACAATAAACAGCCGGCGGGATACAATACCACCAAATCAAAACATGTCTTTCTGAAATCTGATACGTATTTATTCTATCTTTTTTATTATTTTTATAACTCCATTTTGTCTTTTTACTTTTTTATATTTCATTTTTAGCATTTTTTGACACTTTGATAGGTTGCAGTCATAAACCAAGCATCAAAAAACTTACTTTTTCAGGGACACCCCCTATTTCAACTACCACTAGCTGATATTTTGATATTTTTCAGATTAAAACACCTGTATTTTCAGGGGCTTTTAATGTTAATTTTGCATTAATTGAAGCTACACCCCCTATTTTCATAGATCATTCTTTCAAAATATCTCTACTTTTGAACCGGAGATCAAAAACAAAGGGGGTCATTTTAAAAAAAGAGCATTTTTAAAAGATCACACACGTTAAAGCAAAACACAAAAAGAATTAATTACAAAAAGTTCAGTTTAACCCTTAAATTTTTTAATCATGAAAAAAGCATTTAAACTTTTAGTTTTTGGACTGGCAACTATTTTTGCTTTAAACGTTCAAGCACAAGAAAGCTCATGGAGCACAGGAGTTGATTTCGTCAGCAGTTATGTATGGCGCGGTACAAAATTCGGAACCGGACCTGCCATGCAGCCTTCAGTTGAGTTTAGCACTGGCGGTTTTGCCATTGGCGCCTGGGGATCGTACGGATTGACCATTGACGAAGCTGCCGAAGCCGACCTGTACGCCAGCTATGGTTTCGATTTGGGAGAATCGAGTTCACTGACCCTCACCCTGACGGACTACTACTTCCCCGGATCGGAATATTTCGACGGCGACTCTCACTTCTTTGAACCGATGGTCAGCCTCGGCTTGGGCGACTTCTCTTTGACAGCCGCTTACATGAAAGGAAGCGATGACAGTGGTATTGAGGACGTTTATTTCGAAGCCGGATTGACTGCCGGAGCTGTGAACCTGTTTGTTGGCGCAGGAGACGGCGCCTACACAATGGACGGTGATTTCGACCTGTGTAACATTGGGATAGGCACTTCCAAAGAAATTAAAATCACCGACTCATTCTCACTCCCTGTTTCAGGAACAGCTATTCTGAACCCATCCAGCGAACAGTTCCACATTGTTGTAGCTATCTCATTATAATTATTAAAACAGACTGAAATGAAAAAGATTGAAGCAATTATTAGAAAAACCAAATTCGACGAAGTGGTTGAAGCGCTTCACGAAGTGGGAATTGAATTCTTCTCCTTTTGGGATGTACGCGGAGTAGGACAAACACGACAAGAACGCGCCTACCGTGGCGTGGTTTACGACACAAGCACGATCGAACGGACCATGATGTCCATCATCGTTCGCGACAAGAATGTTGAAAAAACCGTGTTGGCCATCATGAAATCCGCAAGGACCGGAGAAATCGGCGACGGAAAGATTTTCGTCTCCAGCATGGATGAATCCTACCGGATCCGCACAGGAGAGTTTGGCGACGAGTCATTATACATTAAAGGTAAAGAAGAATAAAATTTATAGATCATGGAAGAAACTTTACACGGCCTGCAAATAGGCCTCGACAATATGTGGTTGCTCATTGCTGCTTTTCTGGTAATGTTTATGCAACCGGGGTTTGCAATGGTGGAAGCTGGTTTCACCCGCTCGAAGAACACCGCAAACATTTTGATGAAAAACCTGATGGACTTTTCCATCGGTTCGATACTCTACTGGATCATTGGCTTTACCCTGATGTACGGCGACTCAATCGGTGGATTCATCGGAACGCCCGACCTGTTTTTTATGAGCGATGGATTTGGTGACAACTATTCGGATTATGCCGACTTGTTCTTCCAGACCGTGTTTGCCGCAACGGCTGCCACCATCGTTTCGGGAGCCGTGGCCGAACGTACCGAATTCTCGGCCTACCTGATCTTCTCCATTGTGATTACCGTATTGATCTACCCAATTTCCGGTCACTGGACCTGGGGTGGCGGTTGGTTGAGCCAACTGGGCTTCCACGACTTTGCCGGTTCATCGATTGTACACTCCGTTGGTGGATGGATTGGTTTGGCCGGAGCTGCTGTGATTGGTCCGCGTATCGGTAAATACGACGCTAAAGGAAAAGCAAAAGCGATCCCTGGTCACAACCTGACTTTCGGCGCCTTAGGTGTATTCATCCTGTGGTTTGGCTGGTTCGGTTTCAACCCGGGCTCGCAGTTAGCTGCCTCAGGAACTGACAACGCTGTTGCCATCGGTCACATTGCCGTCACCACCAACCTGGCCGCTGCTGCAGGCGCCATTACTGCTATGCTGGTTGCCTGGGTACGCTACAAACGCCCTGCCTTATCGCTCTCGTTAAACGGTGCGCTAGCTGGCTTGGTGGCCATCACGGCCGGTTGCG
Organism: Mangrovibacterium sp.; assembly: GCA_050178015.1. GTDB lineage: Bacteria > Bacteroidota > Bacteroidia > Bacteroidales > Prolixibacteraceae > Gaoshiqia. The sequence goes on from JBFXGM010000031.1 coordinate 17,487, forward strand.
ACGCGGTTGACCCGGTAGGCGCCTTACTGATCGGCACCATGGCCGGCTTCATCCTTCCGTTTGCGGTTGAGTTCTTTGATAAAATCCTGAAAGTGGACGACCCCGTTGGCGCTGTATCGGTTCACGGCGTATGCGGCGCATTCGGAACACTGGCCGTTGGCTTGTTCTCAACTTCCGAAGGCCTGTTCTACGGACATGGCGCCAAAGCATTGGGAATTCAGGCCATTGGCGTACTTACCTTCTTTGTTTGGGCTTTCGGTGCAGGGTTGATCCTGTTTAGCATCCTCAAAGCAGCTAAAGTACTCAGAGTATCCAGACGTATTGAAGAAGAAGGTTTGGATGTATATGAACACGGAGAAAGTGCCTACAATTAATAATTTCTTCAGCCTTTAAGTCTGTAGCTTTCTCGAGGGCCCGCCAATCGGCGGGCTCTTTTTTTCAAGTAAAAAGGGAAAAGGTTTTTGACTTCTCCCTTCTCCCTTTTTACTTTTTACTTTTTACTTTATCACTTGCCGATATCTTTTAAAACTTTCATGGCTTCGGTGTAACCGGCTTCGATTAGTTCTTCTACCTGGTTCAAATCAATTCGGTTGAATTCTGACAAGTCGGGCTGAATAAGCAGATCGGCATCTTCGGTTTGCAGGCGGGCTGTGGTTTGCAGGGCAAAATGAAAGCTATTCAGTAAAACTTCGATAATATTTTCAGGTTTCTTGTACTTATGGTTGGCATTCAAATCAACAGCGATGACATAATCGGCGCCCAGCTCGTGCAGAGGCGACAGCGGCACATTTTCAACAATGCCACCATCCACCAGCAGCCGGTCACCAATTTCAACAGGCTTGAAAATACCCGGGATACAGGTGCTGGCCATCACGGCCGGGGCCAACTTCCCATCCTTCAGCACAACCCGCTCGCCGGTAGTAATATCGGTAGCTACCATCGCCAACGGTATTTTTGATTGGCTGAGCTCCACATCACCGATCTTTTCGCCAAGCAACTCTCCCAGCTTTTTATTCGACAACAGGCCAAACTCCGACAATGTGAGTCCCGAAATATCGAGCCACCGCAAATCTTTCGCTATTTTTTCGAGTTCCGGAACCCCAACGCCAAAAGCGTAAAAAGCCGACACCATAGCGCCAATACTGGTCCCGGCAATAAAGCTGACCGGAATCTTCAGCTCCTCAACAGCCTTCAGCACCCCAATATGGGCAGCGCCAAAAACAGCGCCCCCACCCAAGGCGAGGCCAATCTTTTTCTTTTTCTTCCAAAATAGCATAAGCTGCATTTTACAGGGTAAAAAGATGAACATTAAAGTCATTAGGGGATTCTAAATAAATAATTCCAGCTTTTTTAATAGGTTGAAATCTTTTGATATGGGTTAGCGACATCGTCGCGTGATATTTATAGAAATTTGCAATGATGTACGATCCCAAAGTGCAGCGCACCGAAATATCAGCCAATATCTTCGGTGCGCTGCACATCGAAACGACACGTCCTATTTTTTCTACAAATATTATGGTGCTCCGCACCAACCAATAACCTATTTTTTTGTGATAAGATTTTTTTCAAGAATTGGATTTATTTATTTCATTTTCCCTTAAGTTGTCATTAAAAATCATCCACGCACATCCAACAATCGGGCTACTTAAATTTTTCAAACGCATTTTTGAAGGCTTCACTCAGGATATCCCAACTTTTTTCCAGGCCCACCTTCAGCTCTTCCCAGGCATCGCCCGAAGCTTCCTGAATTTCGCGCAGCTTTTCCCGAGCTTCGTCCTTCCTGGCCCGCAATTCATCCAGTTCTTCCTGATAATCTGCCTTTACCTTGGTTTTGGCACGTTCCATTTTTTCTTCCAGCTGTTGAATGTCGGCATCCCATTCTTTCAGTTTTGCCGACAACTTGTCGATGTACTTTTCACGGTTTTCCATAGCAATCGTTTTTTTGAGTTTCCTAAAATTACGGATTCCGGGAGAAAGGACGGTGGTTTCCGGGAAGGAAAGTTTTTCCTGAAGAAAAACTACAAACTTTTCATAAATAATTCAGCTCAACCCATTTTGTATTTTTCAAAATACTTTATATTTGAAGCACTGTTGATTTCGGTTGAACGATCAGGACAAAATCCCAACCTGCAAGGGATAGAAGAAGCAGCATAAGGAACCCGCCGTTTGCTGTAAGGAATCGAAGAACAACGTTAAGGAATGCACCAATTGTGTTAAGGAGTGGACCAAGCGCGTTAAGGAACGCGCAAAACATGTTAAGGAACAGCTCGTGACCAATAAGGACAAGGCAAAATAATGATTGTCAAACTTAAATGTTATTCAAATGGCCACAAACAAAACCAATTCAGAGGCCGCGGTATTGGAGCAATACCGGGTTTCGCTCGAAAACGTAAAAAACCAACCCACCATCTCATCCCTGTTGGATGAATTCGGTTACACCCCGGAAGTTATCGCCGTGGGCGAAAGCCTTTTTGCCAACACCTTGCAGGTTTACACCCTGAACAAGACCGAGGACGACGAAACATCGGCCGCCTATGCCGTATTCAACCAAAAGAAAAGCGAGCTGGCTGCTTTATACAAAGCCCACCGCAAAAAAGCCAAAGTGGTATTCCGGAACGAACCGGTGACACTCGATTTACTTGCCGTCAGCGGCAACCTGTCGGGCGCGCACGTGAAATGGATGGAGACCGTGAAAAAGTTTTATGCCGAAGTTTCGAACAACACCGAGATAAAAACTTCATTAGCCCGGTTTAAAGTAACCGGCGAAGAAATCAGCCAGGCCATAAGCTTAATCACCGAAGTAGAAACAGCCCGTGCAACCTACCTGCGCGAGGTAGGTGAATCGGAAGATACGACCCAGCAAAAAGATGCTGCCTTCTCCAAACTGGATGTTTGGATGAGCGATTTTTACGCGGTGGCCAAAATAGCCCTCGAAGATCACCCGCAACTCCTCGAATCGTTGGGGAAATCGGTACGAAGCTAACGCCAACCGATGTTCCGAAGCGAACGCACCCGCAAAAAGGCCCGGCCGTTGCAAAACGACCGGGCCCTTTGGTATAATCCGTTACTATTTTACACTTCCGCCAGCGTAGTTCCGCCCTGTTGCAGGCCTTCGATATTGGTGATGCGCACCCGCGACACGCCCCGGCTGATGGCGCTGAAACTGTTGTCGAGCTTGGGGATCATGCCGGTATGAATGGCGCCGTATGCTTGCAAGTCCTTAAATTCGTTGTGGGTGAGCGAGGCAATTACCGAGCTGTCGTCGTCGGGATTTTCGAGCACACCGGGCTTCTCGAAGCAATACACCAGCTCCACGTCGTAGTATTTACTGAAAGCGATGGCTGCTTCGGCGGCAATGGTATCGGCATTTACGTTCAGCATCTGCCCGTTTTTGTCGTGTGAGAGCGGCGCCAGCACGGGCACCACGTTCTTTTCAACCAGCAGTTTCAACTCGTCCACGTTTACGGCAACAATATCGCCCACGTAGCCATAGTCAATGTCCTTCACCGGACGTTTCACGGCCTGCATGTAGTTCAGGTCAGCGCCAGTCAGGCCGATGGCATTGAGCCCCAGCGCCTGCAAGTTGGCCACGATGCTTTTATTCACCAACCCGCCATACACCATCGTTACCACTTCGAGCATGGCCTGGTCGGTGATGCGGCGGCCTTCCACCATTTGGGTGGCAATGCCCAGGCGCTCGGCAATGGCTGTTGCCAGACGGCCTCCGCCATGCACCAGCACTTTCAGTCCTTCGAGTTTCGAAAAACGGTCGAGCAAATCAGCCAGCGACTCTTTCTCCTCCACCACTTTGCCGCCTACTTTTACCAGGGTTAGTTTTTGCATATGCTTTTTATATCGGGTTTTAACTTTAATTTCCGTTGTACGGTTTACCTTGTCATGCTGAACTTGTTTCAGCACGTCAGTCCATACATATCCCGAAACAAGTTCGGGATGACCTTTTCAACAGGTTTCTACTTTATCTGGTCCAGCATCATTTTCAACACAGCCTGTGCCGAGAACAAGCGGTTTTCGGCTTCGGGCACCACAATCGAGTTCGGGCCGTCGATGACCGAGTCGCTCACAATCATGTTGCGGCGTACCGGCAGGCAGTGCATGAATTTGGCGTTGTTGGTCACAGCCATCTGGCGGTCGGTTACGGTCCAGTTCATATCTTTGGAAAGAATCTTTCCGTAATCGTTGTAGGCAGCCCAGTTTTTGGCATAGATGAAGTCGGCGCCTTCAAAAGCTTTCATTTGGTCGTATTCCGGTTTCAGGTCGCCCATGAATTCAGGGGCCAGCTCATACCCTTCGGGATGCGTCACCACCAGCTCGTAATCGGTTTGGCGCATCCACTCCACAAACGAGTTGGGTACAGCCTGCGGCAGCGCACGCGGATGCGGCGCCCAGGTAAGCACTACTTTGGGGCGTTCTTTTGTTTTAAACTCTTCAATGGTGAGGTGGTCGGCAAACGACTGCAACGGATGGCGCGTGGCCGCTTCCATGCTCACCACCGGCACCCCGGCATAGTCGATAAACTGCTGGATGATCTTTTCCTCATAATCGTCTTCCCTGTTTTCGAATTTGGCAAACGAGCGCACCCCAATGATGTCGCAATACTTACCGATCACGGGAACAGCCTCGCGGATGTGCTCCGGTTTGTCGCTGTCCATGATGACGCCCAGTTCGGTCTCCAGCTTCCAGCCACCCTCGTTGATGTCGAAAACAATGACGTTCATGCCCAGATTGAGGCCAGCCTTTTGGGTGCTCAACCGGGTACGCAGGCTCGAGTTGAAGAAAACCAGCAACAGGGTTTTGTTTTTGCCAAGTGTTTGATATTTGTAAGGGTCTTTCTTTAGCTCGAAAGCCAGTTTCAGCGCTTCGTCCAGACTGTCCAGATCGTGTACGGATGTAAAATGTTTCATAATTTTGAGTTGAAGCCTCTCCCCGGCCCTCTCCAAAGGAGAGGGGGTAAAGAGTGCATTTATATACTGTTTCTTTCTATGACTACTTTTATTCTCTTTCTATCCATTTTCATTTTTTCTGGCCCAATCCACCCCCACTCATTGCTCCTATCTTTCTCTCCCCCATTGGGGGAGCTGCCTGCCCGGCTTGCGCTGTCAGACGGGGAGGAGGCTTACCTATTTCGGCCTCACTTGTCCTTCGCCGTCAATCAGCCACTTGTAGCTGGTCAGTTCCTCCAGGGCCATCGGGCCCCGGGCGTGCAGCTTTTGCGTGGAAATGCCGATTTCGGCCCCCAGGCCAAACTGTGCGCCATCGGTAAACGCGGTCGAAACATTGCAGTAAACCGACGAAGCGTCCACCAGTTTACGGAACAAGTTGAGCCGTTGTTCGTTTTCGGAGATGATAGCTTCGCTGTGCTTGGAGCTGTAGCGCGCGATGTGGTCCAGCGCCTCGTCAAAACTGGCCACTGTTTTCACCGACATTTTATAGTCGAGGAATTCGGTGCCGAATGATTCGTCGGTGGCCTTTTCGAGCAAGTTGGCCGGGTATTTCCCATCCAGGGCAGCATAGGCCTTTTCGTCGGCAAACACCACGACGTTGCTGGCGGGAAGATCGGCGCAAAGCTGCGACAGATCAGCCAGGCGGCTTTCGTGAATGACCAGGCAGTCGAGCGCATTGCAGACGCTGGGCCGTCGGGTTTTGGCATTTTCAACAATGGCCTGCCCCTTGGCGGCATCACCAAACTCATCGAAATAGGTGTGGCAAATACCTGCTCCGGTTTCAATAACCGGGATGGTGGCATTTTTACGCACAAACTCGATCAACCCCTGCGAACCGCGCGGGATAATCAGATCGACATAGCCATGCGCATTCAGGATTTGGGCCGTTGCTTCGCGGTCGGCCGGAAGCAGGGCCAAAATATTTTTATCAACGCCATGCTTTTCGAGTACGGAATGGATCACCTTTACAATGGCCGTATTGGAATCGATGGCATCGCTGCCGCCTTTCAGCACGCAGGCATTGCCCGACTTCAGGCAAAGCGAAAACACATCGAAGGTCACATTTGGACGGGCTTCGTAAATAATACCGATCACCCCGAAAGGAACGGACACTTTTTTAATCTTCAGCCCATTGGGTCGCACGGTTTCGCTCAACACCCGTCCAAGCGGCGAAGGCAGCGAAGCCACATTGCGGATGTCGGCGGCAATACCGGCAATCCGGTCGGCAGTCAGCTTCAGCCGGTCGTATTTCGGATCGGCCGGGTCCATGCGGCTCAAGTCTTTCTGGTTTTCCTCCAAAATGTCGCTGGTATGCGCCACGGCAGCATCTGCCACCTCATTCAGGATGAAGTTGATTCTGTCAGTTTCCAGTAAGTTAAGGCCCCGGCTGGCCTTCAACGTTAATTCCAATTGTTTTTTTACCTCCATGATTCCTCCTGTTTTAATTAAAAGTCCCCTTCCCTGGGGGAGGAAGGGGACAACTCAGAATATCTGGATTTTGTTGAAGTCAACAAAAAGGGGATAATAGAAAAGGGTATAAAAAGAATTATTCTGAGTTAGCTTGTTATTTATCAGTCTTCAATTAAGTACAAATAATCGTAATGCACGATTGGCTTCTGGTTTTTGCTTCCCAGTTCCTGCAAGGCTTTTTCAGAATTGAACTGAGCCTTTCCCCAGCCAATCATTTTGCCGTACTCGTCCATAATCTTTACAATGTCGCCGCTTTGGAAAAGCCCTTTCACCTCGGTAACGCCAATCAGCAACAAGCTGGTGGCTTTGGGCGAAAACAGCGCCTCCTTCGCCCCCTGGTTGATTACCAGCTCACCTTTTGCAAAACTGTGCGAATAGGCAATCCATTTTTTCACGTTGGATGACTTCCGCACCTCAGGCTTAAAGACGGTGTGTTTCAGCTCGCCATCTTTTCGAAGGATATCAATCAACACATTATCGCGCAATCCGCTGGCAATGTGAACGGCAATGCCTTCTTTGGCCACCTTGCGGGCGATAGAGCTTTTCGTAAGCATTCCGCCCCGGCCAAAACCCGACTTCTGCATGGATATATTTTTCATCCAGTCTTTCTCCTTCGTTCCGATTTCTTCAATGATTTTCGATCCGGGCAGCGAAGGGTCGCCGTCGTAAATACCCTCGATATTGCTCAGGATGATGAGCGCTTCGGAATTTTGCATGGAAGCAATCAAGCCCGAAAGCTCGTCGTTATCGGTAAACATCAGTTCGGTCACCGAGATGGTATCATTTTCGTTCACGATCGGCACCACCCTATTTTCGAGCAATGTAGTGAAACAGTTTTTCATGTTCAGGTAATGATCGCGATCGGCAAAATTGTCCTTCGTGGTCAGCACCTGCGCGCAAACGATACCATGTTCCCTGAAAAAGTCGGCATAGCGGTTGATCAATTTTACCTGTCCAACGGCCGACCACAGCTGGCGCGACGAAACTGTATCCAGTTTTTTCTGAATTTTCAGCTCACTACGCCCGGCAGCTACGGCCCCCGACGAAACCAGAATCACCTCCACCCCTTTTTTGTGCAGGTACGCGATTTGGTCAACCAAATGGGCAATGCGGGCAACATTTAGTGTCCCATCAGACTTGGTTAGAACGTTACTACCTACCTTTACGGTAATTCGTTTATAGTTGAAATTCATCGTTTCAGGCTAAACTTGCTCAATTTTTTTGAATGAGGCAATGAGCCCCTGGATCACGGCTGAGCTAAAGCCCTGGTGTTCCATTTCGTTGATCCCGGTAATGGTGATCCCGCGCGGCGTAGTCACCTTGTCGATTTCGCGTTCGGGGTGATGGCCGGTGTTCATAATCAGCTGCACGGCGCCTTTCACGGTTTGGGCCGTAATGAACTGGGCCATCTCGGCGCCGAAGCCCATTTCAATACCGCCCTGCATGGCAGCACGCACATAGCGCAGTGCAAACGCCGTCCCGCATGAAGCCAGCACCGTAGCCGCAGCCATCAGTTCTTCGCTGATAACAACCGTTTCCCCCAACTGGTCGAACAATTCTTTCACGGTTTCCAGCGCATCGCCCGAGTTGCCGTTACCCACAATACAAGTCATTGATTCCTGAATGGAAATGGCCGTATTGGGCATCACCCGGAAGATGGTTTTGTCATCGCCCGCCATCGTTGCCAGTTGATTCAGGTTAACGCCTGCCGCAATGGAAACCAGGATTTTATCAGGGGTCAGCGCTGTTTTCATATCGCTGATCACGGACGCTATATGGTACGGTTTTACAGCAAAAATAACCAGGTCGGCCTGTTCTACCGCTTCCTTGTTGTTCTGAAAGGCCTGAATGCCTTTCGCGCCCATTTCTTCCAGTACATGTTTCCGCGGATCAGCAATATGAATGGCCGATGCTTGCAGGTAACCGGACTTGATGATACCATTAGCAATGGCGCTTCCCATGTTTCCTGCCCCGATGATCGCTATTTTTATAACCTTCATTTTTCCCATGTATTAGTTGGCTTTCACGAACAATTCGCTCAATACCTTTTCAAACTTAGTAATAAATTCATCTGCCTGTTCCATACTCAGGGTAAGGGGTGGCAACAAACGAATGATATGCGTGCCGGACACGCCGGTGAAAATCTTTTCATCTTCCAGCAATTTCTGCCGAATGGGCTTAATGGGCTCTTCAAACTCCAGCCCGATCATCAGACCGAGGCCGCGCACCTCTTTTATTTGTTTGAAGGAAGACAGTTTCTCCATCAGGTAATCGCCCACGTTGGCCGCATTTTCAACCAGCCTTTCCTGCTCCATAATTTCGAGCACGGCAATACCGGCAGCGCAGGCCAGATAATTTCCGCCAAAGGTAGTCCCCAACATGCCGTGCCAGGGTTTCAGGTTGGGCTGAATGAGCAAGCCGCCAATCGGGAAACCGTTGCCCATGCCCTTGGCCATCGTAATCAGATCGGGTTTTACCGATGTGTATTGAAACGCGAAAAACTTTCCGCTGCGCCCGTAACCCGATTGGATTTCATCCAGAATCAGCATTGCACCATAATGCTTGCACAAACGTTCCAACCCTTCCAGGAATCCGGGGGCCGGAACATGAATGCCGCCAATCCCCTGGATACCTTCCACGATCACCGCTGCAACCTCGTTGGTTTTCAATTGCTGTTCCACAGCGTCCAGATCGTTGAAGGGCAAAATCACGGCATTGTCGGTTTCATTCACCGGGGCCACAATCTTCGGGTTGTCGGTAATGGCAACCGCAGCCGAGGTACGTCCGTGAAAAGCTTTTTTGAAGCTGATCACCTTTTTTCGCCCGGTAATGAACGAAGCCAGTTTTAATGCGTTTTCGTTTGCCTCGGCGCCCGAGTTGCACAAAAAAAGTTGGTAATCGTCGCAACCGGAAAGCTGCCCTAGTTTGTCGGCCAGCTCCTGTTGCTGCGGAATCTTTACCGAGTTGCTGTAGAAACCGATATCATTCAATTGACGGGTAATCTTTCCCACATAGTGCGGGTGGCTGTGCCCCACGGAAATCACGGCATGGCCTCCGTACAAATCCAGGTATTTGTTGCCCTGATCATCCCAAACATAACACCCTTCGGCCTTTACCGGGGTGATGTTGAACAGCGGATATACGTCAAACAGCTTCATGCTAAAAGGAAATGGGTTTAAGGTTCAGACCTGTCTTTTCGTCCAGTCCAAACATGATATTCATATTCTGAACAGCCTGTCCCGAAGCGCCTTTCAACAGGTTGTCGGTCACGCTTAAAATCATCAGTTTGCTTCCGTGCTTTTCCAAATGCAAAATGGCCTTGTTGGTGTTGACTACTTGTTTTACATCCGGATTTTCATTGGTCACGAAAACAAACGGATGACCTTCATAAAAATCTTCATACAATTTGATAGCCTCTTCAATCGTCCCGTCATATTCGGTATAGGTTGACACAAAGATGCCACGGGTGTGGTTGCCACGCACCGGAATGAAGTTGATGGCCTTATTGAACGTGGGCTGCAACTGTTTCACACTTTGGGTGATCTCACCCAGATGCTGGTGCTCAAACGCTTTGTAAACCGAAACGTTGCTGTTGCGCCAGCTAAAGTGCGATGTTTTTGAAGGCGCCTGCCCTGCCCCGGTTGATCCGGTAATAGCATGAACATGCAGCTCATCAGTAAGCAAACCGGCAGCCGCCAGCGGCAAAACAGTCAGCTGGATGCCGGTAGCAAAACAGCCGGGGTTGGCAATGTGAGCAGCCCCGCGGATCAAATCACGGTTCAGCTCGGGCAAACCGTACACAAAATCATTTCCTTCGGACTTCAACCGGTAGTCGTGACTCAAGTCAATGATTTTTACCGACGCCGGGATGTCATTCGACTGAACAAATTCCTTCGATTTTCCGTGCCCCATGCAGAGGAAGATCACATCGCAGTTGGCAAAGTCGGGGTCAGCAACAAATACCAGGTCAGTGTCTCCCACCAGGTCGCGGTGCACTTCGTAAATCGGGTTTCCCGCGTTGCTGCTGCTTTGCACAAAGGCCAGCTCAGCCTGCGGATGGTACATTAATATCCGGATCAACTCGCCGGCAGTGTAACCTGCCCCGCCAATGATTCCTGCTTTGATTTTGGTCATTTCTCCGGATTAATATTTTTTATTCACTGAGTTATAAATTTTTAGCGATGTTCCCAAAATGGTGGTGAAACCTTTCACATCGTCAGCCGTCCAGGCCTTGTTCATTTCGCCGTACTCGCCAAAGTCCGATTTCATCAAGTCGTTTGGAGAATCAACACCAACCAGAACAAACTGATAAGGTTTCAGGCGGACAATCACCTTCCCTGAAACAGCTTCCTGCGTGTTTTCGAGGAATTTTTCGATGTCGCGCATCACCGGGTCAAGGTAAAGCGCTTCGTGCAGGAACATGCCGTACCAGTTGGCCAACTGTTCTTTCCAGTACATCTGCCACTTGGTGAGCGTATGTTTTTCGAGCATCTGATGCGCTTTGATGATGATCATCGGGGCGGCAGCTTCGAACCCCACACGACCTTTGATACCGATGATGGTATCACCGATGTGCATATCGCGGCCCACAGCATACGGAGCAGCTATGGCTTCCAGCGCCTGGATGGCTTCCACCGGGTTGAAATATTTCTTTCCATCAACGCCTTTCAGCTCACCTTCCACAAATTCGAGGGTAATTTCGCGTTCCTCTTTGGCTTTCAGCTGAGAGGGGTAAGCCGACTCGGGCAGTGTTTTGTCTGATGTCAGGGTTTCTTTTCCGCCGATGCTGGTTCCCCACAGCCCTTTGTTGATGGAGTAAGCCATCTTGGACCAGTCGGCTTCCACGCCATGTCGTTTCAGGTAGTCGATTTCTTCGTCGCGGGTAAGCTGCAGGTCGCGGGTCGGGGTCAATATTTCAATGTCCGGGGCCAGCACCTGGAAAGTCAGGTCGAAGCGTACCTGGTCGTTTCCCGCGCCGGTACTTCCGTGGGCTACGTATTTGGCGCCGATCTTTTTGGCATATTCAATAATGGCAATCGCCTGAAACACCCGCTCGGAGCTCACCGAAATCGGATAGGTGTTATTGCGCAACACGTTGCCGTAAACCATGTAGCGGATGCACTTTTCGTAATAGGTGTTGGTTACATCCAGCGCAACGTGCTTGGCCGACCCAAGTTCATAGGCCTTTTTTTCGATGGTTTCCAATTCTTCTTTACCGAACCCACCGGTATTGGCAATGGCTGTATAAACCTCCAGCCCTTTTTCCACGGAGAGGTATTTGGCACAAAACGAGGTATCCAACCCGCCACTGTAAGCTAATACTACCTTTTCTTTCATGTTGATTTCTTTAAAAAAGTGATGGCACTGAAACAGCGCTTTTTACTGAAAACTTACAACTTTACTAACCTTATTTTTCCTGAATTAAAATGCTAAATCTGATGGATTCCTATGAAAAATCACACCACGACAAAAACCAAGGTTTTCATCAAAGAAAATTAATCCTGAACTACTTGCTGCACAGCGCCACCACTAATATCTTGTTTTACTTTTCTAAACATACTAAACCCGGAGTCCTTTCCTCCCGACCCGTTTTTGGATTTCAATTTAGCAATCATCTCCAGCAGGGAGATTTTTTTGGGCTTGGCCTCCACCGACGCGGCCACTTTCGGTTTTTCCCAGGCCGGATCGAACAACATCCCGGTGCACAAGCACTTCGACCGGTTGGTCCGCTGCAGGATATCGTAATTCACACAGCTCTGGCATCCTTTCCAAAAATCTTCATCATCGGTCAGTTCCGAAAAAGTGACCGGACGGTAACCCAGCTCGTGGTTGATTTTCATCACGGCCAGGCCGGTTGTCAAACCAAAGATTTTGGCATCGGGAAATTTGGTGCGCGACAACTCAAAGGCCTTCTTTTTGATTTCGCGGGCCAAACCAACGCCCCGGTACTCTTTCACGACAATCAAACCTGAGTTGGCCACAAAACGGTTGTGTCCCCACGACTCGATATAACAGAAACCGGCAAACGTGTCTCCATCCAGGGCAATAATGGCCTTACCTTCCAAAATCTTTTTGGAAATGTATTCATCCGAACGACGGGCAATCCCGGTTCCACGCTCTTTCGATGCGCCATCGATGGTGTCGTTTATTACTGTTGTATAGCTTAAATGAGAAACATTTGCTACAACTACTTTGATATCTTCTATCTTCTTCATGTTTTCTATTAACCAATCTTTTCCTGCAATTTTGGCATGATTAGTATCAGGCTTTTTTTCAAATCGTTGGGTGTTATCCCTTCGCGCATCACCAACAGAATGGTATCATCGCCGGCAATACTGCCCAGAATTTCATACGGGTTGGCGTTATCCAGCACCGATGCGATACTGCTGGCATAACCAGGCCTGGTTCGCATCACGGCCAGATTGCCCGAAAAATTCAGATCGCGGAAGCCGTCGGCCAAAAACCGGATCTCATTATTATCGGTTGCTTGGCTGGCATTACCCCCTTCCGGAATGACATATACGTAACCTGTCGCATTCGGTACCTTGGCCACTTTCAAAATTTTCAAATCGCGCGACAAAGTAGCCTGTGTGAGGTCAAAACCTTGCGCATGAAGTTGTGCCAACAATTCTTCCTGGCTATGAATGCCTTGAGAAGCAATGATTTGTTTGATGGCCAACTGTCTGTTCGTGCGATTCTTCATTTTTGAATATATATGCAATCCTTTTGCAAAATTATTCATTTTTTATAAACTGCAACTATTAATTGAGAATTATTTCTATTTTTGTACCGGAATCAACAAAACAGGTTACGGATCAACAACAGAATCACGACGGTTAATATCGGAAAAGGTGAAGACGAGAATACATCAAATGATAAGAAATAAGCACAATGCGTTTGCCCTACATCAGTAGTCAGACGCATTTTTTTTAATCTATAAGCGATCAGAAAAATGACAGAGGCAAAAAAAGTCAGTTTGGTTTTAGAAGATGGGACCCGTTTCGAGGGAAAATCTTTCGGGTATGACAAATCGATTGCCGGGGAGGTGGTTTTTTACACCGCGATGACCGGCTATCCCGAAAGTTTAACAGATCCTTCATATACGGGACAGATCCTGGTGTCAACCTACCCCCTAATCGGCAACTACGGGGTACCCACCGATCAAATGAAGGACAACATCCATGCGCACTACGAGTCGCACAAAGTGCACATCAGCGGGTTGATTATTTCTGATTATTCATCGGAATACAGCCACTGGAATGCCATAAAAAGCCTGGGCGACTGGCTGAAAGAATGGAAAGTTCCCGGACTGTACGGTATCGACACCCGCGCGCTGACCAAAATCCTGCGCATGAAAGGTTCGATGCTGGGAAAAATTGAATTCGAAGAGGAACCCGTGGATTTCTATGACCCCAACAAGGAAAACCTGGTGGCTATTGCCAGTACCGATAAAAAAGAAGTTTACGGCAACGGCGAGCACAAAGTAGTGTTGGTTGACTGCGGGGTGAAGAACAACATCATCCGCTGCCTGATCAATCGTAACGCCACCGTGATCCGCGTTCCGTGGGACTACGATTTCACGAATGAAGAGTTCGACGGCGTGTTCCTGTCGAACGGGCCCGGTGACCCGGCCATGTGCGAACAAACCGTAGCCAACATTTCAAAGGCACTGAAGATTGGAAAGCCGATCATGGGCATTTGCCTGGGCAACCAGCTGCTGGCACGCGCAGCAGGCGCCGAAACGTACAAACTGAAATTTGGCCACCGCAGTCACAACCAACCGGTTTTGCTGGCCGGCACCGATCGCTGTTTCATTACCTCACAAAACCACGGCTATGCCGTTGCGCCCGAATCGCTGCCTGCTGACTGGGAAGCCATGTTTATTAATGTGAACGACAATACCAACGAAGGGATCAGGCACAAAACCAAGCCCTTCTTCTCTACCCAGTTCCACCCCGAAGCCGCCAGCGGCCCCGTGGACACGGAATACCTATTCGACGAGTTTATCGAAAACATTGTGACGTACAAAAAAGGATAACCGATTGATGATTGATGATTAACGATCTTCGATTGAAGATTTGTACCATTCAGGTTTCACACCCCGGGATACGGTAAAATCTAAGACGGAGGATCAAAAATCATAATTCAAAAGTCATAAATCATAATTCAAGAAAGCATGGTAAGATTAAATACAAGCATAAAAAAAGTGATCGTTCTGGGTTCGGGAGCACTGAAAATCGGTGAGGCCGGCGAGTTTGACTACTCCGGCTCGCAGGCCTTGAAAGCCCTGAAGGAAGAAGGCATTGAAACCATCCTGATCAACCCGAACATTGCCACCATCCAAACCTCGGAAGAAATTGCCGACAAAATCTACTTTTTGCCCGTAACGGCCTACTTTGTCGAGCAGGTCATTAAAAAGGAAAAGCCCGACGGCATTTTGCTGGCCTTTGGTGGTCAGACAGCCCTCAACTGCGGTGTGGATTTGTTTCGCCAGGGCATCCTCGAAAAATACAACATACAAGTGGTTGGTACGCCGGTACAATCGATCATCGATACGGAAGACCGCGAAATTTTTGCCGGGAAATTGGGTGAGATTAACGTGAAAACGCCGCGCAGCTATGCCTGCCAGAATATGCAGGAGGCCTATGCTGCAGTCGAAAAAATCGGCTACCCCATTATCATTCGTGCGGCCTACACGCTAGGCGGACTTGGCAGTGGTTTCTGCTCGAACGACAAAGAACTGGAAAAACTTGCTTCCAGCGCCTTCTCTTACTCGCCACAAATCCTGGTCGAAGAATCCATCAAAGGCTGGAAGGAAGTGGAATACGAAGTAGTGCGCGACAAGTACGACAACTGTATCACGGTTTGTAACATGGAAAACTTCGACCCGCTGGGTATCCATACCGGCGAAAGTATCGTAGTGGCCCCTTCGCAAACCCTCTCCAATTCCGAATATCATAAACTGCGCGAAATCTCCATCCGGATTATCCGCCATATTGGTGTCGTTGGCGAATGTAACGTACAGTTTGCCCTCGACCCGCACTCAGAAGATTACCGGGTAATTGAGGTGAATGCCCGCCTGTCGCGCTCATCGGCGCTGGCCTCCAAGGCAACCGGCTACCCGCTGGCCTTTGTGGCCGCCAAATTAGGTCTGGGCTACGGGCTGCACGAGCTGCACAACTCGGTAACCAAAGTAACCACCGCCTGTTTTGAACCGGCGCTCGACTACGTGGTTTGTAAAATACCCCGCTGGGACCTCAATAAGTTTAGCGGCGTTTCCAAAAACCTGGGCAGCTCCATGAAATCGGTGGGCGAAATTATGGCCATCGGACGCAGTTTCGAGGAAGCTATTCAGAAAGGGATCCGCATGGTGGGACTGGGCATGCACGGTTTTGTGGCCAACAAACAGGAAATCACCATCGACCAGATTGACGAAGAGCTGGTGAACCCAACCGACCGACGCATCTTTGCCATTGCTGCCGCTTTCGATAAAGGCTATACGATTGATGATATCTACGCCAAAACAAAAATCGACCGCTGGTTCCTGCATAAGCTCTATAAAATTCATGCACTGAAAGAGGAGTTACTGAAGTCAAATACGCTATCGGAACTGAATGACGAATTGCTGCTCGATGCCAAAAAAGCCGGTTTCTCCGACTTCCAGCTGGCCCGCTTGGTGCTCGATGCCACCGACAAAGAGATGAACGACAAGCTGCTCGAAGTTCGTCGTCACCGCCAAGCCAAAAACATCGTCCCGTATGTCAAACAGATCGATACGCTGGCCGGCGAATACCCGGCACAGACAAACTACCTGTACCTGACCTACAACGGCATCGAACACGATATTGAGTTCCCGAGGGACAACAAATCGGTGATTGTACTGGGTTCGGGCGCTTACCGCATAGGCAGCTCGGTAGAGTTCGACTGGTGCTCGGTGAACGCTATCAGCACCATCAGAAAGGAAGGGTACCGCGCCGTAATGATCAACTACAACCCCGAAACGGTAAGCACCGACTACGATACCTGCGACCGCCTGTATTTTGACGAACTGACCTTTGAACGGGTGATGGACATCATCGAGATGGAAAGCCCCAAAGGGGTGATCGTTTCGGTGGGGGGGCAAATCCCGAACAACCTGGCCATGAAACTGTACCGCCAGCAAGTACCGATCATGGGGACATCGGCCCTGAAAATCGACAACGCGGAAGACCGCAAGAAATTCAGCGCCCTGCTCGACGAAATCGGTGTGGACCAGCCCCGCTGGAGCGAGCTGACCAGCATCGACGACATCTACAAATTTGTGGACGTGGTGGGCTTCCCGGTACTGATTCGTCCTTCCTACGTACTTTCGGGCGCGGCCATGAACGTGGTGTCGAACCACGACCAGCTGGAACATTTCCTGCAAATGGCTGCCGACGTTTCGAAAGAACACCCGGTAGTGGTCACTGAATTTATTGAGCTGGCTAAGGAAGTGGAGGTTGACGCCGTGGCCGACAAAGGCGAGATTGTAGCCTACGCCATCTCAGAACACGTGGAATTTGCCGGAGTGCACTCGGGCGATGCCACCATCGTGTTCCCGCCGCAGAAATTGTACGTCGAAACCATCCGCCGCATCAAGAAAATTTCGCGCGAAATTGCCAAAGCGCTCGAAATTACCGGCCCGTTCAACATGCAGTTCCTGGCCAAGGACAACGACATCAAGGTGATTGAATGTAACCTGCGTGCCTCGCGCAGCTTCCCCTTCGTGTCGAAGGTCATGAAGATCAACCTGATTGAAATTGCCACCCAGGTGATGCTGGGCGTTCCTTATACCAAACCCGACAAATCGTTGTTCGAACTAGACTACGTGGGCGTAAAAGCGCCGCAGTTCTCGTTTGCCCGATTGCTGAATGCCGACCCGGTGTTGGGCGTGGACATGGCTTCGACCGGCGAAGTGGGCTGTATTGGCGAAAATTTCTACGAAGCCATCCTGAAATCGATGCTTTCGGTGGGCTACAAGTTCCCGGAGAAAAACATCCTGATTTCATCGGGGCAGGCACGCTCGAAGCTGGAGTTGCTAAACAGCGCCCAAATGCTGGCCGAACGGGGCTTCAACATTTACGCCACCGAAGGAACACACCGCTTTTTGCGCGAAAACAAGGTAGAATCGACCTTATTGCACTGGCCCGATGAAGAGGACCAAAAACCCAACACAATTGAATACCTGCGCGAAAAGAAAATCGACCTGGTGGTGAATATCCCGAAAAACTACACCAAACGCGAGTTGAGCAACGGGTACAAGATCCGTCGGAACGCGATCGACTACAACATTCCGCTGATTACTAACGCGCGGGTGGCCAGCGCCTTTATTTACGCCATCTGTAAATACAAGCTCGAAGACATCGTCATTAAAAGCTGGGACGAATACAAAGCGTAACCCAACTGATCACTCATAAAAAAATCCCGGCTGCCTAACAGTCGGGATTTTTTCTATCTATAATCCATTCATTTCTGCATCTGAAGAGCGAGCGTTATGTTTCATTGCCAGAAACCAGCCAAATTTTAGCAGGATTGTCAAACAAGCAAATCAGTCCCATTTCAAGTATTTCCGCCAGTTATGTTGTTCCCTGAACCCCAGGACTTCACGAATTTTGCGATTTGAGAACAATGCTTCATGTTCCCCCAATTCACGAGTAATTGGTACACCTGGAAAAAACTGCTCAGCCAATACTTTGCTGGGAATAACTGCCCCATTGTGATCGTTTCCGGCATTGAAAACCTGGTAACCAAGCCCATCTTTTTCCAAACATAAATCTACAATCTGTCCCAAGTCACGCGCATCAATATAACAGAACGCATTCCTGCGGCGCACTTCGGGATTTTTGAAATAATGCGGAAACAGGTCGGCGTATTCGTGAGGCTCAATCACGTTTCCGATACGAAGGGCATAAATATCAAAGCCTGACCGCCGCTGGAAGCTGCGTGCCGTTTTTTCATTCACCACCTTCGAAAGTCCATAGCTATCCATAGGGTCAACATCATAGTCCTCCTCCAAAGGCAGCGTATTCGGGTTGGTGTCGCCGTCTGAAAAACAGATACCATAAGTGGTTTCTGACGAAGCAATTATAATCTTTTTGATGCCAAGCTTTACAGCTGCTTCAATCACATTGTAGGTGCCGATGGCGTTGACGCGAAAAGTTTCATTATCAGGTTTGATCAGAATCCTGGCCACGGCAGCAAAATGGACCACAGCGTCAAATTTTGGTACGCCATTACCCGATTCCAGCTCATCTAAGCCGGCATACGAACTCATGGCATTAAACATTTGTCCGGAATCCGTAATATCCGCTACCAAATTATCCACCCCCGGGTAATCCAGAGGCTGCATATCTACATTCATCACCCGATGTCCCTGGTTGAGCAGATACGGTATCACGTGTTTTCCTGCTTTTCCCGATCCTCCGGTAAAAAATATTCGCTTTTTAGTCATGTCTCCTCCTATTTAATAATATTAGGCATACAGAACATTTATTTGCCGATATTCTGCTTCTCGGCACACTATGAAACGTTTGGCATTTCGAGGCTATTTCCTGTCAAGTCACCACCAACTTTTGATACGAGCAAAAATGTCCTATAACGCACTGACGGCCTGTTGTTTTACATACAACATAAAAATAACAACTGCTTATTCTATTAAATTTCTAAAAGCGGACCCAAAAATTAAATAACTCGTGTTTCCAGCAATCGTGCCTTCGTTTTGTCCCCACAGAAATGGCCAGTCATCGTAGTTTTCAAAGTGGTCGGGTTGCCGGAATAATACTCCCGGAGCAACGTTCCCCGGAATAAATGAAAAATCGGCCCGGTTATTACCATAGAATACCGCTTTTGGACGGGCGGCACCCACCGCCGCGACTAATGAATAATTGTGATATGGATGGCAGCCAAACAACCAGTTGGTGGTTTTGAAAGCATGGCTGGCGTCGATAAGCTCAGGAAAATGCTTGTTGGCAAAGCAAATGGTGGTGCCAAAGTTTACCACACCTCCGGCTCCTGCCCAGTTGCCCAGGCCGATTGGTACGCCGTACGGATTATCCTTTTCAAGCCCGTCGATATAGGCTTTATACTTAACAACATACGGCCTGAGTTTTTCTTTGTAAGATGCATCCAGGTGAGGAATGGCGTGCAAAGCTGTTAATATGGTGCTGCTGACATTACGATCAAGTGCGGGCCATAACAGTTCCCGGAAATTGTCGAGGTATTCCTGCTCGCCGGTTGAAATATACAGTTGAAGATTGGTGCCCAGATTGGCTGATCCGCGTCCCCGGCCAGACCAATCCTCCGGCTGATCGGCAAGCAATTCCGTTGCCTCTTTCAACAATCGTTTCGACTGCTGCAGCGCCCTTTCTGAAAGATCGTCATTATATCCCTTCAATGCCCGGCTTGCTGCGGCAAACATGGTTGCAGCCCTAAGATCGAGGCCGGGATTGCGGCTGGTAAACGCCCACATATCATCCTTAACTCCGCTCGAACGGCCGTCAGGGGCCACTTCGTAAGGACCCAGGTTTGGATTGTATGGAAGGCCATCGGTTAGTGAGGCTGCGTCGCCCAGGTGGTGGTAATTGTCGAGAACCGCGTTGGAAAGCGTCTGAGCCATGTGCCCAATAATCTCAGCCTGGGCCACCAGGTTCATTGTTCCGTGCTCGATAAACTGCAAGATATCCGGTGTCCCATCCGGGCGATGAAGGTCAACGTAACGTTGCTCCTGATCAACAAAAGTCTGATCGCGCTCCGGTTTGAAATATTCCCATGTTTGCACAAAGTTCTGCACCACGCCAATGTTCGATCCGGTCTCGATATCAAAATCACCCGCATCGAAAAAACCACCAATGTTTAATCCGGGAATCAACTCCAGCGCTTTGTATTTGGTGTCGGTTGTTGGCCCTTGTCTGTGGAGGTCAAAGTGATCGGTGTTTGGCGGAGCCTGGAGATAACCGTCTTTAAAAGGCTCGCCGTGCCACACCCGGTAAGCCTCGTTCACAAACATGTGATTCATGTGTATTGGAATCCAAATATCGCTCGTGGCGTCGGTAATCTTATCGTAAACGTTGTCGTTGATTATGAAGTTGTTGGTTTTAAAATCGCCATACTGAATGTAGTAGATTCCAGGTGTGTGAACGGAAGAAAAATCGAATTTCACGTAGTGGTACTTGTAATAGTCGCCCCAGGCTGCTATGTTGCCACTAAACGCTTCCGTAGCTTTGCCGTCGGCGTCAATTTTATACAGCGATGCTTTTGCAAGCGGCTTGTCCTTTTTGTCGAGTTCAATAACAGCCACTTTGGGTTGTGAAGGAAGGTAGCCCACTTGGGAGAACCCAATATTTGGCTCTCTTATCCACCCGTCAATGGCGTTTGGTTCAACGGTCCAACTTAAAACCTTGCCCGTTTTTCCTGCCGGAAGTAAACTACGAACAACGTACCAGCCGTTTTGTGCCAGCACACGGCCGTCGAAAAGCATCAAATCAGCATCAGGCGAGCTTATTTTTACCATGCGCTCGGGATCTTCGGGCGCAAGAAGCAAGCTGCGGCCGGATTCCAGCGGAAGCGGGTCGATAAATCGGCCGGTACCCCGGTCGTCGTAGGTGATGTATCCTTTGTATTGCTTCAATTTTTCACTGTTGGGCCGCGTTACGGTGTTCCCCACCACATAACGGGACAACCGGTTCAAACGCCCATCCATCAAATAGGTCTTCCCCCAATACTGCGAAGGCAAAAACTCCAGGTTAAATCCGGCGCTCCCCTCCAATTCCGAAGGAACGGGCTGATCAAGGTAAACAGCTATCTCAACACCTTTACCCTTCGCTGTGACAACCACCCGCGAATCAAAATCGAAATCTTCATACCGCAATACCGCCTCAATGGTGTTCGACTCCGGATCAACTGTTCGGTTGGGTATGGCAGGAACCAAGTCCCACTGCTCCGGCGTATTGGAAAGTCGCACAGCACCGCCTTGCGCTGTTCTCACGCCGTGGTGGATCAATTCAATACCGGCGTTCTTTTCATCGTTGAACCCGCCGGTAAACAGGTTGCTGTACACCAGAAGGTTGACTCCCTGTGTCTCGAAATACTCAAGATCATTGAGCTTCAAATCCTGGCCCGAAGCAAAATTGAATGCCGCCAATAGAAACACTACAACTGAAAAAAATGTTAATCTCTTCATATTGATTAAAAATTTAAAATTAACTAATGTTTTATATACATAATCCATACTGCTCCTGTCTCTTAAAATAGTCTCAAATGCCATCACGAAAAACATAACTATCTTACTCCTTTTGTGCGCGATTGCATCAGTTCCTTAACGCATTTTTGCGTAGAGTAGAGCCTGACAGCCCACTCAATAATTACTGCACG
The DNA here is from genome assembly GCA_050178015.1 of Mangrovibacterium sp. Lineage (GTDB taxonomy): Bacteria > Bacteroidota > Bacteroidia > Bacteroidales > Prolixibacteraceae > Gaoshiqia. The sequence continues at coordinate 39,305 of JBFXGM010000031.1, forward strand.
TCAATGTACAAATTATAAGTTGATTGTCAGTACCCCTTGATCAAACCGTATCCCAAAATCCGGGACAAGCTGTGAAGTTTTCCCTCATACGGCTTACCGATAGCCTTTATCCGACAGCTTTCGCATGGAACTTGCAGCTTGCATATTTCTCGAGGTCCAACAGGTTCTTGCACCTGACCAGGTTATCGAACGAATACTGGCGAAGCGTTTTTATGGGCCCTTCGTCCTTTGCTCTTCAACCATTTATCCAGTTTGGAACCCAAATGCCATTTGATCTGGCTTACCTGGCCTACCCACTCAAAGTCAACATGAGGAGGAAAAGAACCAAAACCCTTACATAAACAAATTATTTAATCCAACCGCAAAGGCAGTTTTCAAAAACATTTTAATAACATATTTGCCCAAATAATGTGCCGTTGTTTGTTAAGTAATTATTACTAATTTTGATGACTTCCACGGTAAAATCAACCAAAAACTGAGATTTTTAACCCATAAAAACTGACACCATGAAAGTATATACGACCAATGAAATCCGGAACATTGCTTTGATTGGCAATGCCGGCAGTGGGAAAACCACCCTCGCGGAAGCCATGCTGCTTGAGGGTGGAGTAATCAACCGCCGAGGTGAGGTAAATGCCAAAAATACGGTATCCGACCATCACCCCATTGAGCAGGACTATGGCAACTCGGTTTTTTCAACCGTTCTTCATGCAGAGTACAACAACAAAAAAGTAAACATCATCGACACCCCGGGGATGGACGATTTTCGCGGGGCCGTCATTTCATCATTGCACGTGGTGGGCAGCGCCCTGCTGGTGATCAACACCCCCCACGGCATTGAATCGGGCACCGAAGCCGTTGGCCGTTATGCCGCCGCCGCCCGCAAGCCCCTGATTTTTGTATTTAACCACCTCGACCACGAAAACGCCAACTACGAGCAAACCCTCGATCAGGCGAAAAATATCTACGGAAATAAAGTCACCCCCATCCAATACCCGGTAAATGCCGGCCCCGGCTTCAACGCCATTATTGATGTGTTGAAGATGAAGCTTTACAAATACCCGGCAGATGGCGGCAAGCCCGAAGTGCTTGAAATCCCCGCCGACGAAAAAGAACGCGCCGACGAGCTCCACAACGAGCTGGTGGAAATGGCCGCCGAAAACGACGAAAACCTGATGGAGCTGTATTTCGAAAAAGGCGAGCTTACCGAAGATGAAATGCGTCAGGGGATCAAATTGGGCATGATTGCCCGCAGCCTGTTCCCGGTGTTCTGCACCGGCGCCAAACACAACATGGGCGTGGGCCGCTTGCTCGAATTTGTCACCAACATCACCCCATCGCCTGCCGAAGCAGTTGAAGTACCCGAACTAAACGGCAAACAGGTAAAAATGGACCCGTCGGCCCCCACTTCGCTATTCGTTTTCAAAACATCGATTGAACAGCACGTGGGCGAAATCACCTACTTTAAAGTGATGAGCGGTACCGTGAAAGAAGGCCAGGACCTGACCAACTCCAAGTCGGGAAACAAGGAACGCATTTCGCAGATTTTTGTGGCCGCCGGAAAAAACCGGGTGAAAGTGCCCGAAATGATTGCCGGCGACATTGGCGCCACCGTGAAACTGCGCGAAACAAAGGTAAACCACACCCTGAGCGAAAAGGAAGCTGCTTACACCTTCAAACCCATCGAGTTCCCCACTTCGCGGCACACTGTGGCCCTGAAAGCGGTGAACGAAGCCGACGACGAGAAAGTGGGCGAAATGTTCCAGAAACTGCACGACGAAGACCCAACTTACCGGGTGGAGTACTCCAAAGAACTGAAACAAATGCTCGTACACAGCCAGGGCGAGTACCACCTGAACGCCCTGAACTGGTTCTATAAGAATATCTTCAAAATTGAAATCGAATTCAAAACACCTAAAATTCCGTACCGCGAAACCATCACCAAATCGGCCCAGGCTGACTACCGCCACAAGAAACAATCGGGCGGCGCCGGACAGTTTGGCGAGGTGCACCTGATGATTGAACCCTACGTGGAAGGTGTTGACCCGAAAACATCGTTCAGCATCAATGGAAAAGACATGAAACTTTCCCTCCGCGACACACAGGAATACCCACTGAGCTGGGGCGGGAAACTAATCTTCCACAACTGTATTGTCGGCGGATCGATCGACGGACGCTTCATGCCGGCCATCCTGAAAGGTATCATGGAAAAAATGGAAGAAGGCCCGCTGACCGGATCATATGCCCGCGACATCCGCGTGTATGTGTACGATGGCAAGATGCACCCGGTTGACTCCAACGAAATCTCCTTCAAACTGGCTGGTCGCAACGCTTTCTCGAAAGCCTTCAAGGAAGCCGGGCCAAAAATCCTGGAGCCGATTTACGACCTGGAAGTGATGGTCCAAAGCGAACGCATGGGCGATGTGATGAGCGACCTGCAAGGACGCCGGGCACTGATTATGGGCATGGGCAGCGAAAAAGGCTACGAAAAAATCAATGCCAAAGTACCGTTAAAAGAAATGTACAAGTACTCCACATCGCTGAGTTCCATTACACAGGGACGCGGACGCTTCAGCATTAAATTTGACGGATACGAGAAAGTGCCCCAGGAAGTACAAGACGAACTGCTCGCCACTTACGCTGCCGAACAGGACGAAGATTAGACCAATTCTAATCCTTTATAATTTACTGATTAAACTAAATTGAAAAACCCCGGAGCTAGCCACTTCGGGGTTTTCTGTTTCTCTATTTCAACCAGGACGAGTAAACTAAAAACTTACTTCTCCCTGAAAAGGTGTACAAAACCATGCGCATTGCGTTTTTTATCATCGCGGCCACGTGCCTCCACCACATAATAATATACGCCGGGACTGGCCAAACGTCCGCCAATCTTTCCATCCCAAACCGATTCGGCCACCGTAGCATCAAAACTCTGGACATTATTATTTTCCCAGGCAAAAACTTCTTTCCCCCACCGGTTAAAGATTTTTATACTGATTTGCTTTAACGACCGGTATTTCACCACGAACAAATCATTATCGCCATCGCCGTTCGGGGTAAACACATTTGGCGCCTCAACAAACGAAGTGTCAGCCACAATGTAATCGCCCAAATAAACGGTGTCGGTACACGTGCCGAATTCCGAGTTTTTCGTGGTCACCAGCTTTACCCCGTAAGTGCCCGAATTCTGGTAAACATACACCGGATTGGCATCCACGGCCCGGTCCATGATACTGTCGGCCACCGAACCAGTTTGCTCGGCTTCGAGCTTCATTTCATCCAAATCGCGGAAAAAGAACCATTCGTACTGATCGGCATTTTCGGATGTGCTGGTAAAAGCAACCTGCAAGGGGGTTTCGCCACTCATGGGGCTTGCCGTAAAAGAAGCCTTGGTAACGATCGACTGGTAATTCAACGGCACCTGTACCTCGCAGCCCAGCCGGTCGTAAACCGTCAGCAGATAATCGGTATTTCGCGGTGGCGGGTTGAAAATCTGCGGACTCAGCACGGTTGCCACCTGGTCGCCGCCAACTGTCCACCGAACCTTCACATCTTTAAAAATTTCTTTGGGCGAACCAGTGCCCAAGTCATAATACACCAGGTTTACGCCTTCAAAGGCCGCCTGCACCTGGAAATAATCGCAGGTGGTTTCGCTGATTTCTGCCGTGGCAGTGTACCAATTATTGAAAGCCCAAGCCGTGTAAATTTCAGTAATTCCGCCCGAGGTAACGTTCACGCGGTAGCCGCCGTCCGGCAAATTGACAAGGGTTGAAGAAGTCGCTCCGGAGTTATCCGCAAGATAGGTATCGAAAGTCCCCGTGACCGGATTATATTTCAGCCATTCGAACGTGGCCCCCGTGCCAGCAGAAAAGCCAGCAGTAAGCGAGGCCACATTTTCACCGGGCGCCGAACAAAAGAAATACAACTGGTCTTGCGGCCCACTCGTGTATTCCGTTGGCAACACGGCGTCGGCATTGGCCGTAAGTTGTGCCTGTGTTTTTCCGTTCAACAACAGCGCAAAACACAGTAAAACAACAAGCCTGATCGGATGGAAATTCATTTTCTGACTATTTCAAATGGATTTAACTACAATATTAACGCATAAAATTGATTTATCTTTTGCAGTGATTTGATTTTTTGTGAGATCCGGAAATCCCAGGCCCGGTACTTTCAGCCAAATAAGCACCCGGCTGAAAGATTGTTGAAAACTATAAGCACGCCGAACCATGATTCTGAAAAATAGGTTATAATTTTGAAAATTAATTTGAAAATTACGCCACATCCCGGAACACCGGAAAAGATACCGGAAACTGCCCCCGGCAACGTCAGGATATCTGCCAAAACCCGTGATTTTGAGAAATTTTTAGCATGAACTATTTAGACGGATTAAACGAAGCCCAACGCAACGCAGTTGTAAATATTGACGGCCCCTCGCTGGTAATCGCAGGGGCAGGCTCGGGAAAAACCCGGGTACTGACTTTCCGGATTGCCCATTTGTTGCAGAAAGGCGCCAAACCAGGAAGCATCCTGGCCCTGACCTTCACCAACAAGGCGGCAAAAGAAATGAAGGAACGTATTTCTGCCATCGTGGGACACAATACCGCCAAATACCTGTGGATGGGGACTTTCCACTCCATCTTTGCCCGTATCCTGCGAACCGAATCCGAAGTCATCGGCTTCCCTTCGAACTTCACCATTTACGACTCGGCCGATTCGAAAAGCCTGATCCGTACCATCATCAAGGACATGCAGCTGGACGAAAAAACGTATAAGCCCAATGTAGTGTCCAGTCGCATTTCGGCAGCAAAAAACAGCCTGATCACCCCACCTGCCTATCAAAAAAACGGGCAAATCATGGAATACGATATGAGCATCCGCATGCCCCGCATTTCCGAAATTTACAAAGAATATGACCGGCGCTGCTTTTTGGCCGGGGCCATGGATTTTGACGACCTGCTGCTGAAAACCAACATCTTGTTCCGCGACCACAAAGAGGTGTTGGAAAAGTACCAAAAACGTTTCGATTACTTATTGGTTGACGAGTACCAGGATACCAACTTCGCCCAGTACCTGATTGTGAAAAACCTGGCCGCCCTGCACCATAACCTCTGCGTGGTGGGCGACGACGCGCAAAGTATCTATTCCTTCCGCGGGGCACGGATCGAAAACATCCTGAACTTTCAGAAAGACTATCCAAAACACCATATTTTCAAACTGGAACAGAATTACCGTTCCACCCAGAATATTGTTAACGCGGCCAACAGCATCATTGCCAAAAACAAACGGCAGATCCCAAAGAATGTGTTCTCCGAAAAGAGCCACGGCAACCGTATCAAGGTTTTTTCGGCACTCACCGATAACGAGGAAGGTTACCTGGTAGCCAACGAAATCAGCGAAACGCGCATGCGGCAACATTATCACTATCAGGACTATGCCATTCTGTACCGCACCAATGCCCAGTCGCGTATTTTTGAAGAGGCCCTGCGAAAACGCAACATCCCCTACAAAATCTACGGTGGCCTTTCGTTTTACCAACGAAAAGAAATCAAAGACCTGCTGTCCTATTTCCGTTTGGTGATCAACCCCAAGGACAACGAAGCGCTGAAACGCATTATCAATTACCCGGCCCGCGGAATTGGCGATACCACCCTGGGTAAACTCGAACAGGCCGCCCTGGCTGCAGGAACAAGTATTTTTGAGGTAGTAAAACGCAGCCAGCTCGAAAATGCCGCAGGGCTGAACAAAGGGACAATCAGCAAGCTGATGGACTTTTCCGGACTGATCAGCCAGTTTGCGGAGATGGCAGGCACCGCCGACGCTTACGACCTGGCCGGTTCCGTTGCTACACAAACAGGCATCATGAAAGACCTTTACCGCGACCAAACCCCGGAAGGCCGCAACCGTTTCGACAACATTCAGGAATTGTTGAACGGTATTCAGGAATTCACCATCAACGCCCGAGAGGAAGGCTTGCCAAACAGCCTGGCCAACTATATGGAAGACGTTGCGTTGCTCACCGATCAAGACAACGACAAAGATGAGGACCGTGATAAGGTGACACTCATGACTGTACATTCCTCCAAAGGACTGGAATTCAAAAATGTGTTCGTGGTAGGACTGGAGGAAAACCTGTTCCCCTCGGCGCCTATGGGCGCAAACCCCAGCATTGAATCGTTTGAGGAAGAACGCCGCCTGTTTTATGTTGCCCTGACACGGGCCGAAGAAAATGCGTACCTCAGCTACGCCAAACAGCGCTACCGCTGGGGCAAGCTCGACTTTTGCAACCCCAGCCGTTTTATCACCGAAATCGATGGACAATATCTGGACATCCCGGATGAAGACGACTTCAACTTCGACAACGAACCTCAAGCCGCACGGGCTACAGCCAATTTCCCGAAAACGGTATTGCCGGGAAAACGCCCGGTGGTGGAAAACACGCAGGCCATCACCCAGAAACTGGTCAAGTTGCGCGAAGCCAAAAAACAAAGTCAAACCGTCGATGGCGACGATCCGCGCGACATCCAAAGCGGAATGATGGTAGAACACCAACGTTTTGGCACGGGAAAAGTGCTCCAGGTGGAAGGCGCCTTTCCGAACCTGAAAGCCACCGTTTTTTTCCAGAATGCCGGACAAAAACAGTTGCTGCTGAAATTTGCCAAACTCCGCATCATGCGCTGACAACAAAAAAAGCCCGGTAACCCGCGCAAGCGGCAGGCTACAAGATTTTTGGAAAAAAGATTTGACAGCTGAATATTTTAAGTTAGTTTTGCAGCAGAGAATCGCCTTCACTGCTGATTATCAACTTTATTACCGGATTAGCTCAACCTGAAGCACAATTCAAAAGTTATTTTATACATTTTAGATGGATTACAATTCAAATCGGAAGAAAATGCCCCTGCCCGAATATGGCAGAAATCTTCAAAATATGGTCGAACATATCATGACCATTGAGGATCGGGACGAAAGAAACCGCGGGGCAAGGACCATTATCGATATCATGGGGAACATGTATCCTTACCTCCGGGACATCAATGACTTTAAACACAAATTATGGGACCATCTGGCCATCATGTCCGATTTTCAGCTCGACATCGACTACCCCTATGATCCGCCCAAACGCGAAACATTTAATGAACCTCCGAAAAGAGTTCCCTACGAGACTGGTAAAATCAAATTACGGCACTACGGAAAGATTTTGGAATTGTTAGTGGACAAAGCAGCCAAATACGAAACCGGCGAGGAAAAAGAAATGCTGATCAAGCTGCTGGCCAACCACATGAAAAAAAGCTACCTAATGTGGAACAAGGACACCGTGGATGACGAAAAAATCTACGCCGACCTGGAAATCCTTTCACATGGCCGCATCCAACGCTCCGACCTGGGATTGACGGAAACTAAGGACATTCTGTTCCGCAACCGTAAAAAAACAATCGTAGCGACCCGCAACCAAAAAAAACACCGCAAACACGACTAAAAACGTTCTTCCGAGATGGCAACATTTCAAATTGAAGGGGGCCGAAAATTAAATGGAAAGCTTGAACCCCAAGGCGCCAAAAACGAAGCCCTGCAGGTAATTTGTGCCAGCCTGCTCACCAGCGAAAAAGTTACAATCTCCAATATACCGGAAATCAGGGATGTATTAAAATTGATAGAGGTCCTGTCCGGCCTGGGCGTAAAAACCGAGCGTCTTTCCAAAGGCAAATATGCTTTCCAGGCCGACGAGATCAACTTGGAATACCTGCGAACCGAACAATTTACCCGACAGGCAATTAGCCTGCGCGGCTCCATTATGATTGTTGGCCCGCTGCTGGCCCGCTTTGGCCAAGCCTGCATCCCCCAGCCCGGCGGCGACAAAATCGGGCGCCGTCGCCTGGACACCCACTTTGTCGGGCTACAAAACCTGGGCGCAATTTTTACCTACGATGCCGAAAACCATTTTTTTAGGGTAACAACCGACAAACTTACCGGCAGTTACATGTTGCTGGATGAAGCTTCGGTTACCGGAACGGCAAATATTTTGATGGCCGCTGTGCTGGCCGAAGGGCGTACCACCATTTATAACGCTGCTTGCGAACCCTATTTACAACAGCTTTCGAACATGCTGGTATCGATGGGCGCCAAAATATCCGGCATCGGCTCCAACCTACTTTACATCGACGGAGTTGATCACTTGAGTGGTTGCAACCACCGCATCCTGCCCGACATGATCGAAGTAGGCAGTTTTATAGGCCTGGCAGCTATGACCGGTTCCGAAATTACGATTCCCAATGCAGGTATCGACCATTTGGGTATCATCCCGGCATCCTTTAAACGTCTGGGCATCAAACTTGAACTTCAAGTCGACGATATTTTCATTCCGGCCCAGGATGAGTATGAAATCGAAACCTTCATCGACGGCTCCATCATGACCATAGCCGATGCGCCCTGGCCGGGCCTCACACCCGACTTGCTCAGCATCTTTCTGGTGGTGGCCACCCAGGCAAAAGGCAGTGTGCTCATTCACCAGAAAATGTTCGAAAGCCGCCTGTTTTTTGTCGATAAACTGATTGACATGGGTGCGCAAATCATCCTGTGCGACCCGCACCGGGCCACGGTCATCGGGTTAAACAAGAAATACCAGCTCCGCGGAACCACCATGTCCTCGCCCGATATCCGCGCCGGCGTAGCTTTGCTCATCGCCGCGCTCTCTGCACAGGGGGAAAGTAAGATATTCAATATTGAACAGATTGACCGCGGCTACGAGAAAATTGATGAACGCCTCAACCAAATCGGTGCGGCCATTACCCGCATCGACTAACAAATCAGAATGTTAATAATTCTAAAAGACAGACTGAAACCGATGGGGTTGCCCGCAATTTTTACTATTATTGCCACACAAATAGTTAAATAGTTGAATATGAAAAAACGAATGATAATCATCCTGGTGTTTTTACTGGGAATCGTCATACAAAGCCAGGCCGGAAACGATGTAAAAATTGGATTGAATGTTGGCGACAAAGCGCCCGAGATTGCAGAACAATCCATCACGGGAAGCGAAATAAAACTTTCCTCCCTGCAAGGGAAAGTGGTACTGATCGACTTCTGGGCATCGTGGTGCGGCCCCTGCCGCCGCGAAAACCCCGCCGTTGTTGCCGCCTATGAAAAATTCAAAAATAAAAAATTTAAAACCGGAGATGGCTTCACCATTTACAGCATTTCGCTCGACAAGGCAAAACCAGCCTGGGAAAAAGCCATTGAAGATGATAAACTAATGTGGGAATACCATGTGAGCGACCTGAAAGGCTGGTATTCTAAATACGCCGCAGTTTATGGAGTGCGGAGCATTCCGTCCAACTTTTTGATTGACGGAAATGGCATTATCGTTGCCAAAAACCTACGTGGCCCCAACCTGGAACATGCGCTGGAACAATTATTAAAATAACATTACAACTACCGATAAATCAGGGGCAGTACACGGGTGCTGCCTTTCTTTTTTATACTTTTGGCAGCCCGACCCGAAAATAAGTGTCAAATTGTCCCTTATTTTTCGATGGCAGCATTTTTGTAAACTGTCAATCCGACAAAGTAAAATTTTAAAAAATGGCAGAGGAAAAATTAATCAACGAGCAAGAACAAGGCGCTGAAGAACTGAAAGAAACCACCCAGGCAGCGCCTGAAACAACTGCTGAAACAGAACCAGAACACAAAAAGGAAAAGAAAACCAAAAAAGATAAAACTCACGAACAGTTGGAAAAATTGCAAAACGAACTGGCAGAAATCAAGGACAGGCACATCCGTTTACAAGCCGAATTTGACAATTTCCGCAAGCGGACATTGAAAGAGAAGATGGAGCTGATGAAATCGGGTGGAGAGACGGTTCTGACCAGCATTCTGCCGGTGATCGATGACTTTGAACGGGCGCTCACCGCTTTTGGCGAAGCAGATGACGAAAATCCGCTAAAACAAGGTGTTACCCTGATATACAGCAAATTTCAGGACTTCCTGAAACAGAACGGCATCAAAGAAATTGAAGCAAAAGAACAGGATTTTGATACAGACCTGCACGAGGCCATCACCAAAATACCCGCTCCAACAGAAGAACTAAAAGGCAAGGTAGTGGATGTCGTTCAGAAAGGATACCTGCTTAATGAAAAGGTTATTCGTTTTGCCAAAGTAGTAATTGGCGAATAACCTAAAAACCCTGAAGAAGCATGACAAAGAGAGATTTTTACGAGATTCTGGGCGTTAGCAAAGATGCTTCGGCTGAAGAAATCAAAAAAGCTTACCGAAAAAAGGCCATCCAATATCACCCCGACAAAAACCCGGACAACAAGGAGGCTGAAGAAAAATTCAAGGAAGCTGCTGAAGCCTACGAAGTGTTGAGCAACCCGCAAAAGAAACAGCGCTACGACCAGTTTGGACACGCTGGGATGGGCGGAGCTGGCGGCGGCTTTAGCCAGCACGACATGTCGATGGACGACATCTTCTCCATGTTTGGGGATATTTTTGGTGGTGGATTTGGAGGCGGCTTCAGTGGATTTGGAGGGTTTGGCAGCTCGCGCAGTCAGGGACGTCGCGTACACCGGGGCTCCGACTTGCGTATAAAAGTGACCCTCACCCTGAATGAAATTGCCAATGGCGTTGAGAAAAAACTGAAAGTAAAAAAATATGTTCCCTGTACCCATTGTCAGGGAACAGGCGCCCAGCATGGTTCGGATTACGAAACTTGCTCCACTTGCCGTGGCAGCGGACATGTTACCCGCATTACCAACACCCTTCTGGGGCAGATGCAGCAAACAACGGTTTGTCCAACCTGTAACGGCGAAGGGCAGACAATCCGGAATAAGTGTACGCATTGTCAGGGCGAAGGGGTTGTTCGCGAAGAAGAAGTAATCTCGGTACGGATACCGGCGGGCGTGGGCGAAGGAATGCAACTGAACGTTTCGGGAAAAGGTAACGCCGGTCGCCGAGGTGGCGTCAACGGCGATTTGCTGGTCGTTATCCAGGAAGAATCGCACCCCGACCTGATCCGCGACGGGAACAACCTGATCTACAACCTATTTCTCAGCATGCCAGACTTCATTCTCGGAACCACAGCCGAAATCCCAACAGTGGAAGGTAAGGTAAAGGTGAAGATTGAAGCAGGCACCCAACCTGAAAAGATCCTCCGCCTGCGTGGCAAAGGGTTACCCGATGTAAATGGATATGGAAAAGGGGACCTGCTGGTGCGCATCCATGCGTGGGCACCCAAGAAGATTTCGCCCGAGGAACGGAAAATGCTGGAAAAACTGCAACAATCGCCTAACTTCCAAAATACCCCCGGCGCCGGCGATAAAAACTTCTTCGAGAAAATGCGTGACATTTTTGAATAAAAGATACCCCCGTGATAACAAATGGAAGGCTTCCCGCAACGGAAGCCTTTTTTGTTGAATATCGAACGGCACATGCGATTGGAAGGCAACGAAGCACCTCTTAAAACCTGTAAAGCGCCCTTACTCCATCCGCACAATCTTTGGGTGAAAAACGCCGAGTACTTCCACCAGTTCTCTCTGATGCTTCATAACCTCGCGAATGTCCTTGTAAGCGAAAGGCGATTCGTCGATTCCGCCGCCGATCAGTTCCACGCCCTGTTCTATCAGGTACTTCTGAAGCTGTTCATCCTGGAAGGTCCGTTTTGCCTGTCGGCGCGAAGTCAACCGGCCGGCTCCGTGTGCGGCAGACTGCAGCGAGGCCTCGTTCCCCCTTCCGCTCACAATATAGGCGGGCGAAGCCATCGTTCCGGGGATGATGCCCACATCGCCAATCCGGGTAGGCGTTGCCCCTTTGCGGTGGATGATCAATTCTTCCCCCGTGGACAATTTTTCTTTCCAGGCAAAGTTGTGATGGTTTTCAATGATGGTAATCGGTTTTACCCCCAACGCTTTTGCCATCCGTTGATGGATAATCCGGTGGTTGGTGTGCGAATAATCGCCAGCCAACTGCATGGCTGCCCAGTATTCCTGCCCTTCTTCCGAATCCAGGTCGAGCCAGGCCAAACGGGCCGCTTCGCCGGCAAGTTCCAGTTTTTGCTTCGCGATATTGGTGTAGTGCTTGCACACTTCCGAACCGAAATTTCGCGAACCACTGTGGCTCAGCACGGCCACATATTCGCCGGGCGGAAGGTTCACCAACGGCGAAAAATGACTGATTTCCACCACGCCAATATCCACAAAATGATTTCCGTGGCCCGAGGTGCCGAGTTGGGCGGCAAACTTCGGCTGCAAGGCTTTTAAAAATTTGATCTCGCTGAACTCAGGTCGGTCAACAATGGCATACTGCTCCAAATCATTAAATTCGGCCTGTCCAAAACGGGTTTCATTCAGCAACATATTTTTAAGGTGACGGCTCTCTTTTCGGATTAAATCCGGGTTTAGGGGATAAACCGACAAACACATACGACAACCAATGTCCATGCCCACTCCATAGGGAATGACCGCATTGTAAGCAGCCAGCACCCCTCCGATGGGCAACCCGTAGCCCAAATGCGCATCGGGCATCAGGGCGCCTTTCACCGCCACGGGCAGTTTCATGGCCGTTTCCATCTGGCGGATGGCTTCGGGATCAATGTTCTCCTCGCCAAAAACAGTAAACTCCAGGGCCGCTGTATTCAAGTGTACTTTGGCCTTCTTCGGCGGTTCAGGTTTTTGCGTCAGCAGCCAGGCCAACTCACCAAAAACAGGATCTTTCAGATAGTTCTCCGGATGCAGGAATATCTTCTCCACCAATTCCAGCACCCCTTCCTTGTCGGAGCGCCGAAAATGGTTGTGGGCCAGCTTCAGCGCCAAGGACAGCGACTTGTCGTCGGCATAGCCCATCCGCTTCAACTCCTTTGCGCGTAACTTCAATCTCTTCATGACCATTATTTCTACACCAACCAAAAGTACTGTTTTAAACGATGTGCCCCAGGTTATGGTTGTATTTCAAAGAAGCGAAAACCAGCCTTGGATTGCGTCAACTTCAGGATTCCTGTTGCGTAAAAGTTCAAAAACACAGTTATTCGTGGGAAAACAGTTTGTCATCGGTGACATTCACGGCGCTTGCAGTGCGTTGCAGGAGTGCTTGCAAAAATCAGGCTTATCGCGCGACGACGATCAGCTGATTTGCCTGGGCGATGTGTGCGACGGTTGGCCCGAAGTAAAAGAAAGCATCAACGAGCTGATGACCATCAAAAACCTGGTGTATCTCCTGGGCAACCACGACCAGTGGGCGCTCAACTGGATGGAAAACGGCCTGGCCCCATCCGTATGGCTGATGCAGGGAGGTTTGTCAACGGTAAAAAGCTATGCCACAGGCATACCTGACCAGCACCTCAACTTTCTGAGAAAGGCCCTGCCTTGGTTCGAATCCGAAAACCGGCTGTTCGTGCACGGCGGCTTCGACCCGGACTTACCGGTTAACCAGCAAGCCCTGCACGACCTGATCTGGGACCGCTCGCTGGTTGCCGATGCCTGGGACAACCGAGCCACCGGCAAAAAGCGGACCCGCTACCAACGCGTTTTTGTAGGCCATACCCCCACGCAAACATTTGGCAGCACAAAGCCCATACAACTTAACGACATTTGGATGCTCGACACCGGTGCCGGCTGGACAGGCGGCTACCTGACGATTATGGACACGGGCTCGGGCGAATATTGGCAAAGCAGCCGGGTGGATTTGTTGTATCCCGGTATTTGCGGAAGGTGAAATAACAATCTCCCTGATAATTATCCCCGGTTTTATTACTGGAGGAAAACCGTGGTTATCAACGAGGTAAAAACATCACAACCTAATTATTAATGTTAGCCCCGGGCGATATGCAATTGATGACATGTACCCTCGTATGCTTTGGGGATACTGCTCATTTAAGTTATTTAAAGAGACCGTAATTTTCATAGCACGGCGCTTATTAACTCCAGCACTAATAAGAACGGGGATACTGGTCAAGTCGGCAACAACCCCAGCAAGAATCATAAAACCAAAAATATCGGTTTGAGAGGCAGAGCCACTGTCCCAACTCGAATCAAACCCCGCAGCCCCAACAACTAAAAACGCCGTACCTGTTCCCAATAATATCAATCCAGTCTTGTTTTGTTTGGCACTTCTTTCCAAATAAAAATTCCGTGCAAACTCATTTTCTGCAGGACGATCCTGACTATAGGCATTGGCTACCATAAAAACGCAAATCAAAAAAAAAGCTATTGCTCTCATGATAATTGATTTTGAATTTTTTACGACATGCAGAGATGTCCTGTTACCAGCTAAAGTGTAAACCTTCATATCGGTAACCAGAAAAAGCAAAGTCAACCAAGTCCGTCCGGTTTCGGAACCTATATTTAAAAACAGGACAGTATCGGATAACAATTTCAAAAAACATCTTTTCTTTTGTATCTTGAACTTTCGAAAAACCTAACGACAGATTTTTTACTATTCTGGAAGATCTAACTTAAACGACTATGAAAAAAACTATTTTTCTTGCCATTGCTTTTCAATGTATTACATCCTTCCTTTTCGCCCAAATCAGCGTTTCCGGCTTGTTGGTCGAAAACAAAGTCAACCCCGTTGGGATCAGCGAAATGTATCCACGGCTGAGCTGGCAGCTACAGTCATCCAAACGAAATATCACCCAAAGCGCCTTCGAGATCCGGGTCAGCGACGATTTAAATTCGCTGCTCAAGGGAACCGAACTGATTTTCCACACCGGGAAAATTCCGTCCGACCAGTCGGTATATGTACAATTTACCGGCAGTACCCTGAAACCGGGACGCAAATACTACTGGCAAGTTCGCGCCTGGGACCAGAACGACCGCATGTCGAGATGGAGCGAGCCCGCCTTTTGGGTGATGGGCATCATGGGCCCCGAAAATTGGACAGCCAAATGGATTGAATCCTCCGTGCGTGAGCCGGAAAACCGTCCCTCCCCCATCTTCCGGAAAGAATTTGTAACCAGCAAGAAGGTAAAACTGGCAGTGGCCTTTATCACCGCACGAGGCATGTACGAGGCCGAAATCAACGGCAAACGCGTGGGCGACATTTGCCTGGCCCCTGGCTGGACATCGTACATCAAACGCCTGCAATACCAAACCTACGATGTGACCAACCTGTTGCTGGACGGCAAAAACGCCATCGGCGTTACGTTGGGCAACGGATGGTACCGGAGCAATATCGGTTTCGACGGCAAGAAAAACTTCTATGGCGAAAACCTATCCCTACTCTTTCAGATGCAGATTATTTATACAGATGGCTCTGTTGAAAATGTAATTTCTGATGGATCGTGGCACTCGTCAACCGGCCCCATTCAATATTCCGAAATCTACCACGGCGAAACCTACGATGCCCGCCTCGAAAAAACAGGCTGGACAATGCCTGGCTACAACGATACCGCCTGGGAGAACATCCGACTGGCCAACTATCCGGTAATCAACCTGGTGGCCACCAAAAACGAACCAGTACGCAAACGCGAGGTATTTAAGCCGGTAAAAATACTGACTACCCCCAAAGGCGAAAAAGTGATCGACTTTGGTCAAAACCTGGTAGGCTGGGTGCAAATGAAGGCATCGGGCAATGCGGGTGACCAAATCAATATTTACCACTCGGAAGTGCTGGACAAAGAAGGAAACTTTTACACTGAAAGTTTGCGCTCGGCCAAGCAAAAGAATACGTTCATCCTGAAAGGAGAAGGCCTGGAAGAATTTGAACCTCATTTCACCTGGCAGGGATTCCGCTTCATCAAGGTGGAAGGCTATCCGGGCGAACTGAAGGCCGAAAACTTTACCGCCACCGCTTTGTATTCCGACATGGTGCTCACCGGTTCCTTCTCCTGTTCAGATGATCTGGTGAACAAGCTTCAGCAAAATATCCAATGGGGACAGCGCGGCAACTTTGTGGATGTACCAACCGATTGCCCTCAGCGCGACGAACGCTTGGGCTGGACCGGCGATGCGCAGGCATTTGCCCGCACCGCCAGTTTCAACTTCCGGGTGCACAGTTTCTTCGACAAATGGATGAAAGATGTAGCGGCAGATCAATATCCCGACGGAGGCGTTCCCTTTGTGGTTCCCGATGTACTGAACAACGGCCAGTGCAGCCCTGGTTGGGGCGACGTGGCCACCATTGCCCCCTGGGCCATGTACCTGGCTTACGGCGACAAACCGTTGTTGGAGTCCCAATACGAAAGCATGAAAAAATGGGTGGATTACATCCGGAATGTCAGCCAAAACAACCTCTGGGTCCCCAAATTTTCTTTTGGCGACTGGCTGTTCTACCGCCCGTTTGACGACAACTCCGGGCTATCGGCCGTCACCGATAAAAACCTGATCGCGCAGTGCTTTTTCGCCCACTCCACCCAACTGCTTATCAATGCCGCCCGTGTGTTGGAACACGATGCTGATGTTGAAACCTACGAAGCATTATTGCAGGATATCAAATCGGCTTTCCTGCGCGAGTACGTTACCGCCAGCGGACGCCTGGTTTCGGGCACCCAAACGGCATATGTGCTGGCCCTGCATTTCGACATGCTTCCCGAAAACATGCAAGCACAGGCTGCCCAACGCCTCGTTGAAAATATCCGGGCATACGACACCCACCTGACTACCGGTTTCCTTGGCACGCCGTACCTGTGCCATGTGCTGTCGCGGTTCGGGCACAACGATGTGGCCTACGAGCTGTTGCTGCAAAAATCCTATCCCTCGTGGCTGTATCCGGTTACCATGGGTGCCACCACTATTTGGGAACGCTGGGACGGCATCAAACCCGACGGCAGTTTCCAGACTCCATCCATGAACTCCTTTAACCACTATGCCTACGGGGCAATCGGTGACTGGCTGTACCGCGTGGTGGCCGGTATCGATACCGACGAGGAACAACCGGGCTACAAGGCCATTCGGATAAAACCACAGGTAAGCAATAAACTAACCCATGCCAAAGCCACACTCGAAACCTATTACGGCAAGGTAAGCTCGGCATGGGAACGTATCGGCGGGAGACTGAACCTGAATGTGGAAATCCCGGTGAACACCACCGCTACCATTTACGTTCCGGAAACAGATGTTTCAAAAGTAAAGGAAAGCGGAAGGAGTTTGGCAGGACATAAAGACCTGGAGCTGGTTGGATTGGAAGAAGGTTACGTCATCGTAAAAGTTGGTTCCGGGTTGTGGCAGTTTTCGGTAAATTAAAAAAATTCAAGTACAGTTTGAGCATAGAAGAGGGGTGTCAAAAAAAGCCATTGGCACCCCTCTTGCTATTTTCAGAATATTATACCTTCGGCAAGTTCCACGGTGCGCGGTAACGGGCTTTTACTAATTCGTTGGCCTCGGGGTCGTTTTCGAATTCCTGTTTTTCGTGATTCCAAAAAACTTTGCGCCCGGTCCGGTAGGCAATATTTCCCAAGTGGGCAATGCGGGCAATGTGGGCGCCGGTTTCAATGTCGCAATTGGGGGTTTTGCCGCTTTTGATGCAGTCCAGGAAATTGCGCACATGCAAATCCAATCCATCTCCCTGCGCCTTTTGCAGCTCAAGCCCGGCAAACCCATCTTTGGCGCTGGTGCTCTTGGTTTCCGGGATCACTTCCCAGCCCGAGCGGTCGATGACCAGTGTGCCGAATTCGCCGACAAAAACCACTCCGTGGCCGCGCTGTTTGTAGTTGGCGCCGTAGATGCCAATGGTATGGTCCCACACCAGGTTGAAATCGCCGAAATCATACACGGTGGTCATGGTATCGGGGGTTTCCATCGCATCCTCAGGGAAGGCATATTTTCCGCCAACGGCCATCACCGATTTTGGCACATATTGGTTCATTCCGAACAAAGCAAAGTCGAGCAAGTGTACACCCCAGTCGGTCATGACGCCGCCTGCATAATCCCAGTACCAGCGAAACGAAGCATGAAAGCGGTTTTTGTTGAACGGACGCTTGGGCGCCGGCCCCAGCCAAAAGTCGTAATCCACTCCTTCCGGGGCTTCGGTGTCCGGTTCCACCGGGATGGAGGTTTTCCAGCCCACGTTCGACCACGAACGGACCGAACGTACCCGACCCAGGTTACCGGCCTGGATATAGTCCACCGCATCGCGCCAGTGCTGGTGGCTGCGCTGCCACTGCCCCACCTGCACCACATTTTTATATCGCTTTTGGGCGGCAACCATCACGTTGCACTCTTCAATGGTGCTTGCAATCGGTTTTTCCACATATACATGTTTGCCCGCTTCCGAAGCATATACCATGGGCAGACAATGCCAATGGTCGGGGGTGCCGATGATCACCGCATCAATGTCCTTATTCTCTATCAGTTGACGGAAATCGCCGTACAGCAAAGGCTTCTTGCCCGTTTTCTTTTCCACTTCGGCGGCACGCAAATCCAGTACGCGCCGGTCCACATCACACAGGGCAACACATTCCACGTGGTCGTTTTTCAGGAATGATTCCAGGTTATTGAAGCCCATGCCCCGGCAGCCTATCAGGCCAACATTTACTTTTTCGTTTGGCGAACAACCGGCATTCAGCAGAGTAGGAACAGCAGCAACGCCAGCCGCCAGAACGGCCGATTGTTTTAAGAAATTTCGTCTGTCAGTTTCGTTCATATCGGTTTGTTATTTTATTGGATCAAAAAAATTATCAGGCCAGTAAAGATAACAGATTTGGCAGAAAGCACAGAAAAGCTGTGCCAGTTTATCATCTTCAATTTGAAACAGAAACAACAATTGACCAATCAGTCATTCTTAACAATCTATTAACGCAAAATACTTGAAAAGCCTATATTTCAAACCGTATCTTTGACCAACCGTTCAGTCATAATAAAAATAAAACATCATGCCCCGGACCGAAGAACAATTGAACCACATCAGAAAAGAAAAGAAAAAACTGATCCTGGATACAGCGCTTGAACTTTTCGCTACAAACGGGTTCCATGCCACATCAATCAGCCAGATCACCAAGAAGGCAGGCATTTCGAAAGGCCTTGTTTACAACTATTTCGAAAGTAAAAACGATATCCTGGAAGAAATCAGCCAGCAGGCTTTCGATACTATCTATTCGCAATTCGATCTCAACCACGATGGTATGCTCACCAAAGATGAATTTATCATGTTCATCCGGTCCACCCTGCAATCAACCCATGAGAACCGAACGTTCTGGAAACTTTATTACGCGCTGATGTTTCAGCCGCACATGCTCGAATCCTTTTCTGAAAAATATTCCGGCAGAGCGCAGGAAATTACCCGAATGTTGCATACGTTCCTGCAATCGGAAGGCAGCGTTGACCCCGATGGCGACCTGATGGCCATATCCGCTCTGCTGAAAGGAACTGCAGTGCTCCTGGTCACGGCCCCTGATTTTTTCCCGCTTGCCGATTTTGAGGAAAAAACCATCGCGGCCTGTTTCCGTTTAATCAGTCGTCAACCCAATAAAACCAACTGATATGAAAACCATACTGCTCCTGTTTATATTATTCATTTCTCCCTGGATAGCCCCCGCCCAGGATATTGATGTAAAAGCCATCGTGAAACAGGCCGACGAGAAGTTCCGCGGGGCATCCAGCCAGGGAACGCTCCGCATGACCATTCAGCGCCCAGCCTGGTCGCGCACCATTGCCATGAAAAACTGGACCCTGGGAACAGAATTCTCGTTGATTTATATTACTGAACCGGCCAAAGAACGGGGGCAGGTATTTTTGAAACGCCACAACGAAATGTGGAACTGGGTTCCCAGCATCGAACGGATGATCAAAATTCCGCCCTCGATGATGATGCATTCCTGGATGGGATCGGATTTTACCAACGACGACCTGGTAAAAGAATCGTCGATGGTGAAGGATTACGACCAAAAACTGCTGGGCATGGAAATGCTGGAAGGCTACCATTGTTACAAAATTGAACTCATCCCGCTGGAAGATGCCGCCGTCGTTTGGGGGAAAATCGTTATGTGGATTACCGAAAAGGACCTGCTCTGGCTGAAGGGTGAGTTTTACGATGAAGATGATGAACTGGTGAACACCGAAATTCTGTCGGACATTAAACTGATGGACGACCGCATCATGCCCACCCGTCTGGAGATGATACCAGCCGACAAACCCGGCCAAAAAACAATCATGATTTTCGAGAACATCCAATTCAATGTCAAGCTGGACGAGTCGTTTTTTTCCATTCAAAACATGAAACGGATCAAATAATCCGGTTTCTGTTGCTTTCAAACAGGAAGAAACCTGTAACTTGACCAAACATCAACCTGAGGACCATGAGAACCGATCTGAAATTAGCCTGGCGAAACATCTGGCGCAACAAGCGGCGCACCCTCATTACCATGGCTTCGATCTTTTTCGGGGTTTTGCTGAATACGTTTTCAACCTCGATGCAGGAAGGGACCTATTCGAAAATGATCGATAACGTGGTCGGTTTTTATTCCGGCTACATTCAACTTCACCACCCCGAATATTGGGAAAATAAAACTATCGACTACACCGTTCGGCCCAATGATTCGCTTTACCGGGCCATCCGGAAAATACCGGACATTACCGCAACGGTTCCCCGGCTGGAGTCGTTTACGCTGATGTCGTTCGGCAACAATACCAAGGGGGCCGCACTGATTGGCATTGACCCGGAAAAAGAAAACCAAATGACCCGCCTGTCGCACTGGATTGAAAAAGGAACGTACCTGCAACGAGGTGACAACGGGATTTTGCTGGCCATAAACCTGGCCAAAAACCTGGATGTACAAGTGGGCGACACGTTGGTGCTGATCAGTCAGGGCTATCACGGCGCCAGTGCAGCCGCCCTATTCCCGGTGAGGGGCATCCTGAAATTCCCGGCCCCCGCCATGAACAACCTCGGCGGCTATATCGACCTGAATGCCGCGCAGGAGTTCTTTTCTGTTCCTGAGAGCCTAACTTCCATCGTTTTCATGGTGAACAACTACGGAAATGTCAGCCAGGCCAGGCAACACTTGCAGCGAGAGCTTGGCTCCACCTACCATGTGATGACCTGGGACGAAATGGACCCGGTAACTAAAAACATGATCGAGGCCGACCGATCGGGCGCTTACATCTCGAAAGGGATTTTATACCTGTTGGTCGGTTTTGGCATTTTCGGCACCATCATCATGATGGTTGCCGAGCGTCGCAAAGAGATGGGCATCATGGTGGCCATTGGCATGCAAAAAAGCCGGTTGTCTAAAATCCTGTTCTACGAAACCACATTGATCGGCTTAGTTGGCGTAATCATCGGTATTGTCATCAGCTACCCGCTCATCCAATACCTGGTTTTCCACCCCATTCCGTTCACCGGCGAAGCAGCCGAAGCCTATGAACAGTTCGGCTTTGAACCTGCGTTGTACTTCTCGTCCGAGTGGTTTGTATTTGCGCGGCAGGCGCTGATCGTTTTCCTGATCACCCTCACGGTGTACCTTTACCCGCTGGTAAAAACTTACCGGATGAAATTAACCAAAGCCCTTCATGCCTAACCTTAAAAACATGTTGCCATGATGATAGCCGTAGCCTGGAGAAACGTTTGGCGAAACAAAACCCGAAGTCTGGTAATTACCATCGCCATGAGCCTGGGACTGGCCTCAGGGATTTTTTACATGGGCTTTTACCGGGGGATGATGGACCAGCGTATCCAAACAGCCATTGTCACGGAGGTCTCTCACATCCAGGTACATCATAAAAACTACCTGGAAAATCCTGACAAAAAATTCTTGATTCCCCACGCCAATTCCGTTTTGGATGAAATCAGAAAAACCCCCGGAGTAAAAGCAACGTCAAGCCGCATCATCCTGAACACCATGATCCAGTCGGCCGCTACCGGCTCGGGAGTCAAGATTACCGGCATCAACCCCGATGACGAAAAACAGGTGACCAACCTGTACACCAAGATTAGCGAAGGCTCGTGGTTTGAAAACGGAAAGCGCAACCCCATTGTCATTGGCCGGAAACTGGCCGATAAGCTGAAAGTAAAACTGAAATCGAAAGTGGTCGTCACCATGCAGGACATGGAAGGCAACATAACCGCTGCCGCCTTTAAAGTGGAAGGAATCTTCGAGACCTCGAACACGGCCTATGATGAAAATTGCGTTTTCGTTCGCAAAACCGACCTCGCCAGGGTGGATATGCAACAAAAATATGCACGGTTAGTTAAGAGCTACGCTGCTATTCCCTGATTATTATTTAGTTGTTCAAATTCATTTATTGTTTTGTACCCCAAAGCTGAGTGCCTTCTCTTCTTGTTGT
>JBFXGM010000032.1:0-53608 GCA_050178015.1 Mangrovibacterium sp.
TGGTTTAGCCTGGTTCACTTTAATATTCCGGCCGCGAACATCAGCGCCATCCAGTTTTTCGATAGCCTCGGCGCCTTCGCTCTCATCGGCCATTTCAACGAAACCAAACCCTTTGGCGCGTCCGGTTTCCTGATCTTTTACAATTTTCACAGAAACAACTTCACCATACTGGGAAAACAATTCTGCCAATTCTTCTTCCTTGAGGTTGTAGTTCAAATTACCTACGTAAATGTTCATAATTGAAAGATAAAAATTAAATAAATAATAAACGCACCTGGCAGAACCATTGACCTTCGGACTGGAGATAAATCTTTTGGGAAACGAGAAATTAACTGCAACCTAAAAGCTAAAGCCCTGCCTTGTAAAACACAATTTAAGTCAAAGAAATGGTTATGAAAGAAAATCGTTTAACATGAAAGGGATATTTACTTCACATGAAAAAGAACTTTACAAGTCATTACACCATAGCTCTATACAAAAATAAAGATTGTTTTGGATCTGCAAGTCTCCTGCCGGTTTTTTTTACATCATTTTCAGGTTAAGGAAAATGAACAACAAAACACCTTAATCGACATATAAAACCAACCCTTTCAGGTATTCACCCTCCGGATGGTACATATTGATGGGGTGATCGGCAGGTTGTGTCAGCTGATGCAGGATGCGCACTTTACGCCCCGAGATGGCCGCTCCCGAAAAAACAGCCTCGCGGAATTTATCTTTGGTTACCACTTGCGAACAGCTGAAGGTAAAAACAATTCCTCCCGGACGAACTTGCTCGAAGGCCTTTGCGTTTAGCCGTTTGTAGGCCTGCAGGGCTTGGTGCAATGCGTTTCGGTGTTTGGCAAAGGCAGGTGGATCAAGAATGATCAGGTCGTATTTATCTTTGATGTCGCGCATGAAACTAAAGGCATCGGCCACAAAAGCCTCGTGGCGCGGGTCATTTTCAAAGTTCAATTCAACATTTTGGTTGGTCAGGTCGATGGCTTTTACCGAAGAATCAACCGAATGTACCAGGTTGGCGCCGCCACGCATGGCATAAAACGAGAAACCACCGCTGTAACAAAACATGTTCAGCACATCGCGGCCCTTTGCATACTCCTGCACCAACCGCCGGTTTTCGCGCTGATCGATGAAAAAACCGGTTTTCTGGCCTTCCACCCAGTCAACCCGAAATGCCTGACCATACTCTTTTACAATAGTTGGCCCGGAAGCACCGAGCAGGTACCCGTTTTCGGGCTCCAAGTCGGCCTTGAAGGGCAAGGTTTTGTCGCTTTTATTGTACACCGCCTGCAGTTGCTCGCCCAGCAATTCTTTCAGCAGTTGCGCCAACTCATTTCGGATCAGATACATCCCAACAGAATGAGCCTGCAATACAGCTGTCCCGTTGTAAAAGTCAACAATCAGCCCGGGAAGCCCGTCGCCTTCGCCATGAACCAGGCGAAATACGTTGGTGTCGGTACTATCGAGAAGGCCAAGCGCCCGGCGCAGGCTAACGGCTTCGGCCAGCTTTTTCTTCCAAAAGGCTGCATCAACCGGTTCGTCGGTAAACGTAACAATACGCACAGCAATAGAACCAATCTGGTAATGCCCCGTGCCCAAAAACTCGCGGGTATTGGAAACCACTTTTACCAGGTCGCCCTCTTCAACTGTACCTTCAATTTCTTTGATTGCCCCGGAGAAAACCCAGGGATGGAAACGTTTGAGCGATTGTTCTTTTGTTGATTTAAGAACAACGGTCGCTTTCGTATTTGTCATGATTGTTTGGCAGCTAATGAATGAAATATTTCGTAGGAAACCCAGGCATCGGTGGCAGCATAGCGCTGCTGCGCCTCGGTAAGGCCGTCGCTTTCCCAATTGGTGAGGCGCTGCGATTTGGAGATGCGCATGCCCAGTACGATGCCGGCTATTTTTTTAAGACTGAAATCCTGAATGCCATAGTCTTTCACTTCTTCCTGAAGTTCGACAAAACCGGCAGGTTTGAAATGGCCCAGGCGTTGCAGGGCTTTAACATCGTCGCGAATGGCCACACCCACTTTTAAAATATCCGGATCGGAAAGAATGGCCTTCAGCCCGGCAGGCAGTCCGGTAACGTTAAGTCGGAACAGGAAAGCCTTTTCGCCGCTCGAAAGTTGCAGCAAGGCCACCCGGTTAATCTGCCCGCGTTTAAACGAAGGTTTTGTTTCGGTATCGAACCCAAGCACTTCGGATTGCGACAAATACGACAAGGCGGCCTGCAGGGTGCGGTCATTTTCCACAAGGACAATTTCCCCTTCAAACGATTTCAATGGCAATTCGTCCAATTCTTCTTTGGTGATACTTTCCTGAAACATTCTCTTCTAATCTATCTCGTTATTAAACAAACTATTCAACCAGTCGGGCTTATTGCTCTCTTCCTCATCTTCGGACGGCAACCTGATATCCTGATCAAAATCAACCGAACTATAAATAAGCGAATGAACAGCGCGCAAACTGTTTACCAGTTTCTGCCCCCAGTAGTTTTTGAAGTTGTCCTGGCATTCCCACAACGATTCCTGCATCACCAGCTCATCGCCGGTACGGTAGAGCATGATAAAATCTTTCAGATCCTGGTAAATATCGGCCAGGTTTTCTGAAATGCTCGCTGTCAGCGGAGCATCGCTAAACTGCATGTCCGCGTCAAATACCTCCTGGTAATCATCGTGTTCGCCCAGCAAATTCATGATCCGCTGCTGCAGGAAATTATAGTCCACCTCGGTTACAGACTTTTCCAGTGTCAATTCTTCCGAACTGTCGAGTTCGGGCAGCAGACTGGCTTTCAGATAAAGCAAGGGTAAAATTTTTTGCGTTTTCCCGAGCAGGGAACGTGCATTTTCGCTGCCGGCGCCTTCTACAAACTTGCAGTATTCGTTGGCAACAGTCACAAACTCAATGACATTTTTAGAATAAACTAGCGGATTTAAACTTTCCTCAGACATACATCAACATTAATCCATGCAAAAGTAATAAGATTTTCTGTTATGACAGGCAAATAAACAAAAAGCCTTGCCTGCCTGCAAAAAGTCCTGTTCGTGATCAATAGTCGCTGGTTTTCGATTTCGTGTAATCGGGATATTTTACAGCTTGCTTTAACCGTGGGCTGGGGCGGAAACTAATATCAGCCGATTTAATCAGGCGAAAACCATCGGTACGCGGCTCTTCAGAGGCGTGGCTTTTCAGGTTCAGGCTGAAGGTTCCCAGCTGCCCCAACTCAATGGTATGGTTATTCAGCAGCAAGTCGGGAATGAAATCGATCATCCCCACCAGGGTTCCGATAATGTCGCCCCGGCTCAGCGACGAGCGTTTTTCGAGCATATCCGCCAGCTCGTCCAGGGTTATCTTCCGGCGGTCGCAGGCCCTTGCGTAATATTTATAATGGCCGCCACCTTTTACTCCCGGGGTGGCTTGCTTCACCAATCGGTACTTTACAGTCATTTCTTCAGGTTATTTAAAATTTTTAATAGTTATCAGTTACAAATTTAATACGTATGAAAATATTTTTTAATACTTATTAAATTATATTTTAACAGGTATTAAAAATTATTTTGACAGGTATTAAAATTCTATTACATCCTTAACCGAGATTTATTGAATCCTGATGCGAATGGTTACGGCTGCCTGTAAAAATTTCTTCCGGTCGGTGCATAAAAAATAGAGGACCTTTTCTGCGTTTACAGTGGTCCTCCATTCGTCTGTTTTTTCCTGATTTAATCTGTGAAAATGCTACGGTTCGTAAAAAGCGCCGATGCCGGGATAGTGAAATTTTTCGCGTGCGATCTTCTCCGGGAAAATGAAGTATTTCAAGGTAGCTTCGGTACAGAGCTTACCGGCTGAGTTAAACAGTTGTGCCTGAATGGTGGCGAGACGCTTGTTTTGATCCAGCAGTTTGCCCCGCAAGATAACTTTCCCCTGATCCAGGAAAACGGTATCTTTATATTTCACCTGCATTTCGGCCGTTACGCCTGCCGTTTCGCATTTGGTGTACACCACCCAGGCGGCGATTTCATCCAGCAATGTGGCCTGAATGCCGCCATGAAGCACATTCACCCAACCGGCAAATTCGGCCCGGGGATCCCATTCGGCATACAGGCCTTCGCCATCGTCCCAAAATTCAAGCTTTATCCCGATCGGATTGTGCGGCGAGCAGCCAATACACTGGTATTGCGCCGGATCGTCATGCTGATGTACATTGATAATTTTCCTCATAATTTCAATAAAAAAAGAGCCGGTTCAGCTCTTTACCCTGTTACCGGCTATTCTACTTTTTAATTATTTCCCAAAATGAGCGGCAAGCCATCTTTCCCGGCACCCACCACCACCACTTTCGCGTTTGGCGATTTGGCCAGGTCGATAGTCGCTTCAATGCCCCGTTGTTTCAGGATTTGGTCTGTTAAACTGGAATTGATGATTTTGTTGAACGCTGCGATCCCCTCAGCTTCGATCCGTTTACGTTCAGCTTCGGCTGTCTCGCGGGTTAAGCGAAACTGATAGGCCAACGCTTCCTGCTCCTGTTTCAACTTATTTTCAATAGCAATGCGGATTTGGTCGGGCAGATTGATCGACCGGATCAACAAGGCACGCATATCAATGTTATTCTCCTGCAGGATCTCTTTGGTTTCGTTGATAATGGAGGACTCCACTTCGCTGCGTTTGGTGGAATAAATTTCTTCAGCCGTATAGCGACCTGCCACTTGCCTGACGGACGAGCGGACTTCGGGGATAATCAGTTGTTCGACAAACCGTTTGCCGAAGATTTCGTGCAAATGGCCAATTTTTTCATACGTCGGGTTAAAACGTACAGAAACATCCACATTGAGCGACAGCCCGTTTTTATCCAGCACATCCATCGTTTCTTCGCGTTGCTGCTCTTTTACGTCGTAAACAATCAAATCATTCCAGGGAGCAACCACATGAAAGCCAGGAATATAAAGATGTTCTTTATCCAGTCCGGAACCAAACGGACGGAAAATAATTCCGCGCTCACCGGGCTGGATCGTTACAAACATACTGCTGCCAAAGAAGATGAGTACCACCAATATAACAGCGCCAATAATTAAATACGATTTGTTTAAAGAATTCATTTTCGGTAAGTTTTCATTTATGACTTTGGTAAAAATAGCAGATTTTCTTCAATTCGGACCTATATTCATTAAACATTACCGCAAACGGGACCAGCACACCGGCAAAAGAATTGCCGGAGAATATTTTTTTATTTAGATTTGAAACTGATCAAAACCCCCACTGCTATGATTGGGTCTTCTGAACTCATAATCAATCGGGATGGAAGTATTTTCCACCTTCATTTAAAACCGGAACAAGTAGCCGACCAGGTGATTTTGGTAGGCGATCCGGGCCGGGTTGAGCTCATCGCCGGTTTTTTCGATTCTGTTGAAATGCGAATTCAAAACAGGGAATTCGTTTCCCTCACAGGCACGTATAACAATCAGCGCATTACAATCATCTCTACCGGCATCGGGACCGATAATATTGATATCGTCATGAACGAGTTGGATGCCCTGGTGAACATCGATTTTACGACCCGCGAAATCAACGAGGAAAAACGCTCACTGCAAATCATCCGCATTGGCACTTCGGGCGGCTTGCAGGATTATTTGGGCCTGAATTCGTTTGTGATCTCCGAAAAAGCGATCGGTTTTGACGGACTGCTTAATTTTTATGCCGGACGAAACCGGGTTTCCGACCTGGATTTTGAAACCCATTTTAAAGACCATGTCAACTGGAATCCGCAACTGACAGCACCATACGTCGTCAATTGTTCAGCTTCGTTGTACCGTAAAATAAGCCATGGCGAGTTCACCCCAGGGGTAACCATTTCAGCGCCCGGGTTTTACGGGCCACAGGGACGAATATTGCGCCTGCCAATCGCCGATCCCGAAATCAACCAAAAAATTGAAAGTTTCAACTACGGAAACCATAAAATCACCAATTACGAAATGGAATGCTCGGCCATTTACGGTCTGGCGGCCTTAATGGGGCACCACGCGCTGACGGTTTGCCTGATTATTGCCAACCGGCTGAGCAAACAATCAAATGGCGATTATCACACGAAAATGAAGGAATTGATCAAGTTGGTACTGGACAGGTTAACAAGCTAGCGAGAAAACGGATGAAAGAAGAAAAATTACAAGCGTTGATAGCCTTGCTGGACGATCCCGACCAAGCCGTTTTTGAACAGGTGGAAAAAGAATTGTTGCAGGAAGATGCCACAATCATCGGGCAACTGGAGCAGATTTGGGAAACCAGCCTGGACCACCTGCTGCAATCACGAATTGAAAACCTGATTCAACAAATCCAATTCAGGGAAACCAGCAAAAAAATAAAAAGCTGGTCAAAACAGATGAATGTCGATTTGTTTGAAGGATTTTTCCTGATCAGTCAGTACCAATACCCCGAGCTGAAAGTCAAGGCTATAAAAAACAAAATTCAGAAAATCAGCAGCGACGTTTGGCTCGAAATCAGCAACAAACTCACCTCCATTGAAAAAATTACGGTGCTTAACCACTTGTTTTACGATGTGAACAAATTTTCGGTGAATATGGCCGACCTGCATTCGCCGCAAAATTGCTACCTGAACCAATTGCTGGAAACGAAAAAGGGGAACCCGGTTTCCATAGCCATTCTTTATACCCTGGTGGCCCGCGAACTGGGCTTCCCGGTTCAGCTAATCGATTTCCCACGCAACCCGCTGCTGGCCTATATCGATCCCGAAACTGCCCGTAAAGCACACGGGAAAGACTACAATTCTCCCGTACTTTTCTACATTAACCCCTCAAACAAGGGCGCCATCATTGGCCGGAAAGAGATCGATTTTTTTCTGAAAAAGAATGAGCAGGTCAACGAAGAAACGTTTGATCAACCCTGCGAAGACCGCGTGATGATTAAAAAACTACTGGAAAGTTTGATTGAAGCCTATGATTCGATGGGCTACCAGGAAAAAGTAGATGACCTCACCTCTATTGCCGGCCTTTTATAAATGTGTCTAAAAGGAAAAAGTCAGAAAGCAACGTTGCATTTCAACACAAGCGATCACCAGACAGATTTCCGTTGAAACAACTGGTCCGGATAGACTATTTCTGCTAAAAACAAACCTTCTGAAGGCGCCGAAGCACCGGCAGCGCCACGGTCCTTTGCTTCAATAATGGCCCGAAATCCATCAACCGAAAGTTTCCCCTGCCCCACTTCAACCAACGTGCCGACAATTGCCCGCACCATATTCCGCAAAAATCGGTCAGCTTTCACTGTAAATACCAGCTGATGCCCTTTCTGCACCCATTCTGCCTGCAAAATATGGCAATTATTGGTTTTCACATCGGTGTGCAATTTGCTGAAACTGGTAAAATCCTCGTAACCAAACAAAACAGCACAAGCTTCATTCATTTTACCCACATCCAATTTCCGGGTAAAATACCATGAGGTCTCCTGCGAAAACGGGTCTTTGCGCTGATTGATGAAATAGTGATAGGTGCGCGAAACCGCATCAAAGCGAGCGTGCGCCTCCTGACTTACTTTGGTCAATCCAAAAATCACGACATCGGCGCTTAAAAAACTATTTAATTTATAAGTGAAATCCGGGTGGTCGAGCGTTTGCTTTGCCGATTCGAAATGGGCCACAAAATAACTGGCATGAACCCCGGTGTCTGTTCTTCCGGCACCGGTAACGGCAATCGGTTCGCGGCAAATCGTGCTCAGTGCATATTCCAGTGTTTGCTGCACACTTTTTGCGTTCGGCTGTATTTGCCACCCGTGAAACCGGGTTCCGTTATATGCCAATTCAATAAAATAACGTTGTTTTAATTCCATATTTACAGTGTAAAAAATAATGGGCGGGTAACACAACAAACAGCCCGATTTTATTAATTTTACGGCTCTTTCAGGCGAAATAAGCTTAACAACTTTTAACAAAGTTATACCCTTTTTTGTAGAAGGATAAATTATTTTCGTCAACCATTAAAAAAATAATAATCAAAAAATATGAATCAAGCAGTTGATATTCGTGAGCTAAACGAACGGATCCAGAAAGAAAGTTCTTTTGTGGACATAATCAGCATGGAAATGAACAAGGTGATTATTGGTCAGAAACACCTGGTAGAGAGTTTGATGATTGGTTTGCTTTCCGGCGGGCACATTTTGCTGGAAGGTGTTCCCGGTCTGGCAAAAACGCTGGCCATCACTTCGCTTTCAAAGACCATCAGCGCCGATTTTGCCCGCATTCAGTTCACGCCCGACCTGCTGCCTGCCGACTTGGTGGGAACCCTGATCTACAGTCAGAAAAATGAAGAATTCGTCGTTAAAAAAGGGCCAATTTTCACCAACTTTGTTTTGGCCGACGAGATTAACCGTGCCCCGGCCAAGGTGCAATCGGCCTTGCTCGAAGCCATGCAGGAACGGCAAATCACCATTGGCGACAAAACCTTCAAACTGGAAGAGCCGTTTTTGGTAATGGCCACCCAAAACCCCATTGAACAAGAAGGGACCTATCCGCTCCCGGAAGCACAGGTTGACCGTTTTATGCTGAAAGTGGTTATCAGCTATCCGCAAAAAGAAGAGGAGAAACTCATCATTCAACAAAACCTGCTTAAACAGTTTCCGCAGGCCATGGCAGTGTTGAAACCTGAGGACATCCTGAAAGCCCGCGACGTGGTGAAAGATGTGTACCTGGATGAAAAAATCAGCAAATACATTGTTGACATTGTATTTGCCACCCGTACCCCGGCCGAATACAAACTGGACAAATATACCGACATGATTTCGTACGGAGCATCGCCACGTGCCAGTATTAGTCTGGCGCAAGCTGCCAAGGCCTACGCGTTTATCAAGCGCCGTGGCTACGTCATTCCCGAGGATGTCCGGGCAGTTTGCCCCGATGTGATGCGCCACCGGATCGGACTGAGTTACGAAGCCGAAGCAAATAACATCACTTCCGAAGAAATCATTACCGAAATTTTGAATACGGTTGAAGTTCCCTAACGGGTTACACGTTACGAGTTTCGACCACAAACTCAAAACTTTGAACTTGAAACCTGGAACTTGAAGTTTGAAACTTGAAACTAAAGCGAAGTGGAGCACACAGAATTACTAAAGAAAGTCCGGAAGATTGAGATAAAAACCAGGGGGTTGAGCAGCAATATTTTTGCCGGCGAATACCACTCGGCTTTTAAAGGGCGGGGCATGGCTTTTAGCGAGGTGCGCGAGTACCAGTTTGGCGACGACGTGCGCAACATTGACTGGAACGTTACCGCCCGTTATAACAAACCCTTCATCAAAATCTTTGAGGAAGAACGCGAACTGACGGTCATGTTGTTGATTGATGTGAGCGGATCGCGGGATTTTGGTTCGTTTGAAAAATTCAAAAAGAATGTGATTACCGAAATTTCGGCCATCCTTTCGTTTTCGGCCATCCAAAACAACGACAAAATCGGGGTGATTTTCTTCTCCGAAACCATCGAGAAATTTATTCCGCCCAAAAAAGGAAGATCGCATATCCTGCGTATCATCCGCGAGTTGATCGATTTTGAACCCGAAAACAAGGGTACCAATATTACCGGCGCGTTGCGCTACATGACCAACGCCATCAAAAAAAGGTGTACCTGCTTTATCATTTCCGACTTTATCCAGCAGGAAACTGAATTTGAAAAGGCGCTTACCATAGCGAACAACAAGCACGATGTGGTGGCCCTGCGCGTTTTTGACGAACGCGAGGCCAGCCTCCCGCCAATCGGAATGATTAAGCTGAAAGATGCCGAAACCGGCCAGTATATTTGGGTGGACAGCAGCAGCAAAAAAGTGCGCGACACCTACGAAAGCTGGTGGCGGACAAACAACAACAAACTGGATTACGCCTTCAAAAAAAGTGGTGTGGATTACGCAAACATCAACACCAAAGAAGACTATGTCAAATCCCTGATGACTTTGTTCAAAAAGCGGGGGTTAAAAGCATAAAAAATGAACCGACTTAAAATTACAGTTCTCTTTGCATGCCTTTGGGCCATTCACCCAATCATGGTTTCTGCCCAACAGGTGAGCACCCGTGCGGTGATCGACTCAACCCATGTGCTGATTGGCGATCAATTCAACCTCCGGCTCGAAGTAGATCAGCCGAAAGACGTGCTGGTTGCCTTTCCGCAAATCGGCGATTCGCTGTCGCCAACCATTGAAGTGATTGCACAATCGCCGCTGGATACATTTGTGCTGGACGAGAGCCAGCAACTCAAGATCATCCAAAACCTGACCATCACTTCGTTTGATACCGGACGCCAAGTAGTGCCACCGTTGAAATTTCAACTGAAATACAACAACCTGACCGACACCATCGAAAGCCTGCCTGCCGAGTTTTTTGTACACGGCATGGCCATTGATACGACCAAAGGGCCGGTTGACATTAAAAAGCCATACGCGGCCCCGGTTACCTTGAAGGAAGTTTCGCCTTACATTCTGGGGGCAATCCTGATTGGTGCGCTGATTTTCTTTCTGTTTTATTACATCCAGCGCCAGAAGAAGAACAAGCCGGTATTTGGCAAGGCCGAAAAACCAAAAGAACCGGCCCACGTGATCGCCATCCGCGAACTGGACCGCATCAAAGAACAAAAACTGTGGCAGCAAAATCAGGTAAAAACCTATTACAGCGACATTTCGGACACGCTGCGGAGCTATATCGAAGAGCGTTTCGGCATTAATGCCATGGAATACACCACCGACGAAACCGTAAAAGCGTTTCAGTCTCAAAAAGGTTTGCTAAACGAAAAGAACTTCAATGAACTGAAAAACATCCTAAACCTGTCGGACCTGGTGAAATTTGCCAAGTACGAACCCCTGCCCGACGACCACAACCTGACACTGATGAACGCTTATTTCTTCGTGAACGACACCAAGTTGGAAGAAAAGAAAACTAGCCAGTCAAAAGAAAATGAACGGGACGGAGAGGAAGTCGTCCTAAAATAGCTACAAATGATGAACGGAATAGTATTTAAAAACCCTGAGTATTTCTACTTACTGCTGGTAATGGGTCCCATGCTTGCCTGGTATATTTTCCAACACCGGAAAGCCGGCGCCAGCATCCGCTACTCCACCACGATGGGTTTTCAAAACATAACCAAAAGCTGGAAGCATTATTTGCGTCATTCGCCATTTGCCTTGCTACTGGCAGGAATTACGCTGCTCACCACGGCATTGGCCCGCCCGCAATCGTCAAACAGCTGGCAAAACGTAACCACCGAAGGGATTGACATCGTTATTGCGCTCGACATCTCCAGCTCGATGCTGGCCCGCGATTTTCAGCCCAACCGCTTGCAGGCCTCCAAAGAAATTGCCACGCAGTTTATTGCCGGACGTCCAAACGACAAGATGGGGCTGGTGGTTTTTGCCGGCGAAAGTTTCACGCAATGCCCGCTGACAACCGACCACGCTGTGCTGATCAACCTTTTCAAGGACATTGAAAGCGGCATGATTGAAGACGGCACAGCGATCGGCAATGGGTTGGCCACGGCTGTTTCCCGGTTGAAAGAAAGCGAGGCCATCAGCAAAGTCATCATTTTGCTGACCGACGGTGAAAACAACCGGGGCGAAATTGCCCCGATCACGGCAGCGGAACTGGCAAAGACCTACGGGATCCGTGTCTATTCCATTGGTGTAGGAACCATCGGCACGGCCCCCTTCCCGGTACAAACCCCTTTTGGCACCCAAATCCGCGATGTGGAAGTTAAAATTGACGAAGAAACCATGCAGCAAATCGCCGATCTGACGGGCGGTCAGTATTTCAGGGCCACCAACAACGAGAAACTAAAACAAATCTATGCAGAGATTGACCAGCTCGAAAAATCAAAAATAGAAGTAAAAGAATACAGCCGGAAAGATGAAGAATACCAGCGCTTTGCCCTGTTTGGCGCACTCGTACTGATGGTTGGATTACTGCTGAGAACAACCCTATTTAGAAACATTCCTTAACTCATTCTAGCATGGAAATGTTCAGATTTGCACATCCCGAATTTATTTATGCACTGGTTCTTGTGCCAGTGTTCATTCTACTTTTTACCATAACCCGAATTAGTCGCAAAAAGGCGTTGAACAAATTCGGACAACGAGAAATTCTTGAGCAACTGATGCCCAATGTGAGCAAATACAGGCCGGTTGTGAAGTTCCTGATTTGGATGGTGGCACTGGTAGCCATCATTTTGGCGATTGCCCAGCCCCAGTTTGGCAGCAAATTGAAAACTGAAAAGCGTAAAGGAGTGGAGCTTATTATCGCACTTGATGTGTCAAACTCGATGTTGGCCGAAGACATTCAGCCAAACCGGCTGGAACGGGCAAAACGGGCCATCTCGCGACTGGTTGATAACCTGAACGACGACAAGATCGGATTGATTGTATTTGCCGGCGATGCATACACGCAGTTGCCCATCACCTCCGATTACTCTTCGGCCAAATTGTTTTTAAATGCAGTGAGCACCCAAATCGTTCCCCGCCAAGGCACAGCGATTGGAGCAGCTATAAACCTGGCCACTAATTCATTCAGCCCACAATTTACCGGCAACAAGGCCATTGTGATTATTACCGATGGCGAAAACCATGAAGATGATGCCATTAGCGCAGCAACGGCCGCCGCAGAAAACGGCATTATCGTTCACACCATCGGCATGGGACTTCCGCAGGGGGCACCCATTCCGGTTGTCAGAAACGGACAGCGCGATTACTGGAAAGATAAAGACGGACAGGTCGTTATCACCAAACTCGATGAGCAAATGCTGCAAAAAATTGCCGCTGCCGGGAAAGGCATCTATGTGCGGGCCAACAATGCCCAGGTGGGGCTGAACACTCTTTTTTCGGAAATCAATAAGATGGAAGAAGCCGAACTCGAATCGCTGGTCTATTCCGAATACGAAGACCAGTTTCAATGGTTCATCGGGTTCACACTTTTCTTGTTATTGATTGATTTTCTGATACTGGAACGCAAAAACAAATATTTGAAAAACATCAAATTATTTGGAAAATGAACATGAGACAAAAGACATATTCAGGACTTTTCATCCTGCTGCTGGGTTTAATCAGCATGCAACTTCAAGCCCAAAACGAGCGGAAATTTGTACGTCAAGGCAATAAAATCTATGAGCAGGCACTGGCCGACTCCACGAAACTCGACACATTAGCTTTCAACCAGGCCGAAACAGCGTACCGACGCGCGCTCGACAAGCGCCCGGACGATTTACGGTGGAACTTCAACCTGGGCGATGCCCTGTACAAACAAATGCAGTTTGACCAGGCAAAAAGCACGTTTGAGGAAGTAGCACAAAAAAGCACGGACAAAACTGAAAAATCACGGGCTTACCACAATATTGGTAATTCGCTGCTGATGCAAAATAAACTGGACGAAAGTATCGAAGCCTACAAAAATGCGCTGCGCAACAATCCGAACGATCTGGAAAGCAAATACAACCTGTTGTATGCTATGAATATGAAAAAACAGCAGGAGCAACAACAGCAAAACCAGGATAAGAACCAGGACCAAAATAAGGATCAGAACAAAGAACAGCAGAACAAAGATCAAAATCAGGATCAGCAAGATCAAAATAAAAATCAGGAAAAAAAACAAGACCAACAGGATCAACAAAATCAGCAACAACAACAACAACAACAACAACAACAGCAACAGCAAGAGCAAAAGATTTCGAAGGAGAATGCGGAACGATTGTTGCAAGCCTTGCAAAACGATGAAGAAAAAATTCAGGAAAAGGTAAAAAAGGCCAAAGCCGAACAAGCCCGGCAACGAAAGACAGAAAAAGAATGGTAAAAACAAGGGGCAAAGACAATAAAATGCCAGAAATTCCCCTTCGGATAATTTGTTATTTTTGAACCGATTTAATCACAGCATAATGAGTAACATGATCAGAAAGCTCATCTTCTCAATTTTATTAATGATCCCCGTACTTTTTGCCGGGGCGGATACTGTGCGCTTTACCATGTCGGGGCCGAATGTGGCCACGGTGGGCGAACAATTCAGGCTCTCTTTCACCCTGAACGAACGAGGCACCGACCTGCAATTGCCCGAATTATCAGGTTTCGACATCCTGATGGGACCTTCCACCTCGCAAAGTTCGAGCATCCAAATCATCAATGGAAAAACAACCCAATCCGTTTCCTTCTCCTATATTTTCATATTGAGGGCCAAACAGGAAGGCAAGTTTACGATCCGGCCCGCATCCATCAAGGTGGATGGAAAGGTCTATGAATCGAATGAATTGGAAATTGAAGTTGTAAAAGGGCAAGCCGGACAGCAACAGCAACAGCAACAACAAGAACCGGCAGCGGTTGCCACCGAATTAAGTAAAGACGACTTATTTGTCAGGGTTGAGCTCGATAAAAGGGACGTGTTCCGGGGAGAGCAAGTTATTGCCACCGTAAAAATTTATGTATCGCCCAATGTGCCCATCACCAATTTCGAAGATGTCAAACTTCCCTCGTACGCGGGGTTCTGGACCCAGGAAATTGAAATACCCAGCCAGATCAGTTTCACACGCGAAGTTTTCAACAATAAAATTTATCAGGTTGGCGTGCTGAAAAAGACCATTCTCTTTCCGCAGCAAACCGGCAAAATTAAAATCGATCCGTTCGAAATTACCTGTTCGGTTCGCCAGCAAATAAAACGGCAACGTAGTTTTTTTGATGATTTTTTTGACAATTACCGCACCGTTTCAGCTAAAGTTGTTAGCGAACCGGTAACGATCTCCGTGAAAGAACTTCCATCACAACCCGACGGATTTTATGGCGGCGTGGGGAACCTGAATTTCTCGGCCTCCTTTGACAGGACCACTGCCCGGGCCAATGAGGCCCTCACCCTGAGAATGACCGTATCGGGCACCGGCAACTTGCGGCTGATTGAAGTGCCCAAAGTTGAATTTCCGGCCGATTTTGAAGTGTACGACCCCAAAACCAGCGAAAACCTGCGTGCTACCGAAAATGGGCTCAACGGGAGCAAAACTTTCGAATACCTGATCATTCCGCGTTTTGCCGGTGAGTATTCCATTCCGCCGGTTAAATTCGTCACCTTCAACCCGGCTACCAGAAAGTTCAAGACCGATGTTTCGTCAGCATTCAACCTGCAAATTGAAAAGGGAGACGACAGCCAAAGCACGACCGTAACCAGTGCTTTTTCGAAGGAAGATGTGCGTTTCATCGGAAAAGACATTCGCTATATAAAACAAAATCAATATAAGTTGAGAGAGAAAGAGGCCTCTTTCTATGGAAGTCCGTCCTTCTGGTTTGCCTACATTGGATCGGCACTTATTTTCCTTTTTATTTTCATCGTTTACCGTAAAAAATTACGCGAGAATGCCGACCTGCAATTAGTAAAAAATAAGAAAGCCAACAAAGTGGCCCGCAAGCGGCTAAAAGAAGCAGCCAATTCGATGAAACACCAGAAAGCGGAAGAGTTTTACGAAGCTGTATTAAAAGCTTTCTGGGGCTATTTAAGTGATAAACTTAGCATTCCGGTAGCCGATCTCAACCGGGACAAAGCAACAGCGACATTGGCCAAACGTCAGGTTAGTGAAGAAGTTGTCCGTGAATTTATCAGCATGATAGACACCTGCGAATTTGCCCGATATGCGCCAAGTGCAGCCGGAGGCACGCTGGAGGAATTATACCGAAAATCAGTTGATCTGATGGGCAAATTGGAAAAACAGATCCGATAAGTAACCTTAAAATTTACGGAAAATGAAAGCGATTATTTCAACGATATTCATCCTGTTTCTGACATTAAGTACTTTTGCACAAAACCAACTGCTTGAAAAAGCCAACCAACATTACACTGCCGGCGAATACGAAGAAGCTATCAAAACCTACCTGGAAATCCTGAACGGAAATGTGGAATCTGCTGAGTTATATTACAACCTGGGCAATGCCTATTTTAAAACAAACCAGTTTACCCAATCCATTATCAACTACGAACGCGCCGCGTTACTGGCGCCAAACGACGAGGACATCCAGTTTAACCTGGAATTGGCCAACCAGCACGTGGTAGATGCCATTGAACCAC
Source organism: Mangrovibacterium sp. (assembly GCA_050178015.1). Taxonomy (GTDB): domain Bacteria; phylum Bacteroidota; class Bacteroidia; order Bacteroidales; family Prolixibacteraceae; genus Gaoshiqia. The sequence continues at coordinate 16,061 of JBFXGM010000032.1, forward strand.
TCCCCCAAGTATTTTTTGTGCGGTGGTTTCACAACATCGTCAATAAACTTTCTGCCGATGGGTGGGCAAAGCTCAGCGTGGTTGCCTTTATCATCGCTTTATTCCTGGCAGGGATATTCTTTTTCAGCCAAATAACAGCCATTAAACGAATTTCGTTCTGGGCCGGAATCTTAATAGTAGCAATTTCCATTTTTAGTTTTAACTTTGCCGCCCGGCAGAAAAAGCGGATAACCGAGCATAATTTTGCGATTATCACTCAGCCAAGTGTAACCGTAAAAAGCTCACCTTCAGAAAGTGGCACCGATTTGTTTTTAATTCACGAAGGCTTAAAAGTCAAAATTAAAGACAGTCTGGGAAGCTGGATCGAAATCCGCCTGGCTGACGGGAACCAAGGTTGGTTACCTGCAAACAGCCTGGAAAAAATCTGATTAAATGCCGGCCAACGCCGGTTTTTTTGTTTTGAAGAAATTTTTAAAACCATTTTAAAAGCGAGTTGTTTAACTCATAAATTTAAAATCATGGCTTATAATTTACTAAAAGGTAAAAGAGGAATTATTTTTGGCGCATTAAATGCTGATTCTATTGCATGGAAAATAGCAGAACGTGCGTTTGAAGAAGGAGCTACCTTCACATTAACCAATACTTCCGTAGCCCTGCGTATGGGCGAAACAGCACAATTGGCCGAAAAATGCAACGCCCAGTTGATTGCGGCAGATGCCACCAACGTAGAAGACCTGGAAAACCTGGTTAAACAATCCATGGAAATCCTGGGTGGAAAAATCGATTTCATCCTGCATTCTATCGGTATGTCGCCTAACGTACGTAAAGGACGCCATTACAGTGACCTGGACTACAATTACCTGGAAAAAACCCTGGATATTTCGGCTGTTTCATTCCACAAAGTATTGCAAGTTGCCCGTAAGTTGGACGCGATCAATGAATGGGGATCAGTCGTTGCCCTTTCATATGTTGCAGCTCAGCGTACATTTTACGGATACAATGACATGGCTGATGCTAAAGCCCTGCTGGAATCTATCGCCCGCAGCTTTGGCTACATCTATGGCCGCGAACGAAACGTGCGGATCAACACTGTTTCGCAGTCGCCAACCCGGACTACAGCAGGTAGTGGAGTAAAAGGTATCGATAAATTGCTCGATTTTGGCGAACGCATGTCACCCCTTGGCAATGCTACCGGCGACGAGTGTGCTGATTACTGCATCACGCTATTCTCGGATTTGACCCGCAAAGTAACCATGCAAAATCTCTTCCACGATGGCGGGTTTTCATCCATGGGAATGAGCCTTCGCGCACTGGAACAATACGAAAAGGGATTGGATTGCGAATGCGAATGTGGCCCTGCAAATCCCAACCACAAATATGATTAAAATCTGTTCATAACTTTCAAATTGAAGAAACAAAAGACGGTTACATACACCGTCTTTATTCGTATATAGAAGTTATTAACGATTGTTGATAACCAAAGTGAAAACACCGTTCATTAAAAAAATTGGCATACTATTGACTTGTATAGTCCGAAGGTTGTAACTTTGATTTATCAGGTGAGCGATAAAAGGCTGCTCCGGAAGATGAGGAGGAAACCAAAGTTCTTAGTTGAGCCGTAGTTAAGTCAATCAGGTTTAAGTACCTGCCATCCGAAAGAGCCGAAGTTTTAAGTGAAAGGAATCTTCTCCGGAAGCTTAAATCAAGACAAAAAGATCGCGCAGCGTTCTGGCAAGTTTTGACTGTAGCAGGAGTTTTCATAAAGGAATTCTGTTCCGGAAAGAAAACAAAGATGGAAGAGAGTAACATCCCGGAAATCTTCAAATTGAGCGAAGCAAATCGAAAGACCAAACTTCCTCAAAAGCCTGTAAGGACTTCCGTCCGGGAAGGTTTTCGCAAGAAATACCGAAGGACATCCCAAGGGAGAGGTGGTAACAAGCCAATTCTGAAGGACAGGGGCAGTTTGAAATGGGCCGCAAGGTTCAGTCAAGTCGCCGGCCAAAATAACAGTAGCCTGGCGCAGAAAACAACGCATGTTGTTGGACGTGAATGGGAGCTATTCATACAGAATGGTTCCCATTATTGTTTTTAGCCCTCCTGCTCCAAATAAACGAGAGATATAGAATTCCGATTGATCCCCTTTGGGAACGAGTTGCGTTTCTCTTGTTAATGCCTGAAATGGAGACAAGTCTGCCCACTTTTATAAACTTAACGTAAACAGGAGTACAGACAAAGGATTGACTCTCGTCTATGCTACCGTTCCTTCATGCAGAAAAAGGCCGTCCCCTTTCAGAAACGGCCTCGTATCGGTTGTCTTGCTCAACTTATTTCAACCACTTGTCCAGCCAGTTCTTGAAAACCCGTTGCCAGAGGATGCCGTTTTGCGGTTGCATCACCCAGTGGTTTTCTTCCGGGAAAAACAGGAACTGCGCCGGGATGTCGCGCATCAACGCTGCATTGAAGGCGCCCATTCCCTGAGTGTACGGAATACGGAAATCTTTCTCGCCGTGGATGACGAGGATGGGCGTGTCCCACTTTTCGACAAACAGGTGCGGCGAAAAGCTATACGAACGCTGAGCGGCCTGGTTGGTTTTATCCCAGTACGGGCCGCCGATATCCCAATCTTCGAACCACATCTCTTCGGTAGTAACATACTGTTGCTCAAAGTTGAAAATGCCGCAGTGCGAAATAAACGCCTTGAAACGGCCTTCGTGATGACCGGCCAGGTAATTCACCGAAAAGCCACCATAGCTGGCGCCCACGGCCCCCAAGCGGTTTTGGTCCACGTAAGGTTCTTTGGCCAAATTATCGATGGCCGACATGTAATCCTGAATATTCAGGCCGCCGTAATCTTTGCTGATCTGCTCCAGCCATTCCATGCCAAAGCCGGGCATACCACGCCGATTAGGGGCAACCACAATGTAGCCGTTGGCTGCCATCTGCTGAAAGTTCCAGCGGTACGACCAAAACTGGCTGACCGTTCCTTGCGGCCCACCCTGGCAGTACAAAATAGCCGGGTATTTTTGGTTCGGGTCGAAATGCGGAGGGAAAATCACCCACACCAGCATGTCTTTGTCGTCAACCGTTTTTACCCAGCGTTTTTCAACCCTACCCATCGTGAGCTGATCCATCAGGCCTTTGTTAATCGTGGTGAGAGCCATATCGTTGCCATTGTCAGGGTCAACCAGGTACAGCTCGGCCGGTTGCGACATCGATACTTTCTCTGCCAGCAGTTTGCCGTCAGCCGTTTCGGCCACCGAGTGATAATCATGTACGCCGTTGGTCAGGCGGGTGATTTTACCGTCGGCCAGGTCCAAGCGGTAAATTTCTTCGGTGGCATGGATACCGCTGATAAAAAAGATTGAATTTCCGTTGCGGCTCCAACTCAGTTGCCCGGCATTTTGCTCCCAACCTGCGGAATAGTTGACCTGTTTCCCGGTGGCCATGTCCATCACAAACAGGCGCGTCTGGTCCGATTCGTAGCCGTCGCGGGCCATGCTAGTCCAGGCCAGCAGGTTGCCATCGGGTGAAAAAACAGGGCTCTTGTCGTAGCCTTTGTGCGCCTCGGTCAGGTTGCGGGTTTCACCGGTTTCCAGGTTATACTGGTACAAATCTGTGTTGGTGGAAAAAGCGTATGCCTTCCCGTGCAATTTTTTGCAGGAATACACAATCGATTTACTGTCGGGGCTCCAGGCCACCTGTTCCGAACCATCAAAAGGTTTGTCGGGGCTGTCGTATTTTTCGCCTTCCAGGATATCCTTCCCGGATGTAATTTTCCCGTTTCCGTAGTGGGCAATAAAAATGTGGTTGTAGGTGTAATCGTGCCAGCTGTCCCAGTGCCGGTACATCAAATCGTTTTCGAGGCGAGCATTTGCCTTGGGAAGATCAGGAAACAGATCCTGTACATTTTCATCCAATTTTACTGCTTTGATGTAGAATATCTTACTAAGGTCGGGCGAATAGTTGAACCCGCTGATTCCGCCTTCAATTTCAGTTACCTGAACGGCCTCTGTACCGTCGGGGTTCAATTCCCACAATTGTACGCTGCCCGATTCAGAAGAAAGGTAGCCGATCTTTTTGCCGTCGGAGCGCCACCTGGCCTCCGACTCGTTCGTGGCCGTGTTGGTAATCCGGCTCACGTCACCGCCCGAAGCAGGCACCGTGTACAACTCGCGGTAGCCTTTGTTTTCATCTTTGTTGTAATAGGTAACCGCAAAAAGCACCGTCGTTCCGTCGGGCGAAAGCGACGTGCTCCCCACCCTTCCGAACGACCACAGCACTTCGGGGGTCATTACATCGGAACTTAGTGTTGGCGTGTCTGGCACGTAAGTTTTCTTTTCGTCTGTCATAGTTGTTTGTTTTGTGCAGGCACCAATAAGCGTGGCAGCCACGACAAGTAACACATAAAATTTTCTCATAGGTATGTAACGTTTTCAGAAATTTCAGTGTGCACAAAATACGTTTTTGCCGAGAATATTGAAAGATCAGATGACAGGCTTCCGGTAAAATAACACGATGAAAAGTGAATACAAAAAAACACCCGCCTCCACAGAGACAGGTGCCATCTTAACCAATTGATGATGAACAACACACATCAATAGCGATAAACCCCTTCGTAAGTGAATGTTTCGCCATCGTAATCGTCGCCGGTAACCACGTACGAAACGGAATCCTGTCCGGCCAGCTGAATGGCTGACAATGTAAACGACACAAAGGCAGACATGCTGTACCGGGGTTCGTCGTTATTGTCATTGTGCCTCATTTCCAACTGAATGGGCTGATCATCGGCAGTCAGCTCGCCGGGCTCTTTCACCAGGTTGATGTAATGGATCCCGCCATTCCCGTAAAAGCCCAACTCAAACGTCAGTAAACTATCTGTTCTCCAAACGTCCTTCACGTGTACCGGATCGTTCCCGATACTGTCTTCCGTTTCGGGTGTGATATCGAAAATCCCCTTAAACAAAATGTCCTTCATCGAATTGATTTTCACAAAGTACTGCCTGGTTTCATCGGTCACCAGCTTGTCGCCCACAATGGTATAATTCACCAAAATCCGGTCGCGGTCTTCCATCCCATGCGGACGATAGATGTTTACCGGGAACAACTCCGAGCCGTTGTCCATTTTCACGGTGTAACTTGTACCTTCCGAATCATCAAAATTAACCACACCGAAACCAACCCAAAATTTGCCCAACGAATAATCGTCATCATCATTCAAATCGCAACCAAACAATCCCAAGGCCAACAGCCCGATTAAACTAAGTTTCAACAATTCTTTCATAGACTTCCTCCTTTCAAACAATTTTTAAAAAAGATTGAAATAACCCCGGGAAGGTTGCGTTTGACAGTGCAAAAAAAGTGGCATGACAATTGATTAATATTTTCTGATATATTTATATATTTACATGTTTTAGGAATGAAAATCATATTCAGAAAACAATTAAACAGCAATAGCATGAGAAAATTAGTATTTATCCTAAGCCTGGCAGCCTTTAGTTTTCAGGCTTGCGCAGCCGAGAACGGGAAAGCAAATCCGGCAAATAAAGCCAGTGTTTCAGAAGCAAAAGCAAATGAAGGAGGAACGACCCTAATTACTAAGGACCAGTTTTTAAAAGAAGTTTGGAATTATAACGAATCGCCAAACGAATGGAAGTTCCTGGGCAAAACACCTGTGATTATTGACTTTTATGCCGACTGGTGCGGCCCCTGTAAGATTGCTTCACCTATTTTGGAAGAAATTGCCAATGAATATGCCGGGAAAGTAAAAGTGTATAAAATCGATACGCAAAAAGAACGGGAACTGGCCGGTGTGTTTGGCATCCAAAGTATCCCGGCGTTTTTGTACATCCCGGTGGAAGGCAAACCGGTGATGACCGCGGGCATTGGCCGCACAAAAGAAGACACCAAAAACATGTTTGTCGAAAACATCAACAAGTTTCTGTTGACCAAGCAATAGATTAAATCGATTGTCTTTTGTGCTATCAATTTGTCTAAGCATTTGACTGAAATGAATTTAAAAGCTGTCCGGAAAGCTATTGACAACAGCGAGGCTGTGTGAAAAGTAAAGATTTCTTCAAAGACTGTCATCCCGAATTTATTTCGGGATCTGTTTCCGAGTTGATTATAAGATCCTGAAACCCCGACTGATCAGTCGGGCAGGAAGTTCAGGATGACTTTGTCAATAGCTTTCCGGGCTGCTTTTTTACGACCTCCGTGAAAAGGTTTATTTTTACAGCGAAAACCAATTTCGATATTTCGCCATGGACCTGATCAAAAAAGTACTGAAAGCCTTATTTCTACTCATCATCATTTTACTGGGATTGTCGTCCTTCGTCACCAAACAGTACCTGCAACTGGTACCCGTTGTGCTTTTACTTTCCCTGCTGTTCCTGAAGCCCGTCCGGCATTTTTTGAGTGAAAAAATCGACAATTACAGCCAACGCACCGAGCTGCTGATCATCATTCTCTTGTTGGTTTCTTACTTTTCAGTCGGGAAAATTTACCTGCGTTCCTCGATTTACCGTTCGGCAGCCGACCAGGCAGAAATCATGGCCCGTTATGACGAGCTGCAAAAAGATTGGCCCGCTGACACTGAAAGCCGGTTCATTCGGAACCAATATGGCGAAATCCACCTGCTGGTAGCAGGCCCTGACAGCGCTCCCCCGTTATTGCTTTTTCCTGCTGAAAATATGGGCGCTGTTTCGTGGGGCGCAAACCTCCCGGTACTGGCAAACCATTTCCGCTGCTATGCCATCGACCCTCCGGGTGAAGCCGGGAAAAGCAAACTGGCCGACTTGAACAGCTTCCCGAAAAGCGAACAGGAACTGGCCCGGCTTTACCTCGAAGTTGCCGACAGTCTGGGCTTGGACAACATGGCGCTGGCCGGGGCCGGTACGGGCGGACGAAACGCGTTGTTGCTTGCCATCCATGCGCCGGGGCGAATCAGCAAACTGGCCTTGATCGCCCCCATGGGCATTCACAAGCCCGCCCCGGAATTTCTGTGGCAGCGAGTGGCCATCAGCATGTTTCCGCTGCCCGCAATCCGGCAAAAAGTGACTGCCTGGACGATTGGAAATTCGGAAACGACCGCCGCATTGACTGACTGGTACGATGCCGTATTGCGTGGATGTGTGCCCCACACGGCCTACCCCATGGCCATTGCCCCGGAAGAGTTGGCAAAAATTGAAGCGCCCGTGTTGCTGGTGCTGGGCACAAACGATCAGCACACCGGAACGCCCCAACAGGTAACGGAACGTGCCAAACCGATCGGCAAACTGCAAACCGAAACTTTAGGATCCGACCATCTCATCGCCATTGAAAAAACACTCGAAACCAATCAAATCCTGCTGGAATTCCTGAGTGATCATTAATTTATCGTGACCTGCTATTACTTTTTCACCTACACCCAAAAATAAATTTCCGCGACATTTCCCTTTCATGTATATTTGAAGTTTTGGGTTGAAGCAAGGAGTTTATCGGAACGCCTTCGCAAATGATATTGACTTATAATTTCATACGGGAATATGGCGCTGGAATTTATTATAGGATTAACGGAACATCGCACCTTCGGGTATATTTTTCAAGCTTTTTTGATTGAAAAGAGAATCTCTTTTTACGCCATCGAAAAGCTGGTGAAACTGCGCGACATGGCCTCACTCAACCTTAATGAAGAACAGATCGCCCTCGTAAAACTTATTGAACAATACAGCGATGAAAAACTGGTTCAGAAATTTTCGAAGCTAAAAGAAGCCAGCAAATTCTTCCAGCAAATGGATCCGGACTTGTTCGAGAACCACATCGGCCCGTACATCGACAAACACATAAACCGCATCATCCGCCTGTTAATGGGCGGACAGACACGTCTATTTTTTAAACAGGCAAAATATTCCAACCTGTACGACGAAGACGTGATTACGGTGCCCGCTACTTTTTCCGAATGTATTTTCCGGTTCGACCGTTCGGAGGCGGGTACGCGTTATAGCCTGCAACTGGAGCACGACAATAAACCGCTAAATCTATTGCATCGAACAGTCACCCTGGTTAGCAGCAACCCATGTGCCCTGGTGTGGCAGAATAAAATGTATGCTTTCGAGAAAATCAGCGCCAAAAAATTGCTGCCTTTCTTCGAAAAAGAAGCCATTTTTATTCCGTCACAGGTAGAAGATAAATACTACAAAAGCTTTGTGCTGAATACACTGAAAGAACATTCGGTAAAAGCCACCGGCTTCACCGTGTCCGAAGGGGACGGCAATAAGCGGGCCATCCTGTCGTTGGAGCCCAACCTGCGGATGGAAGCCATTTTTCTTCCAAAATTTGAATACAACGGTAACGAATACCTGGCCAACAGTAAAAACGAAGTGGCCGTAAGCCTGAAACAGGAAAACGGGAGCTATCATTTTATCAAAATTTTGCGTAACCGGGAATGGGAAAATGGTTTGCTGCAAACCTTAAGAAATTTGGGTTTATATGAAAAAGACGGAAGCTGGGTTACCAAGGGTGTAGAGCTGCTGTCGGATATTGACCGCTTATACCAATTGATCGGCTGGATTGCTAAAAACCGGCAACAACTGAATGAAGCCGGGTTCCAGCTTCAGCAAAACCAATTCGAAAAACGCTATTTCACGGAGCAACAAGCGCTGGATATACAGATTAAAACCAATGCCGACTGGTTCGACATCTATGCCAATGTTACGTTTGGCGATTACCAAATTCCGTTCCTCAAGCTACGAAAGTATATTTTGAATGACATTCGCGAATTTGAACTGCCCAACGGAGAAACAGCCATTTTGCCTATCGAATGGTTCACCGAATACAAGGATTTACTGCACTTTGCCAAACAAGACGGACAAATCCTCCACCTACGAAAATACCATTACCAACTCATCCAGAAGCGATTAAAAGGTATTGACAAAAGCTTTTATCAGCGGTTGCTCGATATTGGCAAAAACGCGGAAAAGAAAGTAGCCCTGCCGGCCAACATTCAGGCTACCTTGCGATCGTATCAACACGAAGGCTTTTCGTGGATGTACCAGTTGTACGAGCACCAATTTGGCGGCTGTCTGGCCGATGACATGGGCCTGGGTAAAACCCTGCAAACCCTGACCCTGTTACTTAAACTGAAACGGCTCAAAAAGCAAATCATCATTCCTGAATTTGACACCCAGGGAGGACAAATGAGTTTGTTTTCGGATACCGAAAATCACAAACACGAAGAGCAGGCAGAGAAAGATCAGCCCGCGTCGCTGATTGTGATGCCCACATCGTTGATCCACAACTGGGAAAACGAAATTCAAAAGTTCACCCCATCACTAAAAGTATATAAGCACTTCGGCATTCAGCGAAAAAAGGCCGGCGCCTTTAAACAGTTGACACATTATTACGACATCATCCTGACCACCTACGGCACGGTGCGCAATGACTTTGAATTACTGAAAGAACACGAATTTTTCTACCTGATTCTGGATGAAAGCCAAAATATTAAAAATCCGGGGTCGAAAACCTACCAAACGGTGAGCCAGCTAAAAGCCCGGCACCGACTGGTAATTACCGGAACGCCCATCGAAAACTCGCTTTCCGATCTCTGGTCTCAGATCAATTTCATCAACAAAGGACTGCTGGGAAACCTGGCATATTTTAAGCGCGAGTTTATCACCCCCATCGAAAAGAAAAATGACCCGGAGAAACAGGAAAAGCTGCAAACGCTGATCCGCCCGTTTGTGTTGCGGCGGACCAAAGAACAAGTTGCACGCGATTTACCCCCACTCACCGAGCAAATCCGCTACTGCCAGATGACCGGCGACCAAAAGCGCATTTACGAAAAAGAAAAGTCGGCCATCCGGAACCAAATCCTGGAGAACATTGAAAAGGAAGGGGTTGAAAAATCGGCCTTTGTTGTTTTACAGGGGCTCACCAAGCTAAGGCAACTGGCCAACCACCCGTCGATGTTGCACGATACAGATGAAAACGAGTCGGGCAAGTTCGAGGAGATTTTCCGTAGTCTGGAAAGCTTGATGGCCGAAAACCACAAAGTGTTAATATTCTCGTCGTTTGTGAAACACCTCACACTGGTGAAAGAACAAATTGAGATGAAAAAATGGAAGTATTCCCTACTGACAGGCCAAACCACCAACCGCGAACAGGTGATCAAAAGTTTCCAGGAAGACCCGGTCAACCGCATTTTTCTGATTTCGCTGAAGGCCGGCGGCGTTGGCCTGAACCTTACCTCAGCCGACTATGTGTTCATCATCGATCCGTGGTGGAACCCGGCAGCCGAGTTGCAGGCCATTAACCGTGCCCACCGTATCGGGCAGGACAAAAAAGTGATGGTTTACCGTTTTATCACCGAGGACAGCATCGAAGGCAAAATTCAGCAATTACAGGAGCGAAAATCATCGTTGGCCGAGAAATTTATCAACTCCAACAACCCGTTCAAAGCCATCACCAAGGATGAAATCCTGAATTTACTGAGTTAACGAGCTGTAACGAAACGAAAGATGCGATAACTCATTTCACAAAAAACAATTCAACCCTAATTTCACCGGCTTTAACAAAAGATTATGAAGACATCATTTTTTCTGTTGCTTTTTACCCTGGCCCTAACCACAGTTTCTGCCCAAAAACAACTCAGTATCGAAGATGCCGTTGTTGGCCAATATACCTATTTAAGGCCCGAACGGCTTCAATCGCTGCAATGGAGAGATGACGAAACGTATGTTTATGTAGCCAATGACACCCTTTGGGCCAACACGGTAAAAAAGGACTCTCCCACTGTTTTGCTGACCTTGGAGGAGCTTAACCAGTCGCTGGCCCAAACCACGGTTTCGTTAAACCGGTTTCCGGCCTTTTCATTTTCGGACAAAAACCGGTTACACATCCGGCATCAGAAAAATATCGTGCAGGTTAAGTTGGCTGAACGAAAAACCGCGCTGAGCCTTACGATACCCGAAGAGGCCGACAAACTGGATTTCTGTCAGGAAAACAGCCACCTCGCCTATGTTAAGGGACAAAACCTGTTCATTTTAAATTCGGATGGCGAAAGTCAAATCACGTTTGAAAGCCAGCCAGGCGTGTTGTGCGGGCATGAAGTGCACCGGCGCGAATTTGGCATTGAAAAGGGTACGTTTTGGTCGAACTCAGGCAAGTACCTCGCCTTTTACCGGATGGACGAAAGCATGGTTGAAGACTATCCGCTGGTTGATTTCATGACCCGCCAGGCCGCACACACACCGGTAAAGTACCCCATGGCCGGCATGAAAAGTCATCAGGTTACGTTGGGCATTTACAGCCTGGAAACCGGCAACACCGTCTTCCTGAAAACCGGCACCCCCGAAGACCATTACCTGACCAACATCAGCTGGGGGCCAAACGACCAGTACATTTACCTGGCCGAGCTGAACCGTGAGCAAAACCACATGCAACTCAATCAATACAACACCGAAACCGGCGAAAAAGTGAAAACGCTTTTTGAAGAAACCAGTCCAACCTACGTAGAACCGCAACACCCGCTACAGTTTTCAAAAACAAACCCAACTCAGTTTTACTATTGGTCGCGAAAAGACGGCTGGGACCACATTTACCTGTATGGCACGGACGGGAAATTAATCCGCCAAATCACCCAGGGAGAATGGGAAGTGACCGATTTCTACGGAACAGACCCGCAAGAGAAGAACATCTTCATCCAAGCAACCAAAGGAAGTCCGGTTGAACGGCACATTTACCGGGTTGAAATTGCAACCGGAAAGATGCAGCGGCTTGATCAGGACGCGGGCACCCACCAAGCCATGTTGTCGCCATCAAAAGACAAATTGATCGACCAGTGGTCGGCGGTTGATGTGCCTTCAAAAACCGATTTGATAAGTACAACCGGAAAACAGTTGCGAAATGTCCATCAAGGCAAAAACACCCTCGAAGAATTTGAGCTGGGCGAAAACCAGCTCTTTACAATCAAAGCGTCAGATGAAAAAACCGATCTGTACTGCCGGATAATCCTTCCCCCGAATTTTGAGGCTTCAAAAAAATATCCGGTCATCATTTACGTATATGGCGGGCCACACGCGCAGCTGGTAAACAACACCTGGCTGAATGATGCCGGTTTGTGGCCCTACTACATGGCTTCGAAAGGCTACATTTCTTTCACCCTCGACAACCGGGGCTCGGCCAACCGGGGAAAAGCCTTTGAAGAGGTAATCCACCGCCAGCTAGGGATTGAAGAAACCGCCGATCAGATGAAGGGTGTTGAATACCTGAAAAGCCTCCCGTATGTTGATGCGGAGCGAATTGGCGTGCATGGTTGGAGCTTTGGCGGTTTTATGACCCTCAACCTGATGCTCCGGCACCCGGAAGTTTTCAAGGTTGGCGTAGCCGGTGGCCCGGTGGTCGATTGGGAAATGTACGAAATCATGTACGGCGAGCGCTATTTGGATCTGCCCCAAGAAAATCCGGAAGGTTATTCTCAGTCGAACATGACCAATCTTGTTGATCAGCTGAGTGGCAAACTGATGCTCATTCACGGCGTTCAGGACGACACGGTGGTCATGCAGCACAGCATGAATTTTCTGCGTGAATGTGTGAGGCTGAACAAGCAGGTTGACTTCTTTGCTTATCCGACCCACCCGCACAATGTGCGTGGACTGGACCGCGTACACCTGATGACCAAAGTGAGCCAGTATTTTATGGATTACCTCCCGGCAACCGACTAAGCAGCAAAGCAAGTCAAATCTTTTCAATAGAATTGCAACGGCTCGGGTTTTCGCGGCTGAAAACTGTAAAACGAATGGCGTCCCAGCTCGGTGAAACCAAATCCCATAGCGCTGACATCAGTCGGATGCCCGGGGTAAAAAGCCAAGCGCAGCTGCAAGGTTTTGAACACCAAACTTTCATTTCGCATCCGGAGGCCCACGCCAATGCCCGTATAATAATCTCCTGTAAATACCGACTGGTTTGACGGGCCAATGATACCCAGATCTGTGAAACCAAAAAAGGCAAAGTTGAAGTTCAGGATTTCCCGTTTTTGAAAAAGTACGGTTTCCAGACTAAGCACAAGTCGCTGTTTTCCGGTAGCCACATTGCTGTAAAAACCCCGAATCCCATAATCATTTTTCAGGAACAGGTCTTCCTGCTCAAACCGGTTGATCCCGTACAAATATTTCAACCGGATGAATTGACGTGCATTTTGGCCAAAGAAAGGGAAAAACCGGCTGATATAATTCAGGTTAAATTCCAGTTGTCCCTGTTCCTGGCGCCGGGCATTGAAAAAACTTCCGATAGCGGCAGATGCAAATAAATAAGAAGGTTTGTAGCGGATGAAGTTCCCCGATGACAGATACAGATGTGCATACCATCGGTTATGAAATTCATGGTCGTCAAAACCAACCACCAGTTCATGCAAAAAACCCTTTGGTATATCTTCGGTGATGCCGTAACCATAAATGTGGTGGTCGCGAATGTAATTGCGTTTGGATAATGACATCCCGGCCATGTATAAATTGGAGTTCGCGAAAAACTGGGTCCCATCGTCCCCGGGTCCGGGACGGCCAAAAAATTCCAGGTAGCGCACCCTCCCCGAAAAAACCAACTGTTTGTTTTTAGCCGGTTGGCCCTTCTTCAGCTGAAAAGCATAACCGCTCCACCAGTCCACCGATTTATAATTTAGCGGCGTATCCGTAATCACCGGATAATGTTGGTACAGCCGGTCGGTTTCATAAAAATGACAAGCCAGTAATCCTCCGCCCCAGCGCGTTGATGTACGCAAAAACTGACGGTCGAAATTGAATAAAAATCCTTCACGCCGATACGAATTGGCATAGCCAAGAGTAAGGTTGAGAAAATCACCATGAATATTATTGATGGTATAATAGCCTTCAAAACCGATATAAGGCTCTTCGTGAATGTGACCGATAATATTGGCAGAAATTTGATGCCCGGCCCCCCAAATATTTTGGTTATACATATTGATATTGCCCGACTCTACGCCATTGAAACGAGCGCCGATCCCAAATGAAAAAACGTCTTTGGTCAAAACTGTCAACTCTACCAGATTGGTATCCGTCGCGTGTTCCGAAACCAGAAAACGTACATCTTTAATGTAAGGAAGCAAGCGAAAAATACGCTCATTATCCATCACTTTTTCCAGGTCAAGGGTGTCGCCCGGCTCAAACAGCACATTCTTTCGAATAATGCGGGTATTGGTTTTTGTATGCATTTTATTGGCAAACGCACCCAATTTCGAATGTGTAACTTGCGTTGTATCACGAAAAGTAGGCCCAAAAACATCCAGCGGTTTCAAATTAACCGATGCGATGGTTTTTCCCTGAAAACGCTTCAACTGCTCATATTGCCGGGTCAACTCCTGTTGACTGGAAACTCCGTTGACAATATTCTGATAGACGAAACGGGTTAAACCGTGGCGGTATGCTTTTGTTTTCAAGCTATCATAGAAAAGTTCCGCATCGTTTATCCCCGAGGCCACCGAATCAGTCATGGCATCACCGCCCCAGGCTATATTTGCCCGGAATAATAGCACAGATATCCATATAATGCTCCAGATCTTCACACGCAATTCCACTGTTTTCAGCTCTCCTTTTTCAAAATTTTCTTCTGCTGTTAAAAATAATCAACTAACCCGAAAAAAGGCCTTCACTTCCAATTTACTTAATCCTTTGTCAAAACGATTGACTTACCTCTTTAAATATACCTGCTTTATCTGCTTTTAAAAAGCACCATCGATATTTTCAGCAAATCAATTCCTTTTGAACGTACCGTGCGCCAATTTTTGAAAAAACAATTATTAAATAGAAATACCTTTCTTTGTTTTTAACTTTGTCCCGGCAAAACCGGCACCGTTAAAACACTTCAAAAAAAGTACAAAATGCAGTCCGAGTCCATTAAAGGAAAGTAGAATTTTAGTTGATGAAGAAACTGACAACACTATACAAAGATCATATATACGGCGTCATGGGGACATTGATCTTCCACATCCTACTGGTTAGCAGCTTCTTGCTTGCCGATGTCAACTTAAAGGGAGAGTTGAAAGAAGAGCCTGTCATCATTGACTTTAGCGACGTTGAAGACGATTTGCCCGAAATACCACAAGAAGAGCAGGAGGATGATAACACCCCGACACGTGAAGATCAACTTTCCACCACCACTCGCAGCAACCGTGCAGTGAACGATGCCGCTGCCAAAGATCCGTTTTTCGATGAAACGTATCGCCAGGAAATTGAAGCGGCCCAGAAATTGGTTTCCGATGTTAACAACCAGCTTTCAAAAGAAATACCCGAAATAAAACAATTTGAAATGCCCGAAGAAACAACCGAAGGCGTTCATCCCGACTCCATCCGGAATACGATTTATTCAGGGGAAAGCAACATTCACTATTCACTTGAAAACCGATACCATCTGAGGCTCCCCGTACCGGTTTACCTGGCGCAAGGGGGTGGCACAATTACAGTTGACATTTGGGTAGCTACCTCCGGGAAAGTAGTGAAAGCTGAGGTTCGCCCGGCAGGAAAGATAAAGGATCCAATGCTTCCGGAATATGCCCGGCAAGCTGCTTTAAGAACTATTTTTAATACCGACCAGGCGGCTCCTTCACCGCAAACAGGAACCATCACCTACACTTTTGTCGCTCAATAGCGGCCTTAATTTAAAAGAAAACATTAATTTAACAACAATTAACAAATTTTTAAACTCGTTTACTGTTTAAAAGCATATCTTTGTAGTACGTTTTTTTTCATAAGTTTAGGTTTAGTTAGGTTAGTTAGTTTAGTGAGAAAAGGTAGGCCAGAGGGTCTACCTTTTATTTTTTAACCGGCTTAACAGCCTCACCTCCAGTCCGCTCCGACACTCCAGCTCGATACGTTTCAATCGCTCTTTGCCGCGCCATTTTATGATCGACCATCGGTTTTGGATACTTATCCGTACCATACTCCGGCACCCAGCGATGCACATAACCCAACTCAGGATCAAATTTTTCCTGCTGAAGGATTGGATTGAAAACCCGGAAGTACGGAGTAGCATCGCAGCCCGAACCTGCCGCCCACTGCCAACCTCCATTATTCGATGCCAGTTCGTAGTCAAGTAGCTTTTCGGCGAAAAAGGCTTCACCCCATCGCCAATCAATCAGTAGGTGCTTGCATAAAAAACTGGCCGTAATCATGCGGACCCGGTTATGCATGAAGCCGGTCTGATTAAGCTGCCGCATGCCCGCATCAACCAGCGGATAACCGGTTGTTCCTTCACACCACCGGGCAAAATCCTTTTCAGAATTGATCCAGGCGATATGATCGTATGCCGGTTTAAACGAGTGCTTCTCCACCTGCGGAAAATGCCAGAGGATATCCATGTAAAAGTTACGCCAGATCAATTCGTTTAAGAACACCGGCGAATATTGCATTGCAGCAGCTGTGACTTGCCGGATGCTGATGGTCCCGAAACGTAGATGAACTCCCAAGCGTGAAGTGGCATCCAAAGCCGGAAAATCGCGTTTCTCTTTGTAACCAGCCAAAATTTCCGGGTTAATTTCCTGTGGTGGAATCTCCAACGAACCGCGACGGAAGCCTATATCTACATGGTGAAATTTTCGCAATGGGGCCATCTTCAATAAATTACTCAGATACTTTTCGGATGGATAGGGCTGCCAATCCTTAGCCGAAAGTTTAGCCAGCCATTTTTTGCTGTAAGGGGTAAATACCGTGTAAGGCTTTCCGTCACCATTCAATATTTCATTTTTATGAAAAATCACCTGATCTTTAAATGCCTTCATCTCAATACCCAGGGATCCAAGATATTCAAATATTTCCTGATCCCGTTTTCGTGCGTATGGTTCATAGTCCTGATTGATAAAAACGCGCTCAACCGAATATTCAGCTACCAGGCGCTTAAAAGCATCCAGCGTTTTTCCGTGATAAATCCAAAACGAACTCCCTTCAGCCTCAAACTGATCTTGTAACTGCTGCACCTGCTTTAAGATGAATGACACGCGTGAATCATCATCCTCCAAATCATTTAAAATATCGGTATCGAAAACAAAAACCGGAAGCACGGGCCTACCGGAAGTTAAGGCTTTAAAAAGCCCGTGATTGTCTGAAATTCGCAAATCGCGCCGAAACCAAAATACTGTTACAGGTTGCTCTTTCATTGTTGTGATTTTCATGTTTATTGAAACAGCAAGTTGCATCGAATAGTTTCATTTTTTATAATCACAAAGCAAGCGTATGCGAACCAACAACAAAGGCAACATCTCATTCAATAGTAAGCCACACAGAGTAAAGCATCTGAAACATCTTGTTTTTAATGAAAATAGCTACATTTACCCTTCAAAACCAACGACCAAAAATGTTGGACAACACGCTTGTTTATTCAACATTTTATAGACATATTTAACCGATAAACATCGTTGCGTGAAGGAAATCAGGTTTTCAGCCAGAAAAGCTCTTTTTAAGGCTGTATAAACATTGGAAATTTTAAGCAAAAAGAGGTAAAATGATAAACTATACAAACGAAGAGCTCCTGCATGGGATTCTCAGAAACGACAATTTGATCCTTCAGTATATCTACAAGAACTTCTTTTACAAGATTAACTTCTTCATCAAAAAAAACAGCGGAGATGATGAAGACTCGAATGATATCTTCCAGGAAGCAATTATCATTATATACCGGAAGTTGAAAGCTAACGATCTGGTACTGGACTGCTCATTTGAAACCTACCTCTATTCGGTTTGCCGATTTTTATGGTTGAAACAGTTGGAGAAAAGGAAAAACGAACGAGAGAAAATACAGGACAACCACGATTTTAACGATGATATTTACGACAGTTCTTTTGAAACAACTGTGGATATGAACGAAAAATACCGGTTGTACCAAAAGCATTTTAAAAATCTGGGGAAAGATTGCCAAAAAATACTCCAAATGTTTTTCGATAAAGTCCCGTTGAAGCAAATTGCGCAAGTTATGGGATTTCAGGGTGAGAAATACGCGAAAAAACGGAAATACAAATGCAAAGAATACCTGGTAAAAAGTATCAAGCAAGATATCGAGTATAAAAAAATCCTGGAAAACGATCTGTAAACCAACCCATTTTAAAAAATCCGGCAGCCAATGTCCGGCCAGGCCAAACGACAACGCGATCATTCCTACCCAAAAATAAAAAACGTAATAGGACGATCCTCAATCTTCCGGTTTAGTAAAAAAATAGTGTAAAATGGTTTTTGTATTTTTGTCGTTGTCAAAGCTTTTTTGAAAATTACAGAAATGGTTAACGGAAAAAGAAAAAGGCTGAGAAAAGCAGAAGAGATTGCCAACAGTATTTCACACGGAATTGGCATTGCTTTGGCCGTAGCAGGCGTAACTTTGCTGGTTGCTTTTGGGGCCATTTACGGAAACATCTGGCACATTATAAGTTTCTCGGTCTTCGGGACCAGCATGATTTTACTGTACCTCGCCTCTACCCTCTTTCATGGCGTAAAAAAGCCCCGGTTAAAAGTAATGCTAAACAAGTTGGACCATTCTGCGATTTATATTCTGATTGCCGGGTCATACACACCGCTTTCACTTATTTCATTACGTGGCTGGGTAGGTTGGACCATTTTCGGACTGATTTGGTCGCTGGCCATTGCCGGAGTAGTTTTCAAAATCTGGTTTTACTCATCAAAATGGCGCACCTTGTCTACCTGGCTATACGTGGCGATGGGCTGGTTGGTAATTCTGGCCATCGGGCCGGTAGTGCAAAATGTTCCCAGCACGTCGCTTTGGTTTCTGCTTGCCGGTGGAGTGAGTTATTCGGGTGGCGTATTTTTCTATTTGTACCATCGGGTGCCGTTTTTTCACCTCATTTTTCACTTATTTATTCTGGGGGGATCGGTTTGTCATTTTTTCGCTTTTCTTTATTTACTCCCCATCTAAAAAAACTAAAATGGGAACACCCGCGAACGACAATTATCATTCACCAGCACTGGAAGCATCCGCTGAACGGTATAAATCACTTGACAATTTTCGGGTTAAAGACACGAAAAACAGGTTAAAACTGCGGTTCCGCCCCTATGAACTGCTGATGAAGCACACCTTCACACTGGCCAGCAGTTCGCGGCAAAGCACGCCGGTCATGCTCACCGAAATTGAATACGACGGCGTTATCGGCTATGGCGAAGCTTCCATGCCGCCATACCTGAGCGAAAGCCAACAAAGTGCCGCTCAATTTTTGTCACAACTCGACCTCTCTCAATTTCATGACCCATTCCGGATAGAAGAAATTTTAAGCTATGTGGATCGGGTGCAACCAGGAAACACAGCTGCAAAGGCAGCCATTGATATCGCCTTGCATGACCTGGCCGGCAAATTAATCGGCAAGCCCTGGCACAGCATCTGGAAACTAAATGCTGCCAATACTCCCGACTCCTCTTTCACCATTGGGATTGACGAACCTAAAATTGTTACGGAGAAAGTAAAAGATGCTTCATCCTTTAAAATATTAAAAGTAAAACTGGGTGCCGGCAACGACCGCGAAATGATTCATACAATCAGATCGGTCACAAACGTTCCCCTATGTATCGACGTCAACCAGGGATGGACAGATAAACAGCAAGCGCTGGAACAAATATACTGGATGAAGGAACAGGGAGTAGTGTTTGTTGAACAACCCATGCCCAAGCAAATGACCGATGAAATGGCCTGGCTGACTGCCCACAGCCCGCTGCCAACCATTGCCGATGAGTCCATACAACGATTGTCTGATATCGCGTCTGTTTATCAAGTTTATTCCGGTATCAATATAAAACTGATGAAATGTACCGGCATGCTCGAAGCCAGCAAAATGATAAGTACGGCCAACGCACTGAATATGAAAATCATGATTGGCTGCATGACAGAAACATCCTGTGCCATTTCGGCTGCTGCGCAACTCTCTCCCTTGTGCCACTGGGCCGATCTGGACGGCAACCTGCTCATCACCAATGACCTTTTTGACGGAATAACGATTGTGGATGGCAAAGTTTCCTTAAATGAACTTCCGGGGATTGGGATAAAACCCAAAGGGCAGTCAAAAAAAAGATCAACTAAAATAATCTAAATATTTTCATGATGAAAAGAGGTTTTGCCAGTGACAACAATGCGGGGGTGCACCCGGATATATTAAAAGCGATGGCATCGGTCAACCAGGGTCACGCGGTTGGGTATGGTGGCGATCCGGTAACTGAACAAGCTGTCAATCAATTCAAAAAAGAATTTGGCGACGATATTGATGTCTATTTTGTGTTTAATGGTACGGGGGCAAACGTACTTTCGCTATCCAGCCTGACGCACAGTTTCAATTCCATCATTTGTGCCGAAACAGCCCACATTCAGGTGGACGAATGCGGCGCGCCGGAGAAACTGACCGGATGCAAACTGCTTCCGGTAAAAACCGTCAATGGCAAAATTTTCCCCGACGAAATAAAAAAATACCTGCACGGCTTTGATTTTGAGCACCATGCCCAACCCGGCGTGATTTCCATTTCGCAGGTTACCGAGTTGGGAACCGTCTATTCGCTGGAAGAAGTTAAAGCGATTACTACGCTGGCACATGCACACGGACTGTTTGTTCATATGGATGGCGCCCGGATCGCCAATGCTGCCGTGGCGCTTGACCTGCCATTTAAGGCATTCACCAAAGATGCCGGCATTGATGTACTTTCGTTTGGCGGCACAAAAAATGGCATGATGATGGGCGAAGCCGTTGTCTTTTTCAACCCGGAACAAGCACGCAACACCAAATACATCCGCAAGCAAAGCATGCAGCTTTTTTCGAAAATGCGCTTTGTCAGCGCCCAGTTTCTGGCCTATTTCGAAAACGAGCTCTGGAAGAAAAACGCTTCTCATGCCAACAAAATGGCCAACTTGCTGGAAGCTGAAATCGCGAAAATCAATGGTGTAAAACTCACCCAAAAAACCGAGGCCAACGGCGTTTTCGCCATTGTCCCGAAAGAAATCATTCCCAAATTGCAAGAACAGTACTTCTTTTACGTTTGGGACGAAGCCAGCTCGGAGGTCCGCTGGATGACTTCATTTGATACAACTGAGGACGATATTTACGGATTTGTGGAAGCCTTAAAACGATTGCTCTGACCATGCGCCTGTTCAACTACTATCCAAACATAAGCGAAACAGACGCCCGGCTCGAAAAGAAAATCTTCAAACACAGCATGGTTTTCCCCGGGTTTTTCCTGTTGTGCTTCTGGTTGGTCCTTTTAGTTGAAACAACGCTTGGGCACAATTTCGCTCAATTTGGCATTTTCCCGCATCAACTGAAAGGGCTGAAAGGTATTCTCTTTTCGCCCTTCATCCACAATGGGTTTAAACACCTTTTTGCCAACTCCGTCCCGTTCTTTGTTCTGTCGCTGGCACTATTTTATTTCTATCGCAAGCTGGCCTACCGCATTTTCTTTCTTATTTATTTTCTTTCGGGCATTTGCGTTTGGCTGGGCGGTCGCGAGGCCTGGCATATCGGGGCCAGCGGACTGGTTTACGGGCTGGGGGCTTTCCTGTTTTTCAGCGGCATATTCCGTAACGATGTCCGCTTGCTGACCATTGCCATCATTGTGGTGTTTTTGTACGGCGGCATGTTCTGGGGAATTTTCCCGATTGAGCCGTCAATTTCATGGGAAAGCCATTTGTGGGGCGCTGTCAGCGGTTTGTTCCTCAGCGTTTTTTACCGGCGTCAAGGCCCGCAACGCACCCATTTTGAGTGGGAAGAGGAACCAGATGAAGAAGATATCCTTCTTGAAAACGAAAATTCCGGAGCTGGTGATTGGCACGAGAACAAAAATGAGGCTGAGCAGGAAAAAACTTAATCAGGTTGAAAAGCACTGGGAGAATTTTCTTAACTTTGCCACCCTCAAAAAGATAACAAGTTCTATAAAAATGATTAGCAGAAGAATTATCCGAATTAAAGTATTCCAGGTATTATATGCCTTTTATACGTCGCCGGACAAATCCATTAACAATACCGAAAAAGAACTGTTTTTCAGTATTCAAAAAACGTACGACCTTTATCATTATTTATTCCAACTAGCGGTAGAAATTGCTAATCATGCCAACTCGGTGATCGAGCTACGCAAGAAAAAACACTTTCCCACAGCCGAAGATTTAACACCGAACACCCGGTTTGTAAACAACCTGCTGATACATCAGCTTAAGACAAACAGTGCGCTGAACAAACAATTGGCCCAATCGAAATTGAGTTGGGACGACGAGCCTGAGTTGATCAAAAAGCTCTACACGGCACTGATCAACACCGATTTCTATGCCGAATATATGTCGGCCAAAGAGCATAGCTACCTGGACGACAAAAAATTGGTAGAACACCTTTTCAGCGAAGTCATCCTGCAATCCGAGGATTTGCTCCACCTACTTGAAGAACAAAGCATTTACTGGAACGACGATATTGATTTTGTGGTCAGCATGATCATCAAAACGCTGAAAAAGTTCAAGGAATATTCGCGCGAAGACCTGGCGCTGCTGCCCTTTTTCAAGGATGAAGAAGACCGCGAGTTTGCCAAAAACCTGTACCGCAAAACCGTGCTCAACCACGACGAGCTAAGAAAGATCGTGGAAGAACACACCGTAAATTGGGATGTGGAACGGATTGCATTCATCGACAACCTGATCCTGGAACTGGCCATGGCAGAGTTTCTTTTCTTTCCGTCCATTCCAACAAAAGTTACGCTGAACGAGTATATCGAACTTTCGAAATACTACAGCACGCAGAAAAGCCGCAACTTCATCAATGGCATCCTCGACAAATCGTTGAAAGCCCTGAAAAAAGAGAATCGTGTTATTAAAGCCGGACGCGGACTCATTGGTGAAGAAACCCCGGATGAATGAAGCCGATAATCGCGATTATACTTTTGTTGCTGGCCTTTGCCTGTCAGAACAACGCACAAAAAAAGCAGGGGCCCTCATCCGAAAATCAGGGGACGCCAAAATTTGCGTTTCTGCAAGAATTCCATAATTTTGGGACACTGCAGGCCGGAGAAATCGTGGCCTACAGTTTTCGGTTCACCAATACCGGCGACGGTGATTTAGTGATTGAAAAGGCAGAAAGCGATTGCGGCTGTATTACGGTGGAATTTCCCCGGGATGCGATCCACCCGCAAGAAGCAGGTTTTGTGGAAATCATTTTTAACTCGTCCGGTGAAGTTGGAAAGGTATATAAAGAAATAATCTTATATTCGAACGCCGAACCCAACAAAACAAAACTGGCAATTGCAGCAACAGTGCAAAACGAATTGATAAATATCTACAGTAAAAATTAAATAGACTAAAAAATGAATTACTTATTAATGGCCCCGCAACAAGGCGCCGAGTCAAATCCGCTGACATCATTCTTACCGCTGATCCTGATCATTGTAGTTTTCTACTTTTTCATGATCCGTCCACAGGTAAAAAGACAAAAAGAACTGAAAAAATTTCGTGAAAGCCTGGCAAAAGGCGACAAAGTGGTTACAACCGGTGGTATTTACGGAAAAGTAGTAGAAATAAAAGACAACTACCTCCTGCTGCAAGTTGACGACAATGTAAAACTACGCGTTGACAAAAGTGCCGTTGTGAAGGACATGTCTGATGTACCCCAGCAAAAATAGACCGATCAAATAAGAAATGGGAAAGGGCCGGCATATTAGTCAGCCCTTTTTTTTATCTTTGGGTGCGTGAATAACAAATGGATAAATAGTATTCAGGCTATCTTCAGGTTGCTCCGGATGAAGAATGACCGCAGACTGATCATATATTTGATTTGCGTTGCCATTGCCACCATCTTTTGGTTTTTGAATGCCCTGAACAAAGAATATAGTGTTGAGCTGTACTTCCCGGTGAAATACACCAACCTTCCCAAAAACAAGTTATTGTCCAACACCCCGCCCGACCGGTTTTCGCTTAAAGTAAATTCCTATGGTTTCACCATATTACGCCACAAATTAAGCCTGGCCTTTTCCCCGTTGGTTTTTGACGTCAATGATTTTACCGGTCACCGGATGGAAACAAGCGATCAGGCCGAATACGCCATCCCCAGCAAACAATTCATCAACCGGATATCCGAACAGGTAAGCAATGAACTGAGAATAACCGAAATACACCCGGATACGTTGTATTTCAAGTTCGATCGTATTGTGGCCAAAAAAATTGTTATCCAGCCCAATGTAAGTTATGAGTTGAAAAAACAGCACCTCCTGAGCGCCATCATAACTACCCTGCCCGATTCGGTGATGGTTTGGGGACCGGAAACGGTACTGGACACCCTGCGTTTCATTCAAACAAAACACCAGCACTTTAAATCGCTCGACCATACCATCCAGCAGCAGGTTGCCCTGGCGACAATTAAAAACATGGAGTATGAACCAAACCGCGTGTTACTGAATATTCCGGTAGAAGAATATACCGAGAAACAACTCGTGGTGCCCGTTTTTGTCAGCAATTTACCCGACAGTATTCAGGTAAACCTGTTTCCCGATGAGGTGAAAGTGAACTTTCTGATCAGCTTGAACCGTTTCTCCGAAATAAAACCCGCCGATTTTCGTATCAGTGTTTCGTTTCAGGATATTCTGGATAAAGTGGAATTGCTCGACCTAAAGCTCGAATCGCACCCCCCTTACTCGTTTTCGGTTTCCTTCTTCCCCGAAAAAGTTGAATATTTGATTGAACAGTGAAATGATGCTGAAAATTGGAATAACAGGAGGCATTGGCAGCGGAAAATCAACGATTTGCCACTTTTTCAGGCTGCTGGGCGTGCCTGTTTTTGAAGCCGACACGGAAGCAAAAAAAATAATGAACCAATCACCAGTAATCCGTAGTAAACTGAGAATGCTTTTTGGCAATGACATTTACCTGGCCAATCAGACCATTGACCGAAAAAAACTGGCTGGGTTGATTTTTAATTCGCCACCTTTGCTCGAAGAAGTCAATTCCATCGTACACCCCGAGGTGCGTAAATTTTTTTTCGAATGGTGCGACAAACAAAATTCGCCCTACATCGTTCATGAAGCGGCCATCCTGTTCGAAAGCGGTTTTTACCGGATGATGGATCAAACCATTTTGGTGACCGCCCCGCTGGAAGAACGGATTAAAAGGGTGATGGCACGCGAAAATACAACTGAAGAAGATATCCGGAACCGGATTTCGAAACAATGGCCCGATGAAGAAAAAATGAAACTGGCGACATACATATTGAATAATAACAACGAGGAACTGCTTTTACCTCGACTAATTGAATTGGACATTAAATTTAAGACACATGGCTAAATTTGGAAAATGGGTTGCCGGCGGACTGGGATGGGCCTTCTTTGGCCCGATTGGCGGAATTGTTGGATTTGTGGTCGGCTCCATGTTTGAAAATGGAAATCCAGTTACTGCACCCGAAGCCGGACAGGCAACGCGCACCACCACCGGTGGCTATGTAATGAGCCTATTGGTATTGGTAGCCGCCGTAATGAAGGCGGATGGCAAAGTGCTGAAATCAGAGTTGGATTATGTGAAAGCCTTTTTTGTGCGCTCCTTTGGTGCCGCATCGGCGCAGGAGGCCATTAAAATGTTGCGCGATTTGCTAAACCAAACCATTCCGGTGGCTGATATCTGCCACCAAATCCAAAAAAATATGGATTATTCTTCACGCCTGCAATTGCTCCACTTTCTGTTTGGAATTGCACAAGCCGATGGGAAAGTCGATCCGGTTGAGCTGAATCTGATCGACCACATTGCAAAAAACATGCGCATCACCGCCAAAGACTTTGAATCGATCAAATCCATGTTTGTTGCGAATACCGACGCTGCCTACAAAATACTGGAAGTGGAACCAACCGCTACGGATGAAGAAATTAAAAAAGCCTACCGGAAAATGGCCATGAAATACCATCCCGATAAAGTTAGCTACCTGGGCGAAGACTTTCAGAAGGCCGCTCACGAGAAGTTCCAAAAAGTAAACGAAGCTTACGAACAACTCAAAAAAGAACGAAAACTAGTTTAATCCTTTCATTTTATACAGAATAAGATGCAATACATAAAATCTTCCTTCAAACTGAATCCGGATAACGAAACAAACCGTGAAATAGCAACAGCCTTTCTGGCACAACTCGACTTTGAAAGTTTTGATGAATCAGGAACGGAATTAAATGCTTTCTACCCGGTCGGGAAAGTGACCCGGGAAGCAATTCAACAGATCGCTGACGAATTGCCTTTTGAAGTGCATTTTTCGGAAGAAGAAATGCCCGACATCAACTGGAACGAAGAATGGGAGAAAAACTACTTTCAACCGTTGCTAATCGGAAGTGAATGTTTGATCCGGGCGCCGTTTCATAAAGATTATCCGGAAGCGCCCTACCAAATTATCATTGAGCCCAACATGGCTTTTGGTACCGGAAACCATGAAACAACTTCGCTCATGATCGAACACCTGATGGAACTGGATTTGAAAGAACAGCTTGTGCTGGATATGGGTTGCGGCACCGGCATACTGGGAATCTTTGCCTCCATGCTTGGCTGCAAACAGGTAACCGCTATCGACATCGACAATTGGGCTTTTGAGAGCACACTCGAAAATTGCCGGCTGAATAACATCACGAACCTGGAAGCACAAATTGGCGATGCCGAACTGCTGGGCAATAAGAAATTTGACCTGATCCTGGCCAATATCCAAAAAAACATAATCCTCCAGGACCTGGAAAAGTATGTTTCTGTTCTGAATGACGATGGCTTGCTGATCGTCAGCGGTTTTTATAATGATGATCTGGAAGATATCATGGGAAAAGCATCGGAGCTGTTTTTAAGAAAACTAGCTATCAAAGAACGGAATAACTGGATTGCCTGTTCGTTTGAAAAATAACGGCCCAATCCGGCGAGCCAGATTCTCTACCGGACAATTCCCGAAAAGCATAAAAGGCAAGCTGTTTCAAAACAACTTGCCTTTTTAGCTAAAAATTGAGTTATAATTTGCTGTTATCCGGCGTAACGGAACCGTTTAGCTCAAAAATTTCTTGCGCAAATCTTCCACCTGATCCTGATTGATCGGGACCAACTTTCCGAGCGAGGCGCCCATGGTTAGCGACTTTGCACTGAATTCGGCCACTTCCAGGCGGTCGAAAGTCCCCAATAATTTATCGCCGGTCACCAATACCGAATCGTTGTTGATGATAACGGCCGGGGTATTTTTCGAGATGGTGTCCAGAATCACTTCCGAGCCGGCAAAATGTGAACCGAACGGTACATTGGGCACATCCTGCAGAAAAATCCAGCTTTCGGGAATAGTACGTACGTCAAACTTTTGATCGGTGACACTGTAAGCCATCAGATAAGGCGTTTGCGTCAGGATAATGGAGTTGATGTGCGGATTGCGCTTATAGATTTCCTGGTGCAGCCAGGTAGAACGGTTTGGTATTTTCCCGGGTTCGCGTTTTCCGTCCTTAATTTGCACGATATCTTCGTTTTGCATGTCCCAGCGCGAAACTGTGGGAGGCGTAATCAGGAAATCGTTTCCGCGCCAGCGAACCGAAACCGTTCCATACGAACTGATCATCAGTCCTTGCGCGCAGGCCCGGTGTACAATTTTCTTGATTTCTTCGCGAACAGCCCTTTCATCCGACGGATATTCCACCGATTCCATTTCGGGAAGCAGACGTGGAATTTGGTCTTCAAACGCATCGATTTGCTGATCGGTCAGGTAATTTGGTGTTCCGATGGTATTGCCGTAGATGATGGTCCGGCAACAAAATTCCAGGGTTTCGAAGCGTTGGAAAGCATCGATCATGTCGGTTCCGCCAACTACCGTTCCGTGGTTTTCCATGATCACGGCATTGAACCCTTTCTTAAATTCCTCGGCAATCACATCGCCAAGAATTTCACTTCCAGGCAATTCGTAAGGCGCATAGCCAATATCGCCGCAAATGTATTTGGCCTGCGGAATCACATTGGTGTTCGGAATTTGCCGCACAATACTAAACGATACCAATGCAGGCGGATGCGCGTGTATGACAGCCTTGATTTCGGGCCGGCATTCATAAATCGCACGGTGAAAGGGGTATTCCGACGATGGTTTGTGGCGTCCCACAATCGAACCGTCTTTTTTCACGCACATGATATCCGATGGGCGCAGCGAACCTTTGTCGATGGCCGACGGCGTCACCCAAATGTCGCCGTTTTCATCAATAATAGAAACATTTCCTCCGGAAGTGGTGGTGAGGCCGCTCCGGTAAATTTTGTCGATGATCATCGTGATCTGATCACGCGGATGCATCATGTCTGGGTCTAACTTTCTCATATCTGGTACTAAACTAATAAGGTGTCATTTCTAACATGGAAGCCCGCTGACCTATTCGCTCCAACTTTTCAGTCCCAAATCCAATTGCAAAAGGTTTGCACGGTCAAGGGTTCCGGCAATTACCAACGCCGCACCCAGCGCGCTGGCATTATCGATTTCTGATGTATATACTTTTTTATCCGAAAAGTGTTTGGCCAACAGGCGTATAAATATTTCATTCCGGGCAAAACCGCCGGAAATATAAAGGTTTCGTGTTACATCTTTTTGAGGGATGACCAATTGAATGGATCTTATACAAAGCTCGGTCAGCTCCATGACCAGTTTCGTATAAGCTTCCTCGTAGGATTTGAAAGCGGATAAATCAACCCTTTTCAGCCCTTCTTCAAAGCTTTCTTTTCCATTTGGAAAGAAAACGGAAGGCTGCTGCGTCAACGAGTTGACGAGCCCTTCGTCATAACTAACGGTTTTAAAACGGCCGGTTTCCACCTGGAAATGCCGGGCCAGCTTTTCGGCCCACACTTCGTGAAAATGCCCCATAAACAAGCGTGACGATTTCACCTGCTGTTTGTCCGGGCTCAAAAAGCAAAGACAATCCTGCTCCAACTGCTCCGCAGTCAACGGCTCATTATTGAACGAGTTCATCGTAATACACCAGGTTCCGGTCGACAACAGGATAAAAGGTTCATCGCTACCTTTCAGGTACGGCGCCAGCGATGCCGAGCTATCGTGGATGCCGGTTCCCACCAATACTTTTTTACCACTGATTTCGCTTTCGAAAACGACATTGTTGGTTACCGGCTGTGGTAATTCAATGTTTTGATCTTTGATCCAAGGATGATAAGCCATGTTATCGTAATCCCACAAAAACGTGTGGCAGCCAATCGAAGTTGGTTCCGAAACAACTTTTCCGCTCAACGAATACGACAAATACTGCGGAAAATGCAGAATCGACCGGGTCTTGTCAAATACATCCGATTTTTCCAGTTTCAGCCACAGGATCTGGATGCCGGAATTTAGAAGCAATCCCAAGGCCGGACTGGCAGTCTGGCGGCAAAATTCATCTTTCCCCCCGTATCTGCTGAACAAATCTTCGGCAATTGCTTCCGGAACCTGCTTCAGGTAATTGTACACCGGCGTCAATCGTTCTCCGTCTTTATCCAGAAACATCAGCGATGCGCCATACGTTGAAAAGTTGACAGAAACCAAATCATAAACCGCGCTGGTTGCAAGTTCACTTAGTTCATTTTTTATCCAGGATGTAATCAGGTCAATGTCGTCACATTCAAAACCATCTTCATCCGAAATGACAGGAAACTTCTGCTCCTGCTGAAAAACCACCTGCATGTTTTCATCAAAAAGAAGTAGTTTTTTATTGGTTTTCCCAATGTCGAAAACAGCAATTACTTTTTTCATAACCAGTAGAAAAAAAACGAAAGACAGTCTTTGAGGAACTGTCTTTCGTTTTAGTTTATAATTATCGTTTGCTTAAAACGTCATTTTCGTATTGCTGAATTTCGGCAATATAATCCATACCAACAGGAACATTTTCCTGCAGACAGTAATAATCCCACACAGCTGCGAAAGGCATGGTTTTCAATTCTTCCAACATGGCCAAACGCTCAAAGTTTTGTCCTGCTTCTTCCAACTCAATCAACGATTTTGTTGGCTCCAACATGGCGATCAGGAATGCCTTTTGTGCCGCACGGGTCCCAACCACGTAAGCACCAATCCGGTTGATGGAAGCATCGAAAAAGTCGAGGCCAACTTTCACGCGGCTCATAAAATCGTTACGAACAATTTCCGAAGCGATCAACTGAATTTCTTCGTTCAGGGTAACCACATGGTCGGAGTCCCAGCGAATAGGGCGTGTTACGTGCAACAGCACTTCATCGACATACAGCAGGCAAGACGAAATTTTATCGCCAACAACTTCTGTCGGATGGAAATGACCATTGTCCAAACAAATCATTTTGTTGTTTTTCATGGCATATCCCATGTAAAACTCATGCGAACCAACAGTCATCGCTTCAGCACCGATTCCGAATACTTTACTTTCAACAGCATCTTTCATGTATTCTTTCGGGTAATCAACAGCCATTGCTTCATCCAATGATTTCATCAGGATTTTGCGATAGCCATTACGATCAACCGGCACATCTTTTGAACCATCCGGAATCCAGGTATTGTGCACACAAGGGGTCCCTAATTGTTTACCCATTTCGGCGGCGATTGCACGACAGCGAGCAACGTGTTCTACCCAGAATTTGCGGTTTTCCTCGTTTTTGCTGGCCAACGTAAAGCCATCGGCAGCTTTCGGATGAGAAAAGCAAGATGCATTGAAATCCATCCCAATACCCTGCGATTTGCACCAGTCAATCCAGCTCTGGAAGTGTTTCACTTCGATTTGGTCACGATCCACCAATTCGCCCTGAAAATCACCGTAGATAGCATGCAAATTCAGGCGTTGTTTCCCCGGAAGCAGTGCCAGTACTTTTTCAAGGTCGGAACGAACATCGGCAATCGATTTTGCTTTGCCCGGATAGTTTCCGGTTGCCTGAATACCACCGCCCGACAAAGTCGCGTCAGGTGTTTCGAAACCACCGACATCGTCGGTTTGCCAGCAATGCAGCGAGATAGCCAATTCACTCATTTTTTTCAAAACGGCATCCGTATCAACGCCTAGCGCTGCATATTGTTCTTTGGCTATTTCGTAAGCTTTTTTGATTAGTTCTGTCTTGCTCATTTTTATTGATTTTTAGATTTTGATTTTTTAAACCTGGAATTTGTAACTTGAAACGTTACTCCATATAAAACACTTCCTCCAGCTCAACACTGACCGGAGAATTATCCGGATTTGTTTTCATGATATCGGCCATGTAGGCCCACCATTTCTGAACAATGGCTGTTTTGCCGAGGTCTTGCGAACCACCTTCCCCGCTTACTTTTTGAAAGGCAAACAAGGTGTTGGTTTCGTCATCCAGAAAAATGGAATACTCACTGACTCCCGCCTCTTTCAAAAGCTTTCTCAGCTCCGGCCAAATTTCATTGTGCCGCTTTTTGTATTCGGCCTTTTGACCTTCATTCAGGTACATCTTAAAAGCTAAACGACTCATAATGTTTGTGTTTTAATTTAAGAAATCGCTTTTAGCAATACCCATGATAATGATAGATAATAAAATCAGACCAATTCCAAGAAAAATGGTAGAACGAGTCTTGCTGGAAACGCCAGCCCACTCTTTTCGATAAAATCCCCAGAAGTTAGCCGTAAGAATAATCGTGGACATGTGCAAAATCCAGGAGCTGGCACCATTCCCAATTTTTGTTTCACCCATTCCGTAGAAGAAAAATTGAAGAAACCAAGTTGTCCCGGCTAATGCACAAAGCAGATAGTTTTTCAGCAAAGGTGACGATGAGTCAACAAAGTCGCCTCCGGTTTTATTTTTAACAATAAGCGCAACCGACCAAATCAAATTGGTCGTTAACCCACCCCAAAGAATAACCAGGAAGATGATATTATTCTCAAACAGGTAGGTACCATCGCTAACAAATGGGAAATTGTTTGTTACAGCAATTTCACGAACGGCCTCGCCCATCTGCTTACCGGCATCGATTCCAAAACTGAAGAAGGCACTTAAAACACCGGAGATCCCGGCGATAATTAAACCTTTTGTCAATTTAAACTCGGTATTAACGCCCTCCTTATGGCCCAGAAGACCTTTGTCTTTCATCAGACCAGCCTTGCCGCAAAGGACAATGCCAACCATCAGCACAAGAATACCGAACAAGATCACACGGCCGCTGGCGGTTGCCAACATATCGGTAAATGACTCTCCCGCAGGTAAAACTTCACCTAAATTACCGACATCACGAAGAATTGGCAATCCTAACGACCCCACCAACGAGGTAATTCCAAGTAACACCGAATTACCAAGCGACATGCCAAGGTAGCGAATACCTAAGCCGTAGGTAAGTCCTCCAATTCCCCAAAGAACGCCTAGAATATAGGTCAAACGTACGACGGAAGAATCAGCAGCTGATAACACGCCCTGCCATCCCGGAGTCGTTAACAACACAGCGATAAATGGCATGATAAGCCATGAAAAAAGTCCGCCAACAATCCAATAGACCTCCCAACGCCATTTCTTTACAAGGTTATATGGCATGTACCAGCTTCCGGATGAAGCACCACCGAGGGAGTGAAAAATAATTCCTAAAATAGTTTGCATAGTTTACATTGATTGATCAGGTTCTACGACGAATATTTAATACTTTTGGTCTGAATTTATTTCAATAGGTGGAATCAAAAGTAGCTTGTAAAAGAGCTTTTATCAATACACAATTTGGCAGATTATTTGCACTTTTTGAGCCTGATTTTGGATGACAGACTTTTTAAAATACCTAACTCCCGGCGAGCGCGATAAAGAATGGGGCATTTACCTGAACGTGGCCGGCTCGTCGCTGGTGGCGCCCTCCAGTGTTTACCCTTCGCCGCAACACCCCACCGGTTACCATTTCAATTGGGATCAAGGCCGCTATCTGAACGAATATCAGCTGAATTACATTACTGAAGGGAAAGGGGTACTGGAAAACGAAAACGGACGGTTTCAAATAAAACCGGGCAGCATCCTGGTCACGTCGCCCAATGTATGGCACCGGTACAAACCACTGCTCAAAACCGGCTGGAAGGAGCAATACATCGGTTTTAACGGACAAATTGCTTCTCAATTTCTGGCACATCCTTTATTTTCGCCCCAACAACCGGTTATAAACATTGGCATACGGGAAGAAATTCTCGACACCTATCTGAAAATTTTCGATCTGGTGAAGGAAGAAAAGCCAGGTTTTCAGCAAATTGCTGCAGGTATGGTGATTAAATTGCTAGGCTACCTGCTTTCGTTCGAAATGCAGAAAGAATTTACCGGGAAACGCATTGCCACCATCATCGAGGAAGCCCGTTTTAAGATGCGCGCCGAAGTTGACAAAGCAATCGACCTGGAAGAGATCGCCCGTGAACATCATATTGGCTATTCGTATTTCCGCAAAATGTTTAAAAGCTACACCGGCGTGGCGCCACACCAGTACCATTTGGAACTGAAGATTATGCGTGCCAAAGAGCTGCTGCTTTCCACCGACAAAAGCGTCAAGGAAATCAGCTTCGAACTGGGCTTTCAGTCCATACATTATTTCAGCCGCATATTTAAAAATAAAACCGGGATCAGTCCGGGTGAGTTCCGGAAATAAACGGGATTTCCTCTTGGATTAACTGTAAACCGTCAGCACCAACCAGCGCGAACCACCATAGTTGCGGAATTCGCAAAAATAGATGCCCTGCCAGGTACCCAAATTCAGGCGACCACGAGTGATGGGAATGGTCATCTCGGCGCCAACGACCGATGATTTCAGGTGGGCAGGCATATCGTCATCGCCTTCGTAGGTATGCGTGTAAACCGGATGATTTTCCGGAACCATCACATTCATAAACGATTCAAAATCGAATCGCACCGAAGGATCGGCATTTTCGTTCAGGGTAATCCCGGCCGAAGTATGTTTCACCAGAATGTGCAGCAGTCCGGTTTCGGGCAAATCCGGCAACTCGAGCTCAATCAGTGAAGTAATCAAATGATACCCGCGTTTAAAGGTTGGCAAGCTGATTTCTTTCTGTTGTATCATATTTTCGAATCTCCGTTCACGAATTGAATATTATTTCCCCAAAAAGTCAGAAAAAGCGTTGTAATTTCCCCGGCTCTGTTGAGCTTGCTGCATATCGTGCTGCTGCTGTTGCCACTGCACGGCCATATCCGACAAAACCGGGTCGGCATGTTTAAAGAACATTTTATACGACGTGCAGAAACGTGGTTTCCGGTGGTCCTGCGGATCTTTAATCCGGTCTTTGGTGCAGCCACCGTAACATTTGGTGAGCCAGCTGCATTGGCGGCACTCGCGCGGCAACACCGCCTTGGCCTGTCCGAAAACCGACTGTTTTTTCGAGTTCAGCATATTAATCAGCCGGTCGTGCATCACATTGCCCAGCTTCCATTTCGGTTCCACAAAAAAGTCGCAGCTATACACATTGCCGTTGTGTTCAATCACCACATACGGGCCACACTCTTTCATCATCGTACATTCGGGCGCTTCCATGCCCACATAACTGTAGAAAACCGATTCGAAATGACGAACCGAAGTAGTAGGCAGTCCGTCTTTAAAATCGGCCAGCCACAGATCGAACAGTTTATTCAGGAAACGACCGTAGTCTTCAGCCGAAACCGAAAAGTCAGCCGCTTTTGATGGGTCATTTTTATCCGTTTCCACAATCGGGATAAACTGCATAAAGGTTAATCCCAAACTTTTATAGTAATTGTACAGCTCTTCGGGATGTTTTACCGAATGGCTGGTGACGCAACACATGGCATTAGCCGAGACACCCTCGTCGAGCAACATTTTGGCATTGTCTTCCACCCGTTGGTGAGTGCCTTTTCCACCCTGGTCAAAGCGGTAATGGTCGTGGATAAATGCTGGCCCGTCGAGCGACAAGCCAACCAGCCAGTCGTATTTTTTCAGGAATTTGGCCCAGTCGCGGTTCAGCAGGATACCGTTCGTCTGCAAGCCGTTGCCCACCATTTGTCCGTGCCCGTACTTCATCTCCAGCTCGATGGCACGTTGGTAAAAATCCGGCCCCATCAAGGTGGGTTCCCCACCCTGCCAGGCCAGCGAAACACTTTCGCCCGATTGCTGCATCACCTGCCGGATGGTTTCTTCCTGCACTTGCGGGCTCATCCGGTGCGCTTTGGCCGGATCAAACAAAGCCGACTTTTCCAGGTAAAAACAATACGAGCAGTTCAGGTTACAATCCGGCCCCGAGGGCTTGATCAGAACGGAAGTCAACGGTTTCATTTTTTTGGCCATGCTTATGAGGTCTTTTTAGAAGGAAAGGCACAAACTTACAAAAACTAATAAAAAGGCCCTCAAAGCAGATGGACCGATTTAAAACCAATTCCAGTATGGTTCGATTAGGAGAAAGCGTGGCAAATAAGGTAAAAATTGAAATGGGGTTGATGGGACGGATGGAATTAGGCTTACTGTTTTTCGAAAGCCCCGCATTTGAAATCCGGGTTATTTCGCTGGTTGTACCGGTTGTGTTGACAAAACATATTTTCGTTCCAGTCTTCTTCCTGATATCTTTTGCAGATGATACACAAGCCCGGAACCGGAATTAACTCCGGATTAACCGGATTTCCGTCGTCGTCGAAAAAGCCGGAGGCAGATGGGTCCCGTTGCCCGGCAATTCGGTCTATTTCTGCTTCATCTTCCAAAAACGAGTGCTGCTCACGCATCCGCTCTTCCAATTCTGCGGGCGAAATTAATAAATCATCCACCTCAAAATCCCAGTCAGTAGCCAACGCCCCGGTCTGTTCATCAAACTTCATTTGCGCGTCAACCTCCTTGCAAGTGTTGCAATAGCCGGGGAACGGACAATGTTCTTCCTCGTAATCGCAAAACTCGATGTGATTTTCGCCAAATGACAGCGGGACATGCGATTCGGCCCAGAAGTTTCGGATAAACGGGTAGCGCAAATTGGCCGGAAACGACTCCTGGAAATCAAGTTTAAAATGAAACACATCCAGCAGCTTTTCCAGTTCTTCAGCCAACAAGGCTTGTTGCTGTTCGTTAAGCTGTTCGGGTGCCGGAAGCTGTTCCTGCTCCATACCGGTTATTTCGGCAATAGGCAGTTCTTCGCCTTCAATATATTGCTCAATAAATGACATATCTTCCAGTTCCAGCTCATTGTCCGGATCAGCTTCCGAGTCCAGCCACAGCTCGTGCGGTGGGTTCAGGTTCCAGGTAGCCCGGCGTATGTCGGCAATCAGTTGTGTCAGGTAGTTTTGCATATTCACCACTTCCTTTTGTCTGCTTTTCCTTTGTTTTAATAAAAAACTAAAATATTAATTCTTCGGATACAAAAGGTGGAATGTTTTTTCAAAACATCAAGTACTCTTGCTCGTTAAACACTGAAGGTTTTCGAAACCTTTGGGGCTTAGATGGATTATCTGCACCAACAGATAAAAATGATTCTTCATCAATACCCACGCAAACGTATTGGCCACCGGCAAAATAGATTTGTCATACAACACCAATCATTTTACATCAAACCACAACTTGATGGCATAAGCGGTTTGGTTGAGTAATGTTGAAAGTCTTTATCATTTTACATCAAACCACAACTATATTCATAGCCTTGCTGGCCTGCTTTGTGTTGAAAGTCTTTATCATTTTACATCAAACCACAACCGCCCGTAAAGAAGGCATGAAAACCTATCAGTTGAAAGTCTTTATCATTTTACATCAAACCACAACGCGTTGGCATTCATCGTCCAACTCATATTTGTTGAAAGTCTTTATCATTTTACATCAAACCACAACACTGTTACCCGTACGATGTCTAAGTTTTTTGTTGAAAGTCTTTATCATTTTACATCAAACCACAACACCTGAAAGAGATGGCTGGGGCGTGGGAAAGTTGAAAGTCTTTATCATTTTACATCAAACCACAACAAGTTTCTACCTGCCTCGCGCAAAATGGCGGTTGAAAGTCTTTATCATTTTACATCAAACCACAACACTGGCCGGGATTAGAGCTTCGCTTCCGTTGTTGAAAGTCTTTATCATTTTACATCAAACCACAACAAAGAAGCACTGACAGCATCTCAAATATCAGTTGAAAGTCTTTATCATTTTACATCAAACCACAACCGTAAGCACAACTGGACGAATGCGAGGATGTTGAAAGTCTTTATCATTTTACATCAAACCACAACGGCAGCTAAACACCCGCACCCCGCGCAAAGAGTTGAAAGTCTTTATCATTTTACATCAAACCACAACATCATGCTGCGGTGGCTCCATACCTTTGTGGTTGAAAGTCTTTATCATTTTACATCAAACCACAACGAGCTGGGCGCGTGTGAGCCATTTTTCGCGGTTGAAAGTCTTTATCATTTTACATCAAACCACAACCCCTAGCCTCCCGGTTACGTAACCATACTGGTTGAAAGTCTTTATCATTTTACATCAAACCAC
Organism: Mangrovibacterium sp.; assembly: GCA_050178015.1. GTDB lineage: Bacteria > Bacteroidota > Bacteroidia > Bacteroidales > Prolixibacteraceae > Gaoshiqia. Next base: position 53,409 of record JBFXGM010000032.1, read on the forward strand.
AACATCGGCTATCTGCTCATTTGAGATCGTATCGTTGAAAGTCTTTATCATTTTACATCAAACCACAACGCCAATCGACTGTTTATACAGGCAGGCGATGTTGTAAGTCTTTATCATTTTACATCAAACCACAACATGTATCGGGAAGTCGATTTCTATCTTCATGTTGATAGTATTTATCATTTTTCATCTATCCACAA
>JBFXGM010000033.1:0-48608 GCA_050178015.1 Mangrovibacterium sp.
ACAACAAGAAGAGAAGGCACTCAGCTTTGGGGTACAAAACAATAAATGAATTTGAACAACTAAATAATAATCAGGGAATAGCAGCGTAGCTCTTAACTAACCGTGCATATTTTTGTTGCATATCCAGGTTGGCCTGCACAATTTGAGGTAACATGGATACGTGGTTGATAATCAGTGAATCCCCTTCGCTCAGTGAAGTCTTGAAATAGCCCAATTGGTTGGTTTTGATCATTTTGTAGGTCCGGTAATTTATCAGCAGGGCATTTTCCAGCGGAATGGAATCTTCGGTCAGCAGAAAACCTTCGAACACAATGGTGCCCGACTTGTTTTCTTGTGCCCGCGAACCCAGCGCCAGGAGTAAAATGACAATAATGGAGGCTAAAAACTTCATATTTTTTCTTTAAGGTTATCCCAAACGTGAGCTTTTTTATGGGTTGTTATTTTAGTCCCACCTCTATTCATACGAGGATTTGGGGCTGGTTGGTTCTTTTTCTGCTCAAAAAGATGGCTATTTGAACATATCGCCTGGTTTAGCATAGCCGGACCGGATCGAACTGGCAGAAGTCGGTCATGCATGGGTGGGGGTAGTTGCTGTAATCGGCCCCGGTGGAGTTGACGATGATAATTTGGCCTGCCCGGGCGTTCTCTGCGGCTTTGATCCCGGCAAACGAGTCTTCGAAAATGATGCTGTCGGCGGCCTTCACGTTCAGTTTTTGCATCGCTTTCAGAAAATAGTCGGGGGCTGGTTTTCCCGCCAGGGTACCATCGTCGTAAACAATCTTTTCAACATCGAACCATTGGTCCAGCTGATATCGTTCAATATAAAAACGAAGGTTGTCGATGCCCGAAGCCGTTGCGATGGTAAAGGGAATCCGGCGTTCTTTCAGATGTTCAAAAAGTGACGCTGCTCCCGGGGCAAGTGGCAGCTGGCTGTCAACCACCAGTTGCCGGTACAGGCTTTCTTTTTCGTTGATAAACTGTTTTATGGTCGTTTCATCCAGTTCTTTATTGAAGATGGCTGCAAAGATATCGCGGTTATTTTTACCGTGTATCTTTTCGTTTTTCTCACGATCGGTAAGTGATATTTGGTGGTTTTGGAGAAAAAGGTCCCAGGCATTGTTGTGCAATGGCGTGTCCCACAGCAGAGTGCCGTTAAAATCGAAGATCAGCGCTTTCCGGTTCATTGGTTCGGGTTCTAACGTTTCAGGACGAAAGATACGATTATTTCTTCTTTTTGATCAAGCGGATTAGTTCGCTGAGGTTTAAACTTACCCCGGGATTAACAGCATCGGGGTTGTACGGGTTGTCATAGGCATTTGTCCGGACCGGGGCGTGATAGCCCAGCTTGGCGAGCTGTTGGCGAAGCAGCGTCATGTTTTTCTCAAAGTGCTTCATTTGAATCGTATAATCCATGGCAACAACCGGCTTGATCAGGTAGGTGCGGAAAGGGACATGGATGAGGTTGTTTTTTGCTTTTCCAGGGTGCGCGTGAATGACTTTCGGTGACAGGGTCAGATGGTTGATCATCAGCGAATCGCCTTGCTGGACAAGCGTTTTGAAGTAGCCGGTACTATCGGTGGCCACAATTTTCAGGGTGCGGTAGTTGATCAGGTAAGCGTTTTCAACCGGGACCGAATCTTCGCTAAAAAGGTAGCCTTCAAACGCGAAGAGTTCCGGTGCTTGGGCCAGGGTGAACACCGGAAGGGACAGGAGCAGGGAGATTAGCAGAAAAAAACGTTTCATTCAGTTTTTTTCATGCAAACTTAGCTAGCCTGAATGTTAAGATTAATTAATCTTAGCTAACAAATTTGAAACGTTGTTAAATGATGTTGCGGGATTGGAAATTGGTCATTGGTCATTCAGTCATTTGTGGTCATTGGGCTGAGTGCGCTTTAATGCTTTTCAACAAGCCTTAAATCGTTAATCTGTAATCGTTAATCCGTAATCGTCAATCATCCGGACATTCGTTGTCAAAGAATCGAACCTGAGACTGTAACTTCTTTGACTGATAAACCGGTTTGGCGATAGTAGTTTACTGCCAGATCTGGTTTTGGTCGAGGGCTTGGCGGTACCGTTGGGCGTTGGCGTTGTGTTCGCGCAGGGTGCGGGCAAAGTTGTGGTAACCCGAAAAGTCTTCGCGGGCGCACATGTACAGGTAGCTGTTGTCGTTGGGGTTTAGCACGGCGTCGATGCTCGAAATTTCCGGGAAATTGATGGGGCCGGGAGGAAGTCCAGCAAACTTGTACGTATTGTAGGGCGAATCAATTTCGAGGTGGCGGGTCAGGATGCGCTTGATGCCAAAATCGCCCAAGGCAAATTTCACGGTCGGGTCGGCCTGCAGCAACATGCCTTTGCGGATGCGGTTGATGTAAAGTCCGGCAACGATGGGTTTTTCGTCGGCCTTGATGGTTTCTTCCTGCACAATGGAGGCAATGGTAATCACCTCGATGGGAGAGAGGCCAAGCGCTTCTGCTTTGGCCTTGCGGTCGTTGTTCCAAAACCGGTCGTATTCGGCTTTCATCCGTTCGGTAAACTGCTCCGGGCTGGTGGTCCAGTATATTTCGTAGGTGTTGGGGATAAACATGGCATGAAACGAATAGGGGTCGAAGCCCATCCGGCTGATCACGGTCGAATCGCGGAAATAAGCTATCAGCTCGGCCGAGTCCGGTTCAATGTATTTGGCCACTTTCCCGGCCAGCTCTTCCATAAAACGCAGGTTGTTGAAGGTGATGGCAATTGGCTTTTGGTTCCCGGCTTTCAGCATGTTGATTATCGAGTTGGTGTTCATTCCCTTATCGAAAACATACTTCCCGGGCTTGATGCTTTCCGGGTAGTTTTTCTTTTTGGCCACCCAACGGAATGCTTTTTCATTTTCCAGGATGTCCAGGGCACGGATGGAGTCAAGCACCTGTTCGTAGGTCGCATCGTGGGGAATGGTGATGCTTCCGGGGTTTTTCACATTTTCATCAAACACATAGTTGAAGAGTTGGTAGCCCCGCATCCCGGCCAGGATGAAGGCAATGGCAAAAACCACAATTAGCAGTTTGTTCAGCTTGGGGAAAAGCATAATCCGTTTATTTGTGTTCAAGTTCATTTTTCGGAAATTTTGTCCTGCAAAAATAATCTTTTCTGCGAATCCGGTCAGGTGTAAGTTTTACCTTAATTTTTGGCCGATTCATTCAGGCAGCCAACATCGGTTTAATCTAAATTGCCTATTTTCGTGAGAGCTGAAAATTCATAAAAAAACAAAAAATATGCATCAGGTAAAACTTGCTGAAAACATCTATTACTTAGGTTATAACGACCGCCGTACCCATTTGTTTGAAAACATCTGGCCGATTCCGCACGGAGTTTCTTACAACTCCTATCTGATTGTGGATGAAAAAGTGGCCTTGATTGATACGGTTGAGCGTCAATATATCGACGACTACCTGGAAGATATCGATGCGATTCTGGCTGGTCGTAAGGTTGATTATTTGGTGATCAACCACATGGAGCCCGACCATTCGGGCGCTTTACGGGCCATTGTGGCCAAATATCCCGACATTATTCTGGTGGGGAATAAAAAAACCTTCGGGTTTGTGGAAAGCTTTTACATGAAGCCGGTCAATATTCTGGAAGTGAACGATAACGATGTGCTGGAGCTGGGGAAAAACAAGCTTCAGTTCCAGATGATCCCGATGGTTCACTGGCCCGAAACGATGATCAGCTACGAAGAAACCAACAAAATCCTGTTTGCCGGCGATGCTTTTGGCAGTTTCGGCACCCTGGATGGCGGTGTGTTCGACGACGAGATCAACCTCGATTTTTATGAGGAGGAAATCATGCGCTATTTCACCAACATTGTCGGGAAATACTGTCCGCACACCCAGCGCGCCATCAAAAAGCTGGCCCCGTTGGATATTAAGATGATCGCAGCGACACACGGTCCCATTTGGCGCACCAACCTGGATTGGGTGTTGAGCCGTTATAATAAGTGGAGCACCTACACTACCGAAAATGGTGTGGTGGTGGTGTACGGTTCAATGTACGGAAACACGCAGAAAATGGCCGAAGTGATTGCCCGCCAGCTTTCGGAACGGGGCATCAAGGACATTCGCGTTTATGACGCATCGAAGACGCATGCATCCTACATCATTAACGACATTTTCAAGTATAAGGCCTTTATTGTAGGAAGTTGCGCGTACAACAACGCCATGTTTCCCAACGTGGAAACCTTGTTGACCACGATTGAACACATGGGCATCAAAGATCACTACCTGGGTGTGTTCGGCAACTTCTCGTGGAATGGCGGCGGGGTGAAAAACCTGATGAAGTTTGCCGAAGCGGTGAAATGGGAACTGGTGTATGATCCGGTTGAAGAAAAGGGAGCGCTGAAAAAAGACAAATATGAGCAGTGCATTGAGCTGGCCAACGCCATGGCCGATAAATTACTGGGATAATTTTCGAACAGCTATAAAACAAAAGCCATCCAGCGAATGCCGGATGGCTTTTTTACTACTACTACTCAATTACTACTAACCACCCCTAACTCGAGGGGATATCTTTATTATAAGGTAATTCCGGTTTTAAAGATAGCAATTTCTTTGAACCCGCTCAGTTCGTGTTTCAATTTTTTCCCCTCGGCCACGGCAATGATTTCTGCGATGAAGTCATTCAGCGTTTCTTCCATGCTTTGGTCTTCCACGAGTCTTCCGGCGTTGAAATCAATCCAGTTGGACTTCTTTTCAAACAAGGCGGTGTTGGTGGAAATTTTCATGGTGGGAACAAAACTGCCAAACGGTGTTCCCCGGCCTGTGGTAAACAACACAATCTGGCAACCGCTGAAACCCAGTGCCGAGGCAGCCACCAGGTCGTTGCCCGGTGCGCTCAACAGGTTGAGCCCATTCTTTTTGATGGGTTCGGCGTAAGCCAGCACATCGGTTACGGTTGCAACGCCACCTTTTTGGGTGCAGCCCAACGATTTGTCTTCGAGGGTGGTAATACCGCCGCTTTTGTTCCCGGGTGACGGGTTTTCGTAAACCGGCAGGTTGTGGCTCAAATAGTATTCTTTGAAGCCATTGATCATTTGCACGGTTTTTTCGAATACCTCGGCGCTTTCGCAACGCTCCATCAGCAAGTGCTCGGCGCCAAACATTTCGGGCACCTCGGTCAGGATGGTGCTTCCGCCCTGCGCCACCAGAAAATCGGAGAACTCGCCGACCAATGGGTTGGCGGTGATTCCGGACAAACCGTCGGAACCACCACATTTTAACCCGACTTTTAAGCTGGCAAGAGGGACTTCCTCCCGCTGGTCACGGCGCATTTGCTCATAAATCTCCTGAAACAGTTTCAGGCCTTCCTCTACTTCATCTTCTACTTCCTGAGCAACTAAAAATTTAACCCGTTTGGGGTCGTATTCTCCAATGAACTTTTTCAGGTGATCGATCTGGTTGTTTTCGCAACCCAACCCCAGTACCAGCACACCCCCGGCATTCGGGTGGTTGATGAGCTGGGCCAGCGCTTTTTGCGTGTTGGTGTGGTCGTCGCCCAATTGCGAACACCCATAGCTGTGCTTAAACACATGGATGCTATCGATATCCGTGGGATCATTATTTTCCTTGAACTGGGAAATGATCTGCTCGGCCTGGCCGTTTACACAGCCAACTGTGGGCACAATCCACAGTTCGTTGCGGATGCCCACTTCTCCGTTGCTGCGCTTGAACCCTTTGAAGGTAAGCTTTTTGCCGGCATGGGGCAGTTCGTTCAACTTGGGGGTATATTCATAACAAATGGTTCCCGACAAATTGGTTTTGGTGTTGTGCACATGCACGTGCTCACCTGCCGCAATGACTTGTGTGGCATGGCCAATTGGTGCGCCATACTTGATGACATTTTCACCTTCGCCCATGTTCGCCAGGGCAATCTTGTGCCCGCGCGGAACGTCGTTTGCAAGTGTCAGTTGTTGGCTGCCAAGGTCAATGGTTTCGCCCTTCGTGAAGTCGGTCAGGGCGATGATGACATTGTCGGCCGGGTTTATTTTAATAAAGTTTGCCATTTATATGCGTAATAAATCGTGAATATGTTCGGCTATTGAGCGGCTTCTTTTGCTTTGCCTTCAATGGTCATTTTCATCAAGGGGTTTTTGGCGTTGAGAACGGCTTTCATGGCACGTTTCATGCCCACTTGCTGAATCAGGAACAGGTAGTGGCTCACGGTGATGGTCAGGTTGGGGATTTGGTTCAAATCCTGTTTCCAAACTTTTTCCAGCGCCAATACTTTTTCTACCAGGCGGTAAACCGAAATCGGGCGTCCGTCGCATTCTTCCCAGGCTTTTTGGTAGAAATTGAGGATCCATTCGTCATCTTGAACGTTGTAACTTTGTCCTTCGGTTTCACCTTTAAAATAGGCGATCATGGCAGCCAGCGAGAAAACCAGCTTTTGTGGCAGCATGTTGTAGTTATTTACAAAGTTGAGCAGCGAAGGCAGGTTACGGGTTTCCCATTTCGACATGGCGTTTAGGGCAATACTTTGCCACAGGTGGCGGATGTACGGGTTGGAGAAACGTTCCAGGATTTTGTTGGCGAACTGCTTCAGTTCTTTTTCGGTGCCGTCCAGTCCGGGGAGTACTTCGTCGTACACCAGGCCTTTCATGAAGTCTCCTACTTCGAGGTGTTCGTATGCTTCGCGCACGGTTTCAATGCCGCTCAGGTACGAAACGGCGTAGCTACCAGTGTGGCATCCGTTCAGAACGGCTACTTTTTGTTCGCGGAAGCGGGTCATGTCTTTTACAAATTTCACTTCCAACCCGGCTTTGTCGGCTGGGAATTCTTTGGCCACCCATTCCGGTCCTTCAATCACCCACAGGTGGAAATATTCGCCAACAACTACCAGGTTATCCTCGTAGCCCAGTTCGGCCTGAATTTCTTTGATGTCGTCTTTTGGGAATCCGGGTACAATGCGGTCAACCAGCGTGTTGCAGAAAGCGCAGGCGGTTTCAACCCATTGCTTGAATTCGGCGCCCAGGTTCCAGTTTTCAGCGTGTTTCAGCACGTATTTTTTCAGCATGTCGCCGTTGCGGTCAATCAGCTCGCAGGTGAAAAAGATCAGCCCTTTGTCGGCAGCGCCGTTAAACGCTTTGAAGCGTTCGTATAGCAAAGCGGTTACTTTGCCGGGGAACGACTGTTGCGGTTGCATGTCGAGGGTATCGTTTTCGTCCCAGCTGATCCCTGCCTCGGTGGTGTTCGATACTACAAAACGTAATTCCGGATTCAGGATGGTTTCTTTGTAGGTTTCGAATTCGGTGTACGGATTGATGCCCCGGTTGATACACTGGATGAATTCGTATTCCTTCACCGGCTGGCCATTTTTGATCCCTTTCAGGTACACATGGTACAAGCCGTCTTGTTTGTTCAGCAGATCAACCATACCGGTTGGCAGCGGTTGCACCACGTCAACACCGGCATTGAAGCCGATTTCGTTATTCATCTTTTGGATCATCCAATCAACGAATGCTCTTAAAAAGTTACCTTCTCCAAACTGCAGCACCTTTGTCGGGTATTTTGCAGCGCTCTTTACGTTTGTTCTGTCTAGTTTCATGATCTTGGTTTATTAATAATTTATTCTTTCCGTTTTCGTACACGGTAATTGATTTAAAAAAATCGTGTTCGCACACGATAAGCGCTGCAAATGTATGAAAAATATTTTTGATCGGTTTCTTGTTAATCTGTTAAAAAATGCAAACGGCAATAGTTCAATGTGTTGTGTAGAGGCTTCCGAAAATTTTAATATTAATTTTAAATTGGGTTTTTGGCAGAAGTCTGAATTCATTATTTTAGGTGATCTTTATTGTAAAATGTTGAAAAAGCACATCACTGTCATTACAGGCGGGCCAGGATTTGGGAAGACCCAAACGATCCGGGAGCTGGCGAACCTGGGCTATCGGACAGGTAGTGAATTTGCCCGCGAACTGATTGAGCAGCAGCTGCAATCGGGAGGAGATATGTTGCCCTGGAAAAACATGAAGGCTTTTCAGCGGGAGATCTTAAACCGGCGGATTGGCTTTTATCAGTCGGTTGGTCTTGGAGAGCTGGCTTTTTCCGACCGTGCGATTCCCGATCAGCTGGCTTTTTCCCGTTTTCGCGGGTTCGAGCCTTCGCCTTTGCTCCAGGAAAGCGCCCGCTTGTACCGGTACGCCGAAACGGTTTTTGTGGCGCCGCCATGGCGCGAAATTTACACGACAGACGAAATTCGGAACGAAAATTTTGAAGACGCCTGCTTGTTGCATCAGTATATTTGTGATACGTATCAGGAACTCGGTTACCAATTAGCGGAACTTCCGCTGACGGATGCGGCAAGCCGGGCCCAATTCATTATAAACCAATTAACACAGTAATCAAATGAACCTTTCAAGACGAAATTTCATCAGGCGCTCGGCCGTGCAGTTGGCGGGGGTGGCCAGTGTGCCCATGATTTTGTCGGCCACGTTGCCGGCTGGAAAAAGTAAAAAGAAAACAGCATCGCAGAATTTTACCTCCGGGGGAGTGGTTTTGTTCCAGGGCGACTCCATTACTGATGCCGGGCGGAACAAGGAAGCGCAAAAGCCGAACGATTCCGGCTCATTCGGCAACGGATATGCGCTTATGGCGGCAGCTTCGTTGCTGGAGCATTACCCTGAAAAGCAGCTTACCATTTACAACCGGGGCATCAGCGGCCATAAAGCTTACCAGCTGGATGAGCGCTGGCAACCGGACTGCTTCGATCTGAAACCCAATGTGCTGAGCATTTTAATCGGGGTGAATGATTACTGGCACAAGCGTAACGGCCATTACGACGGAACGGTGGAGGTGTATGAACGCGACTTTAGGGCTTTGCTGAAGCGTACCCAACAGGAATTGCCGGGCATTACGCTGGTGATCTGCGAGCCGTTTTCGGTGGATGGCGGTAAAGCCATTGGCGAAGGATGGCAGGAAGAGTTTGCGCCTTACCGGCAGGTTGCCAAAAAGTTGTCGGAGGAATTCAACACCTTGTTTGTGCCGTATCACGCCATCTTTAAAGAAGCGTTGAAACATGCCCCGGCTGCATACTGGTGCCCCGATGGCGTTCACCCGTCGATGGCCGGCGCCCAGCTGATGGCCCAGGCCTGGCTGAACGTGGTAAACGGATAAACCTGTGAACAAGAAAAAGAAAAGGCCGGAATTTCCGGCCTTTTTATGTAGGTAGCAATTGCTAATTAGGCTAATACCAATAGTTCTTTTACCTGGTTGTACACGTTTTGACCGGTGAAACCCAGTTTCTCGTCCAAAACGGTGTAAGGAGCAGAGAACCCGAATGATTCCATACCAAACACGGTACCGTCGGCGCCTACCAATCCTTCCAGTGTGACAGGCAATCCGGCTGTCATGCCGAACTTTTTCACACCGGCAGGAAGTACCGATTCCTGGTATGCTTTGCTTTGGCTGCGGAACAGTCCTTCCGAAGGAACCGAAACGATGCGGCATTTTACGCCTTCTTTTTCCAGTATTTCGGCCCCGGCCACCAGGGTGCTCACTTCCGATCCGCTGGCCAGCAGGATCACATCCGGAGTGCCTTCGCAGTCGGTAACAATGTAGGCTCCTTTATCCGCTTGCATAGCTTCCTCGTAGCGGTTAGCTTTTGACGGCAGGTTTTTGATGTTCTGACGCGACAAAATCAGGGCGCTTGGAGCTGATGTATTTTCCAGGGCCAGTTTCCATGAAACGGTTGTTTCATCAGCATCGGCAGGGCGCAGCACCAGCATGGAGTTTTGGCCGTGGTGGTTTTTCAGTTTTTCCATCAGGCGGATTTGGGCTTCCTGCTCAACCGGCTGGTGGGTCGGGCCGTCTTCACCCACCCGGAAAGCATCGTGTGTCCACACGTATTTCACCGGAAGCTGCATCAGGGCAGCCAAACGTACGGCTGGTTTCATATAGTCGGAGAACACGAAGAAGGTACCGCAAACCGGGATAACGCCGCCGTGCAGGGCCATACCGTTCATCAAACAAGCCATGGTGAGCTCGCACACACCGGCTTGAAGGAAAGCGCCGCTGAAGTCGCCTTTGGTGAAGGCTTTGGTTTTTTTCAGGAAGCCATCGGTTTTGTCCGAGTTCGATAAGTCGGCCGAAGCAACGATCATGTTTTCAACATTACCGGCAAAGGCTGCCAATACGGTTGATGAGGCTGCGCGGGTAGCTGAGCCTGCTTTTTGTTCAATTTTGTCGAAGTCGAATGCCGGAGCTTCTTTCGAGAAGAAAGTTTCCAGTTTGGCTGCCAGTTCCGGATTGGCTTTGGCCCATTCGGCCTGGGCTGCTTTTTGTGCGGCAGCGGCTTTCACCAGCTCTTCTTTGCGTTTGTTGAACAGTTCCTGCACATCGTCGAAAATGACAAATGGGTTTTCAGGATCTCCGCCCAGGTTCAGGATGGATTTCTCCAGAGATGCACCGGCTTCTCCAAGTGGCATACCGTGGGTTGCGCATTTGCGTTCGTAGCTTTCGCCTTCTGCAGTAACAGCGCCTTTTCCCATGATGGTTTTACCGATGATCAGGGTTGGCTTTTCAGTTTCCGCGTTGGCAGCTTTCAGGGCCGAGCGGATCTGCTCCACATTGTTGCCCTCGATGGTGATAACCTTCCAGCCCCAGGCTTCGTATTTTTTGGCCGTATCTTCGGCGGTTACCTCTTTGGTTTCGGTTGAGAGCTGAATGTCGTTCGAGTCGTAGAACATGATCAGGTTGCTCAGTCCCAGGTATCCGGCAATGCGGCCTGCTCCCTGCGAAATTTCTTCCTGCACACCGCCATCCGAAATGAAGGTGTAAATTTTATGCGACATCCATTCTCCAAAACGCTGGGTCAGAAAACGTTCGGCAATGGCAGCGCCCACAGCCATCGTATGACCTTGTCCAAGCGGTCCGGATGTGTTTTCAACACCGCGGGAGGCATCCACTTCGGGGTGACCCGGGGTTACGCTTTCCCATTGGCGGAAATTCTTCAGGTCGTCCATGTTGTAATTGCCGGTCATGGCCAGGATGGAGTACAACATTGGCGACATGTGTCCGGGATCCAGGAAAAACCGGTCGCGGTTCATCCAGGTCATGTCGCTCGGATCGTAATTCAGGAATTCCGAATATAAAACACTTACAAAATCAGCTCCGCCCATGGCACCACCAGGATGGCCCGATTTTGCTTTTTCAACCATTGCAGCCGACAGGATTCGTACATTGTCTGCTGCCTTTTCAATCAACTTGTTACTCATGATTTTTAAAATTTTTTGCCAGAATTAATCTTTCGATTTTAAGACATCGGTTGCAAAAATAAAATAATTTCCAGATAAAGACTTGCTGAAAAAAAGATACCGGTAAGTTTCGCAAAGGCTTAACATGTACCGGTATCAATGTTTATCGTTGTTCTATTTTATTACGGAAGTATGCGGACCATGATGACACCTTCAATGGCTAACAGCTTTTCAGCCAATTCATTTGAAGGAACAGGACCGTCGATATCAATGATGTTGTAGGCAATATCAGCCTTGTTTTTATTGAGCATGTTGGCAATGTTCAGTTCTTCGGAAGCCAGCAGGCTCGAAATTTGACTGACCATTTTGGGCACGTTTTTATTGGCAATAACCAAACGCGGGCCACCGTTGCGCTCCATTTCTGCTTCGGGGAAGTTCACCGAGTTGACGATGTTTCCTTTTTCCAGATAGTCGCGAACCTGATCAACGGCCATTACTGCACAGTTGGTTTCCGATTCTTCGGTAGATGCGCCCAGGTGGGGAATTGCGATGACGTTTTTCATTTTCAAGGTTTCCTCATCGGGAAAATCAGTCACGTAGCTACCCACTTTACCCGATTCAAGCGCTTCTTTCATGTCGGTCGAGTTTACCAATCCACCACGGGCAAAATTCATGATGCGAACACCGGGCTTCATCATCTTGATTTTGTCTTTGTTGATATAGCCTTTGGTTTCGGCTGTTTGCGGGATGTTGATGGTCACATAGTCGGCTTGCGAGAGCAATACTTCAATGCCTTCGGCACGTTTCACGTTGCGGCTCAGTTTCCAGGCTTGCTTCACCGAAATGTACGGGTCGTAGCCAATTACGTCCATTCCGAGCGCCTGTGCGGCGTTGGCAATCAGCACGCCAATGGCTCCCAGTCCTATTACAGCAAGGGTTTTTCCGCGGATTTCGTTGCCGCCAAAATTTTTCTTGCCGGCTTCCACCAGCGCAGGAACTTCGTCGCCCTTACCAACCAGTGTTTTAGCCCATTCAATGGATTGGGCAATGCCGCGCGACGATAGCAGCAAACCGGCCAGGGCCAGTTCTTTTACCGCATGAGCATTGGCTCCGGGCGTATTGAATACCACAATGCCTTTTTCCGTGCATTTGTCAATAGGAATGTTGTTTACACCGGCACCGGCGCGGGCAATCGCTTTTAAGCTTTTGGGCAGCTCCATGTCGTGCATCGACTGGCTTCTGACAATAATCGCATCCGGGTTTTGAAACTCACTGGCAATTTCGTACTGATCCAACGGGAATTTTTTTAGCCCGACGGGATCAATCTTATTTAAGGTCTGAATCTTAAACATGTGTTTATAAATTTTTGTATAGTGCCTTTAATAATGAGAAGTATAAAAGTGTGACAAAGATCACAATTTTATTTAAGAAATGGTAAGCAAAGCCTCCCTTTTTTTAACGATTCGAAACACTGCTAACATTAAATTCATGTTACGAAAACGGGATGTTGAGCCCGGGTGTTTTTGTTGGATGCAGCTTGTTAAATTGACTATTTACCCTTTCGCCAGCGTTGCAGGGGCAGGGGGGTGGCAGTGGATTGAACACCTTTGCTGACAAACTTCACATCTTCAATGGAGTAGAAGGCGTTGGGATTGTAGGTGCGAATGATTTCGATGACCTGCTTGATGTCGGCCCGCTTGATGATGGAATAGATGACCCCGACTTTCTCCGTTGCCCCGTGGGCCTCGTGGTAGGTAATGCCGTAGCCTCGGGCTTTGAGCTTCGCAATCAGGTTATCGGCATTGGCCCGGGTGATGATTTGCAGCTGAACGATGCCCACGGCCAGTTTTTCTTCGAGGATGAGGCCAATGTAATTTCCTGCGGCAAACCCTAGTCCATAAGCGAAATAAGCCACCCAGTTGTCGATGTTTTGAATGATCTTGCTCATCGCCAGCAGCCAGATGATTACCTCGAAAAATCCAAGGATGGGTGCAATGAGCTTTTGCCCTTTGGACACCATGACTATGCGCAGGGTCCCGATGGTTACATCACTAACCCGGGCAACAAAAATCATGAGTGGCAGGACCAGATATGAAAACAGATTGCTTTGGTAAAATTCTTCCATGGCAAGCGGCTCGTTTATCTACGAATATAGAAAATATATCAGCGGATTAAAACTCACTGGTGAAATGAAATTTGATATCCTTAAATTCATCTTGTGCCATTTGAAGAATGAACGGCGAATCGGCCAAAAAGACATCGCGGCCACGTTTGTCAACGGCCATTTTTTGATGTTTACGTTTTTTAAATTCTGTCAACATCTTTTTGTCGTCACATTCAATCCAGCAGGCTTTGTGCATGGGCATGTTCTCGAACCGGCATTTGGCGTTGTATTCGTGTTCCAGGCGGTACTGGATAACTTCAAACTGAAGCTGGCCCACGGTCCCGATAATTTTCCGGCCATTGAACTGGCTGGTAAACAGCTGGGCAACGCCTTCTTCCATTAACTGATCGACCCCTTTGGCCAGTTGCTTGGATTTCATCGGATCGGCATTTTCGATGAAGCGGAACAGCTCGGGGCTAAAGCTGGGCAATCCCTTAAAATGAATGTCTTCGCCGGAGGTGATGGTGTCGCCGATGATGAAGTTGCCGGTATCGGGCACCCCGATGATGTCGCCCGGATAAGCTTCGTCGATCACTTCTTTCTGGGCCGCCATGAATGCCGTTGGGCTCGAGATGCGGATGTTTTTCCCGGAACGGATGTGTTTGTAAACGTTGTTGCGCTCAAATTTTCCGGAACACACCTTCACAAAGGCAATGCGGCTGCGGTGGTTGGGGTCGATGTTGGCGTGGATCTTGAACACGAAGCCAGTGAAACCATCTTCCTCGGGACGCACCTCCCGTTCTTCGGTGAAACTTGGGCGCGGGCTGGGGGCGATCTCCACAAACGCGTCGAGCAATTCCTGCACTCCGAAGTTGTAGAGGGCGCTCCCGAAAAACACGGGGGCAAGTTCTCCGTTCAGGTATTCTTCGGCTTCAAATTCCGGATAAACACCTTCCACCAGTTCCAGTTCTTCGCGCAGGGTATGGGCGTCGTCGCCAATATGTTTTTCCAGTTCCGGATCCAGAATGTCTTCAAACAGGAAGCCCTTTTCAATTTCCTGTACACTGGGGTTGAACAGGTTCAGGCTACGCTTGTAAATATTGTAAACACCCTTGAAATCGGCGCCACTATTGATGGGCCAGCTCAACGGACGGGTTTTGATTTTCAACTGTTCTTCAATCTCATCCAGCAGCGTAAAGGTGTCTCGGGCGGGACGGTCGAGTTTGTTGATGAAAACGATCACGGGCGTTTTTCGCATCCGGCAAACACTCATGAGCTTTTCGGTTTGCGGTTCAACTCCTTTGGCTGCATCAATCACAATGATCACGCTGTCAACAGCCGTAAGCGTGCGGAACGTGTCTTCCTGGAAATCCTGGTGCCCCGGGGTGTCAAGAATGTTCACCTTGTAATTGCGGTACTCAAAGCCCATTACCGAAGTGGCTACTGAGATTCCACGCTGGCGTTCAATTTCCATAAAGTCGGAAGTCGCCCCTTTTTTGATTTTATTGCTTTTCACAGCGCCGGCCACACGAATGGCCCCGCCAAAAAGCAGTAATTTCTCGGTAAGCGTGGTTTTCCCGGCATCGGGGTGACTGACAATGCCAAACGTGCGTCTGCGTTTAATTTCTTCTAAAAAGCCCATAATCAAAATTTGAGCTGCAAAAGTAGCACTTTTTGAAGAAAAAGACTGATTTGGCAAATGGATTAATTCAGTGCTTTCGAAACGCGTTTCCAGAATCGTTTGTGGAATTTTACACCGTCCTTGCCGGTGCGCTCATAATAACTTTGGAGCACATCTCGTGGCGAAAATTTGTATTGCCCGCGCTGTTCGTACAAGCCGGGTTCCGTTGGAAGGAATTGGGTGCCAAATACGTTTGGATATTTTTTGTGGCGAATGCCCTCGATAACTTTCCCGTCCATGGACCGCGCCGTAACTTCCCACGCCCCGCTCAGGTTTTCCACCGATTGGTGATGGGCGCTCAGTACCGGAGGCGAAATGTTTGATTTCCATTTCACTTCTTTCATGAAGAAGCCGTTTAGTTCGAGCCGCACCGGATGGAAGCTGACGGGCATCAGTTGCGGATTGTCAAAAATTTCCTGCCAGTAGTTGCGGTGCAGGTTGTCTTGATCGAGCTGGACAATATCCTGGTGGATGGTTGCCTGGTAAAGTTCAGCGGGAATGTCTTGTATGAGGGTGCCCCCGGTGGCTACGTTCATGGTTTGCATGCCCAGCCCGAAACCGATGACAAAATATTTGGGGTTGCGTTCCAAAAACGGGGTGTAGTTCGGGTTTTTACTGCTTCCCAGCAGGTGGAAAACAAACGAAACCTCAAATAAATGTCGCTGGGGATCGGTGACATCAGCGTATTTTTTCTCTTCGCCGTAAATTTCCGGCTGGAGGTCGGGCCCGTCAAACAGGAAAATACCTTTCGTTTGGCCGAACATGATATCGAAATTGTTGGTAAAATCATTCGTCTCAAATATATTCTCCGCAGTTAGCGTACCGGTGAGCCGTTGTAAATGGAATTTGTCCAGGTTGTTGTCGCGAATGTGTCTGATTGACTGCGAGTAGTCGTATCGTTCGGCATAAAAATAAACGCCGATGAACTCGGTTTCGCCCACAAACAATAGGTGGCTATCCAATAAGTAACGCACCCTTTCGATGTTCTCAATAGTAGGATTGGTCATCAGGATGTAGGTTTTGGCCGGATCGTAGTCTGTGTTGAAAAAATTCTGACCAATTCCATCAACGGAAAATAAAAAGTTAAAGATCAACAAGAATTGCAGGAAGATTCTTCTTTCTCTCATAAGGGTGTTCGTTTTAGCAATCTTAAAATACCGGATGAAATTAATCTTTTTCGGGGAGAAGTTAAAAAATGTGAAGATGTATATTTTTTATTATTATTTTTAAACTTTGTTGTGATACGCAAATTAACTAGCACATGTCATTCAAACTATTTTTCCTGAGCACGTTCAAAGGACTTAGGAATACCTCAAAAGTAGAAACCTCCAGAGATAATCTGTGGGCTGACTATCAGTTGTTTATTCAGCTTGAACAAAGTGGCGAATTGCCGCAATTCCTTGCGTTGGAAAAGCGGGTTGGTTCGTCCGAGTTTAAAAAGGAGAAAGCGGAGATTCGCTCATTGCGGTTTAAAGGTAGCCCGGAAGAAAAATCCCTTTTGGAACTTCGAAAGCTGGAAAAGAACAGAAAACTGCGCGATTTTTACCAGGTGCAGTCATCATCTGATCTGAAACGTTTTCAGGAATTGCAGGAAAGTGAAGAGATTCGGCGCTTTCAGCTGTTGGCGAGATATGTGCAGGATAAACTATACCAGGCAGACAAAACGGCTTTTAAGCAACAAAAAAAGAAAGACGACCGGTTTGAAGACACCGAAGCGTATAAAAAATATTTGGAGTACCAGCAGCTGAAATCGTCTGAATCGGTACTGTTTTGGCAAAAATTTCCCAAAAGTGCCCCCTATCGGAATTACCAAAAAATGGCCAACTCACCCGAGCGGAAACGTTTTGAAGAGTTGCAGGCCGAAGTGGAATCGGAAGAATTTAAGGCCCGGAAAGCCTATCTTGAGGATGCGCAGAAGTGGGAAAAATCTGAACTTTTTAAGGAGGAGCAGGCCTATCTGGACTTGAAGCAGCAGCCTCGTTTTGTTAATTACCTGAAATACCGGAGCACCCATGCCTTGGACTTTTTCAACAATTGGGAGCTGGTTTTTGAAGATCATTTTGACCAATCTTCGCTGGATACTTCCAAGTGGCAAACCATCAGTCCAATGGGACAGAAAACATTGGGGCGCAACTTTTCCAAAGCCGGCGATTTGCAAGCCTATACCGACGGGGCCAACGTTCAGGTAAGAAACAGCCATCTGCAACTGGCGGTTAAAAAGGAAAAAACGGATTCGTTTACCTGGAACTTTCCGATTGGTTTCACCTCTGCATCGTTCAATTATTCATCGGGATTGTTAACCACCGGCGAGTTGTTCCAAACGAGGTTTGGAATCTTGGAAGCCAAAGTTAAATATCAGCCTAAAAAGCAATTGGTTGACCTTTTTTACCTGTCCGACTTTCAGAACCATCATCGGTTGAATCTGGTTGAGAGTGGCGCGGTGTGCCGTTTGGGGTATGCCTCATCTAACGGAGCAACACAACATGAATCGTTGTCGGGGTTGCAGGCAGGGCAATTTTATATTTTCCGGATGGAGTGGGAGCCGGGCAAGGTGTGTTGGAAGATAAACAATCAGGAGATTTTTACACTCGCCCAGTCTGTGCCGGATGTGCCGATGAGCCTGAATATAAGTTCGCTTGTTGTAGAACCGGTCGAAGACCTTCCGCATTATTTTGAAATTGACTGGGTGCGCTTGTATCAAAAAAAATCGTAGCATGGTTAATTGGATGGATGATTTTTCGGGCGCAATAACCGTTTGCGACCGGGATGGGATTGTTGTTTATATGAATAAGGTTTCACGGTTGCAATTTCAAAAGTATGGCGGTGGTGAACTGTTGGGGAAAAATCTGTTGGATTGTCACCCCGAACCCTCCAAAACACGATTAAAGGAAATGTTGGCGGCACCCATGCAAAATGCCTATACAACGGAGAAAAACGGACGGAAAAAGCAGATCGTGCAAACTCCGTGGATGGAAGGTGGTGAATTTAAGGGCGTGGTGGAAATCTCATTCGAATTGCCTGCAGATATGCCATCTCATGTACGAAGTTAACCGCGTTAATAGCCCCGTTTGTTGAACAGGATATAGCCAAAGCTGAACACCATAAAAAGATTGGTGTCTTCACTTTCAAAATAGTTCAGCGTTAAGCTAACCGGACCCATGCCAGTGTGATAAACCAGTCCACCAAGCCCCATGAAATTGAAAGATGAAAAGGTTTTTTCATTGTAGTCAGCCAGGTAATCTTCTGTCATTAGGATGTTTCTCATCGGAACAAAAGCATATCCCTCAGCCCTGAAATGAAGTTGGTCGCTTAGGTGAACGATAGTTTTTAGTCCGGAAGCAATATATTTGGTGGCCCTGAAATTATCGGTAAAAATGGTTTGGCTGTAAGGCGTTGGGGTAAAGCCGGGAGCATTCAGCACGGTGGACCGATAGTTGCTGAAGGTTTTTTTATTGCTGTAACCAGCTTCGGCCAGCAACCCGATTGTAAATTGATTAGTTATTTTGAAATATTTGTCGAAATTTCCCTTTATGGAGTAATACTGATGATTACGATGACTTTCCACTTGTTCTGCAGTGATTGAGCCGGGTGTAAAATCTTCGTTGCCGTCAATGAACGTAAAGCCGAGGCAAGAGGAAATCCCTTCAGTTGGAAACTGTTTGTAGTTGAACGAATTTTCCTCGAAACGCAGGCTGGTGGCAAAGGCTTCAAATAATGTATTGTCGGTGTTATCGGTTTTTTTTACCTGTTCGTTCAGGTAATAATCGTCGCTGGCAGCCGAGTAGCTGGTGCCAAGCATTAGTTTCCCTTTTGTTCCAACAGGGAATCCCATTTCCAGGCGTAAGTTATTTTCATCCTTGATAATATAAGGTGGCAACACATCTTCAAAGAAGAATTCGTTACTGGTAGAATAATAGTCCCAACGGTTAAAGGTAAGGGATCCGGAGAGGTAGAAGGGCAATTTGGTGGGAAAGTCGATGCGCCCTCCTAAATTGATCGAACTGTAAAAACGTCCGAAATAAATATTGGAACTTAAGGTATAGGCCCGGTTATTGAAAAAACGGTAATCCAAGCTCAGAAAACCCTGGTTGATGGGTTTGGTAGAAACATTGCCCCCGAATTTGATTTCAACCGGCTTTTCCTGTTTCACTTTCAGGTGAAGGTCGAAATAGCCATTTGTCGGATTATAAATAGAAATAGGACGAATGGAACGCAGCTGAGGGTCGGCTACCAGTTTGAAATATTCTTTTTTTAAATCATCCAGCGGAATGATGTTCGACCGGTGTTTGAGGCTCTGGATGATGTATTTTCGTTGCATGGGATCGGGGACACCTTCAACCTGAAAGTTTTGAAAGAGCAACTCCGGCTTTTGTGCATTGAAAGCTTCCCGTTTTTTTTGAACCTCGTGTAGTGGTACCCGCCTTTCAATCCGCGATTTAATACTGTCGATCACACTTTGGGTTTTATCGTACCCGGCTTGCTGGATGATATCTATTTTGTTGAAATCCAACAGGTTTATATTGTTGAATGAAGTTTCGAGCAGGATTCCTTTTTCGGGATTGATTTCATAATCGGTTTTTTGCATGATCAGGTTTTCCAGTTGGGCCATCACATCGTCTTCGTCTGGTTTGCGGGCGTTGTTGGCCACCTTGTGTCCGATAATGACATCAGGCTTAAAAGCTTCCAATGCATTTCTTACCGGAAAATTATTCACAATGCCGCCGTCGAAAACCAAGGCGCCGTCAATTACGATCGGCTTAAAATAGAACGGGAACGTCATCGATGCCCGGATGGCCTCGCCCAGGTCGCCCGACCGGAGTTCCACCTCTTTGTTGTTGTACACATCGGTGGCAATACAAAAGAAGGGGACAAATAGCTGGTCAAAATCATACTGGCATACTGCATTGGTGGATGCGAACAGTTCCATAAAGGCAAAATCCATTTGTTCTTCCGGAATGAGGTTGGTGGGCAGCAGCAGCTTGAGTTTATCTTCGCGCCTTTCCAGGTCCAGGCTTAGCCAGGCAGGGCTGTCTTCCAGCTTTCGGAAAAAGTAGCGGTATTCTTCCTGTATCTTGCCAGTTGCCCAAAACTTGAACTGCTCACTTTTAAAGAGTACTTCCATTTCGTCGGTAGAGAATCCGGCAGCATACAGGCCGCCGACAATGGCGCCCATCGACGTTCCGGCAATGTAATCGATCGGAATCTGGTTTTCTTCCAAGGCTCTGATCACGCCGATATGGGCGAGGCCTTTTGCGCCGCCGCCGCTAAGCACCAGCGCAACTTTTTGAGCAGATGCTTCAGAAAAGAGCAGCAGTAAAATTAGCAGGGGAAGCAGTTGTTTCATGGCATGGAAGTGTTTCTGACAAATTTTGGGGTAAATACCAAAATTAAGAAATTAGCTTCAAAAATGATATGATTTGGACGTTGTTTAATCATATATTGTCAAGGCGCATGGCAAACCCCATTCAAACTAACTTCCCCTTCTTCGATCGCCACCATTCTTTTCAATCCTCTCAATCCCTTCCGATCAACGGTTTAAATGGTCATCATAAAAACTGTTCTTCAGGTTAAGTGTCCAATTTCATTTTCAGGGATTGGAACCCCTCGCCCAGGATCTCGCGGGTGTCCATGATGGTAATGAAGGCATCCGGATCGATCTGGCTGATAAATTGCTCGAGAATAGCTACTTCGCGCCTGCTGACCACGGTGTAAATAATCTGTTTGTCTTCGCCGGTAAACATGCCTTTGCCTTGCAGGTACGTGCCGCCGCGTTCCAGATCTATCAGTAACTTTTCTTTTATTTCCTCGTGTTTGTTGGAAATAATGAACAGTGCCTTGTTGTAATCTGCCCCTTCCAGGGTAATGTCGATGGCTTTGCCGGTGATGTAAATAACCAGCCACGAATAAAGCGGAATTTGCCAATCCTGAAAGGCAGCCAGTCCGAGCAGTACGATGGCCGAATCGACATAAATCATGAGCTGGCCGAGTTGCATACCGGTGTATTTGGCAATGATCATGGCAATAATGTCGGAGCCGCCCGAAGTGGCCCGCGACTTGAAAATGAGCCCGAGGGCAAAACCGATGAGTACCCCGCCAAACACGCAGGAAAGCAGTACATCGGGCACCAGGGGCGCGTCGCCATCCTCGCGCAGGTACGTGATCAGGTCCATAAAAACGGACGATAGCACAAAGCCAACGACTGTTTTTACGCCAAACCGCGGCCCCAGTATTTTGATGCCGGCAATGGTGAGCGGAATGTTTAGGATCAGCCCGAACAAACCAATCGGAATTCCATCGGGCCAAAACGAGAAAAGCCCTTGGGTGAGGTAGTGCACGACAATGGCAATGCCATACACGCCTCCGGGCACAATTTTATGCGGTGAAATAAAGTACACAAAACCAACTGCCAGGATGAACGCGCCCAGGGTGATGTAACTGTAGTCCCTGAACCATTTCAGGGTAAAAAGTTTTTCTTTTTGGAGGAATGCCATGACCTTCTTTTTTTGACAAATTAACCGTAATTATGACGAACAATCGTTGATTTTTATCAAGAAATGTTTCCGGGACGTTACAAAAAAAGGCCCCCAACATGGAGGCCTCTTTCGTATGGTCAAGTTTTTCTTAAACTCGTTTTTCTTTGATGCGGGCTTTTTTGCCGGTAAGACCACGCAGGTAGAAGATACGTTTGCGGCGTACGCTACCTTTTTTGTTGATGTCAACACCATCGATGAATGGGGAAGAAGCCGGGAAAATTCTTTCAACACCAACGTTGCCTGACATTTTACGAACCGTAAATGTTTTGGTAACGCCTGTTCCTTTTACCTGGATCACTACACCGCGGAAATCCTGAATACGTTCTTTGTTTCCTTCCACGATTTTGTAGTGAACAGTAATGGTATCGCCGGCGCCAAATTTGGGCAGGTTACTTTCAACGGCGAACGCGTTTTCTGCTACTTTAATTAAATCCATTTTCTTTAAGTTTTAGGGCAATATTACACATTTTCGCGTGTAAGAGATTGCAAAAATTTTGCGCAAAATTAATAAAAATCAAATAGGTTCAAAACTTTCCTTTCATTTATATTGAAATAAATAAGCGGTCGGAATGTGCCTAGAATTTAATTGGTTGCCTGTTAGTGCCCGGCCCCGCCAATTACTTGTAAATGGGAGCCGGTGCTTTTGGCGATAGCATCGTACCACCATTGCGGATAGCCCGGGAAATCGGGGTTGGCCGGTAGCCCATATTCGTTGCGGACAAACTGCCCGTTTTCTTCTTTTTTCACATTCCCATCAATGTACTTGATGAGCAGGTATTGGAACAATTTTTTCCATTCGGCGGTCATGTTGTTCGCTTCATTGGCCGAATAGGTGGTCAGGAATTCCCGGGCTTTAGCCGCACCTTCTTTGTCGTAAAGCATTTTGGCTGCCTGGTCGATAGCCGGGGTGTAGGCGATATACCTGCCTTCCAGCTGTCCCTGCAAATTACGGATATGCTCAATCATGGCATCGTAGCGCAGGTATGCAAAGTTGGTTACTGCATTAAACACCCAGAAAGCAGAGGTTTCGGAATAGGTGAGCATGTCGCCATTCCCTTCGCGGAAACATTCGGGTATTTCGGTGACTCCGCAGTACATGGGAACATAGCAAGTGCTGTAGGTATCGTCAACCCCAAACCAGATAATGCCGCCAATGGGGCCGGGCAACCAGGAGCGTGACTGGGTTACAAACGAAAAGCCGGTTTGCTGGGTGGAGATGGCCCGTTCGTTGCAATATTCCACCGAATCAACGGTCCATGTCAGGTTTCTCCATCGGTAGGGTAATTTGTGCGGTCCGGCGCCAATGTCCTGGGTCATATCCAGCTCCGTGCCTTCAAAGTGGTCGCGCATCATTTCCATCACATCTTTCACGGTCAGTTTTTTGTCGGGCTTGATCCACAAGGGCATACGGTTGCTGGCAAAATTATTTTCGCCGCCATGTTCAATCAACCCTTTTGCATATTCGGTGTATTGCTCCATGCCTGCAGCAACCTTGTTGAAGCCGGCCCAAACGCGGGCCTCGCAAAAGCGTGCGCCGCCAAAATCAACGGGTGCATAAACGTCCGAGAAGCTGAAATCTTTGTTTTTCCCTTCGAACCAGCCTTTCTCGCGGGCGAAGGAAATAACATCTTTCGAGTACAGGCAGTTGTCCGGATCGTTAAACGGGAAGGTTGTGATGCGGGCCTGGTTGGCATGTCCGCTGATGTAACCGTCTGGCACGCGAACGGCCACCCACACAGCGCCTTTTTCACCCTCACCCTTGCCAATCATTTCCAGGATCCAAACTTCGTGCGGGTCGGAAATAGAAAAAGACTCACCCGAGCTAGCGTAACCAAATTCATCCACCAGGTTGGTCATTACCTCAATGGCTTCGCGGGCGGTTTTTGCCCGTTGCAGGGCCACGTAAATCAGGCTTCCGTAGTCCATAATCGCGCCTTCCTGAGTAGCTAGTTCCTTTCGTCCGCCATAGGTGGTTTCACCAATCGCAACCTGATGTTCGTTTATGTTTCCAACCACGCTGTAGGTATGGGCAACCTGGGGAATGCGTCCCATGAATTTGCCGGTGTCCCACTCGTAGATGTCGCGCATGGCCCCTTCCGGGTAATCCATGGCCGGTTGGTAGTACAACTCGCCGTACAGCGTGTGCGAGTCTGCCGCGTAAGTAATCATGGTTGAACCATCGGCCGAGGCGCCTTTGGTGATTAAGAAATTGGTGCAGGCCAGTACCTGCCCCGCCGCAAGCATGGCGGCCAATAGGAAGAAACTTATTTTTCTGATCATTATGCTGTTTGTTTTAAGTTTTTCAGTACGAAAGCAAAGATAAACATTCCGTTGCGAACTGCTAAAAAAGGGGATAATCAATAGAAATAACTATGAGAAAGCTCAGATTGTTTATTTTTTGGATGGGGGAGATGACTGGCCAATTTTAACTTGTTGCCCGATCGGGCCCAACAATGTTGAATGTCGTTCTGACTTTTGCCCTTTTGCTTTTGACTTTGACTTTTCCGGAGTTTGCATGTTGATGAAAATATTGACAACTTTATAGGCATTCATCAATATTCCGGCATATGAAACTACATGCTTTCCACAAATTATCCTACGGACTTTACCTGGTGGCTTCGGCGTTTGAAGGGAAAAAGGCCGGGTACATTGCCAACACGGTTTTTCAGGTTACTTCGCAACCGCCGTTGGTGGCCATTTCCTGCCACAAAAACAATCAAAGCGCTGAAATCATTCGAAAAGCCGGGGCTTTTTCCATTTCCGTGTTGAAAAAAGAACTGGATGTGAAGTTGATTGGCGATTTTGGTTTTATGTCGGGCAGCGAGCTGGACAAATTCGCCAACCGGGATCTGATCACGGCAAAAACCGGTGTGCCAATTGTATTGGATGAATCCGTTGCCTGGTTTGATTGTGAAGTGAAGGAAGTGAGTGATTTGGGCTCTCACTGGCTGATTATTGGCGAAGTGGTTGACAGCGATCTGCTATCGGACGACGCCCCGCTGACCTACGCCTATTATCGGGAAAAATACAAAATGTTATCGCCTAAAAATTCGCCGACCTATTTGGAACGGGAAAAACTGGAGGAGGAAAAGGCAGCGGAGCTACAGTCGCAGTCACAAGTTAAAACAGAAGAGCCGGTCCAGGTTGAAGGTGGACCTCAAAAGCCGGAGGCAGAGGCGCGTGTGTGTGTGATTTGCGGGTATGTGTACGACCCGGAAAAGGGTGATCCTACCCGGGATATCCCACCGGGAACGCCCTTTGAAGAGTTGCCGGAAGATTACCGTTGCCCGATATGCAATGCCACGAAAGAGTATTTCAAAAAAATCTGATATGCAATGCCGCAAAAAAAATCCCGGACTTCAGAAGAGCCGGGATTTTTTTATATGGAGGATGTTTGTTTACATGTTTGCATCCTTCAGGATCACATCGTGTGCGCCGCCTTCAACAATGCTGGTAGCCGAAACAAGCGTAATTTTTGCCTTTTCTTTCAATTCGGGAATAGTGATGGAACCGCAGCTGCACATGGTTGATTTGATCTTGCCCAGGGTGATGTCCAGGTTGTCTTTCAGTTTACCGGCGTATGGCACGTAGCTGTCAACCCCTTCTTCAAATTTCAGGTTTTCGCTGCCGCCCATGTCGTAGCGCTGCCAGTTGCGGGCACGGTTTGAGCCTTCGCCCCAGTATTCTTTCACATAGCGGTTGTTTACCATCAGCTTGCGGGTGGGGCTTTCATCGAAACGGGCAAAGTAGCGGCCCATCATTAGGAAATCGGCGCCCATGGCCAGGGCAAGCACCATGTGGTAATCCTGCACAATACCGCCATCCGAACAAATCGGAATATACGTACCGGTTTTTTCAAAGTATTCGTCGCGGGCGGCAGCCACTTCAATAATGGATGTTGCTTGTCCGCGGCCAATCCCTTTTTGTTCGCGGGTGATACAGATAGAACCACCGCCAATTCCCACTTTAATGAAATCGGCACCGGCCTCGGCCAGGTAAAGGAAGCCATCGCGGTCAACCACGTTGCCGGCTCCCACGCGGACTGTTCCGTTATATTCTTTTTTGATGTATTCAATCGTTTCGCGCTGCCAGGCAGAAAAGCCGTCGGATGAATCCACGCAAAGCACATCAGCTCCGGCGTTTACCAGGGCGGGAACCCGCTCTTTGTAGTCACGGCTGTTAATTCCGGCGCCCACCATCAGCTTTTTATTGGCATCCGAAAATTCGTACGGGTGTTCTTTGTGGCTTTCGTAGTCTTTGCGGAAAACGAAGAAGTGCAAGTTCTGCTCGTCGTCGATAATCGGCAGGCTGTTCAGCTTATTGTCCCAAATAATATCGTTGGCCTCGTTCAGCGTGATGCCCAGTTTCCCGGTAATCAGTTTATTGAACGGAGTCATGAACTCTTTCACTTTCTTGTCCAAAGCATCGCGGCTGGGGCGGTAATCGCGGCCTGTGACAATGCCCAGCAATTTACCGTTGGGGCTGCCGTCTTCGGTAATTCCCAGCGTAGCGTGGCCTGTTTTTTTCACCAGCTCCAGCACATCCCGGAGTGTGTGTTCCGGGGTTAGGTTCGAATCGCTTTCAACATAACCCGCTTTGAATTTTTTCACTTTGCGCACCATTTCTGCCTGCGTGTCGATGGGTTGTGAACCGAAGATGAACGACAGTCCACCGTTGCGTGCCAGGGCTATGGCCATGTTGTGGTCTGACACCGACTGCATGATGGCCGAAACAAACGGGGTGTTCAATTCCATAGCAGGCTGTTCGCCCTTTTTGAAACTTACCAGCGGCGTTTTTAAGGATACATTCGACGGATTGCAGTTTTTATCGGTCAGGCCCGGAATCAGCAGATATTCACTAAAGGTTCTTGAAACTTCATTCGAGTATTTTGCCATGATGTGCCAGCTTTTTGCGTTAAAAAATTGTGCGAAATTACATTTATTTTTCTTTTCAGCCTTGCTTCTCAGATCAAATTTACGTTACCAGCCATCCGCTTGTCAGTGTAAATGATTGCTATTGTGGTATTTCTGTCGAAACAGTAGCTTGATAGTTTGAATAATTGTTCCTGTCAGGCTTTGTTGCGGACGAAAATGCGTAATAGATTAAGTTTGATTGGAACAAGAAGTTTCAGCCAGACAAAAAACGTAGTTGCCAGGCCCACAACGGCCAGTGCCATGATAAATACAAAACTGGTATGGAGTCCCGATTTTTCGGCAATTGCTCCCAGGGCAACCGGGCCACCCAAGAATCCGAGATAGGCTGACCCGGCCATGAACGCGATTCCGTTTGCGGGGCTGACACCTTCAATTTGAGTAGAAAGACGGTAGGCTTCGGGAACGATGATGGAAAAACCGGCACCCACAAAAGCAAACCCGATGAGTGTTAACATGGGTTGCGCAACAAGGACGAACCCGAAGCCCAGGATGCTGATCACGAAGCCATTCATCAGGATTTGCCAGGGACCAAAACGCTGACTGAAATGATCGCCCATAAAGCGGCCCAATGTCATTGTTAAGGAGAACGCGGCATACCCCAAGCCCCATTGTGTTTCGGGTGCAAGCGCCACATCGCGCAGGTACAGGCTGCTCCAATCGGCAATGGCGCCTTCCGAAACCATTGCCGCTACTGCTATCACCGCAAGGGCGACAAGGCGGGGATTCAAGCGGGCAGGCTTTCTTTCTGTTGCCCGGACCGGTTCAAGTGACGAATTCAGGTGGATGAATTTTTTGTAGGTTAAAATTTGCAGCCACACAACAGTAAGGGCCGCGAGGCTGATGTGCAATACCGGGTTTTTCAGCAGCATGAGCAGGACGGTACCAAAGCCTGCGGCAAACAATCCGCCCAAACTGAAGTAACCGTGGCAGGACGACATGATGGAGATCTTATCTCGCTTTTCGAGCGTCGAAACCACCGTGTTCAACCCAATTTGCAGGATTCCGCTGGTCAATCCGAAGAAAAGCATGAGCACGGTTAACTGTAAAAATGAGGTGGCCAGGAAGAAACTGAAAATAAACAGGGTCATGCCGAGTACGCCGCCCAGGGCAAGTTTTCCTTCACCAAAACGGACTACCAGTTTCTTCCCGATGTAAATGGAAATCAGCGAGCCAACGGCGGCAGCAAACAAGGCGATCCCCAAATCTCCTTTGCTCATGTTCAGCTTTTGGGTGATGGAAGGAATGTACACCACCCAGGTGCCAAACATCAGGCTGAGGCTCAGAAACAGCTGGGCAGCCGGAAAATAGTTGCGGTCCAATAGCAATGTTCGTTTCAACGACATGGTCTTCAGTATTAAATATCAAATTCAGAAATGCCTGTAGGGTTGGTCAGTTTGCCGGTTTATTGTGTATGATCTACAATATGGCGGCGAAAATATAAAAAAAGAGATTTCGCGTATCGGATGGGGTTTATTTTGACGGGTTTGTGAAGGAATTGTTAGGAGATGGAGCTTGTGGAATTGGGTTATGATTCACCAGGTGAATCGAAGTCACCTGGTGAATGCAAAAAAAATGTTTGGATATTTTCAACTTATTCGTACCAATTTATTTTTCGCGTGAAATACATCGTCATTGCTAACATTACAAACAGGCCGACGCTCCCCACCAGCAAGGCAAACGATTCAAGCTGTAACAGGATGAAGATGAATAGAAAAGAGATTGACAGAATGGCCGTCAATGCGAGGGAATTGCCCCAGGTCTTTAAGAACGACCTCGAGTAAATCAGTACCAGCAGAATTACTGACATCGATGCGATCAGATAAGCCGGGTTGAATCCAACGTGCTCAGAGAACGACAGTAGCAACAGGTAAAAAATAAGGATTGAAAAGCCCACCAGAATGTATTGAAAAGGGTGTACCCGCCGTTTGGTCAGCATTTCGTTCAGGAAGAATGAAAGGAAAATCAGCAAAACAATCATGATGGCATATTTGGCGCTGCGTTCATTTTTCTGGTAATGGTCGGCCATATTAATGAGGCTGACACCAAAGTCACTCGATTTTATATCATAGGCATTGTCGATCCAGCTTTGCGGAAAATCGCGGTTGTAATTCAGTACTTTCCAATCTGCCGTGAATCCGTCTTTATTGATGTTTCGGTCGATAGGTAAAAATTGTCCCTGGAAACCGGGATCATTCCAGGCCGATTGCAAATGCACGTCGGTTGTTTCGCCAACCGGGGCAAAGGCGATGGAATTGGAACCTTTCAGTTTCAGGTCAATCTGGAAATTGGCAGGCATGGATTGGATCGACAAATCGTGCAGTTGCAACGAAATGCCGTTGCTGCCTAAAATTCGGTTTTGCATGCCCGGTGAAAACGGGATGGTTTCCGTGTTCCATTTCAACTCAACTACTGAGCTGATTCCGCGCAAGTCGCTGATGGCTATTTCCAGTTTGGCCTTTTCCCATTCTATATTTTCAGGCTTGATGCCCAAACCCGAAAGGTCAGGTTTTTCAAAAGCCCCCGACAGTTGCAGGCTGCTTTCGTAAACAATGCTTTGGTAGATACTGCGGTTGAGCTTTTTGGGGAAAAGTTCACCTTCAACCCGAAGTGTTTTGGGTAATAAATGGTATTCGCGGACAATCTCCTGGACCGTTTTCCCATCTTTGTCCAAAACCTGTTCGGTGTATGGGATGGTTAGCATTGGCCCCCGCACAATTTGCTGGTTCGACCACGAGTTGGCAACTTCCAGTTGGGCGGTGTCTGCCGTCATTTTGCGCTCCCGGATAAGTTCCATAATCATAAACTTCGGAATAAGCAGAAACAAGACGATGATCGCGATGGTGATCAATTTAACGCTCATTCGAAAACCCTGGCTTTTTACTTTTTGTTCGATGAACTCTTGTGTTTTCATACGAGTAGAATTTAAGTTGTAAAAGTACTTTGCTATTCAAAGTGTATGGATAAAAAAAATTACAGATTTTTCAATATTTCTTCCAGCGTGTTGAGATGCTTCTCAAAAGCAATTTTTCCGTTGTCGGTGATGGCATATTCTGTATTTGGTTTGCGGTCAACAAAGCTTTTGGATACCGAAATGTAGCCCAGCTTTTCCAGGTGTTTCAGGTGGCTGGCCAGGTTTCCGTCGGTTGCTTCGAGTGTCTCCTTGAGCGTGTTGTAGGTTGCCGAGGCGTTGACAAGCAAAATAGACATAATGCCCAGCCGCAGCTTGTTCTCGAAGGCTTTATCCAGATGTTGAAACAGATTTTTCACTTGTTTGCTGTTTTTCGTTCGTAGCGAAAATACATGATGGTGCCGTAAATAATATGCACCAATCCAAAACCAACGACCCAAAAAAACAGTCCCATACCGGGCAAAACAGCTGCCAATAGCCCCAATCCAATTTCAAAAAGTCCCATGTAAAAAATCTCCCGGCGGGTGTATTTGGCTGCATTTACCAATGCCAATCCATAGAAAATGAGGCAGCTCGGAGCGACAATGCTGTAAATTTCGCGGGAGAGAAAAATCAGGATGAAAATTCCGCCGGTGACCAAGGGAATAGCCAAGTTGGTCAACAACATCCGGGTTCCCGGCGACCAGAATTTTTCAGATTTGCGCTTCACTTTTGATGTGGTCAGCCAAATAACCGTGACGAACGAGACCACCAACAGAAAAGCTGCCAGCAGCAGCATTTCTCCCAAAACCTGGTTCGAGTAATATTCACGGTAATATAACGAACCCGGAATGTAAATTAGCTGATAGGCAATAAAAGCGCCGATTAGTGCATAAATACCCACAAGCACTCCGGACAGTCCGCTTAGCGAGAGGAAGCGGCTCGATTGCTCCATCATTTTTTTTATCTCTGTTATCTCGTTCAGATAGTGTTCTGTTGGTTTCATTTTTCTTGGTAAGATTAAAAGTGCTTTGAATTGCAAAGTAAGGCATTTTTTTCATCCAGACAATCGTTTGGAGAAGATTTTTCACAGACTGCTTTCACACAAAAAGCCACCTCCTGAATCGGAAGTGGCTTTTGTATGTTTGGTGCAGTCAAGGCTCAGCTTGAAGTGATACCCTCGCTATGCTCGGAGCAGTTTCTTTTCCCTCCTTCGGAGGGGCCAGTGGATGCTGGTTTCTTACACCTCGTAGGTTGTCGAAGCGGTGTCGCCGCCGCGGCCGGTCCAGTTGGTGTGGAAGAACTGTCCGCGCGGTTTGTCGATGCGCTCGTAGGTGTGGGCTCCGAAGTAGTCGCGCTGGGCTTGCAACAGGTTGGCCGGCAAACGTTCGCTGCGGAAACCGTCGAAGTAGCACAGGGCCGAAGTTAACGCCGGTACCGGGATGCCGTTGCTCAGGGCGGCGGCACACACCCGGCGCCATCCGGCTTGTGTCGCTTCCACTTTTTCTTTGAAGAACGGATCGAGCAACAAGTTGGGCAATTCCGGGTTTTTGTCGAATGCTTTTTTGATGTCGCCGAGGAAGGCCGAACGGATGATGCAGCCACCGCGCCACATGAGCGCGATGCCGCCGTAGTTCAGGTTCCACTTGTATTCGTTGGCGGCTTCCATCATCAGGTTGTAACCTTGCGCGTACGAAATAATTTTAGCCCCGTAAAGCGCCATTTTCAGGTCGTCAATCAGTTGTGCTTTTTCGCCGGTGAACGATGGTTTCGGTCCGCTGATCACTTTCGAAGCCTGAACGCGCAGGTCTTTCTGTGCCGACAAGCAACGGGCAAAAACTGATTCGCCGATCAATGTCAACGGAATGCCGAGGTCGAGGGCCGAAACGCCGGTCCATTTTCCGGTTCCTTTTTGCCCGGCGGTGTCCAGAATTTTTTCAACCAGCGGCTCGCCGTCTTCATCTTTGTAGCCCAGGATGTCGCGCGTAATTTCAATCAGGTACGAGTCCAGCTCTTCGGTATTCCATTTTTTGAATACTTCGTGCATTTCGTCGGCACTCATGCCCAGCAGGTCTTTCATGACGTGGTAGGCTTCGTTGATGATCTGCATATCGCCGTACTCGATCCCGTTGTGGACCATTTTCACAAAGTGTCCGGCGCCGTCTTCGCCCACCCATTCACAGCAGGGAGAGCCATCTTCCACTTTGGCGGCCACGGCCTGGAAGATCTCTTTCACGGCTGGCCATGCGGCAGGACTTCCGCCCGGCATCATCGACGGGCCTTTCAGTGCGCCTTCTTCGCCACCCGAAACGCCGGTGCCGATAAACAGCAATCCTTTGCTTTCCACATACTGAGTGCGCCGAATGGAGTCGGGGAAGTGCGAGTTCCCGCCATCAATAATGATATCACCCGGTTCCAGGTGCGGGATCAGCAGTTCAATGAAGTCGTCGACGGGCTTGCCGGCTTTCACCAACATCATCACTTTGCGCGGCTTTTCCAGCGACGCCACCAGTTCTTCGATGGAATGGGCGCCAATGAAATTTTTACCGGCACCGCGACCATTTACGAACGCGTCAACTTTTTCGACAGTACGGTTGTAAACAGCTACAGTGAAGCCTTTGCTTTCCATGTTCAAAACCAGGTTTTCGCCCATCACGGCCAACCCAATCAAGCCAATATCTGCTAGTTTTTTCATTTTATATAGAATTTAAATGTTTGTTTATTTCTTTATAACCACTCTGTTGTCTTTGCGGTTAAAAATGAAAGCCAATTTCACGAAGTTTCCCCAAGACATCTTCCGGCACATTCTCCGCTTCGATGGTGAAAACCGGAAACTCACGTCGCACCGGATAATCGCCACGCAGCTTTTCAAATTGCGAAGGATCGTTTCTCAAGGCACAGTCATCATCCCGGATATCGTAAGTAGCCAGAATGGCGTTACCGATGATTTCTTCCTCGGATACATTCAAACCATCCAGCCGGATTATTGTTTGCGCAGGAAGTTCCACTTCGCGGGCTTGCCAGTTATCAATTCCGAGTTTGAAAAACCGGCTGATGGCCTGGATGCTCATACTGGTCCCTTTGGCCTTGCCGTCTTTTGAATACCCGGCAATGTGCGGGGTGGCCAGGTCGCAGGCCGCCAACAATTCCAGGTCGATTTCGGGTTCGTTTTCCCAGCAGTCGAGTACCAAACCGCTGATCAGACCTTTTTTCAATGCTGATTTTGCGGCAGCACTATCAACTACTTCGCCCCGGCACGAGTTGATGAGGATAGGCTTTTTCGCAAGGCTGTCAAAAAAAACGGCGTCCGCTAAGTGGTAAGTGGCATCTCCGCCTGTCATATTCAGCGGAACATGCAGGGTGATAATGTCGGCTTGCTGTTTGATATCTTCGAGGCTGACAAATTGGTTCGGTCCTTCAGCGCGGGCGCGGGGAGGGTCGTTCAACAGCACCTTCATCCCGATGATCTCGCACAGGCGGGCCACTTTGGATCCTACCTGGCCTACACCCACAATGCCAATGGTTTTTCCTTTTAGTTTGAATTTGTGTTTCTTGGCCAAAACGAAAAGGACAGATGCGATGTACTGTTCAACCGACTTGCTGTTGCAGCCGGAGGCATTGGTCCACTGAATGCCAGCTTCTTCGCAATAGCGAGTATCGATGTGGTCGAAGCCAATGGTGGCCGTAGCAATGAATTTCACAGACGAGCCTTTTAGTAATTTTTCGTTGCAGATGGTCCGTGTGCGGGTAACAATAGCGTCAGCATCTTTTACGATCTCAGCAGTAGTTTTTGAGCCAGGAAGATAAATTACTTCTCCAAACGGTTCGAGTGCTCCCTCTATGTAAGGAATTTTATCGTCGATTATAAATTTCATTTTTTTCTTTTTTCCTTTGTGTTCTATATGTCTATTGCGGTTTTTCGTGAATTTCAACTTGTTAAAAGAATTTGTTTCACAAATCTTTTTTTGAAACCACATAGTCACATAGGTCACATAGATTGTTGTTTTCTTTCAGTTCTATTTTTCTACAGCGGTTTTCCATCCATTTCTGCTTATTAAAAGAACTTACTTCTCATTCTTCTTTCCCCATTGCTTCCAAAGAACACAGATTTTTATTTTTTTCTATGTGTTCGATGAGTCTATTGTGGTTTAAATTGATTTAATCCAAACGACAACTTCCTTTATGGTTTGTCGATTTTTGGAGAAAATCTTTGTTTTTATAATACTCTTTCACCATTTCATCGAGCACGGCGTTGGTGCGGGCTGCTGTTTCGGCTGTGCTCACACATTCCTCTTCGCCGCGCAAAGTTTGAACAACCTGCTTTACCAAATTGTGCGAAATATTCTCCGGGTTTTGAAAGCTGAAGTTGATCGTTCCTTTGGCTGTGGTCAACCGTAAATCGCCGTGGATAAAACAGGGCAGGTTGATTTTTCCTTGCGTACCAATAATTTCGATATCGTCCTTTTCGGCTGATTCGTCGGCAACGAAGCACCACAGGCCGGTACCGGCCACGCCGTTTTCGAAAGCAAAAGTGCCGGTGACCGTATCTTCGGCTTCGTAATAGCCAGCCTGGTTATAGGCAATTCCATGCACCTCGTTAACCGGGCCAAATACAAAATCGAGAAAATCCAGCTGATGGGATGCCAGATCGAAAAAGTGGCCACCACCGGCAACTTCAGGGTTTACACGCCAGTTGTGTTCTTCCGGGTCTTTGCCTTTTTCGGCAGCGCTCTTTATCAAAGTAACCGAAACGCTCAACGGAATACCGATGGCCCCGCTCTCAACCAATTCTTTCACCTTTAAAAAAGCAGGAAGTGTACGCCGGTAGTAGGCCACAAAAAGCGGCATGCCGGTTTCTTTGGAAACATGGATCATTTTACGGCACTCGCTATAGTTCATGGCCATGGGTTTTTCCACGTAAACCGGTTTGCCTGCACGCATGGCCTGGATGGCATAGCTGGCATGGGTGTCGGGCGGCGTGGCAATATAAATGGCGTTTACCTCCGGGTCGTTGATCAGGTCATCGGCCGAATGGTACCACTTGGGAACGTCGTGCCTCCGGGCGTAGTCGGCTGCTTTTTCTTTGTTGCGGCGCATGACGGCCACCAGCTTCGAATGTTCGGTTTTTTGAAAAGCCGGTCCGCTTTTCACTTCGGTTACATCGCCACAACCAATGATGCCCCAGTTGACAGTTTCGAGTTTTAAAGCCCCCTCCGACTCCCCCAAAGGGGGAGCGGGAGGAACTGTATTTTTGGTTTTCGCCATAGTTTTTCAAGTTGAAGAACA
Source organism: Mangrovibacterium sp. (assembly GCA_050178015.1). Taxonomy (GTDB): domain Bacteria; phylum Bacteroidota; class Bacteroidia; order Bacteroidales; family Prolixibacteraceae; genus Gaoshiqia. The sequence continues at coordinate 34,650 of JBFXGM010000033.1, forward strand.
TTCCCGTCATTCTCCTCTCCTGTTGGGGAGGCTGGGAGGGGCTTAATATTTAAATCGTTCTTTATAGGCCCACAAACCAATCGCCGGGTTCGAAATGTAAAAAATTTCTTCGCCATCCGGCAGGATGTTGAAGCCATCTTTAAGTTTTTCCACCTGGTATTTGTTCATCATCTCGTCGAAATCGCCGTATATGAACCCGACGCTTTCTATTTCCTGTTGTGTCAGGTTGCCTGGTTTTTTACCCGGGCAATAGGTGATGCTGAAACGTCCTTCCGAAGAGCCGTGGATGAGGTGGGCAGCTGCCCCCAGGTTGTTTTGCAGCTCTTCATTCTCGGCAGTGGCTTTCAGGGTGGCCGGTGTGCCAAAATAGCCGTACTTGCGGATCAAACGGTCAATCTCTTTGTCTTCGCCAAACTCTTTCAGGGCAGGAGCCAGCACGATCAGTTCGCCGCCATCGTCAATGGCCATACGGGTTCGGTACACCGACTTGTTGCCCAGCCAGGTCGATTTGAATTCGGTCGGGTCAAGCCAGACAACTACTTTTTTCAGCGGCCGGTCGAGCATCTCAAAGTTGACATCGAGCGACAGTTTGGCGGCTTTGTCGAACACCTCAAAATCATCGCCGATAAACAGGCCGCGGCACTTAATTTTACCATCGGTTTTATCCAGCCCAACCACGGTTTGCACATACAAAATCGGCAAGTTTTGGGTGAAATGTTCCGAAGCATAGTTAAATACCTTGCGCACCGGGGTGTCGGCGTGGCCCATCATGCGTTCCATGCCGTATGCAGCGCCAATGAAGTGGCTTTTGTTGATGCCTTCGGAGCCGCCTGTTCCCACAAAAATATTCTTGTTGTAATTAGCCATGCCCACCACTTCGTGGGGAACTACCTGGCCAATGGAGAGGATCAGATCGAACTTGCCTTCTAGCAATAATCTGTTTACTTGTGCCGGCCACGGGAAATCGACTGCTCCTTCCGAAACTTCTTTTACAAATTCGCCCGGAACGGTACCCACCGTCACCACGTCGTTGCGCCAGTCGTGGTCCCGAATGAGCGATGCCGGCAGGCTCCCGAACATGTGGCTGATTTGCCCGGGTGTCATGGGGGAGTGGGTCCCGAGTGCAGGAAGCACGTCGGTCAACTTATCGCCGTAATAGTGCCAGGTCAACTCGGTAAGATCGCCTGAACGACTGGGCAACCGGGTGTAATCCGGCGGAATGGCCAGCACTTTGTTTACCCCTTTTAGCTGGTCGAACGCCGCAAACAAGCCTTTTTTCAGGTCTTCTTTGCTTAACTCGTGGCTTGTTGAGCCAATTTCGTAGTAAATCATTGTTTTCGTTTTAATGATTTCAATCTATTGTGAGCTATGTGCCTATTGTGGTTTCGGAAATTGATACACAATAGGCACATCGTTATCATAGGGCTTTTGCCTTTTATCGTTTTACTCGGGCATTTCCCTGCCAGATGCTCCAAACCATTTCTTCATCGGCCGGTTGGGCATAGTCGGTCAGGAACGTGGTTGCCAAAGCGCCGGTTGCCCAGCCAAATTGCGGCCATTTTTCAGCGTCCCAACCTTTCAGGATGGCATACAGCATTCCGCCCACGAAACCGTCGCCACCGCCAATGCGGTCGAGAACGTTGATTTTGCGCGGTTCAATTACCTGCCACTCGTCGCCCGCACGCAAAACTGCTCCCCACAGGTGCTCGTTGGTGCTGATAACCTGACGAAGTGTAGTTGCAAAAACCTGCGCATTCGGGAATGCTTCTTTTACGTTGTTGATCAAGCCTTTGAATTCTTCAATTTCATCCTTGATACCTTTTCCGCCTGCTTCCGGTCCTTTAATGCCGAAGCACAACTGGAAATCTTCTTCGTTACCAATCAGGATATCCGAAACCGAGGCAATTTCCTCGAAGTTTTTGCGTAATTCTTCTTCGCGGCCTTTCCAGAACGAAGCGCGGTAGTTGAGGTCGAACGAGATGCGTGTGCCGTATTTCTTGGCCGCACGGGCAATTTCGAGGCAGAAGGTGCTGGTTTCAGGCGAAAGCGCGGCAATCAATCCCGACAAGTGTACAATCTGCACACCTTCCTGTCCGAAAATACGTTCCAGATCAAAATCGTTCACATTCAGGGTGCGGCCCACCTCGCCGGCACGGTCGTTTTGCACGCGCGGGCCACGCGAGCCAAAGCCACTGTCGGCAATATTGAACTGGTGACGGTAGCCCCAGGGATCGCCCTGCGGAACTTCCGGCCCTTCATAGTCCATGTGGCGGGCTTTCAGGTTGCTTTTGATGAAAGCGGCAATCGGACTGCCTTTCACGAAGGTAGTGAGCACTTTAACCGGCAGCCCAAGGTACGACGAAATGCTGGCCACATTGGTTTCGGCGCTGGTAGCCTGCATTTCAAAGAGGTTACTGCTGTGAACCGGTTGTCCGTTTACCGGGGTAATGCGCACTCCCATGCTGGTGGGCACAAGCAACGCATATTTGCAATTTTGTTTAAGTTGAAGATTCATATCGTTTGTGAAATTTTGAGTTTCAAATTTTAGGTTCCAATCAATGCCTAAATAACCATGAATGACTCAATGACCATGAATGACCAAACTCCCCATTCATCATTCATCATTCATCATTCAACAATTCCTAAACCCCGCTGTATGCATTAAAGCCGCCGTCAACCGGAATGACCACGCCGGTAATGAATTTGGCCAGGTCGGACAGCAGGAATAAAGTTGCCCCTTGCATATCGTCCGGATCGCCGAATTTGCCCATCGGGGTACCGTTCACGATTTTTTGCCCGCGGGCAGAGTAGCCGCCGGTTTTTTCATCCAATACCAAAAAGCGGTTTTGATCGGTGATGAAAAAGCCAGGAGCAATCGCATTAACACGAATTCCGGTTTTGGCGAAATGAACGGCCAACCATTCGGTGAAATTGTTGATGGCTGCTTTGGCTGCTGAGTATGCCGGAATTTTTGTCAATGGTTTGTACGAGTTCATGGAGGTGATGTTCAGGATCGCTCCTTTCCTGTTTTTAATCATATCCTTGGCGAACACCATGGTTGGGAGCAGGGTGCCTTTGAAGTTGAGATCGAAGACGTGGTCGAAGCCTTCCATTTTCAAGCCAAAAAAAGAGTCTTCCAGGTTGTCGATGTTGCTGTCGTTTATTTCCTCAACTTTCGTTGTCGCTGCCGGACTGTTTCCTCCGGCGCCATTAATCAGGATTTCGATGTCGCCTAATTTTTCGTTGATGATTGCCTTCGCTTTTACCAGCGATTCCTGATCCAGCACATCCGCCTGGACACCAATGGCTGTGGTTCCGTACTGCTTGCTGATTGCGGCAGCTGCTTTTTCACCGGCTTCTTTGTGGCGACCCAAAATGGCGATTTTGGCTTTTACAGAGGCCAATGCTTTTACCATTTCCAAGCCGAGGACTCCGTATCCTCCGGTTACTACACATACTTTACCGGTCAGGTCTTTAAAACTAATTGGTTCCATAACTACTTAGGTTAAATTCTTTATAATAGTCCACGTTTTCTTTGGTAACGATATCAATGGAGGTATAGTTCTCAGGAGCCACCTGTCTTTTTAGTATAACGTGCTCGAAGAGGGTGTTAATGGCTTGATATCCCTGTTCTTCCGGTCGTTGGCAAATAAGAAAATCGACAACGCCGTTGCGCAGGTGTTCCACATTTTGCTTGATTAAGTCGTGACCGATCAAACGGACCTGCTTCAATCCCCGTTCAACCAAATAATCAGCCAGGCGGTAAACTTGTGAGTTGGTCACGAATACGCCATCAAGCCCTCCCAGTTTTTCTATTTCCTGGTCAATGAGGTAGTAATAATTTGTATCCGCTGTATTTTCAATTTCCAGGGTATGCAGGGTCTTCTGTTTCTCGGGGTCGGTTTGGTTGAAATAGTCGTAAAATCCCTTTTCGCGTTGTACCAGGTGGTTTTGGTTGTCCATCTCTTTGGCAAAATGAACCACGAGAATATTGGCCTTGCCTGGCAGTGAAAAGTCGAACAGCTTGGCAGCCAGCGCTCCGCATTGAAATGAGTTTTGCCCGATATAGCTTATTTTATTACACTCTTTCAGGTTCGAATCAATAAAAATGAAGGGTATGTTTTGCTCGTTCAGCTTGGCGATAAAAGCTTTTGATTCGCGCGAATAAAAGGGGGCCAGCACCACTCCTTCGGGATGGCTATCTAAAATTTCGGCAGCTTTCTCCTCGAACGAGTGCGGGTCGGTTTGAGAATATTGGTACCTGGTAATTTGAATGCCATATTGCTGAAGTTCCGAGAAAGCCCGTCGAACCCCTGTGATGGGTTTGTTCCAGTAGGCTTCGTCGGATTGCGGCTCGGGGAAAAGAATGGCAAACGCATGGGTTTTCTTGGACGCCAGCGTACTTGCCAAAATGTTGGGCTGGTAGTTCATCTCCGCCAGTATTTTCATAATCTTTTCCCGGGTGGCCGGGTTTACTTCGCCCCGGTTGTGGATGACCCGGTCAACGGTGCCGATGGAAACATTGGCCTGTTCGGCGATATCTTTAATCCGTATTCTTTTTATTGGTTTGATGGCAGTGTAATTTAGAGTTAACGAATGTGGTAATTCAGGTTGAAAACAAAGCTAAACAATTTTTCTGTTTGTCGTGTTCGTACACGACAAATATATTTAAAAACATTTTTGGATGCATTTGCTCTTTTTTTATTGCCCAACTAAATAAATAAGTCTATTTTCGTGTGCGAACACGGTAATTGCCGCTGTTTGTCCACCTAACATTAATAATCAATAAATCAATACGATTATGGAACTAGGAAAATACAGCTTTGGGGTAGGCGACCGCTTCAGTCATGAAGGTGAAGCGCAGTTGAAAGCGCTAATGAAAGCCAATGCACAGGGTGTTGAAGTGATCCCCGTGTGGAACAAGTCAAACCGCGAGCACAATATTGTGCACTCCGAACCAGTTGAAACCCGTAAGGAGGCCGATGCGGCCGTTAAGGCGCTTGGCTGGACCGGGGCGTATTGTGTGGATGCCGACCACATCAACCTGACAAATGTGGATCGTTTTGTTGATTATTCCGACTTTTTTACGCTGGATGTGGCCATGTATATTGGTAACCCTTCGGATGCTGCCGATGAAGCAGCCTTTATTGCCTCGTGCAAAACATTGGGTAACGAAGTGAAAATTGAAGGTATTGCCGAACCTATTGTCATTACTGATGATTTGTTGAAGGATGTGGCCGGAAAATTCCTGGCAGCCATCAAAGAAGCCGGCAAAATTTACCGTCATATCGAATCGGTTAAAGGGAAAGACAATTTTATTACCGAAGTGTCGATGGATGAAGTGGAAACGCCGCAAACTCCGGTGGACATGTTCTTCATATTGAAAATGATTGCTGACGAAAAAATACCGGTACAAACTCTAGCTCCCAAATTTACCGGACGCTTTAATAAAGGTGTGGATTATGTGGGTGATGCTGATCAGTTTGCCAAAGAATTTGAGCAGGATGTGCTCGTGATCGACTATGCCGTGAAGCATTTCGGATTGCCTAAAAACCTGAAGCTATCCGTGCATTCCGGAAGCGACAAGTTCACCATTTACCCCATCATGGCCAGCATCATTAAGAAGCACGATAAAGGCCTGCATGTGAAAACAGCCGGTACTACCTGGCTGGAAGAGGTGATTGGCTTGGCCGTGGCCGGTGGCGAAGCGCTCGATGCTGCCAAAGAAATTTATAAACAGGCATTGGGCCGAAAAGAAGAACTTTGCGGGCCATATGCCGATGTGATCGATATCGACGACTCGAAACTGCCAAGCCCCGAAGAAGTGGCCGGTTGGAGCAGCGAAAAGTTTGCCAATACGCTGCGCCATATTCCCGGACACCCGGAGTATAACTCCAATTTTCGTCAGTTGATTCATGTAGGGTATAAAGTGGCTGCCGAAATGGGAGAGAAGTACACTGGTTTGCTGAAGAAGCATTCCGCCATCGTTGGTGGTTGTGTGGAGGAAAATATTTACGACCGTCATTTGAAGCGGTTATTTAATTTGTAGGAAGACACCAAAAATCAGAAAATAAGATAGAAAGATGAAAAAGTTTATGGACGAAAACTTTCTGCTGCAGACCGAAACTGCTCAGAAGTTGTATCACAATCATGCGGCCAACATGCCGATTTTCGACTATCACTGTCATATCAACCCGAAAGATATTGCAGATGACCGTCAGTTTAAAACCATCACCGAAGTGTGGCTCTACGGCGACCATTATAAATGGCGTGCCATGCGTACAAACGGCGTTGACGAACGCTTTTGTACCGGAGACGCTTCAGACTGGGAAAAGTTTGAAAAGTGGGCCGAAACGGTTCCGCACACGCTGCGTAATCCACTGTACCACTGGACTCACCTCGAACTGAAGAAATTCTTTGGTGTAGAGAAATTACTGAATCCGGCTACGGCGAAAGAAATTTACGACCACTGCAACGAGTTGCTGAGCAAGCCGGAATACAGTGTTCGCGGCCTGATCCGCAAAGCCAATGTGCATACCATTTGTACAACCGACGATCCTGTTGATACGCTGGAATACCATCAGCAAATCAAAAATGATGGTTTCGAAGTGGCCGTTTTGCCAGCCTGGCGGCCCGACAAGGCCATGATGGTGGCCGACCCAGCTTTCTTCAACGATTACATGAGCCAGTTGGAAAAAGCTGCCGGGATGGACATCAAATCGTTCGGCGATTTAATTGCTGCCCTGGATAAGCGTCACCAGTTCTTCCACGACAATGGTTGCCGATTGTCTGACCACGGCCTGGACACTGCTTATGCCGAGGAATATACTGCCGGTGAGATTGAAGCGATCTTCGTTAAAATTCGAGGCGGTAACAAACTGACTGAAGAAGAAATTCTAAAATTCCAGTCGTGCATGTTGTACGAATTTGGAGTGATGGACCACTCACGCGGCTGGACCCAGCAATTGCATATTGGCGCTCAACGTAACAACAACACCCGCTTGTTTAAAAGATTAGGACCTGATACAGGCTTCGATTCTATTGGTGACAAGTCGGTTGCGGAGCCGTTGGCCAAGCTGCTCGATCGTCTGGACATGGAAAACAAACTGTGCAAAACCATTCTGTACAACCTGAACCCGCGCGACAACGAATTGTACGCCACCATGCTGGGCAACTTTCAGGATGGTTCGGTGCCTGGAAAAATCCAGTACGGTTCCGGCTGGTGGTTCCTCGATCAGAAAGACGGTATGGTGAAACAGATGAACGCGCTGTCGAACCTCGGTTTGCTGAGCCGCTTTGTGGGCATGCTTACCGACTCCCGGAGCTTCCTGTCATACACCCGTCACGAGTATTTCCGCCGCACCCTGTGTAACTTGCTTGGCAACGATGTAGAGAATGGCGAAATCCCTGCGGATATGGAACTTCTGGGCAGCATGGTCGAGAATATTTGTTTCAATAATGCGAAGAACTATTTTAATTTTTAGTCATTCCAGATAAACTGAAATTCATTCATTTATCTTGTGAAAAAGAAAAAGATTTCTATTTTTGCAATCGATTGCACAAAGAAATTTAATGATTTGAAAGATGAATAAGAAAGTTGTTACATTCGGGGAGATCATGTTGCGCTTAGCAACTCCCGGTTATTTGCGTTTTGCACAAACCGACACGTTTACTGCTACGTATGGTGGTGGCGAGGCAAACGTGGCTGTTTCATTGGCCAATTACGGTATTGATGTAGAATTTGTAACACGTTTGCCAAAGAACGACATCGGCGAAGCTTGCCGTATGGATGTGAGAAAGTATGGCGTTGGTACAAACCACATCGTTTGGGGTGGCGACCGTTTGGGGATCTACTTCCTCGAAACAGGTGCTGTTAGCCGCGCATCGAAAGTGGTTTACGACCGCGCTCACTCGGCTATCGCTGAAATCAAACCAGGAATGGTAAACTGGAAAGAGGTGTTCAAAGATGCAAAATGGTTTCACTGGACGGGTATTACACCGGCAATTTCGCAAAGTGCTGCCGATGCCTGTTTGGAAGCTATTCAAATCGCTAACGAAATGGGAGTAACCGTTTCGTGTGACTTGAACTATCGCAAAAACCTGTGGAAATACGGTAAAGCTTGCGGCGAGGTGATGCCTGCTTTGGTTGCCGGGACTGACATTGTACTGGGTAACGAAGAAGATGCCGAAATGGCTTTGGGTATTCACCCCGAAGGAGTTGATGTAACCGGTGGTCATGTGGAAGGAGCTGCTTACGAGTCGGTATCCAAACAAATTATGGCTAAATATCCACGCGTGAAAAAAGTTATTACAACGTTACGCGGATCGGTTAACGCCAACCACAACAGCTGGGCCGGTGTGCTTTGGGATGGACAAAAACTGTACGAATCTCCAACTTACCAAATCACCCACATTGTTGACCGCGTAGGTGGTGGCGATTCATTTATGGGCGGTTTGATCTACGGTTTGTTAACTTATACCGACGACGATCAAAAAGCACTGAACTTCGCTGTTGCAGCTTCATGCCTGAAGCATACCATTTACGGTGATTATAACCGGGTAACGGTATCCGAAGTTGAAAAACTGATGGGTGGAGACGCTTCCGGGCGTGTATCCAGGTAAAAGCCTCCCCTTAACCCCCTCCTTGGAAGAGGGGATAAGAGAGCAATTCGCAAAAATAGTGATTTGGAAAAAATAGTTAATAAATGCATTGTCCTGACCCCCTCTCCTTTGGAGAGGGCTGGGGAGAGGCTCTTGAAAAATAATTTATGGCAAGATTTACAAGAATAGAAGTAGCAGTTAAGATGAAGGAAACCGGCATTGTTCCGGTTTTCTACCATCAGGATGTCGAAGTATGCAAGTCGGTGGTAAAAGCTTGCTACGATGGCGGCATCCGCGTGTTCGAATTCACTAACCGTGGCGATTTTGCCCACGAGGTGTTTGGCGAACTGAACAAATGGGCCGCGAAAGAATGTCCTGAAATGATGCTGGGCGTTGGTTCTATCGTGGATGGGCCTACAACCGCTGTGTACATCCAGTTGGGCGCCAGCTTTATTGTGTCGCCGCTGATTGATGAGGAAATGGCGAAAATCTGCAACAAACGGAAAATAGCCTGGAGCCCTGGTTGCGGTTCAGTTACCGAAATTGGCCGTGCCCACGAACTCGGGTGCGAAGTGGTGAAAATTTTCCCTGGCTCGCAAGTTGGAGGCCCCAGTTTTGTTGCAGCAGTAAAAGGCCCCATGCCGTATGCCAGCATCATGCCTACCGGTGGCGTTTCTCCTGACGAAGAAAACCTGGCTGGCTGGTTCAAGGCCGGTGTCCATTGTGTGGGAATGGGCTCTCAATTATTTCCCAAAGAAGTGTTGGTAAATAAAGATTGGACATTTATCACCAATAAGTGCAAGGAGGCGCTTGATTTAGTAAAGAAGCTTCGGTAAGTTTACGCCAATAAGCAATTAAACCTAGTAGTAATATTTAAAATTTGTTATGTCTTTGAATACAATTAACGAGAAGATGTCCAAGTATCGATGGACAATTGTTGGCATGCTCTTCATGGCAACAACCATTAACTACCTGGACCGCCAGGTGTTATCGCTAACCTGGAAAGACTTTATCGCACCTGAATTCCACTGGACTGACAGTGATTATGGAACGATAACCAGCCTATTCTCCCTCTTCTACGCCATCAGCCTGGTTTTGGCCGGTCGGTTTATCGACTGGTTGGACACCAAAAAAGGTTTTCACTGGGCCATTGGTATCTGGTCTGTTGGCGCTGTGCTGCACGCATTTTGTGGAATCGCGACTTCGGGTATCCTTACCGGTAATTGGCTTGTTGGTTTTGCCGAAGCTCGTCACATCATCGAAGGAGTGGAGGATGTTGCCCGGGTATTGAACGTGAGCGTGGTCTTGTTCATCTTTGCTCGTCTTGTATTGGCAATAGGTGAAGCGGGTAACTTCCCGGCAGCTATTAAGACAACCGCTGAATATTTTCCGAAAAAAGACCGTGCTTATGCCACCAGTATTTTTAATGCCGGTGCTACGGTCGGCGCTCTTGCCGCTCCGATTACCATTCCGTTGATTGCCAAACACTATGGCTGGGAATCAGCTTTTATCGTGATTGGTGCCCTCGGTTTTCTTTGGATGATCTGGTGGCAAATTGGCTACCATAAACCAGAGCATCATCCCCGTGTAAATGGTGCAGAGTTGGATTATATTAACCAGGATCTTTTGGCTGGTGAAGCAGAAGCAGAAGCAAAAAGAGTTGCTTCCGGAAAGCGTATCAGCTTCAGGAAATGCCTGCGATACAAACAAACCTGGGCTTTTGCCTTTGGTAAGTTTATGACCGATGGCGTATGGTGGTTCTACCTGTTCTGGACACCGGCTTACCTGAGTTCGGTTTACGGACTCGAATCGTCTGATCCGAAAGCCCAGCTCGGTCTGTTTGTCCTGTATGCCATTACCCTGCTTTCGATCATCGGTGGCTGGCTGCCAACTTATTTTGTCGATAAACAAGGAATGCACCCTTATGCCGGTCGCATGAAGTCGATGTTGATTTTTGCGTTCTTCCCCTTGCTGGCTGTGGTTGCTCAACCGTTAGGACACTTTTCATACTGGTTCCCGATCATCATCATCGGTATTGCCGGTGCAGCACACCAGGCCTGGTCGGCCAACATCTTCTCAACAGTTGGCGACATGTTCCCGAAAGCAGCTATCGCTACTATTACCGGTATTGGCGGTTTGGCTGGTGGTTTAGGTTCTGTGGTGATCAATAAAGGCTCCGGCGTGTTGTTCGATTTTGCCCGTGAAACCGAAATGAGTTTCTTCGGGTTTAAAGGTGTTGAGTCCGGTTACTTTATTATCTTCTGTATCTGTGCCATCGCTTACCTGATTGGCTGGATCGTGATGAAAGCATTGGTCCCGAAATACAAACCAATTACCGACTTGGCTTAATATTTATCAGGTCGAATTAACGATTAATAAAATCCGGGATGGTTTTGCGGCAAAGCAAAATCTCCCGGATTTTTTTGTGGATAACCGTTGCCTATATAGGTGGAAAAATAAGTTGCAGGAAAGGGATCAATTGATATTCTGGTGGTAAAACTCAAAAACAAGTTGTTTGTGAATGAATGAACCCCGAGGGTCTAACAACAATAGCCGTAACTGAAACTTACGGAAAACGATGAAGAGAATTGAATACCAGAATCCGTGAAAGAGGGTTCAACTGGTTTGTCTTTAATCAGGGAAAACAATGCGATTGTTGGATGCAAATGCGTGGCGATGTGGATGTGGTATTATCTTCCGTCAATATCTAAAAAAAAAAGGGCCCGGAAATCTCCGGAACCCTCTTCCCCATAATGCTATTTGTTGTTTGTTTTGCTTATTTCAAGCCACGCTTTTCGAGCAAAGGCTCTGTGGACGGATCTTGTCCGCGGAAATTCCGGTAAATCGTCATGCCCTCGTCCGAGCCCGACTTGGCCAGCAGTGTCCGGAATTTGGCAGCCAGCTCCGGATTAAACAGGTCGCCCGATTCCTTGAATGCATGGAACGCGTCAGTGTCCAGCACGGCAGCCCAGATGTACACATAGTAGCCGGCCGAATAACCTCCGCTGAAAATATGCGAGAAGTACGTGCTCCGGTAGCGTGGAATAATTTCATCGATCAGGCCGATACGTTCCATTGACGTTTTTTCGAAAGCGTTTACATCACCGGAAAATTCCTGTGTGTGCCAATCCATATCCAGCACCGAAGCGGCCAGGTATTCCACCGTGGCAAACCCTTGGTTGAAGTGTCCGCTGTTGACGATTTTCTGAACCAGCGCTTCCGGGATCACCTCTCCGGTTTTGTAATGTTTGGCGTAAACGTTCAACACTTCCGGTTCGGCGGCCCAGTTCTCCATAATTTGCGAAGGCAGCTCCACAAAGTCGCGCGGAACGCGACCGGCCGTGCGCTGGTAGGGGCCATCGGTAAATAAGCCGTGCAGGGCATGGCCAAACTCGTGGAAGAAAGTAGTCACCTCATCAAACGTGAGCAAGGCCGGCAGTTCGCCGCTCGGACGGGTAAAATTGCATACGATCGAGGTGATTGGGTACTGCACTTTTTGTCCATCTTTGTATGCCTGATCGCGGAATCCGGTATTCCAGGCGCCCACGCGTTTGCCGTCTCTCGGGTGAAAATCCATGTACAAAATGCCTACATGCGAGCCATCGGCTTCTTTTACCTCCCAGGCTTCCACTTCGGGATGATAAACCGGAATGTCCGTGCGCCGTTCAAATTGAATGCCATACAGTTGGTTCGATACGTAGAAAATCCCTTCCCGAACGTTGTCGAGGCTGAAATACGGCTTGGTTTCTTCTTCATCCAGGTCGTACTTTTGCTTGCGCAGCTTTTCGGCATAATACCACCAATCCCACGAAGCCAGCTCGAAGTTGTTACCCTCGTTTTTAATGATGGATTGCATTTCGGCACGTTCCTTTTTGGCAACGTCCAAGGCAGGTTTCCATAGTTTGTACAGGAAATCGTACACATTCTCCGGTGTTTTGGCCATGTTCACGTCAATCACGTAGGTAGCGTGGTTTTCGAAGCCAAGCAGCCGGGCCTTCTCATCGCGCAGCTCAACCATGTTGGCGATAATCTCCTTGTTGTCGAACTCGTTGTTATTGTCGCCGCGCATAAAATAGCCACGGTAAATTTTCTCCCGCAGATCGCGGTTTTCGGCATATTGCAAAAACGGGATCAGGCTGGGTTTTTGCAGTGTGAACACCCATTTGCCGTCCAACCCGTTTTTTTTAGCCTCATCGGCTGCTGCCGAAATGACCCCTTCGGGCAAGCCTTTCAGGTCGGCTTCGTTGTCCACCACCAGCTGAAAGTTTTTATTGGTTTCGGCCAGCAGGTTTTCGCTAAACTGAAGGCTCAGCTTCGAAAGTTCCTGGTTCAGCTCACGCAGTTTGGCCTGGTCCTCATCGGACAGGTTGGCGCCATTGCGCACAAAATCCTGGTAGTATTTTTCAACCGCGCGCATCTGTTCGGCATCAAAACCAGCAGTCGAACGCTGTTCGTACACCGCTTTCACCCGCTCAAACAAAGCTTTGTTCAGCATCACGTTGTCCTCGTGGGCCGTCATCTTCGGATAGATTTCGCGAGCCAGCGCCTGCATCTGTTCGTTGGTATTGGCCGAGTTCAGGTTGCCAAAAACGGCATCTACCCGACGCAGCAAATCACCCGATTCGTCGAAGGGCAAAATCGTATTTTCAAAAGTGGGCGCTTCTGTATTGGCAGTAATTGCCGCGATTTCCTGTTCGTGTTGTTTAATGCCTTCTTCCACGGCAGGCAGATAATGTTCCTCCTTGATCTGGTCGAATGGCGGTACCTGGAACGGCGTTTCGTAAGCCGTAAAAAATGGGTTTTGCATGTCTGTTTTCGTCTCTTTAGTTGAATTACAAGCCACAAAAGTAGCCACTAATACAACAAGAGTCGGAGCTATTTTCTTCATATAACGATTGGATTTTGGAATTTCGGCCCGAAAAATACAAAAACTCCACCGCGAATTCCCTGACAAATGTTAGGCTGATAAGATAGATTCATCCGAATTAGACAAATCTATTCCGGCAAAAATTATAGACCACATTAGAAAAATAGGCAACTTTTCAAACTACTCACACACTTTAAAAATATAATTATGCGTTCTTTGTTCAATCATAAAAATCATTAGTTCATAATATTTTTTCAAAATATTGAGTAACTAAAACTATTTTATAGATATCTTTGGGCATAATAATTCGAAAAATCGAGAACTATAATCTTACGTTCTTCAAGTCTAAAGTAAAATACATAACAATGGATATGCAACAAAAATATGCACGGTTAGTTAAGAGCTACGCTGCTATTCCCTGATTATTATTTAGTTGTTCAAATTCATTTATTGTTTTGTACCCCAAAGCTGAGTGCCTTCTCTTCTTGTTG
>JBFXGM010000034.1:0-45416 GCA_050178015.1 Mangrovibacterium sp.
GTCTTTCAATTCCACATCTTCCCCTTCAGTAATGATGGGAATCAATTCACTTTCATCATCCATTACTCCTGTAAATATCATATTTCTGTATGATTGTTCTTTTCTGTCACCCATGATTCTTAAATCTTTTCAATATGACAAACTGACGGAATTCCGCCAGTTTATAAGCCGGATCAATAGAAGGCAATAGCCATGCCAAACCGCGCCCTGCCCTTCTTCCGGGATTAAAATTTGCGGTATTGGGCCGAGCGCTCAAAAACGGCGGTCAGGATGCGTAGGTCTTCATCCGCCAGTACCCGCTGCCTGCGCGCCATCACTTGCCCAGCAGTCGCGAAAACGCTTTTAAGCTGGTTGATTTTATACCCGTGAGCACCACCATCGGAAAACGAAGGTACAAACTGACGCGGGAACCCTGCCCCGTGAATATTGCACCCCACTCCTACAACCGTACCCGTATTGAACATGGAGTTGATTCCGGCTTTTGAATGATCACCTATGATCAGCCCGCAAAATTGCAAGCCTGTGCGGATAAATTTATTTTCGGGGTAACTCCATGCCTTGACCTTTTCGTAGCTGTTCTTCAGGTTCGACACATTGGTACCAGCCCCCAGATTGCACCATTCGCCAAGGACCGAGTGCCCCAAAAAGCCGTCGTGCCCTTTGTTCGAATAACCAGTAATGATCGATTGCGCTATTTCACCGCCAACTTTCGAGTACGGGCCGATGGTGGTGCCCCCGTAAATTTTGCTGCCCATGTTTAACACGGCATGCTCGCCCAATGCAAATGGTCCGCGGATTAATGAGCCTTCCATAATTTCGGCATCGCGACCGATGTAAACCGGTCCTTGGGAAGCGTTGATGGTCGCATATTCAACGATAGCACCTTCCTCCGCAAAAATATTTTCAGGCGATACAAGCCGGTTCGTTCCGCTCAGTTGCGCCGACTCACGCCCGTTGGTCAACAACACAAAATCAAGCTGAATCTGGCGGGCGTTCACTTCAGTCAAATCCCAGGGATAACGGATATAATCAAGCGTGCCCTGGAATTCGTTCCAACGCACCGAGCCAACCGATGCCGGATAGGCCAGGGCATCAGATTCGCTTAGCCTGGCGGCTACCGGTATCCCCTGATGGCTGATTCCTTCGCCCAGCGCCAAGACAACCACTTGCCTCACCAATTCATCCGTTGGACAAATATGAGAGGACACATACAGATTATCAGCGGTTACCGACAACGGATACTTTTCCCGAAGGTATTCTTCGGTTTTAAACGAATAGATACCAGGAAGCCGAAGCGCCCACTTTTCCTGAATGGTCAGGATACCAGTCCTCACCAAGGCAACCGGGCGGGTATAACACAGGGGCAACAAACAGTTCCGCTGATCGGTTTCAAATAACACGATGTTCATAACCTGAGCTTTAACCAACAAAATAAGATAAAAAAAAAGCCCCGCAAAAGCGAAGCTTCTATTTTATAATAGCGTCTGTCAATTATTTTTTGCGGGCATCCATGTGTTTCTGATAACGGTTCATGAATTTGTCCACACGCCCAGCGGTGTCAACCAATTTCATTTTACCAGTATAAAACGGATGAGAGCTGCTTGAAATCTCCAATTTTACAACAGGGTATTCCACACCATCCACTACTTCAGTTTCTCTTGTTTGAATAGTTGACTTTGTCAAAAAAACAGTTCCGTTTGACATGTCTTTGAATGCTACCATGCGGTAGTTATCCGGATGTATTTCTTTTTTCATCGCTGATCTCCTTTTCAACATTATTATAATCGGGCTGCAAATATACACATCGAGAAATAAAATCCAAAGGCTTTTTATTTTTTTATTACTCTTTTTCTGCGCCAATGATCGGAGCCCGGGTAAATGGCTTGGATCTGTCGAACAAATACCGCATCGTATAATGGGTTTTCACATGTTTGCCCCCCACCGATTCGTAAAGCGAAACAATCTTGGGATTGAAATCACCGGCCCAAGACAACTCGACTTCGGTATATTGGGGTTTCTTTTTCATCAGCTTCTCCTGACACCAAAAGATGGCCGATTCGATCCCGGAACGTTGATATTTGGGAGCCACCCCCATGATGAGAATCCGGGTGCGATTGATCACCTTCGTCTTTTTGTAATACAAAAACTTCAACATATTGACGAAGTTCATCTTACCATTCAACCTCCGAAAAATCTGGTTGATGTCGGGTACCATCACAAAAAGCGCGATCGGCTCATCATCGTGATAGGCAAACCATATCATTTCAGGGTCGAGCACTGCTTTCGAGTCTTTCAGGAAGTCGTGCAAATCCTGCGGGTCCAGTGGGCGGAAATGCTCATGAAAACGCCAGGCTTCGTCGTACACATGGCAAAAGTCTTTAATGAATTTGTCCGCCTCTTCATACTTAAAATGCTGAAAAGAGTACCCCGGTTTTTGGGCTACCCAACCGGCAATTTTCCAGAAACGCTCGGGGAAAGGTACGGTATAATCCAAGTGATAACTGAATTGTTTAAAATACAGTTGAAAACCATAGTTTTCGAACAATTTCAGATAATAGGGCGGATTATAGGGCATGCCATAGCCTTGCGGCATGAAACCATCAACCAGCAGTCCCCAATTCATGTAATTTTCGCCAAAATTTACCGGTCCGTCCATGGCTTCCAACCCGCGTTCTTTCAGCCAATCGCGGGCCGTATCAAACAAGGCATTGGCCGCCTGCTGGTCGTCGGCACACTCAAAAAAGCCACAACCACCGGTTGGTTGCTCAAAGGTCTTTGCCTTGTCGTAGTTTACAAAGGCCGCAATGCGGCCAAGCAGTTTTCCGTCGTCAGCAGTGAGTACCCAGCGTTGGGCATCTCCGTTCTTGAAAGATGGGTTTTTATCCGGGTTGAAGGTATTTTCAACCATAACTTCAAGCGGTGCTGCCCAGTTTTTATCTCCCTTGTAAATAAGATGAGGAACACGATGAAACTGCTTTTTTGTTTTCGTATTGTTTACAATGTGTAGTTGCATGTTATCTGAATAATTGCGGCCAAGTTACTGTAAAATTGTTTTTCATTTTATGATTTTAGGTCAGTCTTCGATAATCGGAGAACGTTTGAATTCTTTTTGCCGGTCGAACAAATACCGAAGGGTAAGATGAGTTTTTGTTTGCTTACCCCCCACGGCCTTAAAAATAGAAATCATTTTTGGGTTGAAGTCTCCAACCCAGCTCAGTTCCATCTCGTTGTACCAGTCTTTTCTCAACAATACCTGTCTGAGTTGATAAAAAATGGCCGACTCGATGCCCGATTTCTGAAATTTCGGAATAACCCCCATGACTAAAACCCGACAACGATTGACTACCTTTTTCTTTTTCAGGTAAAGCAATTTCAATATCTTCAGCAGGTTTAGTTTACCATTGCGGAAATGCTTGAAAAGCTGGTTCATATCGGGGATCATCATGAAAAAGGCAATCGGTTTGTCCTCATGATACACAAACCAGATAAAATCTTCCTCGATCAACATTTTCGATTGCGAAAGCATGGCCTGAATGTCCTCGGGTTCAATTTTTTTGTAATTATCGTGTTTGCTCCAAGCTTGTTCATATATCTCAATGAAATCCTGAATAAAACGCTCCTTCTCCGAAAACAGGAAGGACTCGAAGCGATAACCCGGTTTTTTAGCAGTCCAGGCTGCGATCTTCCAAAAGCGCTCCGGTAAATCCGGACTGGTAATATTCAGGTCATAACTGTACTGTTCGTAATAGGTTTTAAAACCATAGGTTTCGAACAGCGACCGATAATACGGCTGATTATAAGGCATTCCGAAACTTTGCTGAACAAAGCCATCCACCAACAGTCCCCAGTTGAAAAAATTCTCGCCAATATTAATAGGACCGTCTGCCGCTTCCATACCCAAGCCTTTCAACCAAGCACAAGCCGTATCGAACAATTGGTTCGCCGCAACCTGGTTGTTGATGCACTCAAAAAAACCAATCCCTCCGGTTGGTTGGTCAAAGCTGTTGGCGTACGAAGGCACACAAAAGGCAGCAATGCGCCCAATAACCTTCCCGTGATCCATCAACAACCAACGACAGACATCTCCGGAGGTGAGGCTATTGTTTCTCTGAGGATCGAAAATCGACTCAACCATCATCCGCATCGGTGGAACCCAATTAGGATCGTCACCATAAATAAAATAAGGAAGTTCGTGAAAAGCGTTTACCGTTTTCTTGCCGTTTACCGTTATAATGTGCATGAAAAATTACCTTGATTAAAGCAGCCTAAAATAATACTATTCACCAGAAAATAAAAACAGGGACAAATGCCCCTGCTAATCGTGTAAAACTTTTGTCCGAAAATCAATCGCGATTGTTGGCCAGTTTTGCCAACAGACGCAATATTTCGAGATATAACCAAATCAACGTGACCATCAGCCCAAAAGCGCCATACCACTCCATGTATTTAGGGGCACCCGAAGCGGCGCCGCGCTCAATAAAATCAAAATCGAGAATCAAATTCAGCGCGGCAATCACCACCACCACCAAACTAAAACCAATACCTATGGTACCGCTGCCATACAAGAAGTTCAGGTTTGCCCCAAACATTCCTGCAATAAAGCTGACAAAATAAATAAGAGCAATGCCACCGGTGGCTGCCATAATGCCCATCCGGAACTTACCGGTAGCCCTTATTTTCCCGGAACGGTACAACATCAGCAGAATAAAAAATACGCCAAACGTTAATGCCACGGCACGCATGACCAGCCCGGGATACATGCTTTCGAAAAAAGCGGAAATGCCTCCCAGAAAAAGTCCTTCAAAAACAGCATAAACGGGTGCCGTAATATTTGCCCGCCGTGGACTGAAAACCGTGACCAGCGCAGTAATAAAACCGCCGATCCCTCCGGCAATCAGCCATACTGAAACGGCAGAAAATGCAGCTTCCGGAGTGGAATAATCGAATGCAGCGAAAAACTTGCGCCAGGTAAAAATGGCAGCAAAAATTACGATCAGCAGCATCAGTCCGGTTTTATTAACAGTGCCTTCAATCGTCATGCCTTCAGCTCGTGAGCCAGCCTGTACCCTATCAAATACGGTCCTTCCGAAAACTGGATTGGATGATTTTGTCAAATTCATTTCTTTCAATTGTTTTAAAGTTTCGTTGACTTTCTATAAAAATGATGCCAAAAACATAAGCCTTTCAAAACCTGACTAAATTACAGGCCATGCCCATGTACTTCCCCCGCCGGGGAATTCCGGGAAAAATCGCATCAAAAATGGCAGACGCTTTTGGGTTTGGATGATTTTTTATAATTTTCGGGCCGAAAAGGAAAGCTGCCGGAGTGGTCGAACGGGGCAGACTCGAAATCTGTTGTACCCTTCGGGGTACCGGGGGTTCGAATCCCTCGCTTTCCGCGGAAAACAAGAAGAGACTGTCCCAAAAGGCGGTCTCTTTCTGTTTGACGAATGCTACTTACTTTTTGCTCATTACTGCCGAGCGGCTTCCCGGCACCAGACGGTCAAATTCCCGCTTAAAACCGCCCTGTTCGGCATAGCCAACCGATCGCTCAAATTCCACTTGCGTCACATGCCCGGGAGGTTCAGCAAAATAAAGAAATGCCCCTGGTTTCATCATTTGGCAAATATCTATAAATAACTTTTTCTGATCAGGTACTTCGTGCGCAACAGCAAATAACAGGGCAAAATCAGCTGTTTGCTCCATTCCGTCGAAATCTGCTCCATTATTTTGGATCAACCGTGGAATGATATTCGGGTGAAGACCAGTTCTCCCGGCCCTTTTCATCAACTGATCAAGCATCTTTTGCTGAATATCGAAACAATAAACCTTTCCTTCGGGTCCAACCATTCGAGCTAAAGGCAAGCTGAAATAGCCCATTGCACAACCATAATCAATAACAGTCATCCCGGGCTTTACAAATCGACTGAACATTCTTTCAGGATCGTTTGAAAACCGACGAAGCGGATTAATTAAAAAATATCCAAGCCACCAGGGGCAAACACGATTGTTTTCCATTTTCTGACGTTTTTCATTTTCCCGGGTAAAAATAGACTGGATACCAATCAGCTCATGATCGTTTTCGATTAATAAGCTGTTTTTGTCGGCTAAAACTTTCATCTGGAGTACCAATATAAATGAATGCCTGCACTATTTGAAACGGGAAATCCAATGGTTCCCATAACAAGATCCATCAAACCGGCAGCAAGTAAAAATATCTTACATTTCAGCAATATCCTCCAACAACAAAGCGGCCATGTTTTTCGGGTGTTCTTCTTCCATTTCCTGCACCAGTTCAAGGAAATTTTTGCACGATTCGCGCAGGGTTTCGCTTCGGTTGGCCATCAAAATCAGGGTCCGGTAGAAAATTTGCCCCAAGGCCGGATCTTTTGCCAACGGGAAAAGCACTGTGAAGAAAGGCTCAAACATATCGTCGATAGCCTTTTTGTCAACCATGGCCAAACGACCCACCAGGTGCAGGCCGGTATGGCGAACCAGGTGTTTCTTACCGCAACAATATTCGAGCGCTTTCACAAACGCAAACTTCGAGTGCACAAACAGGTTGGCAACGGCCTGTTCGGCTATTTCCGCAGTTTCAAAGCTTTTGGTCCAGTAATCCATTTGCTCTTCGGTCAGCAGGTCAGGCTCATCAAGCAGAGTGGCCATTATCATGGTTTCGCGCCACTGCTTGTTCCACAACTTCAGGGCCAGCAGGTGATTTTTTTCATATTGTTTCGAAAGCTCGCGCAACGAAATGACAGACGCTCCCCAATTCATCTTGTAATTCAAACCATGTGCTTTCATTTGGGCCACGGTTTCGCCATTTTTTCGAAGCTTTATCTTCCCTAAAATCTCCTGAAATATCTTTTCCGTTGCCGGATCATCCAAAAGTATATCCATATAAATCGATTGAGAACTCAACTAAAAAACAAGATAGGCAAAAGTAATGAATCGGACAGCCGACCGAAAATATTCGGGCATTTTGTTACCGGGATGTTAAGCCGCATGCCCCCATAAAACGCGAAAATTTCTTATGAACAGAAGGAAAGTCAAAACAAAGAAAACACTTAACTTCAAACAACGCCCTTCCTATTTCTTGAAGATGAAAAATACGGCCAGAACCAAAAAGATGAAGCCAATGATATGGTTCCAGCGAAAAGTTTCGCTGCGGAATAAAAAGATGGTGAAGATGGAAAACACAACCAGGGTAATCACTTCCTGCAAAACCTTGAGCTCGATCAGCGAGAAAGGCCCGCCGTGATCTTTGAAGCCAATACGATTGGCAGGGACTTGGAAGAAATACTCGAACAGCGCTATTCCCCAGCTAACCATCACAATCGAAATCAGCCCAAGCTTGTTGAACCATTTCATCTCTGCGAACTTCAAATGCCCGTACCAGGCAAAAGTCATAAACGTGTTGGATAAAACCAGCAGCCCAATGGTCATAATTCCTTTCATACTCAATTTCAATTATTTGGCGATCAATGAAAATACACGCAAAAAAATCGCTGCAAATCTATCAGGAATCCCACACAAATCCAACATACCATTTGCTTGATTTCTGGCTTTCCAGCAAATAAATGTAATACTCAGACAATCCCATAAATCATATAATTTGACAAGAATATAGCATTATTATACCCATTGAAAGAACTGATCCGTCAAAGTGAATCGACAAAACGCAAAAAAGCACCTCATTTTCATGAAGTGCTTTTTAACTGGAGCGAGAAACGGGACTCCCCGCCTGACCGCGCAGTCGGGCAGGGAACCCGCGACCCCAACTTTGGTAAGGTCGTGCTCTACCTTTACCTTCCTAAAATTGATTTTAACTTCTTTTTACCTGCTGCGGTTTTATAGTATTTTTCTTTCTGCCTTGCATCCTTCAAATCTCCAATCTTCTCGGAATACAAAAGAACCCAGGGAATGTGTCCCTTGGTAAAATGTGATTTCCCTTGATTGTGCTGTTTCAATCGCCCCTCTGGATTAGAGGATAATCCAACATACCATTTGCCTGATTTCTGGCTTTCCAGCAAATAAATATAATACTCAGACAATCCCATAAGTCAGGTAATTTGAAAAAAATATAGCATTATTATACCAATTGAAAGAACTGATCCGTCAAAGCGAACCGACAAAATGCAAAAAAGCACCTCATTTTCATGAAGTGCTTTTTAAATGGAGCGAGAAACGGGACTCGAACCCGCGACCCCGACCTTGGCAAGGTCGTGCTCTACCAACTGAGCTACTCTCGCGTGAGTGGTGAGATGTACCCGGAGCGGGACTTGAACCCGCACGACCGTTGATTGGTCATTGGATTTTAAGTCCAACGTGTCTACCATTCCACCATCCGGGCATCCTAAATAAAGAGCGAGAAACGGGACTCGAACCCGCGACCCCGACCTTGGCAAGGTCGTGCTCTACCAACTGAGCTACTCTCGCGATTTATGTTATTTTGCAAAGAACTTACTGCATTCAGCTCCCGAAAACAGCGTTGCAAATATATTGCTAATTTTTCTTTCTCCAAAAATAAATTCTAAAAAATCAGGTGAAATCCGCGGCCTGAAAGCTATCTCATTTTAAACCAGTCAGTTTTTTTATCTCGTTTAATTTATTCAGGGCCTCAATTGGTGTCAGGTTATTGATGTCCATCTTCCGGATTTCGTCCCGGATCGCCTTTAAAACCGGGTCATCCATCTGAAAAAAGCTCAGTTGAAAACCCTCGCGTTTCTCGGCCATGCCGTCCAGCGGCTTGGCCAAACTCTCCTTGCGATTGTCGCCTTCCAACTGCACCAGGATTTCATCGGCCCGTTTTACTACGGATGGCGGCATACCGGCCATGCGGGCCACGTGTATCCCAAAACTGTGGTTACTGCCGCCACGCACCAGCTTCCTCAGAAATATCACTTTGTTGCCCACCTCTTTCACACTCACGTTGTAGTTCTTCACCCGCCCGAATGATTTCTCCATTTCGTTCAGTTCGTGGTAGTGGGTAGCAAACAAGGTTTTTGCCTTGGCGTGCGCGTGCTCATGGATATACTCCACGATAGACCAGGCAATGGAAATCCCGTCGTAGGTGGATGTTCCCCGCCCAAGTTCATCAAGCAAAATCAGGCTTCGGTCCGATACGTTGTTCAAAATACTGGCCGCCTCGTTCATTTCCACCATGAAGGTTGACTCGCCCAGCGAAATGTTGTCGGACGCACCAACCCGGGTAAAGATCTTGTCAACATAGCCGATTTTTGCCGCCCCGGCCGGAACAAAAGAACCAATTTGCGACATCAGCACAATCAGCGCCGTTTGCCGAAGGAGCGCCGATTTACCCGCCATGTTTGGCCCGGTGATGATGATAACCTGCTGATCGTCCTGATCGAGCAACACATCGTTGGAGATGTAGCTTTCGCCAATAGGCAACTGCTGTTCAATCACAGGGTGCCGCCCATCTTTAATGTTGATGATTTTAGAATCGTTCAACTCGGGCCGGGTATAATTATTTTCGACTGCCGAACTGGCAAACGACAACAGGCAATCCAGCTTGGCAATCACCACCGCATTTAGCTGTACCGCCTGTATATATTCGGAAAGGGCAATCACCAAGTCGTTGAAGATTTTGGCTTCCATAGCCTGGATCTTCTCTTCGGCGCCCAATATTTTGCTTTCGTATTCTTTTAACTCTTCAGTAATATAGCGCTCTGCATTTACCAGCGTTTGTTTGCGTATCCAGTCATTCGGCACCTTATCTTTATGCGTGTTGCGCACTTCGATGTAATAGCCAAACACATTGTTGAAGGATATTTTCAACGAAGGGATGCCAGTGCGGATTGATTCGCGTTCCTGCATTTGGGCCAGGTAATCTTTTCCGGAATAAGCAATCTTTCGCAAGTCGTCCAATTCCTCGCAAACGCCCGGCTTGATAACATTGCCCTTGTGCAGCAACATGGGCGGATCGTTCGCAATTTCACGCTCAATTCGCTCGCGTATTGACAAGCAGGGATTTAGCTGTTCGGCAAAACGGTTCAGAATTTCATGGTCAACGCCAGCTGCGTATTTCTTAATAGGCTCAATGGCCAATAAGGCATTTTTCAACTGCACCACCTCGCGTGGATTGATGCGGCCAACGGCCACCTTAGAAATAATCCTTTCCAGATCGCCAATTTGCCGGATATGATCTTCCAGTTCTTCTTTTTCAGCAGAATTTGTCACAAAATACTCCACCACCGAAAGCCGCTCGTTGATCGCGGTAATTTCTTTCAACGGCAGGGCAATCCATCGCTTCAACATGCGGGCGCCCATGGGCGAAATGGTTTTATCGAGCACCTGCACCAGGGTTTTCGCCCCCTCGTTGATGGCGCCAAAAAGCTCCAGGTTGCGAATGGTAAACCGGTCGAGCCAAACGTATTTGTCCTCCTCGATGCGCGATAAAGCCGTAATGTGCTGCACTTGGTGGTGCTGCGTGAGGTCCAGGTAATGCAAAACCGCCCCGGAAGCCACCACGCCGTAGCTGAGCTCATGAACCCCGTACCCTTTCAGCGATTTGGTTTCGAAGTGGCGCAGCAACCGGTCAACGGCCGCATCTTCGGTATAAACCCATTCGTCCATCGTATAGGTGTAATACTTCCCTCCAAATACCGCGACAAAATCATTGCCCTTTCCTTTTTGGAAAAGAACCTCCTTGGGCTTGAATGAACTCAGCAGCTTGTCGATGTATTCGAAACTCCCCTCTGCTGTCAGAAACTCGCCGGTTGAAATATCCAGAAAAGCCACTCCGGCCATTTTTTTATCGAAATGCACCGACGCCAAAAAGTTATTTTCTCGGTGCTCCAGGATATTGTCGTTGATGGAAACCCCCGGCGTAACCAGTTCGGTAATACCTCGTTTGACGATCTTTTTCGTCATTTTCGGATCTTCCAACTGCTCGCAGATGGCTACCCGTTGCCCGGCCCGCACCAACTTGGGCAGGTACGTATCAAGCGCATGATGCGGAAAACCGGCCAATTCGACATAACTGGCCGAACCATTTGCCCGACGGGTAAGTGTAATTCCCAGAATTTCGGCGGCTTTGATCGCATCTTCGCCAAAGGTTTCGTAAAAGTCGCCCACGCGAAAAAGCAACACCGCATCGGGGTGCTTCCCTTTGATTTCATAATATTGCTTCATCAAAGGGGTTTCGACATATTTTTTTGTTCCGCTCAAAGCTAAAATGAGATTTTTATTGGATAAACAAAGATAAACGTTTCCACAGAGGAAGGAAAAATTCCACCTTTTTGTTCATCCAAACTTTTCAACAAGGAATGACGAAGACTGAGTCTGATTTGAAAAGATTATATTTCGCCGCCTTTTAGAATTTGTTTTTCAACCAAAAGAACCGGTAACTGTGAAGCAGCGACCGGCAAAGGGCCATCAGGGCCATCAGGTAAAAACCCAATGGGAATGCTTGCGGCACTAAGGGGCTGAAGAGCAAGAACAGCGCCAACCAAACGAATAAAACCAGCCAGTACCACTTTAGCCGCATACGCCATTTTTTCACCATCCACAAAAAAAGAAACAGGAAATTGGTGGGTACGGCCCACAATAAATTGTAATTGGGGTGCATGGCCGGATGTTCCGAATACCAAACAAACCAAAGCAACCCGAGCCCGGTCAAACCGGTGAGAAACAGCAGAAAATAATCTGCCAGGTAATTAACTCGCTTTCGTCGAAGCTGACGCACGGAAACCAAAATGATTAACAACAACAGAACCGACAATACCACTTCGGGCGACCACCATCGCATTCCCGGGCTTTCGGATTCACCTGCATCGTAAATCCGGTGCGTGGCTTTCACAAGGGGACGTTTCTGCCCGTTGACCACCATTTGGGCCGATGCAAAATGTTTTTCCAAAAAGTACGGCAAAAACATTTCCTGGTAAGCAGTGGCCACCTTGTCGGACGGGCTGCCCAGCACCAACTGGATACCGAAGTTAGTCCAAGGGAGCACCTCCTGGTAATCGGTAACATGCTGCCGGAAGGTTTTGCCCAGACCCGAATTCTGTTGAAAAAAAACGGTTGCGCCAGCCTGCTTTTCGATCACATCGCGCACCCGCGAGGCGCAATTATCATGGAAAAAGTTGTAGCGGTACTCCCGGTTTTCAGGCCGGGCGTTATCGATCAAAAAATCAAGCAACTGCTGTTTCCCCGCTGCCGTCAGATTAAGCACCTGCTCGTTGATGCTCCGCCCGTTTCGCTTGTAATCTTCCAAAAAATCAGAAAACCGCTCGGCAGCCAGCATATAATCCGTTTGTCCTTTGGCAAAACGATAGACAAAGTTGGGCGCACTGAAACTAAAAACGCCGTAATTGAAAATCACGTCCAGGTTGATGCGGGGATCCTGCACCCGGATGGCCGTATGCCCGTAAATGGCATGAATCAGCTCGCTGGGGCCGCAGGTCATGATGCTGATTTCGGCCTCCTCGGTTAACTGAACAGCTTTACCGGGGAAGGGCAAGAACAACAAGAAAATAATCAGAATGGGGTACAGAATTGGTCTCACAACTTTTTTCTTCAAAAAAAACAAAAAGCCGAAACATATCCGCTGAATCCGCAAAAAATCTTCCAATCCAAACAGGACAGACAGTCATTAATGGTTATGAGGAAAATTGTTCCGTATTTGGAAATTCCACATTCTTTCATCACTGATTTACCGATTAAAACGTAATGGCCGAAAAGCTATCTTTGTGAAAACCAAAAAAACACATGAACACGATAAAGCCAGCAGATCTGAAAAAGGTCCACGCCAATCATCCCGGGTTCGTCCCGGTGAATTGCCAAAACTGGAGAGAATATCCATACCATCCAGAAGTTCAGTTCCGGATTGGCTGCAACGGACAAGCGATAGAACTTCAATTTAACGTGCGCGAGAAATATATACGGGCTACTGTGACCGAAATAAACGGGCCGGTGCACCAGGACAGTTGTGTGGAATTTTTCATTTCGCCCTTAGCCGACGGCAATTACTATAATTTCGAGTTCAACTGTATTGGTGTGCCGCACGCAGGGTACGGTCCCGACCGGCACCATCGTCAAAAACTGCCGGTAGAAGTCATCCAACAGATTACAACGTTTTCAACACTCGGCAATCAGGCGTTTGACGAGAAAACAGGAGATTTTAGCTGGGAATTGAAGGTTGAAATCCCCATCAGCTGTTTTGTGCACGACCCGATGAGGACACTGAGCGGCCGGCATGCCCGCGCCAACTTCTACAAATGTGGCGATGCGCTTGCCGAGGCTCATTTTCTAAGCTGGAGCCCGGTAAAAACCGAACAACCCGATTTTCACCAATACCCCTTTTTTGGGGAATTGATTTTATAGTAGCGTAAGGTCCGTTTGGATGCATTAATGCCACATCCCGATAATGGCGCCCATCAGGATGTACGACACCAAATCGTAACCCGCATTAATCAGGAACAGGGAGAAGCTCCGTTTTTCGTAAAGTACAGTGTTGATGCGGGCCGTGCTGATCCAACAAACTGAGATGACAAAGCCGGCGAACACGCCTATGCCCAGGTTGGCCGAGGTTCCCAAAAACAAAGCCAGAGCGAAAGCTGCCAGCACAGCCATCAGAAAAGAGGAACCTAAAACCATCAGCAGCGGCAGGCTCCCAATATTGATGGTCTTTTCGTTGAAACCATTCAGAAGCATCCACCGGTTACCAAACATGACCGGCGAATACCACAAACTTCCAACCACGAAGGTACTCAGGGCAGCCACCAGAATGGCCCAAAAATTCAGGTGTTCAATCACATTCGCTAAGTCCATAATTTTCAGATTCGTTTCACAATTCAGATAGAATCTAATTTACAAAAAACCAACGATTTTTCGACTGGCTCCATCATGGTTCTTGGACATACCAAACGGAAGAACGAATTTTTGTGATCACTCTTCGCTACTCATCCATTTCTTTCAGGATGTTTTCTACCTCAGTTTCGGTTTTATGGAGCTTTTCCTTGCAAAACTTGATCAGCGTGGAAACGCGTTTTACTTTTTCTGAAAGCTCGTCCACGTCCAGCTCTTCGTTTTCGATTTTCTCCAGGATATCGTCAATCTCGTCAACGGCATCTTTGTAGGTTAATTTCTTTTGAACCATGTCGTTTATTTTGTGATTTTACTTTTTACGTCACCATCGGCCAACCGGGTAAGCAGTTCTTCGCCCTCCTGAAGCCCCTGAGCCGATTTCAAAAGCTTTCCATTTCTGAAAGTCAGGCTATAGCCCCGCTTCAATACCTTGTACGGATCCACCAGGCGGGCCTTTTCATCAAAGGTTGTCAACCTGTTATTTTCAGCCTTTAAACCTTCTTTCAAACGGATTTTCAGTTCCTGCCCAACCCGGGCGAGAGCATTTCGCTCGCTTCGAAACAACCGTTGGGAGAAATATTGCAGGCTGTCGGCCTTTTTATGCAAGCGGTGAAACTCCTCTTTCAGGCTGCCAAGCCCTTCTATTTCCAATTGATGTTTGTATTTTCGGAAACGGTCTTTTTGCTGTTTAAGGAAGGAAGGAGCCGCATTTTTCAGCCGCACCACCGTCAGGTTGAATTGGTGCTCTTCCGCTTTCACCAGCTGCCGGACCCCTTGCTTAAGCTGCTGAACAGCCTGTTGCAAATAGGTGGTTTCTTCCTGCAGGCGTTCCTCCACCCGATCCACAAAGCGGGTTTCCAGATCAGACAACAGTTGTTCAAACGCTTCGGCGCCCGAAATCAGGAATTCGGCCACAGCGGTCGGCGTTTTCATTTTGGTGTGGGCTACCAGGTCCACCACGGTTTCATCCTTTTCGTGGCCAATACCGGTAATTACAGGAAGAGGGAACTGCGCTACATGATAAGCCAGTTCGTAATGATCGAAGCTGGCCAGGTCGAGCTGGGCGCCGCCCCCGCGGATGATGGCCACCACATCAAAAAAGTCTTCGTACTGAAACACATGGTCGAGCGCCTGTATGATTGATCCGGCGGTTTCAGCACCTTGCATCACGGCCGGGAACAGCTTGGTGTAAAAGCGGATATGGCGTGGGTTATTGGCCAGCTGGTCCATAAAATCCTGCAAGCCGGCAGCTGTTGGCGAGGAGATGATGGCCACGCGTTGCGGCACCAGCGGAAGTTCCAGTTCCTTGTTCATCTCAAACACGCCGTCTTCCTGCAAGCGCAGGATAATTTCGCGCCTTTTGCGGGCCATATCGCCCATCGTGTAACTCGGGTCGATATCCCGAATATTCAGGCTCATCCCGTACACCGGATGATATTCGATTTTGGCAGAGACCAGCACCTTGATACCTTCAGAAAAAGCTTGTCCGGTAGTGGTTTCGAAGTAGGGTTTCAACATGCGGAAGGTGTACGACCAGATGGTTGCCCGGCCACGTGCCAGCACCTCTTTGGTCACCGGGTCCATCTCCACCAGTTCCAGGTAACAGTGGCCAGCCCGGTTAATCGTCAGTTCGCTGATTTCGGCCTTCACCCAAATCAGGTTGGGAAACGCATCGTCGAGCGTTGCTTTAATCTGCTGGTTTAATTCGGAGAGTGATACTTGTATATTTGCCATGAAACCCGTTTTATTGTCCTGCCACCATCAGCTTCACATGTGCGGAATGACTGCCGTAGCGGAGGCTTGCAATGTACAAGCCGCCGGGCAAGTTACTAAGATTAGGGATAAAAACAGGGCTGGCAGCAGGGAAAACTTTTTCGTAAACCAGCGAACCGTTTGTCCGGTAAATGCGTACCAACACGTCGGTTTCCGGCGGGCCGTCGAGTTTATACAAGTACACTGAAGTTTGTAACGGGTTGGGAACGGCCACCCAACTGAGTTGCTCCACGCCATGCTTCCGTTTCAGCAGGCGGTCGGCCAGCTCCATATCTGGAATGCCATAGCCCAGCAGGTTGTCGGGGCGGGTGTATTGGCTGGCGCTTTCTTCCAGCGCTTGTTTTATCTCCTGTGCGGTTGCCAAGGGATTGCTCTGCCACAGGCAGGCAGCCATGCCAGCCATCACTGGTGACGAAAAAGAAGTGCCGCTTCCCAATCCAACTGTTCCATCGTTGCGCTGCAACACGGTGCCCCAGCCCAAGGCGGCCACGTTGGGTTTTACCAAGCCGTCGGCAGCCAGGCCCAGTGAACTGAATGGCGCCCAGATTCCGTTACGGTCCACCGCGCCAACACCGAGGACGAGATCTCCGTCAGCTGGAGCAGACAGATAGCGCCAGGGACCATCCGCCTCGTTCCCGGCGCTGCTGAACACTAACATGCCTTTTTTTACGGCCAGGTTGGCCGCCCGCGTCACCCGCGTGGTTTCGCCATTCATGTCGGTATAGCTGTGGTTCATGCCGGCGTCGTCAAATTCGGTGTAGCCAAGCGATGAGTTAATGACATCCACGCCCAGCGAGTCAGCATACTCGGCAGCGAAAGCCCAATTATCTTCTTCAATCAGATATTCAGATGCTGAATCTTCTGTCCGGAATAAATAATAGGAAGCGCCGGGAGCAGAGCCGATCAGTGAGCCGGGCAGGTCGCCGGCCATGATCGAAAGGACATTCATCCCGTGCTGGTTTTCAGCAAAAATGTTGGTGCCGGGCGACACAAAATCGCGGAATCCGAGCACGCGCCCCTCGTTCCAAAGCGTTAGGAAAGCCGGTAGCTCATCGGCCCTGAAAAAACCAGCATCGAGCACGGCGATGTGCAGGCCTTGTCCGTTGATGTTTTGGTTGTGCAAAAATTGGCCGCTCAATTGGCCAATTTGGTAAACCGACGGGCCATAATAAGAAGTGTCGATCCCGACGTTCAAATCAGAAATTTGTTCGCGGGCAAATTTATCCTTAGCAGATTTGGGGGTCAATGCGGGTTTGGTAAGTTGCAGCTCGCGAATAAATTCCAACCTGGAAATTTCACCAGCCAAGTCTGCCGTTGCCCGGATGGTAGCGCCGTTCAGCCATTTGGAGGAATGGATGATTTCAGCGCCCAGGTTTTTCAACCCTGATAGGTAAACCGGCGATACCGGCAAGTCGGTTTCGTCAATTTGGATTTGCTGCCGTTGGCGCCGCGCGATGGCCCGTTGCGACAGGTAGGTTTCGGGCGCCAAAACCGAGTGCGGCGTACCGTTTTTGTCGATAAAGGCTACCCAGTAATAATTCCGGGCTGCATCCTGGGCCTGCGACATATCGCAAGCCACCACCAGTAAAACCAGCAAGATATACCGCAACCTGTTCATTTTTTTCCTATTGGGGTGACACCGATCGCTGCATGTATTCCATCGGGTTGTCCATGAATTTCTCCGGGTCAACCAGTTTGTGACGGTTTTCTTCTAACTCACGAAAACGGATTTGTTCGAGGCTGTCGCGCACTTCGGGATTCATCAGCAGACCCAAATCGTAAATAAAGCTGTGTGAATAATTTCCCTGTGTATCGTAATACTTCCACTCGTTGTGCCTGAGCCCGTTTTGGTAGAAACCTTCCAGCTCCAGGTCACCGTTTTCGCGAAAAACCTGACAATAGCCATTCCGCTTGCCCTCTTTCATTTGGCATTCCAGATAGGGCTTTCCGTTGGTAAAATAAGCGCGGTAAACACCGGTTTGCAGATTGTTTTCCCAATCGGTTTCTTCAAACAACTCCCCAGAAGGATAATAGGTTTTCGATTTCCCGTCTTTCAACCCAAATTGGTATGTTTCTTCCGACACCAATCTGCCTTCCCGAAAGTACGACCACTTTCCGGTTTTCTGTTGGTTGAGGTAAGCGCCTTCGGCCATCAGTTTTCCTTTTAAATCAAACATTTTCGCATACGATGAGTCGGAATTCTCAGCATATTGAATGATGGCCTTCACCATTCCATTTGAATGATAACGCTTAAACTCGCCCACCGGACGGTCGTCTTTAAAGCTGCCCTCATAAAGGAGTTTCCCGTTTTCCTGTTTCTTTTGCCAGAGCCCTTGCTTTTTGCCTGCCGCATCAACTTGGTTCATCCCTGTTTGACCGAAAGCGCTCAGGGCAAGTAGGAAGGAAGCGAGAAAAATCAGTTTGTTCATGGGTCTTTCATTTTTCAGTTTCCAAATCTAGGCAAATATTTGATGGTTGCGACAGCCGGTGGGCTGCCCAAGCCTATTCCCCCAGCGATTTGAGCAGGGCACGCACCGAGGTGACCGATTCCACTTTATAAGCCGCAGCTGTATTTTTCAAGCCCACTTTTATGGTGATGGCGCTTTCGGGCAGCTCGCGAAACATGTACTCGTCGGTCCAGTCGTCGCCAATAGCCAGGATGCAGTCGAATTGCTGGTCTTTCAAAAAACGCATGGCAGCCATACCCTTGTTAATGCCACCGGCCTTCACCTCAATTACCTTGTTCCCTTCCATCAGCTCCAGGTTGTGGTTCGAGATCCAGTCGCGCAATTCGTCTTTCAAGTCATTGGCACGCAGTTCGCCTTGTTCGGGTTCGGCCTTGCGATAGTGCCACACCAGCGAATAGTTTTTTTCTTCGATAAACGTACCGGGAGTGCGATCGACAAAATTCTCCAAAATGGGGCGGATGATCGGCTTCCAGTTGCTGCTGATATTGTCGATCATTTGCCACTCGCTACCCATCGTCTTTAGCCATACGCCATGTTCTACGATCAGGTTCACGTGATGGTCGCCCAGCCAGCGTTCGAGTGTGTCGCGGTCGCGTCCGCTAATAACGGTCACCGTATTTTTTGCGTCGGCTTCGAGTTTGGCCAACAAGCTGTGCAGTTCCTGATCGGGGCTGGCAGCCTGCGGATCGTTCTGAAAGCCAACCAGGGTGCCGTCATAATCCAGGAAAATGGCCCGTTTCTTCGCTTTCTTAAACTGCCCGACCAAATCCTTTTTGACGGAATTGGTAATCCGTTTGGCCAAAAACTTTTGCTGGATGGCCTCGATTTTTTTCAGGCCTTTCAGAAATTCGCCGGCCCATTTGAACACATCGTAGCGGCTGATGCGTTGCTGCAACAGTTTCATTCGCTCGCGCTGTTCTTCCAGCGGCATATTCAGCGCCTGATAAATGGCTTCGGCAATTTCAGCATCATTATTCGGGTTGATGATGATGGCTTCGCCCATCTCCTTGACAACACCGGCCATTTCGCTCAAGATCATCACACCGGTTTGGTTGACGCGGGAGGCGATGTATTCTTTCGCTACCAGGTTCATCCCGTCGCGCACTGGGGTAACCAAGGCCACATCCGAGCTGCTGTACAGTTCAATCAGGTTGTCAAACGGCAGTGAGCGGTAGAAATACCACACTGGCGTATAGTTGATTCCGCCAAAACGCCCGTTGATTTTGCCCACCAGCTCATCCACTTCACTTTTCAGCAGTTTGTACTGCTCAACCGCTGCCCGTGAGGGTACCACCAGCATAATCAGGGTGACTTTGTTGCGGAACTGTGGGAAACGTTCCAGAAACAATTCGAACCCGCGCAGCCGGTTGGGGATACCTTTGGTGTAGTCCAACCGGTCGATCGACAGGATCAGCTTTCGGTCGGGCGAGCCTAAAAAGTACTTTTCCAGCTCGCGGTGCAGTTCCGATTTCTCCTGCAACGATTTCCGGGAAACCTCCTCGGCCTTGCTGCTAAACTTGGTGTAATCGATACCCATCGGGAAGGCATCGGCCATGATGATGCGGTCTTCCATGTGTATTTGGTTGAACGAGACCTCGTACCCCAACAGACGGCGCACCGAGCTAAAAAAGTGCCTTTCGTAATCATAGGTATGAAAACCGATCAGGTCGGCGCCCAGCATCCCTTTAATCAGCTCTTTGCGCCAGGGCAAAATACGGAATACCTCGAACGAAGGGAAAGGGATATGCAGGAAAAAGCCAATCGTCACGCCGGGCTTTTCGGCTTTGATCATTTCGGGAACCAGCAGCAACTGGTAATCGTGCACCCAAATGGTATCACCATCTTCGAGGATTTCCAGCGCCTTATCTGCAAATTTTCGGTTAACCTTGATGTAGGCTTCCCAATAATCCGGGTTATAATCGATAAACTGAGCGAAATAGTGGAATAGCGGCCAGATAATGTTGTTGGAGAAACCTTCGTAATACAGGTTAATTTCTTCGTTGGAAAGATGAACCGCCAGGCAATTCTCTTCCACCAGTTTTTCGTCAATCGCTTCCACTTCCTGTTCCGACAAACCATCAGAAGCTATTCCCGACCAGCCAATCCACTGGCCGCCATACTCTTTATAAATCGAACGCATACCAGTTGCCAGACCACCCACGCTTGGCGTAACCTGCATGCCTTGAGGTCCATTTTCGATACTAACGGGTAACCGATTGGATACAATGTGTATTTTGCTCATGTCTTATGTTTATTTGATTCTTATTCTTTTTCAAATCTTCTTTCCGACAAACTCAACATCCCGACTTCTTAAATGTTGAATGAATATCTGTACGAAGTGGCCCGTAAACTGGTGGCCGATTTAGGGGATAATTTTGATTTCTAACTGAATTATGCCTTTTTTACGGACTGAAAAATCCGGCATTTCCGTTTGGGAAAACCAGACCAGCGACAGAAAAATAGTTAATTTTTTGTAGTAATCAAAACCACCCAACCACGCAAGCGGGATTAAAAAACAATATAACAACGGTTTATGAAAAACTTAAATTACGGAATAATCGGGAATTGCCGGAGCGCTGCCATGATTTCAGAAACGGGATCCATCGAGTGGATGTGTCTGCCCCAATTTGATTCGTCATCGGTATTTGCTAAAATACTGGACGACAAAGTGGGCGGAAGCTTTGAGGTAATACCCACCTTTTTAGAGCAGATTAAACAATACTACCTTCCGCGGACCAACATTCTGGCAACTCGTTTTATCTGTAAAGACGGAATATTCGAAATCCATGATTTTATGCCACGCTATCAAACCGAGGCCGGGGGCTACTATCTTCCGCCCGATGTGGTACGTTACTTCAACCATATTGAAGGTGAGCCCGAGTTGGTGATCAAATATAATCCACGGCTGGAATACGCCCGCTTTTCAACCCACAACATCATCGAAGATTGTTATATCAAATCGACCACCGAAAAAGGTGCTTATGATTCGCTTTACCTGTATTCGGGCTTCAACCTGCAAACGATCCTCGAAGAGCAACCGATGAAACTTACGGAGGACAATTTTTGTCTGGTGAGCTACAACCAAAAGTTACTGCCACAAGATGTGAGACGTGAAAAGCTGAAGCTGGAACGAACCAAGGTTTACTGGCTAAACTGGGCAGAACGGACCACTTCGTTTAAAAAATATGAAGACGCCATCGCGCGAAGTGCGCTGACTCTGAAGATGCTGAGTTTCGACAAAAGCGGGGCAATTTTGGCTGCCCTGACCACCTCGCTGCCCGAAACGGTTGGCGAGGAGCGAAATTGGGACTATCGTTTTTGCTGGATCCGAGACGCTTCGATGGTGGTAAAAATCATGACCTCGCTGGGCCATTTTCGCATGGCGCGACATTACCTGAACTTCATTATTGACATTCTACCGGATAAGGATGAAAAAATGCAGATCATGTACGGAATACGCGGCGAAAAAAAACTAACAGAACAAGAGCTGACACACCTTTCGGGTTACGAAAATTCTTCTCCGGTTCGTATCGGAAATGCAGCTTACAAACAAAAGCAAAACGATATCTACGGCATTCTGCTGGATGTTATTTTTCAGCATTTCGAAATATACTCCGTCAGCCTGGAGCACAGCGAAGAATTGTGGACCATAACCCGCAACATCATTAAAGTAGTGGAGGCCAACTGGAAAAAGCCCGACCGCGGCATTTGGGAAATCCGAAACGAAAACAAGCACTTCACCTTCAGCAAAGTGCTTTGCTGGGTAGCCGTTGATCGCGCCGTAAAAATTGCGACCCTGCTGAAGCGGGATCTCTACATTCAGCCGTGGAGCAAACTGCGTGACACGATCAAAAAAGATATTCATCAATACGCCTGGTCAGATTCCAGGCAGTCGTTTACCCAGGCTTATGGCAGCGAAGACCTGGATGCCTCGGTGTTGCTGATGGAATCGTACGGGTTTATCTCGGCCAATGACCAGCGCTTTGTAGATACCGTGCTGGCCATCCAGAAAGATCTGGAACACAATGGGCTCATGTACCGTTACAAAAACCAAGATGACTTTGGGACTCCGAAATCAGCCTTCACGATTTGTTCGTTCTGGCTCACCAACAGTCTGTATAAAATCGGCCGCAAAAAAGAAGCTTTGGAAAAATTCCATGCCCTGCTGAAATACTCCAACCACCTGGGCTTGTACAGCGAAGATTTGGATTTTGAAACCAAACGCATGCTCGGGAACTTTCCGCAAGCCTATTCGCACCTGGCCCTGATCGAGACAGCTATCACCATTTCGAACGGAGAACTTACAGAGGAAGAAGAAATTAAGGAATATATTCATTGATTTTTCGGCCCCAAACAACCAGGGAAGGTACCGACGAGGAGGGGCTGAAAACTGATTTGCAGCAGGTCTATTATTTACCTATGTAAATTATTCTACTTTTGTGGCATTTACTAATCTTTTGTTTTTATGAAGAAAACTAATTTATTGACACTCGTCTGTTTAATGGTATCACAGGTTGTTTTTGCCGGTGGTATTCTAACCAATGCCAATCAAAGTGCACAATATGTTCGAATGCTTTCGCGCAACGCCTCACTCGATGTTGACGCGGTTTATTACAATCCGGCAGGTTTGGTGAAACTCGGAAATGGCTACCATTTTTCGTTGAACAACCAAAGTATTTTTCAAAACCGAACCATCGAAAACTTATACCCTTTACTCAACGAATCTTCCTATGAAGGAGGCCTGACAGTGCCGGTTTTTCCTTCCGCTTTTGCAGTTTATAAAAAAGACAGGCTGGCCCTGTCCTTTGGTTTTGGCGTAAATGCAGGCGGCGGAACAGCCGAATACAAAACCGGGTTACCTTCGTTTGAAATTCCGTTTTCTGCGTTGCCAAGTTTAATTACCGGCTTAGGTATTCCGACCCCAAATTATGCAGCAGACCTGTACTTTAAAGGATCATCGGTCTTCCTGGGCTTTCAGGCCAATGCCTCTTATGAAATCAGCGAAGTACTCAGTGCCTCTGTCGGATTCCGTTACCTGAATGCCGTGAATAAGTATGACGGTCATATCCGCGATATCCTGATCAATCCGCAACACCCGCAAATAAATCCGCAGGGTGGATTTATGCCTGCCCCCGATTTTTTCACCGCTATTGGTCAAAACAACTATGCTGCACTTACTTCGGACAAAGAAGTAGAAGTAAAACAGAAAGGAACTGGCTACACCCCAATCTTAGGGTTGAATATTAAACCCGGCGACCGGTTAAATATTGGGCTGAAATACGAGTTCCGCACGAAACTGGAAATGACCAACGAAACAGAAGTTGATGGTACCGGCCAATTTCCCGATGGCGACAAATTCCGGAACGATATCCCGGCCATCCTGATGGCAGGTATCGACTATAAACTGTTTAACAATTTCCATGTTTCCTGTTCTTTCAATAATTATTTTGACAAAGGGGCCAACTGGGACGGCAAGGAAAACGAGGTGGACGAGAACCTGTACGAACTGATGCTGGGCATGGAGTACCAACTGTCGGACATTACCAAAATCAGCGCCGGTTTTATGCATTCCGAAACCGGTGTGGGTCGCGGCTACCAAACGGATATCAGCTACAGCCTGAGTTCCAATTCGGTAGGTTTTGGTATGCAGTTCAAGGTAAACGACCGTTTCGACCTTGACCTGGGCGGGTTATACACCGCGTATCAGGATGGCTACAAGGACATTACATATCCGGGGATTGGCACGTTCAAAGAAATGTACGACAAAACCAATCTGGCTTTTACCATTGGGGTAAGCTATCACTTGTTCAGGTAAAGAAAACGGGAACGATATCGAATAAAAAGGGGAACTTCAGCGTGGAGTTTCCCTTTTTGATATAAGTTCAGTTTGAACAAATGCAGCATTTGGATTGAAATTAGAATAAAGATAAAGTACTCTTTTTTTTTAACTTGCCTGACAGAAATACAGAACACTTGTGCGCATTCTACGTAAATAAGGAAAATTATATATCCCGGGATGAAGTTACCTTGCAAACAGTTGATTGCTTTTCTGTTCCTGATTTTTTTAGTGACCAGCTACACGTTTGGTCAGGAAAATTACGCTACCAACGTGCGCACGATGACTTTGGATGATCAAAAGTTATACATTGACTACGATGTGATTGCAGAGGATGGCACGAGGTATTTCTATGTGTCCCTAATTATTAATTATGACGGGAACGAAATCATTCCAAATCCGGAACACCTGTCCGGTGACTACGGCCCAGTATCGGCGCCCGGACGAAAAATTATTTCCTGGAACTTTCCTGCTGAATTTATGGTGGATACCAGTAAAATAGCGATAAATGTGATTGCCATCAACCGGGATTATTTACCCAGGGCAGCGTTTAAAACTTTTTCGGCTGGCGGAAATTTTTATGCGCCCTGCGAAATTAGGTTCAGCAACAACTCGCTGTACAGCGACCAGTATGAATGGGATTTCGGCGACCCGGATTCGGGCGCTGAAAATTATTCCCAAGAGGAAAACCCCGCGCACACCTTCAGCAATGTTGGGAAATACACCGTTTCATTAACCGCCTATAATTCCGGGTTAAGGCTGAAAAGTACCTATTATGAAACCATCATTGTAAAAGACCGCGGAACAACGGCAGCCGACTTTAAAATCGTTGACTTTGATAATTTAAGCGGCAAGAAAGTTCCGGTAACCCTCGAATTTATAAACGAATCCATTAATGCCGACAGGTTTAGCTGGAATTTCGGCGATCCACAATCGGGACCAGACAAGAACACCTCAACAGAACGAAACCCAAGCCATAAATACAAATATCCGGGCCACTATCAGATTGAACTGACCGCGCGAAATTCCATAAAAGATATCACCTCCACAAAAACCATAGAGATCGACCTGGCAACCATCCATTCTACTCTGTCCGGTAAAAATAATCTAAACGTTCTTTCAACTTTCAAAAAACACAGAACACGAAAAAACCTGTGGCTGGCAGCTGGGATCAGCTCGTTGGGAGCAGGCATTTACACACTTATGGAATCGAACCGGCTATATGATGATTATCAAATGGCCACGGATGATGCGGAAGATTTACATAGCAAAATCAAGACCTACGACCGGATTACACCGGTGGCATTTGGCATTTCGGCCCTGTGTGCCGTTGAGGTCGTCATCCAGGCCTCCAAACAATCGAATGCGTCTGATCAACTCAGTTTTCAATTAATTCCTTTGGACGAAGGAGGAGCCGCCAAACTGACGTATCATTTTTAGTAGAAATTGACCTTGAAAAACAAACGATCATGAAAACGTTGAAAACAATATATTGGCTGTCGGCAATTCTAATCAGTCTTCTTGTATCCTGCGAACGCGAATGGGATAATCCGTTTGACCCGGAAAGCCCGAAGGAGACCTGGACACCGGTTGATTTCTCGGTTTCGCAACAGGAAAACACTATGCTATTGAGTTGGGGACAGCCCGCCCCAAACATTTCAGGGTTTAAGATTGATCGTAAAATAGGTGACGGAGAATGGCAAAGCCTCGGAACAGTGAACGGTTCAACATTTACCTGGACAGATTCGCAGCTGGTTGAGGGGCAAACGCACGAATACCGGCTGAAGGCCTATGCGGGTGAAAATGAAAGCAATGAATTGACGATTAATGTTACTCCAATCTCTCTCTCAGCAGTTCAGCAGGAAAATAACATCCTGTTGAGCTGGAGCCAGTCCGTCTCAAATATTACCGATTTTAAGATCGAGCGCAAAGTAAGTGACGGCGAATGGCAAAGCCTCGGAACAGTGAACGGGTCAACATTCACTTGGACAGATACGCAGCTGGTCGATGAGCAAATGCACGAATATCGACTGAAGGCCTATGCGGGTGAAAAAGAAAGCAATGTACTGACTGTAAGTATTACTCCTCTTTTACTGTACGGAACGTTCACGGATGCGCGAGACGGGCGCGAATACAAATGGGTCCGGATCGGTGGACGCAAGTGGATGGCCGAAAACCTCAAATACCGTTTTGCCGATTATGAACTAAGTTCGGAAAGGATAAACGGAAGTAACAACACCGAAAATCAATTATTGCCGGGAACCATCCTGGTTTATCAAACCAGCGAGGGCCGGCCCGGAAAAATGCAAATCCAACAGTATGGCTATGACATGAAAATACGGTGGATTACCTATACCAATACGGGCGAAGTGCATAATTCCGGCGAAAACCTGACCATCCGTGGCTTTTGGTCGTGCGACCTGGACACAGGCAAGGAAACCACCAAGGGTAGTGATTTCTGGTGGGAACAAATAACGGTTGAAGAACGTTACCTGACCCCTATGAACAACGCCATGTTTGCCTTGTATCCCATGGATGTTTCGTTTGAAGACGCGGTCCTCAATATTGGCATTTTCAGGTACAACAATAACCTGGAAAATTTTGACACCTACGGTTATTTATACACTTGGGAAACAGCCACCACAGCCGGGTTATGCCCGGAAGGCTGGCATTTGCCCACCGACGAAGAATGGAAAGAGCTGGAGTTGCACCTGGGAATGAGCCAAACCGAAGCCAACAAAACAAGCTGGCGGGGAACCGGTGAAGGCGGGAAACTGAAAGAAACCGGAAGTTCGCCCGACGGCCTCTGGAACAACCCGAATACCGGAGCGACCAACAGCAGCGGGTTTACAGCCCTTCCCGGCGGGAAATGGCAAGGCGGTTACGTCAATATCCGCAGGATTGCCTCTTTCTGGTCGTCCACTGCCGGAAGTGTAGGAAAGGCCTGGCACCGCGAGTTGGCCTATGATCATGCCGACCTGTTCCGCGATCAAGCCTATCAAACGGACGGGTTGAGTATCCGGTGCGTACAGGATTGATATTTTACGGTTTCGAGCCGATAAAGCAGCGAAAGCCACCACAAACATTAGCCCAGCAAAGCCTTCACTTTATCGGCAATGTCCTTGCCATCTGCTTTGCCGGCCAGTTCTTTGGAAGCAATGCCCATCACTTTGCCCATATCTTTCATGCCAACGGCGCCAATGGTATCAATAATGATTTTCACGGCGGCAGTCAGCTCTTCGTCGGTCAGTTTTTTGGGCAGATAGACTTCAAAAACCTCAACCTGCAGCATTTCCTCGCCATACAAATCATCGCGGTCCTGCTCTTTGTACAGGTTGGCCGAATCGATTCCCTGCTTGGCCAGCTTTTGTATGATCCGGATCACTTCCTGGTCATCCAGCTCCGCTGAAGCGCCTTTGGCCGTCTTGGCTTCAATCAGCGCTTTTTTCACGTTGCGCAAGGCTTCCAGTTTTGTTTTTTCACGTGCCTTCATGGCCGCTGTCAAATCGGTGTTAATTTTATCAAATAAGCTCATCTTTGTATTGTTCGTTATTTCATTTTCATTTATGACCATTTGTCGTCATTCCGGTGGTACCTTCCTCCATGATTTTATGACAAACTTCAAATACCCTTTCCACATCAATCCACGTTGTCGTGCAAATAAGAATTATTGTCGCGCAGGATGGTTTTATCATCCTCGTCAGGCGACAACGAAAAACGCGACAGTTTTTGCTCAAACTTCTTCCGCACATCGGTGATGTTCATTTTCTTACGCCGGTAAGCCGGAATGTTTTCCAACTCATCCACCATCTCTTCGGTAGAAGTTGAAAAATCCATCTTTATGCTGAAGTCGTTTTCAAACTCGTTCGACTTTGGTTTGCCGTACAAATCGTCAAACTCATCATGCGGGGTGGTGCCCACTTCAAATTCGAAGGTCCGCTGATCGATTTTTGTGGCGAATGCATCGCCCGAATGGCCTTGTTTGCTTTTGGGAGTTGGGAGCGGAGCCTGATTTTGTGACGTGTTGGGCTGAACTTCATCCACCAGCGTGTGATAGGTTTTTTCGGTTTTGCGGGCCGCCATCATTTCGGGAATGCTGCTCACGCTGAAACCGGTGGCAATCACGGTCACCGAGATTTCTTCGCCCAGGGATTCGTCCACGCCGTTTCCCCAAATCAGGTCGGCATCGTGCCCTGCTTTGGCCTGTATGTAATCGGTAATCTGCCCGATCTCGTCCATGGTCACTTCCTCGCTGCCCGAAGTGATGTTCAGCAAAATATTTTGCGCCCCGCGAATATCGTTATTGTTCAGCAACGGTGAGTTCAAGGCTTCTTCCACCGCTTTCAGCGCCCGGTTTTCCCCTTCCGCTTTGGCCGATCCCATCAAGGCCACGCCGCTTTTGCGCATCACGGTCTCCACATCGGCAAAGTCAACATTGATGTAGCCGGGCACGGTAATGATTTCGGCAATCCCTTTGGCAGCAGTGGCCAACACATTGTCGGCTTTGGCAAAGGCCTCGGAGATTTTGAAATCGCCGTACATTTCTCGAATCCGTTCGTTGTTGATTACCAGCAGCGAATCTACGTGGCTTTCCATCTCGGCAATACCGTCAATCGCCTGTTTGATGCGGCGGCGGCCTTCGTTCCGAAACGGCAGGGTGACGATACCCACGGTGAGGATTTTCAGGTCCTTGCACGCTTCGGCAATCACCGGGGCGGCGCCGGTGCCTGTGCCACCACCCATTCCGGCAGTGATGAAAACCATTTTGGTGGTTCCTTCGATGGCTTGTTTCACATCGTTGATATTTTCGATGGCAGCCTCGCGCCCAATTTCAGGCTTGTTGCCGGCCCCGCGCCCTTCGGTAAGCGATGCCCCCAACTGAACACGCAGCGGGATCGGACTGTTTTGCAGCGCTTGGGCATCGGTATTACACACCATAAACCCAACATCTTTTATCCCCTGATGGTACATGTGGTTGACCGCGTTGCCACCACCGCCTCCAACACCGATCACTTTGATGATCGCGCCTGAAGATTTTTCCAAATCGAAATTCATAATATCGCTAGACATAGGCTATTCCTTTCTTAATCTTTATCACTTATTGCTTCATCCTGATCATCAAAAAAACGGTTGAACTGGCGCAAAAACCAACTTTCGGTATTCCCGCTTTCCTGCTTTTCTTCAGAGACCAATTCTCCGGCTCGCCTTTTCGGGGCCGAAGAACTTTTGGCTGCTTTTACTTTTCCCTTCCGGGGAGTTTGTTTTACCGTCACATCATTGAAAAGATGACCCGAAAATCCGTCATCTTCATCTTCTATGTTGATATCGGGTTCCTGTGTATTTTCCAGTACAAACTCTTCTACCTGAATTTTTGGCTGCAACAGGCTGTTGGGGTTTTTGTCGAAACGCGTGGCGGCAATGGTCA
This sequence comes from Mangrovibacterium sp., assembly GCA_050178015.1. Classification (GTDB taxonomy): domain Bacteria; phylum Bacteroidota; class Bacteroidia; order Bacteroidales; family Prolixibacteraceae; genus Gaoshiqia. The sequence continues at coordinate 29,330 of JBFXGM010000034.1, forward strand.
CGCTGATTTTGTTGCCCAACTTCCGATCGATCCCGTTTCCCCAGATAATGTTGGCGTCCTGTCCGGCTTTATCCTGCAAATACTCGATGATATCACCAATCTCGCCCATCGTAATTTCGTCATCACCCGAAATGATATTCAACAGGATATCCTTGGTGCCGTAAATGTCATTGCTGTCGAGCAAAGGCGATTCGAGCGCTTCATGCACTGCTTTCATGGCCCGGTCGTCACCTTCAGCAATGCCCGTTCCCATGATAAACACTTTGCTGTCGGCCATCACGGTATGCACATCGGCATAATCAATATTGATGTTGCCATGCACGGTAATGATTTCGGCCACGCCTTTCACGGCCGTGGCAATAATGTTGTCGGCTTTTTTAAAGGCCCTGGATGCAGGCAGGTCGCCGTATATTTTATGCAGCTTTTCGTTGCTGATGACCAACATACTGTCCACATGTTCTTTCAGGCGTTCCACGCCTTCGAGGGCCTGCTGAAACCGACGTTTCCCTTCTGCCGGGGCGGGGATGGACACTACGGCAATGGTCAGAATGCCAAGTTCGCGCGCCAAACGGGCAATTACCGGGGCCGCCCCTGTTCCGGTACCGCCACCCATCCCAGCTGTGATAAAAAGCATTCTGGTGGTACCCTCCAGCACCCGGCGCACATCGTCCAGGTTTTCGATGGCAGCCTGTTCGCCGTGCTCGGGCATGTTGCCGGCGCCACGACCTTCGGTAAGCGTTACGCCCAACTGAATTTTCAAGGGCACCGGGCTTCCCTGCATGGCTTGTGCATCGGTATTGCAGATCAAAAAATCGACCCCTTCAATACCTTCGGTAAACATGTGGTTGACGGCGTTACAACCGGCACCTCCTACCCCCAGCACCTTGATGATGGACGACCGCGATTGTTCCAATCCAAAGTTGATAATTTCCTCAATCATAGGCGAGGACTTTTTTGTTCACAAATTAAATAATTGCTGCCATTTTTCTGCCTTCTAACAACCCAGGAAGAAAGAAATGGCAAAAATAACAAATAGGTCCGTGACCTTAGTACATCTCCGTATCCTGTTCTTCCTCAAAGAACAGCGTTACCTGGCGAGCCACCTGCTGTTTCATTTGGCTGAAAAAACCAGGTTGCGTATTTTTTGGTTTATTTTTCTTGATGCGTTCCCGCCCCTTTGGGGAACCATTTTCAGTATCGTTCATGGCCGTCAGGAACAATCCGAGCACAGTCGCATGGCGCGGATCTTCCAGTTCTTTCCATTGGGCATCCAGCTTCCACCGGGGGACTCCTTTCCGAACATCCATGCCGGTGCGGTACTTGATCAGCTGGCTGAGGTTCGGCAACAAAGCCGTTCCACCGGTAAGCACGATGCCGGCGCCCACTTTCTCGAGATAACCGGACTTTTCGATCTGAAAAAAGAATGCATCCACAATTTCTTCCATGCGGGCCTGGATGATGTGGGCCAGGCTGCGGAAGGAAATTTCCTTCGGTTCCCAGCCTGAGATTCCCGGAATGGTAACTACCTTATCTTCGGGGGCAAAGTCGCCAATGGCCTGACCAAACTGTACTTTCAACGATTCGGCCTGCCGCCCTAAAATGGAGCAACCCTCCTTAATATCATTCGTCAGCACGTTTCCGCCAAAGGGGATGAGCGATGAGTAGCACAGCACGCCATCGTGGTAAATGGCCATTTTGGTTGTCCCCCCGCCAATATCCAACAGGATGACACCGGCTTCCTTTTCATCTTCCGACAGCAACACTTCGGAGGAGGCCAGCGGGTCGATCAGGCTTCGTTTCATGCGGATGCCAGCCCGGTCGAGGCACATCTTCAGGTTGCTTTCGTAAACCTCGGGAGCCACCAAGAGCTTGAAATCCACTTCCAGCTTTTCTCCGGTGATGCCAACCGGGTTCGGAATGCCCGCCTCCTGGTCGATACTGTACAATTGCGGCACAGCCTGGTAAATTTTATAGCCGTCGGGCAGTTGAACTTTTTGCGCCTGCTGAAACAGGTATTCCACGTCTTCTTCGGAAACAATGCGGCTTTCGCCGATGTATTTCTCAGTCTTCAGCGTGAAGGTTTTCAGTTGCTGGCCAACAATATTGACATACACCTCGTCAATATCACCATCGAAAGCATCTTCGGCCTGACGAATTGCTTTATGAATAGCCTGAAATGCCTCTTCGATATTCAGCACTACGCCACGCTTGACGCCCATGGAACGGGTTTTCCCGACTCCCAAAATTTCGATTTTGCCTTCTTCGGTTTTTCGTCCGGCAACTACGACCACCTTGGTGGTCCCTACATCGACAGCTGCGACTATGTTATTGCTTCTGGCCATAAGCTTTACTTTTTAGTACAAACAACCTGATTTTTATATTTTAAACTGATCTTTTTATAACGTGCCCAACCTGTTTGTGCAAAACCCTGCTCGTACAAGGCTTTCAGGTTTCGTAATTTTTCGTGATAATCCACCGGTTCGCCAAATTCAATCAGCTGATCGCCGATGAGCGGCACCAATATAATTTCGCCGTCTGCTTCCACATGCACCTGACGGACCTGGGCTTTCCAGAAATCATCGCTTTCAATGTAATTCACAAAAGGAAGCAGTTTTTCGCGCGCATATTTTTCATCCGCTTTCCCGGTTACCAGCAGCACATGGGCGGTGAATTTCGGATTAGCCGGGATGCTGACACCTTCTTCATCAATGTAAAAATCGCGATCGCCACTGATCACCCTGAAAAGCGGTTCCCGCTGATGCACTTCCACCACCAGCTTCCCGTTAAAGTCGAGCCGGTCGCCGGTAATATGACGGAAAACTTCGGCATTCTTAATCGCCGGGGTTTTCTCCAATTGTACTTCCAGCGTTTCAGCATTGATGGCGTTCAGCTGCTTTTCCAGCAGGTTGGCATCTGCCTTTCGAATGAGCCGGGTAACTTCCTCCTCATCAATAAAACGGGGCGAACTATCGGGAATGATCACTTTCAGCTCGTTGCACATCACTTTCGACAACTTGCCGGAAGAAAATGCCAGTGAGCTGATGATGACCGCCACCATCAAAACAAACAGCGCTATATGTACTAACTTTTTAAACATGGTCTTTCTCCATCAATATCTTACCAACCGGTTCCACCAGAGTATCAATGTCGCCGGCGCCCATCATCAGCACCACGCCGGGTTTTATATGTTTCGCCACTTCGGTCAATTCCGGTTTTGAGATCAATTGCCGTTGTTTGTTGGTAAGCAAGTCAAAAATCAATGCTGAACTAACTCCCTGCATGGGTTTTTCGCGCGCCGGATAAATATCCAGCAAAATCACTTCATCCAGCTGGCTGAGTTCGCGGGCGAACTCGCGGTAAAAATCGTTGGTGCGGCTGAACAGGTGCGGCTGGAAAATCCCGGTCAGCCAGCGGCCTGCAAACATGGCTTTTACCGAACTGATCGTTGCTTTCAGCTCTTCGGGATGATGCGCATAATCGTCGATCAGCAGATAATTTTCGCTCCGGTAACGGACATCAAAACGGCGCTTTACACCTTGGTAGGATGCCAGCGCAGCTTTCAGCTCGTCTTCGCTTACGCCAGCCAAGATGGCCAACGATGAAGCTGCCACAGCATTTTCCACATTCAACAGCCCCGGATAATTGAGCCGTAAATTTTCAATTTTTCCTTTCGGATGGACCAGGTCAAACTGGTACGCCTCATCCACAAGCTCCAGGTTTTCGGCCTGAAAATCTGCCTGCTCATTTAACGAATAAGAATAGTGGCTGATCTGTGTATTCCGGCTTTGATCGATCGGCAATCCTTTCTTCACCACCACAGCGCCGCCGGGCTTTACCTGCCCCACAAAAGCGTTGAATGATTCGATGATTGCTTCGTGGCTCCCGTAAATATCCAAATGATCGGCATCCATCGAAGTTACGACCGCCAAATCGGGGAATAGACGCAGAAACGAGCGGTCGAACTCATCGGCTTCGGCCACGATCCATTCGCTCTCCGAGGAGAGCAGCAGGTTGGTTTGGTAATTTTTGGAAATACCCCCTAAAAAAGCCGTGCAATCCAAGCGCGAAGTTATCAGGATGTGGGCCAGCATGGTGGAAACAGTTGTTTTTCCGTGCGTGCCAGCCACAGCGCAGGTTTTTGCCCCGGCACAAATCATCCCCAACACCTCCGAACGCTTTTTCAGCTGAAAACCGTTATTTTCCAGAAAAACCCGTTCGCCCATATCGCCCGGGACAGCCGGTGTCAGCACGACAAGTGTTTCGTCCTTTTTCAGTTGACCGGCTACCCATCCCGGGCGGTCGTCGTAGTGCACATCAATCCCTTCAGCAACCAATTCCTTGGTCAAAGCGGTTTCCGTGCGGTCGTAACCCGACACCACAAAACCGGCATGTTTGAAATAACGTGCCAGTGCGCTCATCCCAATCCCCCCGATACCGAGGAAATACACCATCCTGATGTCGTTCAACCCTGTCATCCTATTTCAGTTCGTTTAAAATCACATTTACAATATCGCCGGTAGCATTGGGCCTGGCCAACTTTAAACTGTTGGCCGACAAACCGGCCAGTCGTTTCGTATCCTTCACCAGTGCAAAAGCCGCGTGAAAGAGTTTTTCTTTCGCATCCACATCTTTCACCAAAACGGCGGCATCGTTTTCCACCAGCGCCATCGCATTTTTGGTTTGATGGTCCTCGGCCACATTGGGCGATGGCACCAACACCGATGGTTTTCCCAGCAGACATAGTTCGGAGATAGTCCCCGCCCCTGCCCTGGAAATCACCAGGTCGGCCACTTTGTACGCGAAATCCATGTTCGACAAAAACTCAACCGGCTTCAGGTTTTCAGGTTGAATGTTTTTCAACCGTTCCAGCATTTCGTTGTAATAAATTTTGCCGGTTTGCCACAACACCTGAACCCCGCTTTGGGCTATCAGGTCCAGATTGGTCACCACGGCTTCGTTCAGGGTACGCGCCCCCAAACTGCCCCCAACGATCAACACTACCGGTTTATCCGAAGTCAATCCAAATGCCTGTAAAGCTTCGGTTTTATCAACCGGGAGCAACAGGTTTTGGCGCACCGGGTTTCCGGTCAACACGATTTTTTCGCCCGGAAAGTAGCGTTTCATATTCGGGTAGGCCACGCAAATTTTACGGACTTTTGCCGACAACAATTTGTTGGTGACACCCGCATACGAATTCTGTTCCTGCAAAATGGCCGGGATGCCTTTACGGACAGCCGCTTTCAGCACCGGGCCGCTGGCAAAGCCGCCCACCCCGATGGCCACATCCGGCTGAAAATCGGCGATCACTTTCCGGGCCTTGCGCATACTTTGGTACAGCATCCACAAAAAGCGGAACATCTTTAGCGAGGCTTTTCGCGGCAACCCCATCACCGGCAAACCGACAATGGGATAACCGGCAGCCGGTACGCGCTCCATCTCCATCTTCCCGAGCGCCCCGACAAACAGGATTTCGACACCGGGAACCCGCGCCTTTAGCTCGTTGGCAATGGAAAGGGCCGGAAAGATATGGCCTCCGGTACCGCCTCCGCTGATGATGACTTTCAATTTCTTCATATTATAATTCCTGATCTTCATCCGGCAAATTAACCATCACCGGTTGTTCAGTAACTTCTTTGTTTTTTTGGTTATGATGGCTCACCGACAGGATTACCCCAAACGAAACGGCAGAGAACAACATGGAAGTCCCCCCCATGCTGATCCAAGGCAGGGGCTGACCGGTAACCGGCGCAACACCAACAGATACTGACATGTTGATGATGGCCTGAAACGTGGGCAACAACACCAGCCCAGCGGTCAGGAATGCCGGATACGTCCGGGTGGACCGCCTCACGATGACCACCCCGCGGTATAAAAACACCATAAACAGGAACACCACCGAAAAACCGCCCCAAATGCCATATTCCTCGATAATGATGGCATAAATAAAGTCGTTGTAAGCAGCTTCCATGTAATTGCTCACCTCGCTCCCCCCCGGTTTTTTCCCGATAAAGCCGCCTTCATAAATAGCCAGTTTGGCGTAATCAGCCTGAGTGGTCCCTTCATCGGCATCATCGTCACCATAAACGAAATCATCAATACGCTCCTTAAATGTATGCACACGTCCGGCCCAGGAAGGCAAGTAATCTGCCGTAAAATAAATGGCCGATAGCAACATGAGCCCGGCCAACACCGTCAACAATAAATATTTCAATGGAATGCGCCCGATAAACATCAGCACCATGATGCTCCCAAAAATCAAGGCTGAAGTCGAAATATCGCCATAAAAAATCAAGCCGCACACCACCGCGCTACTGCCCATGATCCAAACGAAAGCCTTTTTCAGTTCTTCTTTTGATTTTTGGTGCCTGGCCAAAATTTTGGCCACAAACATCACCAGGGAAATTTTGGCCAGCTCGGCAGGCTGAAAACTTAGAAAGCCCAAATCGAGCGAACGCGGTGTTGGTTTGGAAGGAGTCAGTTTATACTGAACGATAGCCGCCAACAGCGCAAAAATGGTAATCATCAGCAAAAGCGGCGCAATCCAAGAATAAAATTTCACGGGGATGACATTCACCAGAAAGGTCATCACACCAAAACCAAGCAGGATGAAAATGGCCTGCCGGACCACGTAATGCGCTGTTTGTCCGCCAGCCTCGCGATAGGCCAGGCGCCCTGTGGCACTGTAAACAATCAGAATGGATGCCAGCGATAAAAACAGCAGCACCATCCAGATCACACGGTCTCCTTTAATGTATTTTCCCAGCGAGATATTCATGGGTTCAAGTCAAAAGTTTCAAGTCAAAAGTCAAAAAATTCAGGTTATCGAATCCTAAACCTTCTCATTCATCACTCACAGTTCCCTTACGGCTGTTTTAAACTGACGACCGCGGTCCTCGTAATTTTCAAACAGGTCGAAACTGGCACATGCCGGCGACAACAACACCACTTCGCCATCCTTGGCCAGGTAGTAGGCCGACCGAACGGCATCCTTCATATCCTGCGTTTCAATGATATCAGGCACAATCCCGTCGAAAGCCTCCCTGATTTTACGGTTGTCAACCCCCAGGCAGATGATGGCCTTCACTTTTTTGCCCACCAGATCCTTCAGGTCGTTGTAATCGTTTCCCTTGTCCACCCCCCCGGCAATCCACACGATCGGTTTGTTGATGCACTCCAGCGCGTACCAGGTTGAGTTGACGTTGGTGGCCTTGGAATCGTTGATAAACTCGATGCCGTGAACTTTTAGGAAACGTTCCAGCCGGTGTTCCACGCCCTTAAAATCGGCAAGGCTTTCCCTGATTTTCTCGTTCCTGATCTTCAACACCATCCCGGCAAGCCCGGCTGCCATTGAATTGTAGGTGTTGTGCCTACCCTGTAATGCGATATCAAAAATGGACATAATAAATGTTTTTTGTTTCCAATTGATGATGATGTTATCCCCTTTTACTCCCGCTCCGTTTTCGGGTGCTTCGGCCCAGCCAAATGGGAGACAAGTGGCCGGAATATGCCGTTTTTTTAGTTCTTCCTGAATAACCGGATCGTCGGCGCAATAAATAAAAAAATCGTCCGGCGTTTGGTTTTGGATGACGCGGAACTTCGAGTCCACGTAATTCTGCATCTTGTACTCGTACCGGTCCAGATGGTCCGGGGTAATGTTCAGCAATACGGCCACATCGGCTTTAAACCGGTACATGTCATCGAGCTGAAAGCTGCTTAGTTCAATCACATACCAATCGAAATCCTTTTCGGCCACCTGCCAGGCAAAACTGTTTCCCACGTTTCCGGCCAGCCCCACGTTTAAACCCGCCTCCTTTAGCAAGTGATAGGTCAGCATGGTGGTAGTCGTTTTTCCGTTGCTGCCGGTAATGCAAATGGTTTTGGCCGTGTTGTAACGTCCTGCAAATTCGATTTCCGAGATCACCGGAATGTTCATTTCCCGTAATTTTTTAACCAATGGCGCTTTCTCCGGTATGCCCGGACTTTTAATCACCAGATCAGCCGTCAGGATTTCGTCTTCCGAATGGCTTCCTTCTTCGAAAGCTATCTGGTATTGATTCAGAACATCTCTGTACTTTTCCTTCACCTGCCCCATGTCGGAAACAAAAACCTCAAAGCCCTGTTTTTGCGCCAGGATGGCCGAACCTACCCCGCTTTCGCCTGCTCCCAATATGACTACTTTTTCTGCCACGATTAACGCATTTTAAGAGTTGCAATGGTAAATACCGCCAACACAATCCCGACAATCCAGAAGCGGGTAACTATTTTTGGCTCCGGAATGCCCCTTTTCTGATAATGGTGATGAATCGGGCTCATCAAGAAAATCCGCTTTCCTTCGCCGTATTTCTTTTTGGTATATTTGAAATAGCCCACCTGGAGCATCACCGACAGGTTTTCGACCAGGAAGATGCCACACAACAACGGGATCAGGATTTCTTTGCGGATGATGACCGCGAAAACAGCCAAGATCCCGCCCAACGCCAGACTTCCCGTGTCGCCCATGAAAACTTGGGCCGGAAATGAATTCCACCATAAAAAGCCAACCGTTGCCCCGATAAACGCGGCAATAAACACCGTCAGCTCGCCAATATTGGGGATGTACATGATGTTCAGGTAGTCGGCATAAATAATGTTACCGCTCACGTAGGCCAAAATGCCAAGCGTGGCGCCGCTGATGGCCGAAGTGCCGGTTGCCAGCCCGTCAATCCCGTCGGTGAGGTTGGCGGCATTTGATACCGCCGTGATGATCAGAATGATTGCTGCGGCATAGATTAGCCATCGCAAGTAGGTGGAACTTTCGCCAATAAAACGAATAACCCACTCATAATCAAATTCATGATTCTTAATAAACGGAAGGGTGGTTTTAGTCGATTTCACTTCTTCGGTCACAAATCGAACTTCCTGTTGCCCGGTTTCGTGATCCACCACAATTTCTTTTACAAAGTCGCCTTTGGCATTGCGTACCTTTTCGCGCACCACCACGTCGTCCGACAAATAAAGTGTGGCAGCCACGATAATCCCCAAACTTACCTGTCCCAGGATTTTAAATTTTCCAGCCAGGCCTTGCTTGTCCTTCAGGAAAACTTTGATGTAATCGTCGATAAAACCAATGATCCCCAGCCAGAAAGTTGTAATCAGCATCAGGATGATGTAGATGTTGTTGAGCCGGGCAAACAGTAAGGTTGGGATGATGATGGATGCCAAAATGATGAGCCCTCCCATGGTTGGCGTGCCTTTTTTCTGCATCTGTCCTTCCAGGCCCAGATCGCGCACTTCCTCGCCAATTTGTTTACGCTGCAACACACGGATCAGTTTTTTACCAAAGCCCATGGTGATAAACAAACTGGTAATGATGGCTGCTGACGCCCGGAACGAAATGTACGGCAACATCCCCAACCCGGGAACATCGTAATCTTTCAACCATTCATACACTAAACTAAACATCGTCTTCTACTTTTTAAATTGCATTAAATATTTCGCTGATTACTTCTTTGTCGTCAAAATGATATTTCACCCCGTTGATTTCCTGATAATCTTCGTGCCCTTTTCCGGCCACCAAGATGATGTCGCCGGGTTGGGCCAACATGCAGGCCGTACGGATGGCTTCTTTCCGGTTCACAATCGAAAGCACTTTCTTACGTTGGTGCGCTTCCACGCCCACTTCCATGTCGGCAATAATTTGCTCGGGCACTTCGGTGCGCGGATTGTCGGAGGTAAGGATGACCCGGTCGCTTTGCAATACAGCCTCCCTGGCCATTACCGGGCGTTTGGTTTTGTCGCGATCGCCGCCGGCACCCACCACTGTAATTACCTGCTCATTTCCGGTACGTATTTCGCTGATCCCGCTGAGCACATTTTTCAATGCATCGGGTGTGTGGGCGTAATCCACGATGGCATACTTCCCGTCGGGCGAACGCAGAATCTCAAATCGGCCGGCCACAGGGCGCAGTTCGCTCATGGCCGGAAGAACATCATCCGCTTCTTCGCCCAACAGCAGAGCAGTAGCATACACCGACAACAAGTTATAGGCATTGAAAATCCCGGAGAAATGCGTCCATACTTCCGTCCCGTCCACATCGAGCAACATGCCATCGAGGTGCTTTTCCAACACTTTACATTTATAGTCGGCCAGCGATTTCAGTGCATAGGTTTTCTGCACAGCCTTGGTATTTTGAAGCATCACGCGACCATTTTTTTCATCGCCGTTGGTCAGGGCAAAAGCAGTGGCAGGCAGGTTGTCGAAGAATTTCTTTTTAGCCTTCAGGTATTCGGCAAAGGTTTTATGGTAATCCAGGTGATCGTGCGTTAGGTTGGTAAAGATACCGCCATCAAATTCGATTCCTGCAATCCGGTCCTGGTCGATGGCATGAGAACTTACCTCCATAAAACAGTATTGGCAGCCAGCATACACCATGTCGGCCATCAGCGACTGGATTTGCAAGGCATCAGGCGTGGTGTGTGTGGCAGGAAATTCCTCGTCGCCGACGTAATATTTTATCGTAGAAATCAATCCGGCTTTGTATCCTAGTTTTTTAAAGAGACGGTACAGCAGCGTGGCAATGGTGGTTTTGCCATTGGTCCCGGTAACGCCAACCACTTTCAGGTTTGCCGAAGGATTTCCGTAGTAATTGGCGGCAAGCAAACCAATAGCCTGCGCTGTATTTTCAACTCTCACCAACGTGGCAGCACCAACCTCAATATCCGCCCTTTCGGCAATAATCACCGAAGCGTCGTTCTCCAGGGCTTTCGGGATATAAACATGACCGTCAACATGAGTGCCACCGACAGCAACAAATACGTCACCGCGTGCCACCTTGCGCGAATCGAAATGAATTTGTCCAACCGGAACCGACAAATCGCCGCTAACCAGTTCATAATTCAATCCTGAGAGTATTTCTTTTAACGTCTTCATCAGCTTAATTCCAAATAAATTGTTTGTCCTTTTTTCACCTTGTTCCCTGCCGGTACCGATTGCTTTCGCACCTTTCCCAACCCGTTCATTTTCACTTTTAAACCGGTTTTCTCCAGCAGGAACAGGGCATCTGATCCACCCATGCCGATCACATCGGGTACCAGGCCATCCTGTACATTCAGACCGGCAACTTCGATTTTCTCATCGGCGGTTTTCACCCGGATCAATTCGCCATCCGCAGCCTTCGTGTTAATATCCAAATCCAGTTCATCCACCGCTTCGGCAATATCTCCCCGAAAAGCGGTTTTCACCTCGGGAACCTTTACCAGCTCTTCACCCATCTCATTGCGCGGCTCCAAAAACGAAGCATACACTTTCCCGACCACCTCTTTGAAAACCGGGCCGGCCACAGAGCCACCGTAGAATTTTCCTTTGGGCCCAACAATCACCACGATGACTGAATATTTAGGATCGTCGGCCGGGAAGTAACCGGCAAACGAAGCCTGGTAATTTTTTCGTCCACCCTTGGTGTACCCTTCATTTTGATAGGCCACCTGAGCTGTTCCCGTTTTGCCGGCAATCGGGAAATACGGGTTGTTCAACGATTTTCCGGTGCCTTGGGTACAAACCCCCTCCAGCAGCAAACGGGCCTTTCCGAGCGTTTCGCGGGAACAAATGGCCGGGTTGATCACCTCCGTTTTAAACTCTTTGACCAGCAAGCCGTTTTCTTGCACCTCCTTTACAAACTTGGGTTTAACCATTCGTCCGTTGTTGGCAATGGCGTTGTAAAAGGTCAACGTTTGCAGCGGGGTAAGTTTAATTTCATAGCCGTATGAAATCCAGGCCAGCGACGGACCCCACCAAACCTGATCACCCGGATATTTTATGTAGGGCACCCCTTCGCCGGCAAAACCAAGTCCAAGGGGCTTGTTCAACCCAAAATTGTAAATCCGGTCAATGAAGTCCCGTTCCTTTCCTTCATAAAATTTCGTAATGATTTTGGCCACCCCAACATTAGAAGATAGCTCAAATATTTTTTTCATGCTGATTTTTCCGTGTCCACCATGGCCGTAATCACTGTCGTAGATGGTCTGGCCGCGGTACTCCCATTTGCCCACGCCGGTGTCAAACACATCGGATGTATCCACATAGCCGTGTTCCATGGCCACCATCATCGACATCAGTTTAAAGGTTGAGCCGGGCTCGCTGCACCCGGCATGGCCGAGGGCAAAATTGTAGGTTTCGGCATAGGCGCCGTCTTTCCGCCGGCCCAGGTTGGCAATCGCTTTTATTTCGCCGGTTTTTACTTCCATCACCACAGCTGTCCCCCACTCGGCCTGCGATTCGAGCATCTGCCGCATCAGCGCATTTTGGGTAAAGTCCTGCAAGTTCACATTGATCGTGGTCACCACATCTTTTCCATCCTTGGGGTCAACAATCGGAATATCCACCCAATGGCCGGAATAGTTCCGCTTCAATGCCAGCCCATTCTCACCGGCCAGGTAACTTTCCATGATCCCTTCAATGCCGGAATACCCCACGTTGCCATGGATGCCGCCATACGCGCCTTTATTTAATGTACCGATCGTGCGGCTGGCCATATCGCCATGCGGCATCACCCGTTCGCTTTCGCCCACGACAATGAGGCCGGAACCAAAATAGCCGCGTTTCATCATTTCCAACCGCTTGAACTGTTGCAGCTGGTTGTAATTTACCTTCTGCGGATAAACCAGGAACCACCGGTTTCCTTCCCTGTAAGCTTTGGTCAGCTTTTGCTTGAACTGGGCCTTTGAAATATTGAACAATTCGGCCACCTGTAAGGAAAACTCATCGGCATGTTCGTCGAATACGCGCTTCACCCGCGGAGCAGCCAGATCGAGCCGCAACTCATAGTATGGCACCGAAGTTGCCAAAATACTGCCATCGTCGGCACAAACATTCCCGCGCTTGGCTTGCAATTCGGTCGTATTGGTTTTCAGTTCTTTGGCAATCTGCTCCCATTTACCGGTGTCAACGGTTTGAATCATAAAAATTTTGACCACGATGATGACGCCCATCAATATGGCCAAAAAGTAAATGATTCCGAAACGGAACGTTATGTCTTTTCTGATCTCCATTTATTCTTGATCCAATTTCTCTACTTTTAATTTACGTGCCGGCTCCAGCGGCTCCATCAAGTCCAGTCCGTTCGCCCGAACTTTGCTGACTATTTCCGAAGGCCTGTTCATCCGCATCAACTCCGTTTCGAAGGTAACCGATTCGGCCCGCAGCTCTTTAATGGAGTCCTGCACCGCCTCAATCTGCCGGATGGTTTTTTCCGACCAGTACCGATTGGCAATCAGCAATATCCCCAGAAAAACAACAAAAAAAACGAAGGGCAATTCGCGGGTCAGCCGCTCGCTGGCCAGGATGCTTCCTCCCAAAAACGACTTCAGACTGTTTTTGCGGCCTCTGCTTTTTCCGTTTTTTTGAGCCTCGTTTGTCATACTTTTTCTGCTATTCTTAATTTAGCGCTTCTGGCCCGTGGGTTTCGTTCAATTTCTTCCTCACCCGGTATGATCACCTTTCGGTTGACCGCTACCAGGCTTGAACTGACATTCCCGTAAAAATCCTTTTCCTGCTTCCCTTCAAAATTTCCGGTCCGGATGAAGTTCTTCACCAGCCGGTCTTCCAGTGAATGGTAAGTAATTACCACCAGTCGGCCTCCGGGTTTCAGCAACCGGGCGCTTTGCTCCAGAAATTCCTTCAGGACATCCAGCTCCCCGTTGGTTTCGATGCGTAAAGCCTGGAAAACCTTCGCCAGGTATTTGGATTCGTTCTTTTTTGAAACACAGGGTGAAATGGCCTCCTTAAACTGGTCGATGGTACGGATGGGCCGTACCTGACGGGCAGCCATTAGCTGTTTCACCAGGCGGCGGGCATTTTCAACTTCGCCAAATTCGCGAAAAACCCTCACCAGCTTCTCCTCGTCGTATTCGTTGATGATATCGGCAGCCGTTTTCGATGCGTTGCGGTTCATTCGCATATCCAGATCACCGGTAAAACGAAATGAAAAACCGCGCTCGGCCACATCAAAATCGTGCGACGAAACGCCCAGGTCGGCCAAGATACCATCTACCTGCTCCACCTGATAATACCGCAAAAAATGACGGATATACCTGAAATTATGACGGATGAAATAAAAGCGCGGATCATCAAAAGCGTTGGCCGCGGCATCTTCGTCCTGGTCGAAAGCAAATAATCGACCTGCAGATAACTGGTTCAGAATGTGACGGGAGTGACCACCCCCACCAAAGGTGACATCCACGTAATCACCATCCTTTTGAATGTTCAGTCCTTCAACACTTTCATTCAACAACACCGGTATGTGGTAAACTTGTTCCACTATGCATCCTCCGAATTCCCAAAATATTTTCCAAACAATTCTCCATATCCCTCTCCTGCTCCAAGGTAAGCTTCATATTCGCCGACATCCCACAAGCGGATCCGTTCTCCCTGCCCCACAAAAACCACATCCTTTTTGATGCTTACTTTTTCAAGAAAATTGTTGGGCAGGTTCATCCTGCAGGAGTCAGGAACCTGAATTACTTTGAAGTTTCGGTAAATCAGATCCAGCAAACGACTTTGCTCTCGGTTGTTCCGATTGAGTTTGGACTTTAAAAAAGCGAGTTGCTTTTCCCAAACTTCTATCGGATAAATGTTCAGGCATTTCTCGTACGGATCCAGCTCGATGGCCAATTGACCACCGGGAATGCTGCCTCCCATCTCATTTTTGTAGTCGGCAGGCAAAACAACCCTTCCTTTTTCGTCGAGTGTTGCGTTCTTTTCTGCTGAGAAATCCATACGTTAATTGCCTATTTTTCAATTGTAAAATTAGTAAATTCTTTTCCCAAAATCCACTTTCAGTCACTTTCAGTCACTTTTTTCCACCAACAAAAACAACCATGCCTGTTTATTTCATGTTAATAACATGAGAACACCTGTTAAAACAAACTCATTTCAAACTGATAATGTGACATTTAAGTTACTAACAGTGGTTTTCAACAGGGGTTAATAAATAGGTTTCATTCGCCAAAAATACAAACACATCAGCACACGCACACCAAATCGCATTTATTTTTCTATTTTTCGGAACAAATTGAAGAGACATGTCCGACGAGTATCCAAACGGTATCAAACCAATTGACATAAAAGCACTTTTCAACGAGAAAAACCCTCGCTTGGCCAAGTTGCTTCCCGGTTTTGTTTACCGGTTTATCAACCGGGTGATGCACATTCGCGAGATCAACGAAATACTGGCAAATTACGGCACCCTGAGCGGCATTGATTTCGCCAATGCAATGGTGAAACACTTCAACGTCAGCCAACAGGTGATCGGGTTGGAAAATGTTCCCCGACAAGGGCGGTTCATTTTTGTTGCCAATCACCCCCTTGGTGGGTTCGACGCAATGTTACTGATACACAATGTTTACAACACAGCTGGCGATGTCCGTTTTTTGGTAAACGATGTTCTGATGAAAATCCCTCAGCTGGAAAGCATTTTTGTACCCATCAACAAACATGGCGGGCACAGCCGCGAAGTTGCCAACATCATCCACAAAACCTACAGCTCCGATGACCAGATCCTCATTTTCCCCTCGGGATTGGCCTCGCGGAAAATAAAAGGAAAAATCACAGACACCGAATGGAAAAAGCATTTCATCCAGAAGGCAGTTGAATACCAACGCGATGTAATCCCGGTGCATATTAGCGGCCGGAACTCAAACTTCTTTTACCGGCTGGCCAATCTGAGAAAATACCTGGGCATCAAATGGAACCTGGAAATGTTCCTCCTGCCCTCTGAAACATTCAAACATAAAAATCAGAAATTCACGCTCACTTTTGGCCGACCAATTCCGTATAAAACATTTGACAAAAGCAAGTCACAACTCCAATGGGCCAACGAGGTACGCAAGATCCTTTACAGGCTGCCGGAGTAGTTGGCCGGGAAAAATGAAAAAGAGGCAAAAAACCAATTCTAAATTATTTTTTTTAGTTTTGTAGCTCATTAAAATTAAGCAGAATAAGTATGAAGGATATTGCTGCACCTGTAGCGAAAGAAGCTATTCTGGCGGAATTGACCCCGGAAAAACTATTAAGAAACACCAATAAAGGTGGCAATGAGATTTATGTGATCAC